>JBAZWY010000001.1:0-338248 GCA_041660125.1 Lentimicrobiaceae bacterium
TGAACAAAAAGTAACAAAAATTCAAGGCTTTCGAAAAATATGTTGCGTTTCTATGCCGGAGGTATCTTCTCGCAATACAAGGCATGAAAGATTTTTACAAATCCAGAAATTTGTCGTTGCTGTGTATCCCCGCAAAATGCGGGGCAAAGCCATTCGCACATACATCCGTCAAGAACCGCTAACATATTTTTCTAATGCCGATCCCTTCTAAGAAAATTTACTCTTAGGGCGACATTGAGTAATAACCTTGCCTGAAGCAAGCAAGGGTTTGGCTCATGAGCACAATTTTCAGGGTGTATGGACCGGCCTAATAGAAATTTTACAACAGCTGTAGACGAAGGTAAAACGCGTGGGCATGTGCGTTCCCGCAAAATGCGGGATCACGAGCTTTCAGGATGATGTTCCCAAAGTGTCAAGCCTTGTTTTGCGAGCCTTTACCGAGTGTACAGATGTGTAAAATTTATATTAAGCCTAGACTTTTTGGTTCTTTTGTGTCATGACAAAAGAACAAAATCAAAATCAAAATAGAAATTTTTCTTCAGGTGGTAATATATGCCAGCACATCAAAATAATATCCTGCCATGGAAAGGGGGATGGATAAGGGATTTTATGATTCGCTATTTTTTTAGTTAGTTTTTTAGTTATAAACCTGATAAAGCAACAGAAGAATATCGTCTAAAGGGAATCAAATAGCTTCCGGCCCCCGTTTAATTTTTTTTTATTTTAATGATATGCGAAATCTGATACTTTTTCAAACAGAAATACAGTCCTATCGTAAAACAAAATTATTCATTAATTTCTTAACGTAAACATTGAAATTATTAATACCTAAAAGCTATAAAAATAAATGCTAAGCGTAAACACGTTTACCACAACTGGATAAAAAAAATTATTATCGGAAACTTAGAGTAAACGCAAAGTAAAACTAAATCCTTTTTTAGTCCTAAATTCCACGTTTTGGCTATGTTTTTAGCCGAAAAACATTCATTTCAGGCCTTTTTTGTTTGTTTTCAGCTATAAATAAATGCCACTTCATATATTGATATTGGGAATAAAGTGGTTTTTTATTTAGATATTATTGTTTTTAAGCCTGTTCAATCCTATTTCTATATAAATTTGATGAGGTTTTATTCCTAAATCCTTACAAATTGTCGTGTTTCATTCAGTATTCATAAATATTCAACTTCATATTTATCCAGTTTATACCCAATCCAAAGCTTGAAAACCGAAAAACATACCCGGAAAGAACTTATCGACATTCAGTTGAAGCTATCCGGCTGGGATGTTAATGACCGTTCGCAGGTTATCGAGGAACATGATATCAAAGTTGGATTTCCTGAAGGTGTTACTGATCCTCAAACACCTTACCAGGGACATTTATATTGTGATTATGTGTTACTGGGTAAAGATGGGAAGATACTTGCTGTAGTCGAAGCTAAGAAGACTTCTGTTGATGCTGCCATTGGACGAGAACAGGCAAAACAATACTGCTATCATATTAAAGAAAAACATAACCAGGAATTACCATTTTGTTATTACACGAATGGTTATGATATATATTCATGGGACCTGGAGAATTATCCACCCCAAAAAGTGTATGGTTTTCCGACACGTGATGATCTCGAACGCTTTTTGTATTTCCGGAAGTCAAGGAGATCGCTGGCGGGTGAGTTGATTAATACGCAAATCGCCGGTCGTGATTATCAGATTCGTGCGATTCGCTCCATTATGGAGAAGATTGAGCAGCGAAAACGTAAGTTTCTTCTTGTAATGGCAACCGGAACTGGTAAAACACGAACCTGTATCGCTTTGGTTGATGCCCTGATGTGTGCCGGATGGGCTGAACGTGTTCTTTTCCTTGTGGATAGAATTGCATTGCAAACACAGGCACTTGATGCTTTTAAAGAACACTTACCTAATGAACCGCGATGGCCCAAGCCCGATGATACGGCTTTCGAAAAAGACCGCAGGATTTATGTTTCTACTTATCCTACAATGCTCAACATCATCAGGGATGAAAAAAACATACTATCACCGCATTTTTTCGACCTCGTAGTTGTTGACGAAAGCCACCGTTCAATTTATAACACGTACCGTGAGGTTTTGGATTACTTCAATACCCTTACACTTGGATTGACTGCCACGCCAACTGATGTAATCGACCACAATACGTTTGACCTTTTCGAGTGTGAAGATGGTGTTCCTACATTTGCCTATTCGTATGACGAAGCGTTAACACATATTCCGCGTTACCTGAACGGCTTCCAGGTGATGAAAATTCAAACAAAATTCCAGGAGCAGGGAATAAACAAACGTACCATAACCCTCGAAGATCAGAAAAAACTAATACTCGATGGGAAACAGATTGAAGAAATAGATTATGAAGGTACTGAACTTGAAAAAACGGTAATCAACCGGGGAACCAATACGCTGATCGTTCGTGAGTTCATGGAAGAGTGCATTAAGGACAATAACGGAGTATTGCCGGGTAAGACCATTTTCTTTTGCATCAGCATGGCACATGCAATCAGGATGGATGAGATTTTCAATTCGCTGTATCCGGAATACAAAGGTGAACTATCAAAGGTTATCATATCAAAAGATCCGCGTGTGTATGGCAAAGGTGGACTTCTCGACCAATTCAAGACGAATGATATGCCTCGAATTGCATTGAGTGTTGATATGCTTGATACGGGAATTGATATACATGAAATTACTAACCTCGTATTTGCCAAGCCTGTGTTCTCTTATACCAAATTCTGGCAAATGATAGGTCGTGGTACCCGCTTGCTCGAAAAATCGAAACTGAAACCCTGGTGTACCGAAAAAGATACTTTCCTGATCCTCGATTGCTGGGATAATTTCGAATATTTCAAGGTTAATTCCAGGGGCGAAATGCCTAAACCTCAGATTCCATTACCGGTACGCCTGTTTAGTTTACGGCTGGATAAAATTGAAAAGGCCGGTGAACTGAATATGACAGAAACTCAATGCAGTGAAATCCGGAAATTAAAAAAGCAAATTGCTGAATTACCGCAAAATTCCATTGTTATCAGGGATGCACGGTTTGAAATGCAACGGCTGGAAGAAGATTATTTCTGGGATTCATTGACTGCAGATAAAATTGAATTTCTCCGGTCGGTTGTAAAACCTTTTTTCCGGACAGTTTCCGAAACTGATTTTAAAGCCATGCTTTTTGAAAAAGATATAGTTGAGGTTTCATTAGCCTGGATAACGAATGATAATTCTCCCCAGGCGCCGAAAAATTCAAATGATGATATTGTGCTGGGGAAATACGAAACCCTGAAAAACTATATTATCGAAACCATTGGTAAACTCCCGTTGGATATAAACCTGGTTGCCCGGCAGGCAGATCTGATCCGTAAATCGCAAACTGAAAATTACTGGAGTACGATTTCGGAGGAGAAATTTGATGAACTTATTGAAAAACTTGCTCCTTTAATGAAGTATATTGAGCTTGTAACTCCATTAGGACCGGCCAAATTCAATCTGAAAGACATTGTAACCACTAAAGAATACATTGAATTTGGCCCGCAACACGAAGCATTAAGCGTAGGAAGGTATCGTGAATTGGTTGAACAGAAGATTCAGGAACTCACCAGCAGTAATCCCTTATTGCAGAAACTCAAACATGGCGAAAGTTTAACAGCCCAGGAAGCCGAAGAATTGGCCGAACAACTGCACAATGAACATCCGCATATTACTCTCAATCTGTTACGCAGGATTTACGATAACCGAAAAGCACAATTTACCCAATTTATCAAACATATTTTAGGGCTCGAAGTGTTGAAAACTTACACCGAAACGGTTTCCACTTCATTTGATAGCTTTATCGCAGAACATAGTTACCTTTCAAGCCGGCAGTTGCAGTTTCTCGAATTACTTCGCACTTTTGTGTTTGAAAAAGGTGAATTAGAAAAAAAAGATTTAATACATTCACCTTTTACAATGATCCATCCCGAAGGCATACGAGGCGTTTTCAACCCGAAGGAAATTGACGAAATATTGATACTCGCCCAACAACTAAATGCAGCTTAAAGCATGTTACAAAACAATTCCAATATAAAATCCCTGATTGCTAAACTATGGCAGAATTTCTGGAGCGGCGGTATCAGCAACCCGCTCACTGCCATTGAACAGATTACCTACCTTATTTTTATGAAACGCATCGACGAACTCGAAGCCAAACGGGAACGCGATGCTGAATTTACAGGCGAAGCCTATATTTCGCGCTTTAGCGGAAAATATAAAGTACCTGGAAGTGATACCGAAGTAGAAAAAAGCGAATTGCGATGGAGCAATTTCAAACGGAAACCGGCTGAAGAAATGCTTTTGCATGTGCAAATCAAAGTATTCCCTTTCCTGAAAGAAATGAACGGCGGTTCAACCTTCACCAAAGCCATGGCGAATGCAGTGTTTATTATGCCCAAACCTTCGTTGCTGGTTGAAGCCATAAACATTATCGAACAACTCTTTACCGAGATTGAACGCGATGCTACCGAAGGTGGACAGTCTTTCCAGGATATTCAAGGTGATGTTTACGAATTGTTGCTCAGCGAAATTGCCACCGCAGGTAAAAACGGACAATTCCGCACTCCGCGACATATTATTAAACTGATGGTTGAATTGCTCGAACCTCAGCTCGGACAGCGTATGGCTGATCCAAGTTGCGGAACTGCCGGTTTTATTCTTGGCTTCTATCAATACATTCTCACTTCGCTGGTGCGCTCCAAAGATCCAGGTAAGTTGATGGTGGATGAAGATGGCTTCGAACGTGCCACCCTGAGTGGCGTACTTACCGAACAGGTAAAGGAAATCCTCGAAAGCAGCTTGTTTGGCTATGATGTGGATACCACAATGGTGCGTCTTGGCCTTATGAACCTGATGATGCATGGCATTGACCAGCCGCAAATAGACTACAAGGATACTTTAAGTAAAAGTTTTAACGAGGATAGCCAATACGATATAGTGATGGCTAATCCGCCCTTTACCGGCAATATCGACAAAGGCGATATTAACGAAAGCCTCAAACTGCCTACAACCAAAACCGAACTGCTCTTTGTGGAGCGTATTTTTACCATGCTTAAGATGGGCGGAACCGCTGCCGTAGTTGTACCTCAGGGCGTATTATTCGGTAGTGGCAAGGCATTTGAAACTTTGCGCAAACAATTGATCGACAAAGCCGAACTGAAAGCCGTTATTGCCATGCCAAGCGGTGTGTTTAAACCTTATGCCGGGGTAAGTACTGCCATACTTATATTTACCAAAGGCGGCGAAACCAACGATGTTTGGTTTTACGATATGCAGGCCGATGGCTACACACTGGATGACAAACGGAACAAAATCGGTGGCAGCGATTTACCTGATATTGTCAACCAATACAAAAATCGTGTCACCCTGAGCGGAGTCGAAGGGAACCGGGAAGCTAAATATTTCTTTGTTCCGAAAGCGGAAATTGTTGCCAATGGCTACGATTTAAGCATCAGCAAGTATAAGGTTGAAGTGTACGAAGAAGTGGTTTATGAAAAACCGGATGTGATTATAGCCAAACTCGAAAGAATAGAATCAAGTATTACCCTTGGATTGAATCAATTAAAAGAGCTAATTTAACAAGGTTTAGACACTGTTTTAATCTGGCAGTTGCCGACTGCCAAATAGAAACAAGCATAACAATCTTAAAGAAACGATATTATTTCAGAAATGGAAAACATTGATTTATTAGCCGGGCAAATTCAGCAGTTACACCTGCAATTTCAGTCGTATGCACTCAAACAGGTGAATCAATCATTAACCCTGCGCAATTGGCTGATCGGTAACTTTATTGTGGAATTTGAGCAGGATGGCAACAACAGGGCTGCTTATGGACTGCAAACTTTAGCTATGTTGGCCGAAAGAATGAGCCGGATTGGCTTGAAATCGTTTTCGGAACGGAGTTTACGACTCTATCGTCAGTTTTATACCGTTTACCCGGAGATTTGGCAATCGCCCATTGCCAAATTACAAACAGCAGAAAATGAGGGAATTATAAATTGGCAATTACCCATTGCCAATTTAGAGACATTTTTAAAACAACCCAGAGAAGTAACAGTTAGCTCCGAATCGCAGCTGGATTTGCTCATCGACAGGCTAAGTTTTACTCATTTTATTGAGCTTCTGCGCCTGGATAGCCACGTTAAACGCTCGTTCTACGAGATACAGACTATTAAAAACAGCTGGTCTGTTTCCCAGCTGAAACGAAATATCGACAGCCTTTTATACGAGCGTGTTGGCTTGAGTACGAACAAGGAAAGCATGTTAGCGAAATTGAAAAACGAAAAACTACAACAATTTGCTGATATAGTCAAAAGCCCCTATATTCTTGAATTTTTGGGAATAGAAGAAAAAGCCGAATACTCCGAAACCGACCTCGAACAAGCCATTATCAATCATATACAGAAATTCCTGATTGAAATGGGCCGCGGCTTTTGCTTCGAAGCCAGGCAAAAACGTATAACCTTCAATAACAAGCATTACCGGATCGACCTGGTATTTTACCACCGTTTATTGAAATGCCATGTATTGATTGACCTGAAAATGGGCGAATTCGACCATGCCGATGCCGGGCAGATGAACCTTTACCTCAATTACTTTACCGAAAATGAAATGAGCGAAGGCGATAACCCGCCGGTAGGCATCATACTTTGTTCACAAAAAGACAAGGCGCTGGTGCATTACGCTACCGGTGGTTTGCCACAGGAAGTGTTTGTAGCCCGTTACCTGCTCCAGTTACCCACAGAAGAAGCATTGAAAAGAATTATTAATGAAGAAATGGAGCAGTATGAGGTTTGAAAGATTAGGAAATATTGTTCTTATCAAAAAAGGCAGAAAGCCTGATATTACTGATATTCCGGAAATTGGTTCTATCAGAGTATTGCAGATTGACGATTTAAGGAATGACAAAAACCTGAAATATACAAATGACAAATCAGGAGTATTTGCTACTGAAGAAGACGTTTTAATAGCCTGGGATGGTGCTAATGCAGGTACAATTGGTTATGGAAAGACCGGATATATTGGTAGCACAATAGCGTTACTTAGAAAGTTAGAACCCGAAAAATATTCGACATCATTCATCGGAAAATTTCTACAAAGTAAATTTGAAACTCTGCGAAGCAAAACAACCGGAGCCACTATTCCGCATATTGACCGGAGAACATTAGATAATTTAAAAATACCCGAGATTAGCATCTCCGACCAACTCCATATCGCCAATATCCTTAGCCAGGCTGAAAACCTGATAGCCCAGCGTAAAGAAAGCATCCGGCTGTTGGATGAGTTTTTAAAAAGTACGTTTTTGGAGATGTTTGGTGATCCGGTGAGGAATGATAATAGGTGGGAGCAAGTATTGTTGTCAAAATTAGGAAGTTTAGATCGAGGAGTTTCAAAAAATCGCCCAAGAAATTCACCTGAGTTATTAGGTGGCGAATATCCCTTGATCCAAACTGGTGATATTGCAAATGCTGGTCTGTATATTAATAAGTACACTCAATCATACTCCGAGTTAGGTATGCGTCAAAGTAAGATGTGGAAGAGAGGAACTTTATGTATTACTATTGCTGCTAACATTGGTAAAACCAGCATTTTGAATTTTGATTCATGCTTCCCTGATAGTATTGTTGGATTTAAAACCAATGAGAAAGACGCTAATACAATATTTGTCTATTTTTTATTTAGTTTTCTCCAAAAAATACTTGAAAAGAATGCACCTCAAGCTGCTCAAAAGAATATCAATTTAGAAATATTAAGAAACTTACCTGTTCCGAAGCCTCCCATCGAACTCCAAACCCAATTCGCTCAAATCGTTGAATCAACCGAAGTAATTAAAGCCCAATACCAAATCAGTTTGCAGGAGTTAGAGAGTTTGTATGGTTCGCTAAGCCAGCGGGCGTTTAAGGGGGAGTTAAGAGCAAAGGATGGGGAGATGATGATGGCGGCGGAAGCAGTTGCCGGGTATCGCACCGAAAATGCAAAATAAATTTCTGAAATTGTGGGACAGGATTAGTTTATGATCCTGAAAGGGGAGGGCTTAACAACGAAGCCCTGCGCTCACTGCGTGAGCTTTGGTCTTTTTTATTTTATTCCATTGCTTACAAGCAAGCTTGACGCATGTCATAAAATAAAAAAGCCCTGAACTCTTCGAGTTCGGGCTTCGTAGTAGCGGGGACAGGATTCGAACCTATGACCTTTGGGTTATGAGCCCAACGAGCTACCTCTGCTCCACCCCGCAATATATTTTTATAAACAATGAACGTTCTTAATTGGGAGTGCAAAAGTATATTTTGTTTCTTTGTAATCCTAATTTTTACGCAAATATATTTTTTATGACTCATAAAGCCGGTTTTGTCAATATTATCGGGCATCCCAACGTTGGGAAGTCCACTTTGATGAATATGTTGATGGGGGAAAAACTCTCAATTATTACTCCAAAAGCTCAGACTACACGTCATCGCATCCTCGGAATTGTAAATGGAGACGATTATCAGATCGTTTATTCTGATACTCCCGGCATCGTTCGGCCACATTATAAACTGCACGAATCGATGATGAAATTCGTGAATACCGCGCTTCAGGATGCCGATGTTTTTATATACATGACCGAAGCAAACGAAACCAGTTTTGATGAAGAAGTAATTGGTAAGATAAAAGCATCCGGGAAACCACTTTTATTTCTGATCAATAAAGTGGATACCATCACACCGGCAGAAATGGAGGATAAAATAAAATTCTGGCAGGAAAAATTCACAGATGCCAAAGTAATCCCGATTTCGGCTAAACTGAATTTCAACACCGATAAAATTACCAACGAAGTCCTGCGCCTTTTACCCGAAAATGAACCTTACTTTCCTAAAGATGATGAACTGAGCGACAGGCCTCTGCGCTTTTTTATTTCGGAAATGATCCGCGAAAAGATATTTCTGCTGTACCAGCAGGAAATTCCATATTCAGCTGAAGTTGTAGTTGATTCGTATAAAGAGAAGCCAGAGATTGTGGTGATCAGCGCTACTATTTTCGTTGAGCGGGATACGCAAAAAGCTATTATACTAGGTCACAAAGGCGAATCCATTAAGAAACTTGGTACACTTGCCCGCAAAGACATTGAAGCTTTTATCGAAAAGAAAGTTTACCTGGAACTCAGCTTAAAAGTAAGCAGCGATTGGCGTGAAGATGCAAATCAGTTGAAACGGTTTGGTTATGAGTTTTAGGTGAATAGTAGGTTCAGTCTTTATTTAAATTTGGTGACAACTACCATTCTTTTTTTTAGGAAAAGAAGCTGTGGTAGGGTTAAAAAAAACCTGCCAGGTGAAGCAGGTTTCAAGGAGAAAAAATAAAATCAGAACGGTGTACACTCCATTTCCTTTCCATTGCCACGGTTACCAGGATTAAAACCAACTTTGCTTCTGCTGAACAAACTGAATTCGTCAAATTCGAAAACCAGTGATATCTCGTGTGAAGCGCGTCCGGCAGTACGAAGCTCAGTAATCATGTAATCGAAAGTGTACATGATCTTCATACGTGTATCTTTACTCCATGGTGCATTAACGCCCACCTGGAATATTGCATCTTTAGCCTGAAATAAGTTAAAATCCTGGTTACGGAACCATGTGCCAAAATAAATATTTGATTTGAGGATATTCAACCCTATGGTGTAAGTCGAAAATTGTGCCTGCTTCTCATATTGAAATCCCGGATTAAATTTAAAACCGCTGCTTTTTTTGCTCGATCGGTATGAAGAAGAACGACCTTGATCGAGAGCGAGCACAAGATCGCCGGTGATTACAAGTTTACGGGGTAAAGGTGAATTGAGGCCTAAGAACGATTCGTTTGGAGTAAAAACGTGATGAACTGCTGCTCCGAAGGTACCCTGTATTGTAGAGTAGCGTAAACCTGTTTCAATAAAGCGGTAAACACCTCCAACGGATAAATCGGGGTACGAAACACGGTTTGAAGTAGGAGATTCGAAAGCCGATTGGTAAATGTTACCGTAACGGGCATTCAACTGGTCAGTAAAAACCAATTCGTCCCAGTTTACGGATTTTTGTGCATACGAAAGCATAAAGCCCATCTGGGCAACCATGTTTTCATACAATGGAATTCGGGCAGATGTGCCTATACCAACGTTGTTGGATTTTATCATTCCGGTACCAGCCCTGTCAGACGAAACCAATAATCCAAGTCCTCCCGAACCCGGTATAGAGCGTTCGGCCATATCCATTGAAAAATTTAACGTTTTAAAATCAACAGGCAAACCAGTCCATTGATCACGGTAATTAAATCTTGCACGCATTCCAGGATTAAGTCCAATATATCCAGGATTATAATAAATAGGATTATTATAAAACTGTGAAAAAATGGGATCCTGTGCTTTTAGTTGGCTAAAGACTGCTGCAAGAATAAGTATGAGTATTGGTTTTAATAACCGGCCGCTGAGTGAATTACTTTCTTTCATTGGATTGTCCTTTTATTTGTTAACAGTTGCCATTCGAAATGTTTGGTAATTATTACAAATAAGTGTATAAAATTACAATTTTTTTTCTTATGAAATTTTATCGGATTAATGTAACTGTTCCTGTTTTTTTCTGTGGCATGTTTTCATTATTGCCGGCATTCTTTCCATCCCAAACTTCGTCATCATTAAACTGAGCCGAAATCTTCCATAAATATACATCTTGTTTCATCAATTCGCCATGCAATTTCCCATCCCATGATTCGGCGGGTGAACCTTTACTGTCGATTTTACTTGAACTCCACAACAAATTGCCCCATCTGTCGAAAATCTCGCAGTAATATGATTTTAGGTTAGTTCCTTTAGGCTTAAATACAGCTACTTCTGGATCCATATGCCCGGGGCTGAATGCATTTGGAACAAATAAACCTTTGTACATCAACTCATATTTCATTGTCATCGTGTCAGTACAACCTGGGCCATTCCATGCAATAAGTTGTATAGTATAATGTCCTTCCTTGTCAAAAGTAATAACAGGATCTGGAGCCGATGATGTTTTCCCATTGCCGAAATCCCATTCGTACTCTGTTCCATTAATAGTCCCGTTACTAAATAGCACCTGGCCTGCAGTATTTTCATAGTTTTCCTGAATGTTGAATGCTGCAATGGGGGATGGCTCTATTTTAATTTGCTTTGTAATAGTAGTTGAACATCCATTGAGGTCAGTAACTTTCAGATCGGCGTCGTAGTTTCCCGCGTGGGCAAAGCTGATGCTGCAGTTAGGCTTGTTTGAAGCATCGAGTACTTCTCCGGCACTGCTGAATTTCCAGTTCCAGTTAACAGTTGAAGAGGGAGAAGCGTCGGTAATGCCTGTAAAAAACACTGGTTTGGCTTCACAATTATTATTCCAGGTAAAGTCAACAGACGGGCTTGCAAAAATGTTTATTTTTTTTACCACAGTATCAGTGCATCCAAGTGTATTGGTTACAACAAGCTTCACATTATATTCTCCTGACAGACTATATTTATGATCAGGGTTTACTGCAGAAGTATTTTTGCTCGCTGAACTGATATCGCCGAAGTCCCACACGTAACTTTTAATTGTAGTATTATTACTCTGCGTTTGATTTTCAAAAGTTGTACTGTTTCCGATACAGGCATCCTGCCATGCATAGGCAGCTTTAGCTGCTGGTTGTACAGCAACCTGTGTGCTTGCCGTATCGGTAGCCATGCCACCAACCATCTCAGTGGCCACCACCATTTTTACAGTATAGTTACCTGCTGTGGAATATGTATGCTCTACAACCGCTTGTGGAGAGGTAAATGTTACTGAAGTATTATCACCAAAGAACCATTGCCAGCTTGCAATAGGTGCCTGGCATGTACTCGCTTCAGCGAACTTCATGCTGCTTTTCTGGCATGCAACAGGATTTTTTGCTGTAAATGCAGCCGCTATGCAAGGAATTCTGCGAACCGGTTTTAAAATAGTATCAGAACATCCGGCCTCACTTTGGGTAATAAGTTTCACTTCATACTGACCCGGATATGAGTAATAATGATTGACATTTGGATTTTCAGGATACTCAACTGTTCTGCTATTTCCATCACCAAAATTCCAAATCCAGCGTACAATTTTTGTTCCGGTATTCACATTATTAAATTTGACAAGACTGTCACATACCCCACCAGAATAGCTGAAATCTGCTTTTGGCAAAGGGTCAACCGTAACACTCATATACCTGGTTGTACTGCAGTTGGAATTATCAGTTACCTGGAGCGATACTATAAAGGTTCCGGCTTGGCTGAATGAATGTTGCGGATTTGCAATTCTGGATTCATTATTAAAAGCAGTTGACGGATCACCAAAGTTCCAGTAATAGGAGGCGATAGCACCACCTTCCGGCTGAACAAGGGAAGATGTAAACCATGTGGTTTCTCCTTTGCACGACTGAGTGTAATTCATTGCAACTTTTATACCGGTAGGAATACACACTTTCTGAATGAATGTGCTTGTACAGCCATTGGCTGTCGTTACTGTGAGTTTCACATTGTAGCACGTATCAGTATCCCCGAAAACATGAACCGGATTTTGTAGGGATGAATAAATACCAGGTGTGAATTCCCATTTCCATCCTGTAATCGCCGATTGATTACTTTCCGATTCATCTATAAATAATACTGAGCCATTGTGACAAGGTTCAGCAACGTAACTAAAATGTGCCGTAGGAGCAGCGAAAACAACAACCACTGGCATTATTTTTAAAGCGGTGCAGCCCGAAGCGGTTGTTATTGTAAGACTGACATTATAAGTTCCTTCAGCCTCAAAAATAAATGTCGGGTTTTGTTTTGTTGAAGTATCATTTGTTAGATTGTTTACACCGAAATCCCATGCCCAGCTAACTATTTTATCTCCATCAGGACTGAAACTTGTATCAGTGAATCCTATCTCGTTAGTTGCACAGTTGCCGCTGGTTGTAAATTGAGCCAGAGGTAAAATATGAATGGTTACGACGTGTGAAATACTGATTTTACATCCTGATAATTTGGTTATGGTGAGCGTTACGTTATAATTCCCTGCGTGTGAATATAAATGGTGAGGTTCAGGCAGCGTTGAAGCAGTTGATCCATCACCGAAATCCCATAGGTAGGAAGTGATTTCAGTATAGCCGATAAAAGTTGGGTCAACATTGAATTTTACTGGTGTACCGTTGCAGGATGATGATTCCATGAAGTTTAATGTCTGTTCAGGTTCTATGGTCACGGTCTGGGTTATAGAACTTATGCAACCTGCACTGTTTTCAGTCGTTAGAGTTACAGAGAATACTCCAGGTGTACTGAAGATGTGCTGCGGATTTTGAAGGATGGCATGATTGCTTATTCCCGAGGCCGGATCTCCGAAATCCCAGTTCCAACCGACTATCATGTTGCCACCGGTACTTTCAGTATGATCAGTAAAGAGGGTAGGCGAATCATTGCAACTGTTTACGTAGCTGAACGAAGCGGCAGGAGCATATCCTACATTAATCGTTTTATTGTAAGATGCATAACATCCGGCAGATGTATGGATGGTTAAGATAACTTTGTAAATCCCGGCGGATGAATATGTATGTTTTACTGTTTTGCTCGACGGAGAATCAACTGAAACGATTGTGCCATCACCGAAATTCCAGTTCCATGATTCAATTATTCCGTTTATTGTGGATGAAATGTCTGTAAAAAGAACGGCTGTACCTGAGCACGAGGTGAATGTGGGAGTAAAAAGAGCAATAGGAGCAGCAGAAACCTGTACTTGATGGGTTTCTGAATTGGTACAGCCATTCTGTGAGGTAATGGTGAGGGAAACAGTATATGTTCCGGGAGTATAATAAATGTGGTTAGGATCGGCATCAACCGATGTGGAATTGTCACCAAAATTCCATAACCACGATGAGGTAGAATCGATATTTACAAAAGCTGAACTATTGAAATGTATTGTATCGGAAGTGCAATTGTTAGTGAAACTGAAATCAACTGCTGGTTTAGCTGAAATACTGAGGGTGCTGGTAATTATATCATGACAACCATTGGCGTTTCTAACAAGCAAGGTTACAAGGTAATTACCTTTACGCAGGAAAGTGTGTGCAGGATTTTGCTGGTTTGAAGTATTGCTGGCGCCTGAATCTGTATCCCCGAAATTCCATGACCACGAGACCAGATTGCTTTGCGACAGGTCATTGAAATGAACTGGAGTTCCCAAACAGCTCGCGTCATACTCGAATTTAGCGGCCGGGCTGGGAAAAATAGTAATACTCTGCGAAGTGTGTGCCTGGCAACCATTGTCAGCTATAACAGTTAGTGTTGCAATATAAGTGCCGGGTATAGCATAGGTGTGCGAAACATTTGGATTTTCGGGGTAATTGATTATTGCACTGGTTCCATCACCAAAATCATATTCCCAACTTACAATTAATCCGGTTGGTGCTGATGATTGATCGATGAAAGATACCTGGTAAAGCGAGCAGGTCGGTGCAATTGTAATGAATTTGGCTACAGGAGCAGGCAAAATAATGATGCTGTGTGAAATTGTATTCTGGCAACCTGTTGTGGTGCTGATTGTTAAAGCTACAATATAATTACCAGCTGTGGGGTAAGAGTGTTGGGGGTTAGGTTCTGATGAAGTTGACCCATCTCCAAATGACCAGTTCCAGGTTGCAACATCGGCTGTAATTACAGCAGATGCAGGAGTAAACTGAATGTTTGTAGCGGCACAACGATTATCATAACTAAAATCAACGAAAGGAGCATCTGTTACGATAAGCTGTTTTGCAACAGTCGATGAACAACCATTTGCTGATGAAACGCTTAGCGTAACCTGGTATGTACCTGATACACTGTATATATGTGTTGGATTCTGAAGGGAAGACCTGTTATCACTTCCTGAAAGTTCATCACCGAAATTCCAGTTCCATCCATTCAAACTTCCGGCACTTCCGGGTTGTGTCAGGTCAGTAAATTGTGCAGTTGATCTCTGGCAGGTATTAGTATAATCAAAATCGGCAGCGGGAGCAGGGTTGATCACGATTGTTTCCTGTCGCTCTGCAGAGCAACTGTCGCTCGAATAAATTGTGAGTTTTACTGTATATGTTCCCGGGGTTAAATAAGTATGTTCCGTATCTGGATTTGCCGGGAAAAAGATCTGTCTTGTGCTACCGTCGCCGAAATCCCAATTCCATTTTGTGATAAAACCTTCATACGTATTGGATATATCATCAAAATGAACAGGTTCATAAACACATGGAAGCTGGGTTGTGTTGAACATGGCAACAGGCAGCGGGTTTACTGTTACAGTTCGGGTTTTCGAGGCTGTACATCCTGAAATATCAATTACGGTGAGTGTCACCTGGTAGTTGCCGGGTCCTGCGTATATATGGGTTGTAACTTGCTGATCGTTTGTAACTCCATCCCCGAAATCCCATTTCCAACTGCTGATATTGGTAACATTCATTACTGTGGTGTCAGGCCCGAAATTTGCTTTACCATCAACACAAGTGTGATCATGAACAAAGTCAACAGGAACAGGGGTAAGGATTACAACAGGTTTAACAATAGTATCAGTGCAGTTATTGAAATTACGTACAATGTGCATTACTTGGTAGGTTCCCGGAGCGCTGAAAATATGAGTAGCATCTGATTTGTCTGAATAATTATCAGATCCGGTTGAAGGATTACCAAAATCCCACCAGTATTGTACGGTATTTCCCGGGCCATTGGCAAAGGAGGCATCCCGAAATGATGTTTCCAGTCCTGAACAGTTGTCAGTGTACTGGAAGTTCGCGATCGGAGCTTCTATTGCTTCAACCTGTATTGTAGTGGCAGTAATGCACCCAAATGAATTGATAATTGAAAGTGTAACATTGTATTTGCCAGGTGAATTATAAAGGTGTGACAAATTAGGTTCATCAGGGAACCGGATGGTGTCGTTTACCGTACCATCACCATAATTCCATACCCACTCGGCTATATATCCGTATAGTGTATGCGACAGGTCAGTAAATTGCATCGGTTCATTAGAACAATTAGGAGTACTATAACTGAAAAATGAAACCGGGAATTGTGTAATAGTTATAAAGTGCGATACTACATATACATTACCAGAAGTGTCTGTTGCAGAAAGTTTCACATCAAAGTCGCCAAGGCCAGGGAAAAGATGGGTCGGGTTCATTTGGTCCGAGGTGCTTCCGTCGCCAAATTCCCATAGCCATTCAGAAATAGCCCCGATGTTGGTTATTGCCGGATCAACACTGAAAGTTACTGGTTTTGCCTCGCATGATGGCGCCCATTTAAAATCAACACCCCAATCCGATAAAAGATGAAGGGTTAATGTATCGGCAACAAAGGCACATGGAGGATTGTTGAATGCCGTTAAAGTGAGTATCACTGATCCCTTTACAATATCAACCATACTCGGAGTATAGGTGGCATTAACTATCGAAGCGTCCTCAAAAGTCCCGCTTCCCGAGCTGGACCATTGAACTAAAGAAGAATTTTGAACCGATGCAGTATTAGCTGTAAATTTACATGAGTTACAAATTATTGCGCCAGGACCTGCATCCACTGTAACAATCGGGTGGAAAATCATTGTAAGGGTATCCGTTGCCGAGTTGGAACAAGGGCTGTTACCTGTAACATGCAATATTAAATTTATAGAACCTGCTGTAATATCGTCTTCCGAAGGAACATAAGTAGGCGTTAAAGTATTGCGGTTAACGATGGTTCCTGTTCCTGTTGCAGTCCAGTTCAGGAAGGTAAAGTTTGTGGCTGATGCTTCAGAGATAGTATAATCGCTGGCTGCACATACTTCAATATCTACGCCGGCATTTGCTGCCGTCGGTTGATTGATTGTTAGCGTAAGCGTATCAGTTACTTTAATTGCAGAGCAACTTCCTGCTCCGTCAGCAGTTAGAAACAAGCTAACTTTTCCTGATGCTTTATCATTTGCACCCGGAGTATAAACAGCATTCAACAGGTTGACGTTATTAAATGCACCATCACCGCTTGTTGACCATGTTGTTGTTCCACCCAGAATAACCGTAGCATTGAACATGGCATTCTGTTCAGCACAAATAGTAGCATCCGATCCCGCATGTACTATCGGTGGATTGCTGACCTGTATAGTACCAGGCATAAAAATACTGCAGTTGGTAATCTGATTTACTGCCAGTATCGAATAATTGCCATTCAATTGCGTTCCGAAACTTATTGCGTTTCCGGTTCCGGCAATGGTAACTCCGGTAGAAATGCCATTGTTAAAGAGAGTATAGTTTATTCCGGTTTCTGAACCATCAAGACCGATTGGTGCAGATGTACAGAAAAGGCCTGCAGGTGTAATATTGAAAGTTGTTGGTAATGCCAGGAAGAGGGCCGAACCTGCCATCATCGACTGGCAAGTAGTTGCCCCGCCTATTGCTTCGATTGTATAGGCCCCGGTGACAAATTGTGGCCCAAAGTCCAACACATTGCCCGTACCACTAATTGTATCAAGGGCGTAACTATTATCAAGTAGAAGCACATAATCAGTTCCAATCTGTGATCCATTCAGGTTTATTGAAGTCCCCGCACATTGCTCCCCTTGTGGAGTAAGTAAATATACCAATGGCAAAGGATTCAATGTAGCATTTCCATCCATTACGGAAACGCAGCCATTGAGAGCGCTTGTTGCGATCACAGAATATTGCCCGGGGATATTCATGGTGCCGAAACTAATTGACGATCCGGTTCCTGCTACTGCTGGGCCAATATTGGTAATTCCATCGCGGCGAAGCTGATATATTACACCTGCTTCGGAATTATCGAGGCCGATTTCACTTGCTATACAGAGGATGCCTGCAGGAGTCATAGCAAAGGCCACCGGAGCAGGTTCAATAATTGAATTGCCGTTCATGGGACTTGAACAGAATGAGGCATTGTTATAAGCCACAACTGAATAGCTTCCAGCTGTTGTCTGACCACCAAAATCAATAGCATTTCCAGTACCAGGAATGGTATCCAGATTTATTGCACCATCTAATACAAGTATATAGTTATAGTTGACTTGTGACCCGTTCAGGCCAACAGAAGTTCCTGCACAATGATTGCCTGCCGGGATTGTTGTAAAAGCAATGGGAAGCGGTTCTAATATTGTGCTGTCTGCCATTATTGAGTTGCACCCTGTTAAATCGTTTATCGCTCTCACGGTGTAAATGCCATTGAGGCTTTGTGCTCCAAAACTAATTGAGTTTCCTGTTCCGGATACAGGTAACCCGATGTTATACAACCCATCGAGCATTAATTGATATGTAACGCCGGCCTGTGAACCCGAAAGTGAAATGGTACTTCCGATACACTGAAGACCTGCCGGAAGAATATGGTATTTAATCGGGCTTTCCTTTACAGATGTGGTCCCGTTCATGTTGAACTGGCAGTAGGAAGTCTGGTTAATGGCAATTACGGTATAATTGCCCGCTGTTAATTGAGCTCCGAAGTTAATTGGAAGGCCGGTTCCCGAAACGGTATCAATATGTATCGCATTTTCAAGTAATAAAACATAATCAACCCCATTTTCCGAACCGTTAAGTCCAATCACATTTCCTTCACAGGCATCCCCGTCAGGAACCATGGTAAATGCAGTCGGGTCTGGATACAAGGTGGCACTATCGTTCATGTATGATGCACAATTGGTTGTGGCATCGATAGCCACTGCTGAATAAAGGCCCGGAAGTCCTGCGTTGCCAAGGCTTATACCCGATCCGGTTCCTGGTATAGGAGTTCCCAGATCGAATGTACCGTTCCAGCGAAGCTGATAATTTACACCCGTTTCTGAACCGGTGAGACTTATATCCTGTCCGGGACAAAGGATGCCGGCGGGAATTACATTATAAACCTGTGGTGCTATGCTAATATAAGTGCTGCCATTCATCATCGCATTACAGCCCGTCAAAATATTCTCAGCCCTGATCATATATGTGCCATTCATGGTTTGAGGGCCAAAGTTCAGGAATCCGATTGTTCCTGTGCCTGCCAGTGTATCAATTGAAATTCCATTCATCTGAAGATAATATGTAAACCCGGCATCCGATCCATTAAGGCGGATGATAGTACCCGGGCACTGGGATCCGGTTGGATCGACAGTGAATATGGTGGGCATAGGATTTATAGTTATTACAGCGCTGTCTTGCATCATCTGGGAAGCTCCTGATACAGAGTTGAATCCGCGTACTTCATAAAGTCCCGCATTGGAGAAAGGGCCCCATGACAAAGGAAGATTTGTTCCTGCAACGATTGGCCCCAGGGGGAACCCATTGTAAAGCAATTGATAATTTACGCCTGCTTCGGAACCTGAAAGCCCTACGGGTAAGCCTGGTTCATCCTGGCAAATAGCACCGCCCCCGGTTACATCAAATTGATTTGGAAGCGGGAGAATTGATATATCAACACTTCCGGTCATATTATTGGTACATCCGGTTGCTGAATCAGTTGCTACAATAGTGTATGTTCCTGGTTGGGTTTGAAAGCCAAAATTAAGTGAAGACTCATTCCCGCTTATCGGAGTTCCAACAGGAATGTTATTGCAGTACAGTTGGTAGCTGATTCCGTTATCTGAGTGCATCAGGCCAATTTCTCTGCCTTGTCCTCCTAAAGGATAAGAGCCCCCACCTGTCACCAGGTAAGCTGAAGGAGGCGGTATAATTAAAATGGTTGCATTCCCATTCATTAAATTTGTACAACCAGTAATATTATTTGTTGCAGCAACCGTATAGGTAAAAGCTGCGGTCCGGTTTCCAAAACTTATTGGGTTACCGGTGCCTGTAACAGCGGGTCCATCGGCGACTCCACCTCGCAATAGCTGGTAGTTAATATTGAGTTCAGATCCACTCAGACCTATCACCGTACCTGAACCAGCATAGCAATATATGCCGCCACCGGTAACACTGTATTGAGCGGGCAAAGGATTCACGCCAATGGTCACCGAGGCTATTGCAGTATTAAATCCATCATTGGCCGTAACCGTATAGATAGTATTTACATCTGGAGATACAATCGGGTTTTGCTGAGTAGAAGTCCATGCCGGGCTTCCTGCCGGATTACATGTCCAGGAATAAGTATAAGTTCCTGATCCTCCAGTAGCCGAAGAATTTAATTGCGTTGTGGATAAGTCGGCACAAATTTGAGCTGGTACAGCCGAGGTTGTAACATTAATAGCATTACCGGCGAGTGAAACGGCTACCTGGTCAGTTCCTTTGCAACCTTTGGAGTCGGTTACATTAAGTGTGAAGGTCGTATTAGAATACAAGTTAACTGTAAAAGGGGATGATGTATTGCCACCTGCTGCAATTAATGCGGATGGGCTCCATGAATAATTTATGGTTCCTGATCCTCCTGAAACTGATCCGTATAGAGTTGTACTGGTTCCAAACGGAATTACCTGGTCAGCGCCAGCATTTGCAACCGGCAAAGCATTTATTGACACCGAAACAATGCTTCCCATACCCTGGGTGCATGAGGTTGAAGCCCTCGTTGCGGTTGCTGAATAGATTCCTGCTAAAGTCTGAGTTCCAAAGCTTATTGAAGTTCCGGTTCCCGAAACAGGCATCCCCACCGGGTTCCCATTGTTATACAATTGATAATTTACTCCGGATTGTGATCCGGCCAGTCCAACCACAACACCGGTTCCGCCTGAACAGTAGCTTCCGCCTCCTGTAAGTCCGAATTGGAGTGGCAGCGGGTTCACTGTTACTGATACCGATCCTGATGTAGTGTTAAATCCGTCATTTACAGTTACGAAATAGGTAGTATTTACCAAAGGCGATACTGTTATTGAAGGGGCAGTCGATGTATATCCTGCCGGGACCGATGTCCATGAATATGTGTAGGTTCCTGAACCTCCGGTTGCATTGGCATTAATAATGGAGCTTGCTCCGACACAGACAGTTGAAGGAGTAGCAGTAGGAGCTGCTGCAACCGGGGTTCCGGTTACAAAAACGGTCATCTGATCATTTGCAGTACATCCGGTAGCGTCATTAACGGCTAAGGTATATGTGCGGTTACTGATGAGGTTTGTAGTTTGTGGTGTAAGGGTACCAGCACCTGAGCTAATGTATGAGTTCGGTGTCCAGGTGTAATTTAATGCCCCGGTTCCACCGCTTGCTGAGCCATTTAGGTTTGTATAAACTCCGTATGATATCGTTTGATCGAGGCCGGCATTAACCAGGGGTAATGAACGAACTTTAACTGTCAGGGTTTGTGGAACTCCACTACAGAAAGTAGGCGCAAGGCCTATTGGCGTGAGTATATATAGAACATCAATATCGGTATTTGTAGTGTTGAAAAGTGTTTCGTTAATAACAGCCGATGAAGCTGAACCTGTTGGGTTGCTGATTCCGGTAACAGCTGCTCTCGACCAGGTAAATGTTGCCCCTGCCAGGTTGCCGGTAATATTATAGTTAAGCGGCTGACCGCTGCAAACAACTCCAATGAGGCTACTTGTAATTGAAGGCGCAGCATTTACATTAATAATATAATCGGATGTAGTCCCCGCACAGGAGGGTGTAAAATTCGAAGTCGGAGTAATGTGATAAGTTACAGAACCCGGAACAAGCGTGCTGTTGAAAATAGTCTGAGATGGGATATTGTTTCCTCCACTGCCCATGTAGCCTGTAATTGCAGGTGATGATGGAGCTGCTGTCCATGTAAAACTTGTGCCGGCAACATTTGATAACAGATTAACATTGGCCGAGGATGTTCCTGAGCAAATACTTTGCGAAAGTAGTGAGTTAGAAACCCGGGGAAGAGGATTAATCGTTGCAATGTGGCTGTCAATATTGCCAGTGCATCCGTTAAACGATGGAGTTACTGCGTAAGTTACGGTTCCTTGCGTTGAAAGTGTACTGTTAATAGTTTGTGAAGGTATTAGTACCGACCCGGAAGCTAAATAGCCCGAAATCCCAGGACCTGATGGAGTGGCCGTCCATGAATAGGTAGTTCCGGCGACTGTTGAAGAGAAATTAACGGGTACGGTGGAGGTCCCGCTACAAATGGATTGGTTAGCCAGACTTAGTGTTACAATTGGAATCGGATTTATTGTTAAATCATAATTTACAGGTGTTCCCGGACATCCATTAGCTGTTGGTGTTATAGAATAAATAACTGAGGCAGGAGCAGTTGTATTGTTAAATATTGTTTGATTAATCGTATTTCCATTGCCGTCGGAATAACCTGAGATTCCTGGAATACTGTTCGCCGTCCATGAATACGTTGATCCGGCAACACTTGAAGTGAGCGCCAGATTAAATACATCACCAGAACACTTTTCCGAAGAAAGAGGGCTGATAGTTACAGAAGTTTCGGGATACACAGTTACTGTAAAATTTGTAACACCTGAACTACAACCGTTAAGTGTCATGATAACAGCATAATTCACTGTTCGCGTTACATTATCATGGTTAGTCAATGTTTGCGATATAATTGAACCTGATCCATCACTGAAACCTGTAACATTGCCTGTGGTTGATGCCGTCCAGGTAAAAGTTATTGAAGGTACATTACCAATAAGGTTTATAACTACATTGTTCCCCGAACAGGTTGTAGGTGCTGCAGGAACAACGGTAAGCACTTGTGCCGGGGTAACTGTTACAGTTATTGTTATCGGGTTTCCAGCGCAACCATTACTGGTTGGAGTGATGACATATTTTACATCATGATCCGCATTAGAACCGTTATCCAATGTTTGTGCGATTAAATTTCCTGTTCCGTCACTATATCCTGTTATTACCCCTGGAGCTGAAGCAGTCCAGTTGAATGTTGTGCCTGCAACTGTTGACGAAAGAGGAATGTTGGTTGAAGTTCCTGAACATACAGTGTAAAATAATTGTGGTGATGAAGCTACGGGTTCAGGATTAATGTTCACAACATAATCGTTGGGAATTCCGGCGCAGCCATTCAAACTTACATTGGGTATAATATGATAGGTAACTTTGCCTTGAATATTGGAAAGATTAGTGATGGTTTGAACCGGAATAGTATTTGTTCCATTAGCAAGGAAACCCGAAATAGTCGCAGGTAAAGCCGTTGCTGTCCATGTGAAAGTTGGGGCTGGTACGTTTGATGAAAGAATTACTGCATTTGTGGCATTTCCTGTGCAAATATCCTGCTGCATCGGATTGTTTGTGACGCCGGGCGACGGGTTCACAGTAAAAACATAAGAAACTGATGGTCCGGTTTGACAGATAGCTCCCGGGCCGTGAGGTGTTATAGTATAGGTAACGGTTCCTGAAACAGAGAGTAAACTGGTAATTGTCATTGCAGGAATATTACCGGTTCCTGAAGCAAGATAGCCGCTTAATCCGGCAGTGCCCGTTGCTGTCCACGAAAATGTAGCAGAAGCAATATTCGACTGTAAAACTACAGGTGTTGTTGCTGTTCCTGCACAGATACTCTGTGAAAGTACAGCATTGGTAACATACGGAATAGGGTTTACGGTTACCACAAGATTAAAAGATGTTCCTGCACAATTTGAAGGTGCAGGGCCATAGGGTGTTATAACATAAGTTACTTCACCCGAAGTTGATGATGCAAAAGGGAGTGATAAAATATCATGTATGTTTCCACTTCCTGAAGCAGTGAAGCCGCTTACAGTACCCGATGTAACCGTTGCTGTCCATGTGAAAGTAGCCCCCGTAACATCGCTGGTAGGAGTATAGTTTACATTATCACCGGTACAGATAGCTTTATTTGGTGAACTGGTAACATTGGGATTAGGATTCACCTGTACAACTACAACGTTCGTGTATTTATCGTCGCATGGGGGTGATGAGACCAATATTCTGTACCAGGTTGTAACCACTGTTGGCCCAGGCTGATAAGTTAATCCGGTGGCACCAATAATATTACTGAATCCGGATGAAGAACTGGTAGTGCTTCTTTGCCATTGATAGGTATATATTCCGCTGGAACCCATCGGTAAAGTGGAAGTAATTAAAGATGGTGTTCCACCCGGACAAACCTGTGAATTAGGGCTTATGGTACCCGTGGTTAATTCAGGAAGTACGAGAACTGTAACCGCAGTGGTATTTGCACATTGTGTAATTTGATCTGCCCCCACTAGCTGAAAAGTCTGGGTGTGGATTAAAGTTACATTCAGCGGATTTGTATTTGTTCCGAATATAGATGGAGGATCAATCCAAGCCCATAGTACATTTGGACTGGTAGTGACTGAAAGTGAAACCGGTTCATTAAAGCATATAATTGGAGAACTGCTTGATATTGATAAGATCGGAAGAGGCCTGATTGTTACTGAAACGGGATTGGATGCAGATGCACATCCTCCTGTCTTTACCGTAAAGTTACCAGCGTCATAAGCATAGCAAGTACTATTGGTTGCACCGGGAATACTTATCCCATCCTTGTACCATTGCCATGTGGTGCCGGTTGAAGGTGTACTTTCCATTAAGACGGAATCGCCTGCACATACATTAGCTGTTGCTGGGGTTGCGAATACGGTAGGTGGGCATTGTGCCTTCAGGTTCAGCCCAACAAGTATAAACAAGAAAACAGGAAGCAAATGCCTGAGTGACATAACCATCCCATATAGGTTGAGTAGAGTCCGTTTCATAGTTACTCTGTGAAATTAAATAATTGATAGTCAGACAAGTGAAGCGAGGGCCAAGCTTTATAAGATGTTGAGTGTATTAGTTAATAGCTGTATTCCCAATTTGTAATAGGGTATTTGTTATAAACTTTTAATAAATAGATAGACATTTATTCAGGTGTGAATGAAAGCAGATATACTGATTATAGACTTAATGGATAAACTACTTTTAATACTTATAAATATTCTGATAACCAGTGTGCTATATCTTAAATCGGTGTCCGCTGGGGGATGACAGTAGTAAAATATTTTGAATGAAACTAATGTTCTTGACTTGTAAATTTATTTTACTTGTGAACGAATAGATTCACATATTTTGCTTTTGAATCTTCTCATAAAGATTTTTTGGGAAGTCAAGCTCAAAATTTAATAAAATGATAGTTACCTGCTATGACGGTAAGGTATTTATTCTTCTCCCGACAATATTATTCCGTCACTGGTTATCTCAAAGAGGACTCATTACTTAGTTTTCGGGAATATTTAAATGTTGGGATCAAATTCATGATATTCAACTCATAAAAAAATATCGGAGGCAAGGTCCATAATTAGATTCAGATCGAATTGATTATTTTCCTGTATCAATCCATTTGCGCTTATTGAAATTTCATAAAGAAATCTTAAATTTGCATTCTAACTTAAACCTGATACCCATGAAAACATCAATTCGGTTATTTCTCTTTTTGTTAGCCTTTGCCAGCTTCATGTTTTCAGGTTGCGAACCTGTTGATGAAAATACAACCGGGGACGATCCCCGTGATTCTTATGTAGGTGAATGGCAATTTATTGAGAGTTTTAAGAGTACCGAAGGGCAGAGTTACCTGGTTACCATTACAAAAGATGCGGCTAACAGCAGCCAGCTTATTCTTGGAAATTTTGGCAATTCCGGTTCACAAAGTATAAGTGCAAATGGTATTGTTACTTCGGGCCAGGTTGTTGTTTCAACCCAGCAAATGAGTAATGGCTGGACGGTTGAAGGAACAGGCGTTTTCACAAATGTTGCAAAAACGCAAATGACCTGGACATATTCCATAACCGCCGGGGGCGATAAAGTCTCCTATGCCGCTAATGCCACCCTTCAATAACCAGGTAAGTAAAAACTGGTTTTTTAGAATTTCTAAATGGTTTTTTAGGAACTGAGGTCTTGAAGGGGAAAAGAAAACATACAATAGAATATTTCGATGTTCAAAAAAAAACGCCCTGAATCTGATTCAGGGCGTTTTTTATTCAGGTTTCTTAATTAATGGAGTGCGGAGAATAAATTCTTTTTCGTTTGAAACAGGATATTTCACGGAATCAAAATATTGGATTTCTTCAGGTTCGTCCGTTTTATTTAGTGATCTGAACCAGGGATTAGTATTGGCTGAACCGGATTGACTTTGTCTAAACTTGTTAAAATTATTAGTTTTCGGTTGCAGTGTAGCTTCGAGCGCCGTAAGCTGGTTAATCACTTCAACATATATTTTATCTAGCTTTTCAATGTGTTCCAGGTAGTAATTAAGGCTTGAGTTGAACTCGTCGGGAGTTACATCGTTCTTTTTAAACACCGTGGCAAAACGATTCCGCAGTTCATTGGTATCATTTAACCGGGTAATCGAGTCATTTGCAATTCTTAGGGTTGCCTCAGTAAGGTGTATATCTACCAGTACGTCAGCCATTTGTTCCTCACTGAGCGTACCCGAAGGTTTGGAACTAATCAGGCTGTCGCATGATGTTGCCAGTATCGCGATACAAAGAATATATGTCCATTTCTTCATAATTAAAGAATGCTCAGGGATGAATGCCTCAAAAGACTTTTAATAAGCTACAAACAAAACGGATTAAAGGTATCAGCTATTTATCACCGTGTTTTTGAAGGTAAGCCGAGTTAAGCTCTTTAATAACATCATTGGTAACATCCAAAGTGTCGTTGGCATACAGAATATTGCCTCCTTTGGTGAACCCTAGGATATAATCGAATTTATATTTATCGTTATACCGTTTAAGGAAATTCATAACTGAATCGATCAGGGCGACATTCATATCCATTTCGCTCTGTTGCAATTCGGCAGCATACTTGTCGCGGAGTTGATAAATTTGCTGTTGGTTCTGCTGTAACTGTCCATATATTTCCTGTGCACTCTGGTCGCTGATGGCTTTCTTTTTTACTTGCTCCTGGAAATATGCGGCATCTTTTTCAAAAGCCTGCTGTTTTGCAGCAACTTCTCCTTCAAGTCTTTTCCCTTTAGCTTCCAGGTCGGCACGCATTTTTTTAACAAGTTCATAGTGGCTCAAAATACTGTCGTTATTCACAAATGCTACTGAAATAGCTCCTTTATTGGCTTTGGCGAGGGCTCCTTCTGAAGTATTGATTTTACTGCCTGAACCTGTAAAATACAAGATAAACAGTATAATAACGCCGGCAAGTGTAACCAGGTTAAGTGCGAGAAACAATGGGTTTACATTGCTCTTTGTCAGAGCGGTTTGTTCGTTCGATGTTGCTGCTTTCTCATTGGCAGCAGTATTTTCTGCGTTGTTGTTGAGTTCTTCTGTCATCTTTTTTTTTTGAATTACCATGATTAGTATAAAAATAACCTGGTCCATATATTATGAACCAGGCTGCGAAGTTATGAAAAACACTTACTTGTTAAAGGATTAATTGCCAACTTCCGAGATGTATTTAATACGAACCAGCCTGATTTCTTCCTCTGTATATTCATTTTCCCCCAAATCTCTAAGTGCCTGTTCAACGGAATCTGATTCAGCTTCCATAAAATATTCTATGATTTCTTCCTGGTGGTATGGATCAATAGTCTCTTTCAGGTAATAAGTAAGGTCGATCTTAGTACCTGAATCAACAATGCTCTCAATTTCAGTGAGCAACTCATCCGCCGTGAGATTCTTGGCAACCCCTATATCTTCTAACGAAATTTTGCGGTCGATGTTGGTAATTATGTAAACTTTCAGCCCCGACTTGTTCACGACCGATTTTACTACCATGTCCATTGGACGAATAATTTCATTTTCTTCCACATAGGATGAAATTAACTCCAGGAATGGTTTCCCGTATTTTTGAGCCTTGCCGACACCCACACCGGTAATGCGCTGAAGTTCGTCCATATTGATCGGATACTGTATCGCCATGTCTTCGAGCGATGGATCCTGGAATATGACAAACGGAGGAAGACTCTCTTTGCGGGCTAGTTCTTTTCGAAGATCCTTTAACAGGGAGAAGAGTGTTTTATCGGTAGTGCTGGTACGGGCTCCACCTCCTGCCATCATTTCATCGTCATCTGCTTCTTCCGGATCAGTATCTTTTGCCACCATGACTGCATAAGGTTTTTTTAGAAATTTCTGACCTTCAGGCGTGATTTTTAAAATACCATAATTTTCGATGTCTTTCACAACGAGCCGTTCAATAAGCATCTGCCGCAGTACCCCATCCCAAAACCGCTCGCTTTCTTCCATCCCCTTTCCGAAAATGTCAAGCTCATTATGCTTATATGATTTGATGTTCGACGATACTTTGCCGATCATAATGTTTACGATGTGCTTTGCTTTACACAACTGCTTGGTAGCCAATACAGCTTCCAATGCCAGGTCAACATACTCGCGTCCGTCAATTTTAGTCTTGGGATGCAGGCAGTTGTCACAATTTCCGCAATTCTCTTCCGGATATACTTCACCGAAATAATGAAGCAACTGCTTTCGCCTGCACATCGCTGATTCAGCAAAAGATACTACTTCCATTAATAACTGATTGGCAATTTCCTGTTCGGCAACACCTTTATTCTTGCTGAATTTTTCGAGTTTTTCTATATCCTCATATGCGTAAAATGCCAGGCAAATGCCTTCTCCGTCGTCGCGACCCGCACGCCCTGTTTCCTGGTAGTAGCCTTCGAGGCTCTTTGGCATGTCATAATGAATAACAAAACGTACGTCAGGTTTGTCAATTCCCATCCCGAAAGCAATAGTAGCAACTATGACATCTGATTCTTCCATCAGGAATTTATCCTGGTTTTCAACGCGTATCGCTGAATCAAGACCTGCATGATAAGGTAAAGCTTTTATGCCGTTTACAACCAATGTTTCAGCAAGTTCTTCCACTTGCCGACGGCTCAGGCAATAAATAATGCCTGATTTTCCCATGTGCATTTTTATGAACCTGATCACATCTTTCTTCACATCGTCATTTTTCTGCTTCACTTCATAGTAAAGATTCGAACGGTTAAACGATGATTTGTAAAGTGCAGCTTCCTGCATGCCAAGACTTTTCAGGATGTCCTGTTGTACTTTTGGCGTTGCAGTGGCGGTTAAAGCCAGCACAGGAACATCCTGTCCGATGGCATCAATTATTGGGCGTAACCTGCGGTATTCAGGTCTGAAATCATGACCCCACTCTGAAATGCAATGGGCTTCGTCAATAGCATAGAATGAAATTTTTATATCCCGGAAAAAAGCTATATTTTCTTCTTTTGTGAGCGATTCGGGCGCTACATACAGCAACTTTGTTTTTCCTTCGGTTAAATCGCTTTTAACTTGTGCGATCTCGTTCTTCGAAAGAGATGAGTTTAGTACATGGGCTATACCAATGTCGGCACCAAACTGGCGCATGGCATCAACCTGGTTTTTCATCAGCGAGATAAGGGGCGAAATTACAATAGCTGTGCCCGGCATAATCATAGCCGGTAACTGATAGCACATCGATTTGCCTCCGCCGGTAGGCATAATAACAAATGTATCGTTTCCGGCAAGTAAATTTCGTATTATCGGTTCCTGATTTCCTTTAAAATTCTCAAAGCCGAATATTTTTTTAAGTACGGTTTGTAAAGGATAATCTTTGAAATTTTCATTCTTTTTCATTCCACGAGCATTATTCATGTATTCGCATCGTTATATTGATGCTTATTCTGTTGGGGTCCGGTACTTTTTCAAATCAGTCAACTGACATTGGGTTGTAATATCTGAATACCATAACACCCGGTACTTTGCTTTGTTGGCTTTTCGCTATAACCTGATAGCGAAATAGTTTTTAGCACTGCAAAAAATTACTGACAGTGTGTCAGCTAATTGTCACCTACCTTTGTGTAAAGTAAAGTTAATACAACTTTGTGGTTTAGCTTAAAAAAAATCCACCATTTATATTATTTTTTTAAAGCAATCAGCGTAAGAAGATCAAATACAGTTGATTAAACTTCTCTGGGCAGATTAGGCATCGGTAAAAATAATACCGGGAAGCATGCATTTTAATTTGATCATCATTTTTTGTGCAGAAATCCTGATTTTATTTGACAGGTAGCAACTTATCAGATAGTTGATTCAAAAAGTGTGCAAAAGTAGAATTAAATTCAAAAACATAAGCAGTTTATTGTTTTTTATTTATTTTCAGATAGAAATCGTTTTCTGCGAAATTGTTATCCCTGGTTTCGGAAAACATAGCTACTCATTTTGAACACGTAAATAGGCTACGGGCTACCTCCCTAATATATTTCAATTAGCCGGCTCTTTAAATAAAAATGAAGAATTCGATTAAATCAATACGGCATTGTGGCAGAAATGGTGCGCATGGTCTGGGTATATCTCCCTTTACAATTTAAATATATGGGTTGTAATTTATACCTTTTCTGCAGGAAATGCCCAGTGGATCAAGAAAATGAAGGGCCGTTTTTATTAAAAAATCAGACAGATTTAAAAAAAAACTATATTTGCCGCTTATATTGAACAGGCATTCTCAAATATAAAATCATTACTTCATGGAAGAAATGGATAACTTCCGGATAATCCCTGAACAAATTTAACTATGAAAATGAGCCTGATCTCCGATCAGATTATTAGAATACAACTGCCATAATCATAAACAATAAAGTGAACAAATTATGGAAAATGATGAAATGAATGCTCTTGGAATGATCGAAACTAAAGGTTTCGCAGCCATGGTCGAAGCCTCTGATGCCATGGTAAAGGCTGCAAAAGTCGAACTTATCGGCTTTGAAAAAACCGGCGGCGGTTATGTTACGGCTATTGTTCGTGGCGATGTTGCTGCGGTAAGAGCTGCTGTAGATGCCGGAACGCAGGCGGCTCAAAAAGTGGGTGAGATCGTTTCGACGCATATAATCCCCAGGCCTCATTCGAATGTTGACAGCGCACTTCCGCTTGGTGGAAAACAAATTAAAAAAGGAAAATAATTATGATAGACCTGAGAACTTATATTTTTATTGATTCCCTGCAATTGCAGATGGCATCTTATTTATCTACCGTGTCGAAAGGATACCTGCCGGTAAGCGGCCAGGCATGCTGCATCATCGAAATAGCCCCGGGAATTGAAATCAATACGCTTACTGATATCGCGCTTAAGGCAACTAATGTAACACCTGGAATGCAGATAGTTGAAAGAGCTTATGGAATGCTCGAAGTGCATTCGGATAGCCAGGGAGATACACGAATGGCCGGTGAAGCGGTGCTTACAACAATTGAAAAGACTGAGGATGACAGAATTAAGCCGAGGATACTCACCAGCCAGTTGATTAAAAATGTCGAAGATCATCATGCGCAGCTCATTAACAGGACACGACATGGGAATATGATACTGAAAGGCGATACCTTATTCGTTTTAGAGGTTGAACCTGCCGGGTATGCCTATTATGCTGCAAATGAGGCTGAGAAAACCGCACATATCAATATTATTGAAGTGGTCGGGTTTGGCAAATTCGGCAGGGTATATATTGCCGGAGATGAAGCCGAAGTGCTGGAATGCAAAAACATCGTTGAAAAACGCCTGGCCGAAATAACGGGAAGAGAAGAATATTAATAATTAACAAATCCTATAAGACACAAATTATGAATGACAATACATCAGACGCACTGGGAATGATTGAAACAAAAGGCTTTGCCGCTATGGTTGAAGCTTCGGATGCAATGGTTAAAGCTGCCAGAGTTGAATTAATCGGGTTCGAAAAGATTGGTGGAGGATATGTAACCGCGATTGTACGGGGCGATGTAGCATCCGTCAGGGCTGCAGTGGATGCCGGTGTTCAGGCTGCACAAAAGGTAGGCGAAATAGTATCATCCCATATTATTCCAAGACCACACGTGAATGTGGATAGTGCATTGCCATTAGGTCGTGGTAGTTCGAAAAAATAATTCTACCTATCACAGCATGCCTCTCAATTGTACATTTAGAACTGTATCGATCGGGATTAATCTGTAATTGATAACATTATGATACTGGCAAGAGTAGTCGGAACAGTAGTTTCAAGTCATAAAGCTCCCAAAATAGAGGGAATCACTTTTTTGCTTCTCGAAAAAATAGATCCGGTAACCATGAAGGGGAAAAACGACTTCGTTGTTTCCATGGATAGCGTGGGTGCAGGAGTTGGTGAAATAGTGTTTTATGTTTCCGGAAGCAGTGCCCGTTATACCAACGTAACCGAAGGCAAACCTGCTGATTCAACTATTATTGCTATCGTTGACATGATTGAAAAGGACGGCATTTTTACGTATCAGAAAAACAAATAGGACATGATCCTGGGGAAAGTTGTCGGAACTGTAGTTAGCAGCACCATACATGATGGCATGAAAGGATCACGTTACCTGCTGATTGAAAAAACCGATCAGCACGGGAGAAAGAAAGGCGATTTTCTTGTTGCACTCGATATCGTGGGAGTCGCTAATGACGAACTTGTACTGATTACTGAAGGAAGCCCGTCAAGGGAAACTCCTTTAACTGTCAGCAAGCCGGTTGATGCTTTAGTAGTGGGAATAGTGGATATAATAGATGAAAATGATATTGTAGTGTACAGGAAATGAGGAGGTTAGGGTGGAAATAATCGCATTAGGGGCACTGGAATTCAGCAGTATAGCCATTGGAATCCTGGCACTGGACGAAATGGTCAAAACTGCGCCTATCAGGATCATCGAAGCCAGGACCATGTGCCCCGGGAAATACCTGATAGTATTCAGCGGCGACGTTGCTTCAGTTGAATATTCCTTTCATAAGGGGTATGAAACAGGCAAGGAATTGATTGTTGATAGTTTATTCCTCCCGATGATTCACACTGATGCTTTGCTGGCAATAGGGAAAATAAATAGTACTCCCGAATGGAATGCAATCGGAATTATCGAAACGCACTCAGTTGTTTCAAGTATTGAGGCTGCCGATGTGGCTGCAAAAGTTGGGGGTGTGAAAATTATAGAAGTCAGGTTGGCAATAGGTTTCGGTGGCAAATCCTACGTGAAACTGCTGGGAAGCCTCGATGCCGTGCAGGCAGCAATGGAAGCCGGCACCGAAAAAGCCAGGTCAAAAGGATTGTTGTGTATGTCAACCCTTATTCCGCAACCGCATAACGAAACAAAACCTTATTTCATGCAATAGCCTAAAACTATGGATAACCTGGAAGAAAGCGTAAGGCAGATCATTGAGGATGTGATAAACAGCATGGACCTTAACCTGCCAAAAGATGACGGTGTTAAAAATGCGGGTGTGTTTTCCAATATTCACCATGCCATTGATGCCGCTGATCTGGCATTTAAGGAGAATGGGAAACTAACATTGGAAACCCGTAAAAATTTCATTACCAACATCCGGAAAATATGCCTGGCCAACATGGAGATTATGTCAAAAATGGCCCAGGAAGAAACCGGCATGGGTCGATGGGAAGATAAGATTATCAAGAATGAACTAGGCATCCGGAAAACACCTGGTGTTGAGGATATTGTCCCGGAAGCATTTTCGGATGATTTTGGAATGACCCTGGTCGAAAGAGCCCCGTACGGAGTTATTGGTGCGATAACACCAAGTACTAACCCTACAGTATCCATTATCAGCAATGCGATCGGAATGATTGCTGCGGGCAATGCAGTTGTTTTTAATCCACATCCTGCAGCGAAAAAGGTCTCGGCTTTCCTGGTCAACTTGCTTAATAAAGCGATTATGGAAGAAGGTGGCCCGGTAAACCTGGTATGCTGCATAGCAGATCCAACTATCGAATCGGCCAAAATACTGATGACACACCCTAAAATTGCCATACTGGCTGTAACGGGAGGCCCTGCCGTTGTAAAAGTTGCCATGAACAGCGGTAAAAAAGTAATTGCAGCAGGTCCGGGAAACCCACCCTGCGTTGTTGACGAAACTGCTGATATTGCAAAAGCCGGTAAAGACATCGTGGATGGAGGAGGCTTCGATAATAACGTGATTTGTATCTGCGAAAAGGAAATCATTGTGGTTGCTTCGGTGGCTGACAGATTGAAAGAAGAAATGAAGAAAAACGGTGCTTATGAACTAAATGAGGACCAGATTAAAAAAATTACCGAACTTGTTATTGCTGAACCCGGTGGTCCAGGCAAAGAAGGGGCAGCCAACAAAAACTTTGTAGGAAAAAATGCTGATTTCATTGCAAAACAAATAGGGCTGACTGTTCCCCCTTCAACCAGGCTCCTGCTCTGTGAAGTTGGAAGAGAACACCCCTTGCTTTGGACAGAGCAACTGATGCCAGTAATGCCTTTGGTACGTGTTAAAGATGTTGATATAGCCATTGATCTTGCAGTTGAAGTTGAACACGGTTTCCGCCACACGGCAATTATGCATTCGCTCAATATTGCCAAGTTGAGTAAAATGGCGAAAGCTATGAATTGCTCCATATTTATTAAAAACGGACCCAGCTATGCGGGTTTAGGACATGGCGGTGCAGGATTCGCTTCATTTACCATTGCCAGTCCAACAGGTGAAGGCGTCACCCGTGCAAGGACTTTTACAAGGGAAAGGCGTTGTACGTTGGTTGATTATTTTAGGATTATTTAAAAGAAGTATTAGAAAATAGAAAATAGTTAATGGTTTTTGTTAAACCAACAACTAACAACCAACAACCAGTAACCAGTAACCCACCCCCCGGATGAAATTAGGAAAAGTAACAGGCAGAGTTGTCAGTACCGTAAAAGTTGATTCATTTGAAGGGATTAAACTGATGTTGGTTCAACCTCTTGACGAAAACCGGGTTCCTTATGGAGACCCGATTGTTGCTTTTGATACCATTCAGGCTGGTGTTGGCGATTTTATTTATTACGAAACCAGCAAGGAGGCCGGAAGAGTTTTGGAAACTACGATGAATCCCTGTGATGCCGCTATCGTCGGTATTGTAGATAATATGGAAGTGGAGGGAATAAAATGATTCTTGGAAAAATAATCGGCAATGTAGTTTCCACTGTTACGGAAAAAGGGTACGAATCAAGAAAAATCCTGATCGTTCAACCCATTGATCCATCAGGTACTCCCCAAGGACAATCCTTCCTTGCCATCGATACGGTTAAAGCCGGTATAGGCGACACTGTGCTGATCATTGAAGAGGGTGGCTCGGCCAGGATGATACTTGATGAACCTGAAACTTTTACAATAAAAGCGGTAATAGCTGGTATAGTTGATCAAATAACGGTGTAATTTTGCAGGCAGAAAATCACATGAGAAACCAGATTTACAGGTATTATTTGCGAAGCTCAAAAAAAAATTATGGAATGAATACTGACGACCAGGTAAGGAAAGTTGCAATAGGCGCTGATCATGGTTCCTTCGATTCGAAAGAAATGCTGAAAGCATATCTCGAAGCGGTAGGCTACAAAGTAGTTGACGTAGGAACTTTCAACAGTAAGGAGAAAGTTGATTACCCTGATTTTGCAATAGCAGTTTCCAAAAAGGTTGTTAGCGGCGAATGCGAACGCGGAATTATGCTCGATGCCGCAGGAATTGGCTCATCGATGGTTTGTAACAAGGTTCACGGTATCCGTGCTGCATTATGCTGGAGCCCACAAACTATTACCAATAGCCGCGAACACAATAATGCCAATGTATTGACTATGGGCACTGCGCAACATAAAGCTGAAGATATTTGTACCATGGCTGCTTTGTGGCTCAAAACCAGGTTCGAAGGTGGCAGGCACTGGCCGCGTATTAATAAAATGATGTCATTAGAAAGAGAAAGATAGTAAGATGGATCAGAAAGAATTAATTGATAAAATTACAAAAGAAGTAATGCAACGGCTTAATGAAAAGTCGGGCAATCAGGGCGATTTAAATAAAGGTAACATTTCGCAACAAACGACTTCAGCCCGCATGTCGCAAGCTGAACTTGCAGGATATATTGATCATACCCTGTTAAAACCCGAAGCCGTAGAATTGCAGTTTGAACTGCTTTGCAACGAAGCTGTAAAATATAAATTCAAATCGGTTTGTGTAAACTCCTCATGGGTTCCTTATGTAGCAAAAAAACTGAGAGGTACCGGGGTAATTATATGTTCGGTTATTGGTTTTCCTCTTGGGGGAATGGATACACGAAGCAAAGCCTTCGAAGCAAGGAGCGCCATTGCAAGTGGTGCTACCGAACTCGACATGGTGATCAACGTCGGTGCATTGAAATCCGGAAACCTTAAACTGGTTGAGGAAGACATCAGGGCTATTAAGAGGGCATGCCGAAGTACAACTGTTTTAAAAGTAATCCTGGAAACCGGTTTGCTGACTGATGCAGAAAAAATAATTGCCTGCGAAATCGCTAAAAAGGCTGATGCCGACTTTGTTAAAACAAGCACAGGATTTGCCGGCAGTGGAGCTACCGTTGAGGATATAGCACTTATGCGGCGGATTGTCGGCCCTAAAATGGGTGTGAAAGCCAGCGGCGGTATCAAAACTTTTGACCAGGCTATTTCCCTTATAAATGCCGGAGCCAACAGGCTGGGTTGTGGAGCAAGTGTTGCCGTAATTACCGGTGCTGAAGCAAAGGGGAATTATTGACGCTTTTCTTTATTGCTATTGGTAGGATAGCATTTCCCGTTGTGAAATCAGATTGTGTTTCCTGGACGTTTCATGGCTCCGGACTTTTCATTTGGTAAGTATTTCCGGGCATAATTTTATCCCTTTATACATCATTCCTTTCCGGAATCACCTGGATGACCCCTGTTCTATACAATTGGCTAATTTACTTTGTTGATACAAGGACATTAACCCCAAGTCCTGTATTTTCTTTCTATCTTTGCCAGATACAATAAAACAACAAATTTTGAAAACTCCGGCTGAAATCAGGCAGATTGCCCTGCAAACCATTTCCGATGAAGCTTCAGCTATCGAAGGTCTTAAGAAAAGTATCAACAACGATTTCGTTAAATGTGTTGAACTTATTCTTCAGTCGAATGGTCGCGTTGTGGTGACCGGAATCGGGAAAAGTGCCAATATAGCTGCCAAAATAGTTTCAACACTCAATTCTACAGGCACACAGGCTGTTTTTATGCACGCCGCCGATGCTGTGCATGGCGATCTGGGTATGATAAGGCAGGAGGATATTATTATTTGCCTCTCTAAAAGCGGGAATACACCCGAAATAAAAGTGCTGGTTCCTTTGTTAAAACTGTTGGGGAATAAACTGGTTGCACTTGTTGGCAATATTGAGTCATATCTGGCCATTCAGGCCGATGTGGTACTTGATTCGTCAGTTGAACGCGAAGCCTGCCCCAATAACCTGGCGCCAACCTCAAGTACGACAGCCCAACTGGTAATGGGCGATGCACTGGCTGTAGCTTTACTCGAATGCCGTGGTTTCACTGCCGGCGATTTTGCCCGGTATCATCCGGGAGGAGCTTTGGGCAAAAGATTATACCTGCGTGTCGCCGATCTTTACCCTAACAATGAAAAACCTGTTGTATCACCCGAAACAAGTATCAGGGAAATCATTCTTGAAATTTCGTCAAAACGCCTGGGTTGCACAGCCGTAGTTGAAAATGGCAATTTAAAGGGAATTATTACTGATGGTGACCTGCGACGCATGTTACAGGGAAGTACAGATGTTGCCGGATTGAAAGCTACAGATATTCTTTCACATAATCCAATTACCATTACGTCGGATTCACTGGTGAGTGATGCACTCGATCTGATGCGCTCCCGCAATGTTACTCAGTTGTTGGTTGCAGATAATGGAAAATACCTTGGGGTAATCCATCTTCATGATATACTTAAAGAAGGAATAATTTAAGCAGTTCGGATGTATAAACATACCTGTAGATCAGAACTAAAACAATGAATAATTATTGATTTTGTGTTGCTAAATTCCCTGGACCTGTAAGTGCGTGTCAGTATATTTAATATGGCACGCACTTTGATTCACATCCTGAACTATGATTAATATTATATCAAATAAACTTGTATTACCTTTCATAAGCCTGTTGTTCTTTCTGGCATCAGGTTTATCAATGCGTTGTGATGCACAGGAAGTAACAAAGATTATGGGAATGGTACGTGATGCCCAAACCGGTGATACGCTTCCATTTGTCAGCATTTATTTTAAAAATACCCAGATTGGTGCCACTACCGGTTTTGACGGCCGGTTTTCGCTTGAATCGCGTAAGGCAACCGATACATTGGTAGCATCCTATATTGGTTATACTTCGGTGTATCTGCCGATTCAACGTAACAGCTTCCAGGTTGTGGATATTAAGATGGAACCCGAAAGATATGAACTTTCAGGCGTTGTTATTCATCCCGGTGAAAATCCGGCTGTAGTATTGTTACGGAAAATAATAGATCACAAACCTCAGAATGATCCGGATAAAGTTGAAACATTTCAGTGTCAGGCATACACAAAAATGCAGTTTGATATCAATAACCTAAGCGATAAATTCCGCAACAGGCGGATCCTTGAGCCGTTTAAATTTGTTTTTGAGCAAATGGATACCAGTGTAGTGAATGGCAAGGTATATCTTCCGGTTATGATTTCTGAAACATTTTCGGACCTGTACTTCCGGAAGACACCCAGGGTGAGGAAAGAAATCATTAAAGCTTCGCAGATATCGGGTGTCGAAAATCCAACAATCTCTCAATTTGTTGGAAATCTGGCACAGGATGTTAAAGTGTATGACAATTTCATCAACCTGTTTCAGAAAAATTTCGTCAGTCCTATTTCCTCAATCGGTCTTCTCTATTACAAGTATTACCTCATTGATTCAACTTTCCTTGGTAATAAATGGTGCTATAATGTCATGTTCAAACCCCGCCGCAAACAGGAGCTTGCTTTTACGGGTAATTTCTGGGTGAATGACACTTCGTTTGCTATCAAAAAACTTGAAATGCGGATGGCGGGCGATGCCAATATCAATTTTGTAAATGATATGGTTATTTCCCAGGAATTTGACATCGCCGGTAATGGACAATGGATGCTTTCACGCGAGCAGACCGTTGCCGACTTTAACCTGATTGAGGATGCGAAAATCACGATGGGATTCTTTGGCACTCGAACAGTCTTGTATTCCGGGTATGATTTTTCGCCGGTTCGGGACGAAAAAATCTACTCGATGCCCAATAATATTATTGTACGTGACGATGCCAACCGCAAACCCGAAGAGTTCTGGCGAAAATCCAGACCCGAAGCGCTTACCCATCGCGAGGCTTCTGTTTACAGGCTGAGTGACACGCTCAAACAAATGCCGATTTTCAGAACTTATCTCGAAATTATCAAAATGGTGGCAACGGGGTATTATGTTAAAGGTAATTTTGAATGGGGTCCTTATGCCTCCACTTATAGTTTTAATGCTCTCGAAGGCAACCGTTTCAGGTTTGGGGGTCGTACCAGTAATGACTTCTCTACCCGCCTGATGCTGAATGGTTACCTGGCCTATGGCACCCGCGACCGCACGCTGAAATATAGTGCAGGTTTTATGTACATGGCAGGGAAAATGCCCGACCGTGTGCTTTCAGGATCATATAAGTATGATATGGAACAACTCGGAATGGGACAAGGGGCTTTTAGGGAAGACTTTATACTGAACTCCCTTTTCAGGCGCAACCCACAGGATAAACTTTCGATGGTTAAGGAATACAAAGGTTCTTACAAACACGAGTGGTTTACCGGATTTAATAATACAATAACGGTTAGCAACAGGCGTTTGTTTACATTAGGAAGTGCGGGAATAAAACTCTATGAACCTGCAAACCAGGATTATGTAAGACACGATCAGATTACAACTACCGAATTAACATTTGGTTTGCATTATGGCTATCGCGAGAAAGTTCTGGCTGGTGAATTCGAGCGGGTGGTAGTTAGTTCGCAGTATCCTGTTTTTGATCTTCGGTACACCTATGGTGTAAAAGGATTATTCAACGGTGATTATGGGTATAACAGCCTAAATGCTAATGTTTCGCAGTGGTTCAGTTTTCTATCTGCAGGCTGGCTGAAATACACTATTGAAGCCGGGAAAACCTGGGGTACCCTTCCATTCCCGTTATTGAAAATTTACCCCGGTAACGAAACATTTTATCACGATGATTATGCTTTTAACCTGATGAATTATTATGAATTTATCAGTGACGAATATGCTACCGGTCATATCATATATCATATGGAAGGACTCTTCCTGAACCGTATTCCGGCCATCCGAAAACTTAAATGGCGCGAAGTGGCACAGTTTAAAGCAGCAGTCGGGCATACTTCATCCGCTAATAAATTATATAATCAACTTCCTTTAGGTAGCTATTTTATCAGCAAACCCTATCTGGAAGCAGGAGTCGGCATCGAAAATATCTTCCGAATTATCCGCGTGGATGCCGTGTGGCGATTATTCTATAATGATCATCCCAATGTTAAACCTTTCGGAGTCCTGGTTTCAATGAATTTCGACTTTTAAATAATTTAAGGATTGGACATGCTTCAATTTTATACTTAATTGGCAAAGGAATAATCTTTGAATTTCAACTCATATCCTTCGAATGACAATGGAATAAGTCCAAACCCTGAAACCCTGAAATCCTGAAATCCTGAAACCCGAAACGAGCCGAAGGCGAATTCAACAAAGCTAAACCCGTCAATCTCCTCAATCCCAAATTTTACTACCTTTACCGCCTCAACGTATTAATATGATTTTACGTACCGAAGATTTAGTTAAGAAATATCGTCAGCGAACTGTTGTAAACCATGTTTCGATCCAGGTTGAACAAGGGGAAATAGTTGGGTTGTTAGGTCCTAATGGAGCTGGTAAAACAACATCATTTTACATTATTGTAGGCCTTATTAAACCGCTCCAGGGGAAAGTATTTCTGGATGACCGCGAAATAACCCATGAGCCGGTTTTTCGCAGGGCACAAATTGGTATCGGTTACCTGGCCCAGGAAGCGTCAATATTCCGCCAACTGAGTGTTGAAGACAATATCAAGGCGGTACTCGAATTTACCAAATTGAATAAAATGGAGCAGGCTGAGAAACTCGAATCCCTGATTGATGAGTTTGGGTTACATCATGTGCGCAAGAATATGGGTATTCAACTTTCGGGGGGCGAACGCCGACGTACCGAAATAGCACGCGCCCTGGCTACCGATCCTAAATTTATTTTACTCGACGAGCCTTTTGCAGGTGTCGATCCTATCGCAGTTGAAGATATTCAGAATATTGTAGTAAAACTGAAGGCCAAAAACATCGGTATTCTCATTACCGACCACAATGTACACGAAACCCTGAATATTACCGACCGTGCTTACCTGCTGTTCGAAGGGTCCGTGCTTAAATCGGGCTCATCCGAAGAACTGGCCGAGGACGAACAGGTGCGTAAAGTTTACCTGGGAAGCAATTTCGAATTGCGAAAATAGATGTTTTACCACCTAGTCTATGCTCTTTCAGAAACAGGCTTAAAGATCAGCGAAAGTAAAATATAAGCAAGTATAATCAGTGGAATAGCCGTAAAGGTAACAATAGCAAATGCAATAACGGCAAATCCTACCAGGATAAATTGAGCTTTATTATCTGCAAATTTGAGGTTCTTGAATTTAAGCGAGATCAAAGGAATTCCTGACACAAGTAACAAACTCATGCCTATTGCAATGAAAGCAAGTGCATAATAATTGTCGGTAATTGCTGTAAGATACGAGAGTGAATCGCTATATCCTGCCTGCAATTTAATTAGTGGCAGTGATCCCAGGAACAGCGCATTAGCGGGGACAGGCAAGCCGATAAAAGAGGTCGTTTGCCGGGTATCAAGGTTGAATTTGGCCAGCCTTACCGCTGATAGTACCGGGATGATCAGGGCTACCAAGGAAAACACACTGACAAATGAATTCGTAACAGGAGTATTCGGACTGTTTATCATAAGCTGATAAACAATAATTCCAGGTAAAACGCCAAACGAAACCACATCGGCAAGCGAATCAAGTTCCTTCCCTATTTCGCTCTTCACATGAAGCAGTCTTGCCGCCAGGCCGTCAAGGAAGTCAAAAAAAGCAGCTATGGCAATGAAATATGCTGCATAATCTAGACGGGAAAACTGCAGGGCCATAATAATACCAATGCATCCGCTGAAAAGATTCAAAGTTGTTATAAAGTTTGGGATATGTTTTTTCAAAATAAAAATTTTAGAATTTGTAATGGTAAAATTAACAAAAATGTGGTCTGGTTTGTTATTCTTATGATTGCCGGTAAATTAATAATTTGTGCATAGCTTTTTATAAGGGGATTTGTATAAATCTGAAAAAATCTCTATTTTTGTTATACAGGAAACTAATTACCGGGAAATATAATTCTTCTTATTGGTGTATTTGGGTATGGTGAATGCCTTACAATTCTTGTCAAACTGCAATCGCTTAAGCAATAATAAATTATTGAGGTTGAGCGTAAATAAGTAGCAATTGATTACTGACTAATTTTTCGCTTTGTGTTAAATGTTAAGGAAGGTGAAAAGCGACGAATTCCAAAAACTTACAATCTATCGCCAGGTAGAAATGCTGTTCGAAAAAGGGCAGCACGTACTAAACAGAATTTACTTGTTTTATAATGTGCATTTGTACACCCTTTCGGATTTTTATGCCGAAATATGGTATAGGCAGGTGGATAACAAGATTGAGCGTGTTATTCTGCTGGATCAGGCAGACGTCCTCGATTTGTATGATAGCCAGATTGGATTGAGTGATATAACTGGTTGTATCGGGCCGAAAGAATAGTCAAATTATTAATTTCTTAAAACCTCTACCCTTTAGCGCTAATGCTGTCGAGCCTTGGTAAATCCAGCAGGGTAATGGATTTATTATTCATATCAATAATCTTATCGTCTTTGAAATCCTTCAGAATGCGGATTACACTCTCAGTCGACATGCTGGTAAGATCACTTAAATCACTGCGGGTCAATGGCAAATCGAACGATTCGGATTTAAAGATTTTTCGTGAAAGGCAAAGTAAAATATCCGCAAGGCGGCCATGTAATTGCTTGTGGGTCAGGCTAAAAAAACGACCATACGATTGCGATGTACTTTCATTTAATATATTCAAAATTCTGTAAGCAAACAAAGCGTTTTGTTTAAGTAGTTGTTTAAATATCTGAATATCAATTAACCGGACGCTCGAATCTGTATAAGTGGATATGCTGTATAAAAAAGTATCGTTTCCTTCATATAATGATTGCAAGCCCATAAGATTTTTTTTTGGAGTAATTGTCAAAATTAAATCTTTGGGATTTCCTTCCAGGTATATTTTTACTAATCCTTTTTCAAGATACATGATATGAGATGCGAACGAACCCTGTTTGCAAACTATTTCACCTTTCTTATAATTAACTAACACCGATCTGGTATCAACCAGCTCCTTCTCTTCGGGAGTAAGCAAATCGAAGCAAGAAAGCTCATATACATATGAAACACAAGTATCGGGACCTGATAATGGCATATTTTTTCATTTAAATTGTGGGTAAAAGTACATTAAAGAATCTGAATTTTTATGATTCTCGTCATGTTTTTATTGACAAAGCGCAGTTTTTTTGCAATTGCAATCACCGTTTTTCTTTGAAGATGTAATGTAGATTGAGAATAGTTTTGTGAATCGAATAACAATACAAAAAACAATAAATCAACTTGTAACAAGTTTACTAACCCCCAAAACAAAATCAACCTTATGAAAAAAATTATTAACCTCGCAATCTTATTGGCTTTTGTGCCTGTATTATTGATGACTTCCTGCAAAAAGGATGAACCTGCTGTAGTGAATGCTTATCAGACATTAAAAACTTACATGGTTACGAATTCACTTGATCTTCCCGATCTGGCAAAAAGTTGGATAATTGATCCTAAATCCTCTGCCGATGGAGGTGCAGTTGATCCGGCAACCAGCACTTTACCAGCTTATCATGTATTTGATATTCGTCCTGCTTCTGATTATGCTGCAGGTCATATAAAAAATGCAATTAATGTAGCCCTGAAAGATATAGTGACTACCGCTGCAAACTATACCGATAAACCTATCTGTGTAGTTTGTTACACAGGGCAAACCGCTGGCCAGGCTGTGATGGCACTTCGCCTTTCAGGTTATGCAAATGCTGTTGTACTGAAATGGGGTATGGCAGGCTGGAATGCAGCAGGAAAAGGACCTTGGGTTTCGAATTCAGGTTACGAAGCACAGGCGAATGGTAACATTGCAACTGGCAGTGCTAATTGGGTAACTACTGCAGCTCCAGCTAACGGTTCATTTGATGAGCCTGTTTGGACATCAACTTCTACTGATGGTGCTACAATATTAAAAGAGCGTGTTCAGGCTGTACTTAATGCCGGATTTACTCCAACTGCAGCAGCCGATGTATTGGCTGCCCCTACAACTTACCAGATTATGAACTATTGGTCAGCTGCCGACTATACTACTTTTGGCCATTTTAGCGGCGCTTATGATCTTCCTGTTATCGCTTTGGCTGGTGATTTGGTAAAGGCCATTGATCCTTCGAAACCGGCACAAGTTTATTGCTACACCGGGCAAACCTCGAGCATTGCAGTATTTTGGCTCAATGTGCTCGGATACAATGCAAAGAGTATTGGTTTTGGTGGGAACAAATTAGTTTATGATCCCCTCAAAGGTGCTGCAAAGCCTGCTTACCCAGGACCTAAAAACTGGGCTGTTGTTACCAACTAATCGCAAAAATAATTTTACTAAATGGGGGAAGGAGCTACGCTTTCTTCCCCTTTTATAAAACAAATAGAATGAAAAAACCCTTTTCAATACTTATAATTTTCACCTTGTTTGCGTTTGTATATGCAAATGCACAAGGATGTATGGAGCCAACATCTTCATCTGGTGGTGTTTCGGTAATAGGCTATATTCAGCCAGAATTTAAAAATGCTTACAATGGTGACAATGCAGATGGCAGCTCAAAAAATGATATGGGATTTTATTTCCGTAGGGCCAGGTTAGGTGTTACAGGTAATATTCCTTATGATTTCTCATATTATGTGATGGCTGAATTCAGTTCGTTCCAGAATGGGCCTTATTTGCTGGATGCATTTGTAACCTATAATCGTTTTAAACCTTGGTTTAAAATTTCGATGGGACAATTCAAAAAGCCATTTGGGCTGGAACTTGGTTCAACCGGGTGCCAGGATTTATACACAATAAACCGTTCAAAAGTTGTTAACGAACTCACATCGCCTGATCGTGATCTGGGTATTATGATTAGTGGCTCAACAGGGGCAAAAAAAATCTTTGGCCTGGAAAAAGAGAATTTCCTTTCCTATTCAATATCCATAACCAATGGAACAGGTAAAAATGTGTATGATGTAGATAGGGCCAAAGATTTTATCGGCCGTCTGGTCATCTCACCTTTCGATGGGATCAGCATTGGGGGAAGTTACCAATTTGGAAGACAGAAAAATGCAGATCCAACTATTACAAAAATGGACGAACGTATGCGCTACGGAGGTGATATAACTTTGAAGAAATACAATTTCATACTTCAAGCCGAATATGTTTATGGTGGAGATAATGGTTCCAAACTAATAGGCGGAGGATGTGGAGCAACTCCTGAACTTGTTGCAGGGAACTTTAAAAGTAACGGGTATTACGCTCAGTTAATGTATAATACCAAATGGAGGCTCATACCACTGGTGAAATATGAAACGTATGATCCAAATATGGAACTGGAAGATTATGACCATTCAGCCTACCGTCAGTCAACGATAACATTCGGGTTAAATTATTATGCAAACGACTGGGTCCGTGTTCAACTAAATTATTTGTATAACAGTGAAACAAGTTCATCAACCGACATTGTAAATTATAATGAAACGTCAAATGATATGTTTCTTATGCAGGTTCAGGTTAAGCTGAATTAAGTCTTACTTAGGTTTTAATGAACATTTAGAATTAATTTGATAATAATTAAAATCATGAAAAGAATACTATTTGTATTAATAAGTCTTTTTGGCGTCTTAAGCCTGCAAGCGAAGGTATCTATTTCGGCTAAAGATTTTGGAGCTGAGCTTAAATCAAACAAGGCAATGGTTGTTATTGATGTACAAGCTCCGGATGTATATGCAAAACAGCATATACAGGGAGCTATCAATATTCCTCACAAAAGCCTTTATAAAACCGGTCCTAAAGAAGGGCAGTTTCTGGAGCTGGCTGAATTAGCTGCAATTTTTGGAAAGAAAGGTGTAAGCAATACTTCGAAAATTGTACTCTACGACGATGGGTCTCAGAAGTACAATAGTCGCGTTTGGTGGGTGCTTAAATATCTTGGAGCTACTGATGTTTATTTGCTTCATAAGGATATGACTGAAATGGAATCGGCCCGTATTCCAATGACCAATACGTCTTTAACATTAAAGGCAACTACTTTTACTCCTGCTATAAACGCAGATATGAATATTGACATGGCTACATTAAAGTCGTTGCTCGACAATCCTACTTTAATTTTACTTGATGCACGCGAAAAGGATGAGTACGAAGGCATGGATAAAGATAAAAGGAGTAAAGGCCATTTACCAGGGGCAATTTTTATGAACTATAAAGAAGTACTTACCCCAACAGGAGCATACAAATCAAAAGACGAAATTCTGGCTTTAGTTCCTCAATTTGGAATTTCACCTGAGAAAGAAATAATCGTTTATTGTCAGACGGGTATCAAAGCTTCCGTTATATATTTTGCACTGAAAGAAATTGCTGGTTTCCCAAACGTAAAACTTTACGCCGGTGCCTATGCTGAATGGGCTTCGGTTGCTGAGAATCCGATAATCAAATAAATTTGTGTTTGAGTTTGTGTGGAAAGCTGTTCATTCCGGACAGCTTTCTTGTTTAGATGTATGAAGAACAATCGGATATGCGACGATTTCATAGCTGAAGCTAATAGGGAACTATAAGCAGTAGATTATTCTCGGTCCAACAGGAAGTCAGATAAATGCATTAAAGAGAAGGGTATATTAACTTTTAATGAAAGGTTGAATAAAAATATTTTCAAAGGAAGATAAGTTACTATAGTCAACATCATATTGTTTACTACCTTAGCGTCAGATTTGACCTATCCCAAACCTGGAATTGGGAATTATACGAAAAAGAGAATCAAAACCTATTATTTTAAAACAATTAAACGGGAAAACTGTTACTATAATTAATTGCATAGAATTGCTGTATCCGTATTTTCCAATCATTAACAATCAATTTAAAAAAATCAGATTATGAACAAATCAGAATTAATTGACTATGTAGCCAAGAATGCCGGCTTAACAAAAGTAGATGCAAAAAAAGCTATTGATTCCTATCATGAAGCTGTTGCCGGAACACTTCAGGAAGGAAAGCGAGTTGAAATCTTAGGTTTTGGCTCCTTTTCAGTTGCAACCAGGGAAGCCAGAACAGGCCGCAATCCCAAAACAGGTGAAGCATTAGAAATAAAAGCAAAAAGAGTGGCTAAGTTCAAACCAGGAAAAGAATTGGCAAGTAAACTGTAAGTTATTGTCTGACTGGTTTATATAAATAGTCAGATGTTATTGAGCGTTCATTATCCTGATTTCACAGGTAATAATGAACGCTCTGCTTTTTAATCAAAAAGTGGTTTAATTCCCCGACCCTCTGGGTCGGAAACAAAAAATTCAATCTGATTCCTCGGGGCTCTGCCCCGGGATAATTCATTACACGCTTTTTAAGTCAGCTCTTGCTGTTACAATGCCGTGAGGTTGAATTTCTCATGTTGGTGTGATCTTTTACCAGGAACCCAAGTCAGTCTTTTGAATTTCCAGGCAGCAGCATTGAGTGTTAGTGATATGCAAAAATATAACATAAATGACTTAAAAACAATAGGTTAATTAATACAAATTCTTTTAGCGGGGAAATTATAATTCATTTTTTTCGATATAATTTATTTTCTAACTTTGATCTGATCTGTAATATTCTACTCGATATTTGTAGGGAAGAAATTACATTGTTCTTCATAAAGCGGAATCAATAGATTTATTGAATCAGCCAGGCAATAAACTTCTGGTTTTTCTCAAATAATACTGAAAATATGAAAAAGATTTACAAAAGAATTTTTATTGTATCAGGAGCCTTAATATTGATAGTGGTCCTTTCCATTGCTTACTTGTTAAAAGCCAGGTCCGTTATTAAAGAAATGACTCCTGTCGAAACAGGTGAAACTGTAAAAAATGTATATTCAGTAAAGGATTCGTTTGTAAATTTTTACATGATTAGAGATGGCGAGAACTATATTGCCATTGATGCCGGAAATGATAAGAGCAATATACAGCAGGAACTTAAAAAGCTCGATATTGATAACGGAAAAGTTGTCGCGATCCTTTTAACACATACCGACGGAGATCATGTTGCAGGCATTAGTCTATTTAAAAACGCCGATGTTTATCTTTCTAAGCAGGAAGAACAAATGATTAACGGTAACAAATCAAGGTTCTTAGTTTTTGGTAACAAAATCGACTCTGATAAGTATATTTTGATTGAAGATCAACAAATTATAAATATGGGGAATACGAAAATACAGTGCTTTCTAGTTCCTGGTCACACGCCCGGGTCAACGTGTTATCTTATTAACGATTCACTTCTCTTTACCGGTGATGCACTAAGACTAAGCCAGGGAAAAGTTGAAAAATTCTACGGCTTTTTTAATATGGATACAGAAACAGCTTCTCAATCGATCGGTAAAATCGTTCAAATTCCTGGAGTTCAATATCTTTTTACTGCTCATAACGGATACAGCGATGACTTTAAGAAGGCTGCCAGGGATTGGACAAAGTAGTTTTACACGGTTCGGCAACCTCATTAAGCTCCGCTGGTTTGTAATAAAAAGCCGGTTATCCTAACAGTTCCGGCTTTCAATACGAAAATACATTTTATTCTTATGTAAAGATAATCTGTGTCTGAAGGCCATCACACTTTTCATAGAATTCGCCAACGGTAAGAACGGCAGAAACACCTTCCCATAGGTCTTCTTTTTTCAATTTGAACATATCCATAGCCAGTTTGCAGGCATATATCTCGCCACCACCAGCGGTGATCATTTCGAGAAATTCGTCCACTTTTGGTATATCGAGGGCTTCCATTTGGCTTTTCATCATGGCCGAAACACCTGCCTCAACTCCTGGCAACATTCCTAAAATACTTGGGAAAGGCAATCCGCCTGGCATACGCATTGCAGGATTACTTACAGTGCCAGTATGTAGTTTCATCATTTGTTTTTTAGTAATAGCGTCAAGGCCAAAAAAGGTAAAAAAAATCTTGGTTTCGATACCTTCCATTACTGCTCCGTTACCCATTACCAGGGTTGCATATACATCTTCGATAGTACCTTTGGCACAAATGAGGCATACTTTTTTCAATGGAAATTTTTCTTCACTCATAGTTTCTTTTTTTTACTCGTTAATAACTAAATACAACTGGAAGGTTTAGGAATTCCTGCAATTTTGGTCGCTTTTTTCATGGGTGCCCCAGGGAACAATTCGTAGAATCCTTTAATATCAACAATTCCCGATTTACCTACGCCACGGATGGTTAGCGCTTCGCCGGAAGCAAAACGATCGCGTAGGTATTTAAGCATTTCCATGTGCTTTTCAGTCAACACCACATTCTCTTGCTGGGCAATTTCAGCTGCCATTTCTTTTGTCCACTGACCCGGATCAGTGAAGTAGCCTTCTTCATTCAGATCGGCAGCAACTCCTGCATACGTTTTTTGTGCCATATTCTTTTTTTTTATTTAGTGTATTTTTTATTTATTGCGGGTTTGTATATCCTTTTGTTTTGAAAGGTTTTTTAAGAAATTAATCATAAAGCCCATTCCTTTTTTCATCTCGGGCGATCGCATTTCGCGGAAAGCCTGCCAAATAGTGAATTCTTCGATTTTATCCATTTCGAGGCTTCCATATACTGTAATAGCATTGTTTACAGCTACCAGCATATCGGGCTGGGTTACACGTTTCACGGTGTCAAGGATCCCTACAATATTATCAGCCAGATCCTTAACATCATCTGCCGTAAAATTGGCAACAATGTTATCACCTACCCGGCCAAATTCCCTGATAAATTCGAGATATCCTTTGCGCTCGAATTCAGCCATTTTATTGATGGCGTCAAGTCCTACCTGGTGAGCTATCGGCGTAACATCCTTGATTAAATCATTAACACTTTCGAAAGTATCAAGTAATTCGTTAATGTTACCCAAGTTGCGAACCACTTTAACCATAACACCTGCAAGGGCATCTCCATCGAATTCAACACCGGCCTTATCGAGTTGTTTGACAGTATGTTTGAATGCATCCTTCCCTATTACCGAGAGGTCGCTTACCAGGTCTTCCATGCTCTCGCGCGATTGTCGCTGAACCGTGATTTCCTCTAATATCAGATCAAGCTTTTGATTTAATACATCGATCTGTTGTTGAATATTTTGTTCAGCCATATTATTCAGTTTTTTTGCCTGCCATTGTCATTTTAGCATCAATAGGCATTTCTTTACCTTTAAGTAGAATGTGCCAATAAATCCACCGGAAGATTAATTTTCCGTAATGGTTCATTCTCGATTCCTTAAGCAGGTTGAAAGGCCCGAGGCCAGGGAATGGGAAATGTCCTGGTAAAGGTTCGGTATCGTAATTGAAGTCAATGAGAGCACCCATGCCATGGCCTGTTTCAATGTAACAGTTGGAATGTCCGTCGAAACTCCCTGTAAAGGGCCTTCCTTCGATATAACAAAAGAGGTTTTCGTGGAGAACGTCACTTTGGAAATGTACAACTGAACCTGCCTTGGATGTGGGGAAAGCTCCGGCATCGCCTATTACAAAAACATTTTCGTATTTGTTGCTTTGTAATGTGTTTTTATTTACCGGCACAAAGTTCAGGTCATCCCCCAACCCGCTTCGGCCAATAACAGGATCGCCTCCGTGTAAAGGAATGGTGACAAGCAGATCGAAAGGCACTTCCTTTCCGTTGTAATCACGGATTACTTGTTTCTCATTATCTACTTCCATCAGGGTAAAATCGGGGACAATGTTAATATTCTTATCCTGTAATAAATTACCCAATACTTTCGACGCCCTTGGTTTGGTAAAAGCTCCCGAAAGTGGCGTTGCATAGGTGATGTTTACTTTATTACGCATACCCCTCTCAATAAAAAAGGCATCGGCAAAGAACACAAACTCCAAAGGAGCTACGGGACACTTAATCGGCATTTCGGCCACGTTTAGTACCAGGTTTCCACCTTCCCATGTTTTAAAGAACCTTGACAGCGCTTTGGCCCCTTCGATCGTATAAAAGTCAAAAATCTTTTTATGCCATAATTCATCTTTAAGCCCGGGAGTTTCTTCCGGCAATATCTTGGTGCCTGTTGCAATAATGAGTATATCATAGTCAAGAACTTCCCCGTCCTTCAGATATACTTTATTAATTTCTCCTTCGATAAGCTCAATTTCAGCCAGCCTGAAATTAACTCCAACAGGAATGAAATTATTTTTTGGTTTCAACACATCAGCTTCCGTATATACTCCAAACGGAATAAAAAGAAATCCCGGCTGGTAATAATGTGTTTTAAACTGGTCGATAATGGTGATATCCCACTCATCACGTGGCAGGTCTTTGCGCATCTTATTAGCCATAATGGTTCCGCCAGTGCCGGATCCAAGGATCAAAAGTTTCTTCATTCGTGTTAAATTTAGGTTCTTTTATACTTGTCAGATAATTAACAAAGGTATCGGACGTTGTTATTACATTAACAACACTAAATATGATATTTATCATGTTTCCAGTTTTTAATCTATTTTTGATACGAAAAATTAATCTGGCTCAACGGTATTATGTTGGAAACTTGCAGAAGTTGTGTGTTTAATTCTGTATTGTTCGAAGGGCTTTCGGACGAAGAACTCAATTACCTCGCCGGGTATGCTTCTTATGAGCCATTCCGCAAAAGTGATACTGTTATTTCGCAAGGAGATGAAGTTAATTTTATATCCTTCCTGAAACAAGGGCTGCTGAAAGTTTTCAGGAAAAACGATGATGGGAAGGAACAGATTATTAGCATTGCTAAACCTAATGACTGTGTTGGATTGCTCACTGTATTTTCGGACAAGCATTACCAGTACTCCATTGCAGCGCTCGAAGACTCTATTATTTATTATGTCGAACTTTCGAGGGTAAAATATATCCTTCTGCAAAACGGGGCATTTGGAATGCGTTTATTGCGGAGAGTTAGCCTTGCAGCAGATGCCATTATAAACAATGCGTATAATATTGCTAAAAAGAACCTCAGAGGCCGGATTGCTTTTATCCTGCTCGAATTTGCAGACGAAATCTACCGGAATGATCAGTTTGACTTACCATTATCGCGAAAGGAGATAGGCGAATTGATCGGAATGACAACCGAAAATGTGATCAGGATTTTTTCAGAGTTCAGGCACGATGGTATATTATCAATTAGTGGCAAAACAATAACTATTCTTAACAAGCAAATGCTGCACTCGATCGAGAAATTTGGGTAACTTATTGGTGCATGATGCATAGCTCTTAATACATGGCATTTGTACCGTCAACAATGCACAATAGTCAAATCACATTGCAACGTTTCCTAAGCTCTAAAAGACATGCATCATCACTTTATTCATCATAAGCCATTCGGTTACCTCTGCCAGTTTGTTTGCGAACTTCCTAAGAAAAAACTTGTGGGTTCTTTATTTGATTTTCCGGAAGGAACCATGGCTATAGGTCGGTTGGATGAACATAGCGAAGGTCTGTTATTGCTTACAACGGATGGACAGGTAAGCGAGCACATCCGCAGTCGTAAGATAGAAAAAGAGTATTATGCCCAGTTGGACGGATTGATTACCGACGAAGCAATTAATCAGCTGCAACTTGGAGTGGAAATTGGAATTCGCGATGTTAAGTATCAAACAAAGCCATGTAAAGTTTTCCGCATTGAGGATGACCCTGGGTTTACGCCACGCACCCGCAAAATCAGGGACGCCCGGCATGGACCTACCAGCTGGATATCGATAACACTCACCGAAGGCAAATACCGCCAGGTTCGTAAAATGACCGCCGCTGCTGGTTTCCCGACTTTACGTCTGGTAAGGGTACGAATTGGAAATATCTATCTTGGCGATTTAAAGGAAGGAGAAGTGAGAGAAGTTAGTGCGCTTGAAGTGTCCTGATCCAAAAGTCTACTCTTGGCATGATACTTGCCTTTTGAACCTGCTATGGCATTCGTGACAAATTATAATAAAATAAAAGATGCCGCTCATGATGAAAACTTATAATTTTTTGATAAATTTGTGGATAAAGCAGTTTCCTAAAGAGGTTGAGCAAACCATTTTACATTAAGGATGAACATTAATCATGAAATGATAGTTATACCTTATTATGAGCCACCTTTCAATTTCTGTGATACATACTGGAATTTGGCAAAATAGGACTCGTTTAGCGGCATTTAGTCTTATTGTTGTTATGCTTGCTTTGCATGCTGTTGTCCTTGCAGAAGGAACAAAACAACTGGAACCTAAAGGGGCCCCATTGAAATCAGTTTGTAAACTTGTTCTTTTACAAAACGATCTTGAATACAGAGTTCCATTTGCATTGCTCGATTGTAAACCAGAGTACAGGCTAAATATCAGTATCAGCGATTTTACCACCGAGAAGATATATTTGGGTTTCGGGAATATTATCGACTATTTTTATGATTCAGTCATTTACAATGATGTAAGTTACCAGTTAAAAGATCCTGCAGGTAATATTGTTCCCTCTTTTCCTCTCCACCTTATGCCGCTGCCGGGGGCTGCAGGTTTCATCCTTACCCGCGATGAGGTGGATATGGGTCCGGATATTGAGAATTCAAACCCCGGCGGATATAAGCCGTTGATACTTACACCGGAAATGAATGGAGATTATGTACTTGAGTTTAAAATTCCTGACTTTGTTAAAAATAAAATCCGGATATTCAAATATTTTGATGTAACTGTTTCCAGAGGAACGGCTCCTGTTACAGGCCGATTATGGAGCAAAGCCTGGCAACTGGGTACGCGTGCTGTTTCAGCAGATATAAGTGCAGCTTATTCGAAATTCTATATATTAAATGACAGCATTGTTACCCGTTTTGATTGCAATGGACTGGCAGGTGGTGTATGGTCGATATATAGCAACGAATGGGGTTGTTCTACTACCGGAGTTTGGAATGATCGTCGCCGGTCAGTTAGGGGAAATGCAACTGTGCAGCCCGAATTTAAGATATTTCTGAACGATCCTGATCCGGATGTTTTCCCCTCAGGACATCTTGGCAAAATTTCCAGTTTCAATATAATTCATAATAAATGCGATGCCGTTGTCAATTTTGAAGCGAATGTGAATAAAGGCGGAAATATTGAAATCCTGCTGGATGCGCCTCCTTATAATAACAAAGGTTCAGAAGATGTAAAACTCGAATATACTGTAACAGCCGGTCATAATGTATTGCTGCCAGCATGGGACGGAAAAGACAGGAATGGAAACCTGATTGCAAACGGAACTGAGATAAAAGCCCATATAAGTTTTTTGAATGACTTAACCAATCTTCCTCTGTATGATATTGAAGATAACCCTAATGGGTTTAAAGTGGATATCGAGAGGCCTGTACCGGTTCTCGGAAACACAAAAATCAAACTATACTGGGATGATACTCAACTTCCTGCAAGCCTCAATCCTACCAGTAATATTACCGTTGGATGCAGCTATACCGGGTTGCCATCTAAATCGGGTTGCCATGCATGGACTAGAACGCAGAATCTTGGAGATACCAACACTGTTAATTCCTGGTGGTATTTAACCACCGACGAAGAGCTGGAACTATCTGTTATACTGAAAATCAAGCCGAAAGCATCATTTTCCTGGTATCGGAACTGCCTGTCACAAGCCATTCAATTTACAGATAAGTCCATGGGATCAGACCTGGTTTCCCACAAATGGGATTTTGGTGCAGCACCGGTCAAAGCCTCCAACTTAAACTCTCAGCAGCCCGAAGCCGTGTTCCATGCAACAGGCACGTTCCCGGTAAGTTTAATGGTTACCAACCAGTATGGTTGCAAAGACACAATTGTTCAGCAAGTTACTATCCATGGACCCCCCAAGGCAGATTTCAATTATGATAATACTTGCCAGGGTGCCGGAATTACTTTTACCGACCAGAGTATTGCTGCCGATGCAATTCTCAACGAATTTACCTGGATTGTTAATTCTCCTCCGGAAGATGAACGTACTTTTAAGGGTAACCCTAAAGTAATTGTCTTTGATGAAGCAATAGATCATACTGTCAGCCTTATTGCTACAGACTTGTTTGGATGCACTGATACCGTTAGTCGTTTGATTACAATAATACCCAAGCCTGATTGCTCTTTCGAAATTATTGAAAACTCTGGTATTAATAATGGTGAAATTTCTTTTAAGAATCATACAACCGGCGCTTCTACCTATTTATGGGACTTTGGTAATACTATTACCTCAACTTCTATTGAGCCGCCTGTTGCCAAATACAGCATCGAAGGAGACTATACCATCATGCTTGTGGCAACCAATTCCGAAGGTTGCATGGATACTGCAACAAGGCATTATTATTATTTACCGGGATTATGGCTTCCGAATGCATTTTCGCCCGATAATAATGGACATAATGATGTGTTCAGGCCTGTTACCAGGCGTAACACGCTTGAGCCATATCAGCTGCTAATTTATAACCGCTGGGGTCAACTTCTCTTTAAAAGTACAAATCCATCTGTGGGATGGGATGGAAATAATAATGGAAAACCATGCAAGGCAGGTAGTTATATCTATGTTGTACAATACAGGGAAGCTGAAACTGAGAATTCCGAAATAGCAAGTAAGAGGGGGATAGTGAGTTTGATAAGGTAGATTCCCGGTTTGTTTATTATTTGGACAGAAGTGATGCCATAGATGTTAATAGCACATACAAGCCATATTTCCATCCTGAGTTTTGACTTTGCATCTTGACCTATTTTTTCATTTTGGTTCTAAATTGTCCGGGTTTGGGTTTAGGTCGCGGCGAATTCTTCTTTCGCGTCACAAAATATATCCCTGCAAAAACAAATATTGCGCTTACAATCTTCACCCACGAAATTTGTTCAGCAAAAACAATAATTCCAATAATTGCAACTACAATAGGTTGAATATAAGTATAATATGCTACAACGGACGAAGATAATCTTTTCAGCGAATAGGTGATGAAGAAATACGCCATAAAGGTTGTTCCAAAAATAATATACAAAATAGAGAGCCAGGTGAAGCTATCGAACGAACTGAAGTCAATGCTCAAGGCTTGTTTAATGGTAAAAGGAAATACTCCTACAAACCCAATCAAAAACACCCACTTCATCATAATCAAGGGGTTGTATTTCACCATCAGTGGCTTTGCTATGACCAGGTAAAGACTCCAGGCAGCCGTATTGGCTACGATAAACATATTTCCGGTGAAATGACTTCCTTTCAACGAAAGCGGGTGGCCCAGCAAGATAAGCATCAATGCGCCCGCAGCACCCAGTATTATACCTGTCAGCCGTGAAGTCCCGATCCGGTCTTTCAACAGCCAGGCTGCAAAAACAAGCACCATTATGGGATTAGCCGAATTGATAATAGCTGCATCAACCGGGGTAGTATTGTTAAGGCCGGTAAAGAACATCATCTGATTAAATGCAACACCCATCAAACTACTCAGGATCAGGCGGGGGTAATCCTCACGGTCAATTTTCAATATTCTCAGCTCTTTAATGCTCATTTGAATAACGAGAGCAATTAGCAGAGTTCCAAGTACGCGCAGGAAAATAATCTGCATGGGCAACAGGTGGTTGGGCATTAATCCTTTGGCAATCCAGTAGTTTGCCCCAAACAGCAAGGTAGCCGCCAGCATGGAAAAATGTGCACGTAGGTTTTGTTTTGCCATGTTTTAGTTATGAGAATAGAATGAGTTGAAAATAATTTGCAAAGGTGAGAAAAATCGCTGTTCAATAAGTCTTTTATAAATGGACGCATAGACTCATATAGGAATGAAGAAAGCAGCCCTCTCAGGCTGCTTCTCAATTCACTAAAATTAATCAGTTTGCTATTATGCAATTACAATCTGTTTTACGGCAGAAGGTTTTGCATCTTTTTTCGGAAGAGTAACGAGTAGAATCCCGTTTTCGAAAGCTGCTCCTATGTTTTCGGCATCAACAGTTTCAGGGAGCTGGAATGAGCGTTCGTATTTGCTTTTATAACCAAATTCGTTCCAGGTATATTTAGGTACTTTTACTTCCTCATTAGGCTGATGGCCTGCGGTAACGGTAAGGATTTCATCCTCGAAACTGATGCTGATCTCTTCTTTCGAAAATCCCGGCAGAGCCAGTTCGATGGTGTAGTTTTTATCGTCCTCGCGTACATTGGCGGCGGGTTTGTAGGTTATTTCTTTTTCGCTCGACTGACGCTCAAAAACTTCGTTCATCAATGAAGGTAAAAATGGGCGGAATGCAAAATGTAAGTTGTTCATGGTATATTCTCCTTTAATTTTTTAGTTTTACTTTAATGGATTGTAAAGGCAACCATTCAACTTCCATTCCAAAAACAAAAACATCAATTTTGTCGTATAAAATACGCCATTATGGCGTATTGGGAATAATAAATACTGTCATTGTGGCTGAATATCAAAGAGTTGACATCAAAAAAGCCGGAATTAACCGGCTTAAATTTGAATAAGGATTTAGATTTTTACCCGCAATGGAAATACTGCTCAACGATCTCCATCAGTTTTTCATCATTATTTTCAAGTTCCACGCGGAGGTTCTTGTCATTAAACATTTTCAGCTTTCCGGCAAAGCCTTCGATAACGGATTGAGGAAAGACATTGTATTTCTGGTAAATTTTGCTTTGTTCCAGCAGCCTGTCGGCTGAATCCCAGCACGAAACGGGAAGCTGACCCAGTTTAGCGCTCTTTTCTTTATGCTTATCGTCAAAAATATTCACATCCACATACGTGTTTTTGGCGTATTCCAGGGCATTTTCCATTTCCAGTCCATGACGGGCAGCAACGGTAAGCCCGGCAAGTAAAAGATATACATCTGCTGATCCATCCGGGCAGCGGAATTCAACAGTCTGTTTGTTGGTAAAATCTTTAGGTTCAACCGGTTCCTGCGGATTGGCATGAAAAATCATATTGTTGGTGCCCGACCAGCCAAGTGGAACTCGTACCAGTACCGAGCGGTTGCGGTCGCCCCAGCAGATATTGGTGGGCGCTTCCTGGTGCGGAACCAGCCTGAAATAAGAGGTAGGATTGGTATTGCCAAAAGCCGTAAGCGATGGCGCCAGGTCGAGGTAGCCTGCAATGGCTTTACGTGCTGTATCGCTCAGTTTACCGTTTTCAACCATGGCATTATAACCATCCTTCATCAGTCGCGTGTGAATGTGCATGCCACTGCCGGCTTTACCCACTGTGATCTTAGGCGCAAATGTAATCGAAACGCCATATTTATATGCCAGTGTTCGAAGTATCCATTTTGCTATAACCAGCTGATCGGCAGCATCTTCGAGGGATACAGGCAGGAATTCGATTTCGTTCTGCTCATATTCCATCCCGTCGAATTTAAAATTGCCCACCTCGGAATGGCCGTATTTTATTTTGCCACCGGTTTGAGCAATGGCAAACATGGCTTCGGCCCTGAGCGCTTCCCATTTTGCAAAGGGGAACGACTCGTGGTATCCTTTCTGGTCGGGGGCCTGGAAAAGCTTATTCTCGGGACTGATCACATAATATTCCAGCTCACCCATTACCTCAAACGAAAAACCGGTATATTCTTTCAGTGCATTATGAGCTTTCCGCAGGATATATTCAGGCGAGCTTTCGAGCGGGTTTCCGTCTTTATTGTAATAGGAGCAAAGAATATCGAGCGTTGGGATTTCCGAAAACGGGTTTACAAAAGCGGTTTTATAACGGGGAAGCACGTATAAATCGCTGGAACTTGCCCCGATAAAAGGGAAAAGACTTGAACCATCCACACGTTCGCCGGTCGAAAGAACATTATCAAGATGCTCGCGGCTGTTGATTACAAAATTGAGTGTTTTCAAACGGCCGTCACCACCTGCATAACGGAAATTGATCATCGAAATATTATGGTCATCAATATAACGGATCAAATCGGCTTTGGTAAACTCATCACTGGGTTTGTTAAGATACTGAACCAGTGAACTCGGATTCATTTCGGTAAGGCTGTTGGCAAAGGGGTTTTTCATACTTGTATGCTGGAAAAGTGGCGCAAAAGTAGCAACTTTATATTGTATGCGACATAATAGTTAGTCACATTTCGCTTAAAATGACTAATTTTGAGCGCTTTTAAAGTACACCATAGCTATTTACAATTTATGATTTCATCCGAACACTTAATCTTTGCCGGATTTCTGGTTTTTATTGCAGCCATACTTATACTCGACCTTGGAATTTTCGATAAGAAAAGTCATGAAGTAAAGTTCCGTGAGGCATTAATATGGACGTTTGTTTGGGTAAGTTTTGCAATCGGGTTTTACTTTCTGTTGCTCTATTTCGGAGAACGACTGCATGGAATTAAAACGATTGAGGATGTCCAAAACCGGATTGATATGTATAAACATACATATAATATCCTCGGTATAACTGATCCTCAGCAGGCTATACATATTTACAGGCAAAACCTGGCCCTTGAATATATTACGGGTTACCTTATTGAATACATGCTTTCGGTGGATAATGTATTTGTGATGATACTGGTATTCATGTCGTTCGGTGTACAGAAAATGTACTACAAGCGTGTGTTGATGTGGGGAATTATAGGTGCGGTGATCATGCGGTTTGTTTTTATCTTTCTGAGTGCGGCACTCATACAGCGGTTTGATTGGATACTGTACATTTTCGGGGCATTCCTTGTTTTTACAGGGATTAAAATGTTTCTCGAAAGGAACAAAGAAGATAAAGTGGATCCTGAGCATCACCCGGTTGTAAAATTTGTCAGCAGATATTTACCGGTTCACCCGACTTATTTCAGGCAGCATTTCTGGTTTCGCAACAAACACGACAACAATCGTTTGTATTTTACACCGCTGTTCCTTGTCTTGCTGGTAATTGAATTTACTGATGTGATTTTTGCCGTTGATTCGGTGCCGGCCATATTTTCGATTACACAGGATCCGTATATCGTGTTTTTCTCAAATATATTTGCTATCATGGGATTGCGCTCCCTATTCTTTGTGGTGGCTCATGTAATCAGCATGTTCAGGTTCCTGAAACACGGTCTGGCGGTGTTGTTGTCGTTTATCGGCTTTAAAATGCTCTTGCATATTCAGTTGCATGATCTTGGTTTTACAACTCTGCATTCGCTGTTGGTCATTGTCTTAATCCTGGGTACCAGTGTAGCCGCATCCTTAATTTGGCCCGATAAAAGCCGTAAAAAACTAAAGACTGTAAATGAACTAACAGGCGAAAAACCACTGTAGCGCCCTTATCCTGATATTTATCGAAATTTCCACCTACAGAATCTCAGTAAAGTCTGATTTATCTGTCCCGCATATTGGGCATTCCCAGTCCTCCGGAAGATCGGCAAACCGGATATCCTCATTAGCCTCGTCGTAAATATATCCGCAGGAATTGCATTTATACTTTTTGAAATCCGTTTCGCCTGGTTTCGAACTTAGTTTCGACTTGTCGATGTAAGTTGGTGCATTTTTAGGAGATTCAGCTTTACGCGAATTCCTGTAATGTAGGTATGTCATGGCATCCTTAGTGTCGTCGATGATTTCTGCCTGCAACAACTCACCGATAAACATATAATGTGTACCTACATCGATGGTTTGAATCACTTTACATTCAAGGAATGCAATGCAGTCGTCCAATACAACCGGCACACCGGTTTCGCCATATTCAAGTTTCATTCCCGCCAGTTTATCCAAATCCCTTCCGCTTTTATATCCAAAACGGCTGATAATATCCTGGCTGGTATCCTTGTGGATGATTGAAACGGAAAAAGCGCCTGTTTCCTGGATCAAAGCAGCCGTAAAATTATCCTTGTTGCAACAGGATGCAAAACGTGGCGGTTCGGCTGTTACCTGGAAAAATGTATTGGAAATAAATCCGTTACCCCGGTCTTTATTCCCGGAGCTAACTATGTACAAACCATAGGCGATTTTGAAGAGTGCTTCGAACTGTATCATGACTGGTGGAATTTAGGGAAGGATTAATAGTTTATAAAGTTAATAAGAAAATAGTGCAATGCCTGGTTTAATTTTCAAAATTGCGTTCCCAGCCTGCTGCAGGCAGGTTTGCGAAACCTTTGCGTTAAAAAAGGCTGGTTTTATTTAAATCTCCGATCTGAAATACTTTTCAAGCAGCATCTGAGCCGCAACATAGGCGCTTATTTTTTCCTGGTGCAAATCATCTTCAATCTTGCTCATCAGTTTTTTAATGTCGGCCCGAAGATAAAAATCATCGTGCAAAGCCTGGTCAATTACATTCATCATTATCTGTTTCGACTGCTGTAGCCTGCGTTTCGTAAAATACCCGTTGGTTTTAGCAAAACCGACATAAGCGTTCACCATCTTGTCAATCTCCGGAATTCCGATTTTGGTAATAGAAGAACAGGCTACGCATAGTGGCTGCCAGCCTGATTCGGTAGGAGGGAAGTAATGAAGCGCGCTGCGTAATTCAACCATGGCTATATTTACACGGTTCAGGTTGTCACCATCTGCTTTATTGATAATTACAGCATCGGCCATTTCCATGATTCCGCGTTTGATGCCCTGGAGTTCGTCGCCGGCTCCGCCCAGCATAAGCAAAAGGAAAAAATCGACCATCGAATGAACCGCAATTTCACTTTGTCCAACGCCAACAGTTTCAACCAAAATGGTGTCAAAACCCGCGGCTTCACAAAGTATTATCGTTTCGCGGGTTTTACGTGCCACACCTCCCAATGATCCGGCTGCCGGTGATGGCCTGATAAAAGCATTAGTATCAACCGAAAGTTCTTCCATGCGGGTTTTGTCGCCCAAAATACTTCCTCTCGATCGCGAACTACTGGGGTCGATGGCCAGCACGGCAATTTTACGTCCCTGCGACGTTAAATGTTTGCCAAACGCTTCGATAAATGTACTTTTCCCGACACCGGGAACTCCTGTAATCCCTATCCTGACTGAATTTCCTGATAGCGGAAGGCATTTGCTGATAATAGTTTGAGCCACATCCTGGTGGTGGGGCAGGGAACTTTCAATCAATGTAATGGCCTGGCTCAATACGGTGCGGTTTCCATTAGTTATCCCTTCCACATATTGGTCAGGTGTAAGCAGTTTACGTCCCGGCTTGCTGTAATGCTGAGCCGCCCCAAGGTTCACGGATGGCGGTTGCTCAATGCCTTCATTTACTTTGAGTGCCGATTTGAATGGTTTGTTAGAAGATGAATCCATAGACCAAAATTAACAAATTGAATGCTTGCCAGGTTCATGAAGATGCCGATTATGAATAAAAGAATAAATTTTTATCAACAAAAACGAAAAAAGCTTACTTTTGCAGCCTCAAATCTCTCGGTAGCTCAGCTGGTAGAGCAATTGACTCTTAATCAATGGGTCACAGGTTCGAATCCTGTCCGGGAGACGATTACAAAACACAACCACTTGTTAGACAATGTCTTACAAGTGGTTTTTATTTTTTACATTCTTAATTACATTCATTTACAAAAAAATACAACATAAACTTTCTTGTAAAATGTTTCCCGGCACTACGGTGTATTTGCTTTTTTCTGCAAATACCGTGACGGGAAAAAGCATATGCAGCCATTCGGCTCTGACTGAGCGTGTGGAGTAGGGTTTGCGAATTTCTATATTCCCACGTTCAAACAACCGGGCAATTTTGTGACTTATTAAAGTTAAAGTATTATTAGAATAGGTCTTTAATGCAAATAGAAAAAATAAATATATTTACAGTTATCCTAACTAAGTATCGATAACTTTGTCCAACCCGAAATATACTGAATAGACGATAAAAGTATCGGAACCATATTAATTGAAGGCAAATTGAGTACCTCTTCTCTTATACCACAGAAAGTGATAGCTAAAGAAATTTTTCTGAAACCTAACGAAAAATGTATTTTCCTGCGTAAAGCTGCTAGTATTTTTTTGGGATAAATGCACAAAACTTTAACAAAGGTAGCCGTTGCTCAACCCTCTCAAAAGAATGAATAAAAGTATTCAACTATGCAAATCGACTCAATTGAAGCGATATATATATTATAAATCGATTTATTTTCCACAGGGGAGTTGCTGATTTTCAATTTTTCAACATTCTTTTTAGTTCTAAGTCCTTCGAAGATACTTTTATAACTACTACCTTTTCTATTTCTTAAGAATCCTCAATGCATTTTCGCGATATAGCTTCTTAAGTGTGGCGTCACTAAGCCCTAGTCCGAAGAGAGGCCAGGGGGTATTCGAAACATCCCACGCGTAGAAATGCTCGTCGAGCGTCTCCCATATATGGAATGTATTTCGATACATTGATAGGCTATAACCCTGGTCGGTACCGTATAACAACCGGTCCGCATACTTTTCTATAAACTGCTTCGCGAATCTTGGGATAGCAGCAACATATGCTTCTCTCTGGGATACGTCAGAATACAGGTTTGGATACTTATCAAACATTCTCCCAAGCTGTTCTAGATCGTATGTTTGGTTCATGAAATGGCAGGCAATGAAAGTGGTTTGCGGATGTTTTTTCATGGCGCGTTCCAGAGTAGCTATCATTCCTGCAAGGTCTAAAATATCATTTTGGTCGTCGAGTCGATAATAATATGACTCGAACAACAGGTCGTTATGTTCGTCCATCGGCTCATACATCCATCTCGGATCCCCGATATGAATGTTGATTGGCATCTTGAGGTCAGTAAGCTTTTTCAGAATTGGATCCATTCGTGGATCGTCGATGTGCATCGCCGGGCTTGTACCTTGCAGTCCACTCCCTTTATCACTAATCTCACCAACGCCCTTAGCACCAAGCTTTGCACATCTTTCCAATTCGGTTATTGTTGAGAAGCCGGAGCCTGTAAAATCGAGTCCACACCAGAGTTCGAAGCGATCGGGATATTTTCCGTAAACAGCCGCCAACTGATTGAATGCCTTCCCAGTACCGCAAAATAGAATTGTCTTTTGAACACCTGTTTCATCCATATTTTTCATTTGTACGAGAGCAATGGAATCTAGGTTGCGGCCGGTAGGGGCATGCATATGCATGTCAATAGCCGGATACTTAGCTTTTTGAATTCCAGTGTGGGGGGTTACAAAAATGGACCTCGGCCTGTAATTTTTATGAAGCAGTGTGTCCTGTAAGCCGGGTACTCTCATTTGTCGTTGTTGTGCATGCGACAAAAGCATGATTGAAGAACAAAACAATGAGAAGAATATTGTCTTCATAAGATTATTTGTTATTAATTAAATTTAGTGTATACACATATATTGAAGTTTATTACGCTTGTCATTTGGGATCTTTTGTTCAGCTGGTGAACTCATAATTAATGCTTTTATTTATGTACTCACTTTACTTAAAATGACCCTGTATGCTGAAAAATATATTGCTACTCAAATATAACAATACCAAACTTCTCAAAGTCATGAAAAGTCTTTCTCGTCAATTGCCATGACCATTTGGTACTACCTCCATCGTAATCAATTCGGCAAAAATTTGCTCTCCATCTGGTGCCAGGTTTTGGAAAACAATTATTTAGTGGTCTCAGGAGCTTATACGGAATAAAAAATTCTGCGATCCAGCCAGTAATTGCCGCATTACTCTTCTTTTCCCCTCCCTGAATGGTTGTAGCGTGACGTGTTTTTCTGTCTTCATCATAATGAAAAGGTATCCATCTGACAAGATCTCCCTTCTCGTTTGATACTATGATCGGCAATTCATAATTTAAAGGAGAAATTTCATATTCAAAATAAACGGGATTTTGCTCATCAGTCCAAAGAAATATTTCTACAACATCTTCATTCCATATATCCATAAAATCAGCATTCATGGTTGCCGTCAATATTGTATCCTCACAACTGAACAGAAAATAAAGGCCAGTTGATGAATACATGATTTTCATTTTAGTAATTAAAGCTTTCCCAGAAGACATACGCTTTGGGATAAGCATCCATTCAGACTTGTCCCATTTTTCGGAATTTCCGTATCCGTTAATTTCAAAATCAGGTGTGCTTTTTATTTTCAGGGTATCGGAATGTTTAGCCTGAGCAGATACATTAGGTGTGCCCCCAGCTAGTATTATCATTAAAAAAAATAAAAATATATCCTTACCAGGATGACGTTCCATATATATTGAAAAGATTTTTTTCATCTTCTTGACTTTTAGTTATTTAGACCTTTTTCACACTACAGCAAATGTTTAAGGGTTTCGCGTTACATTTGCGTTGATTACAATTTCTCTCTCGTAATAAAACTAATTCGTCTTGGGACTGACAGATTAATGGTAAGGTCGAAATTCTATGCACAATATTAACCTGTTCTTCTATTTATTCAAGCTAAAATTATTAGCATATATTGCCGAGCATCAATACTATATGTGTAAATAAGAGCTTCATCAGCAAAACTTATTTAATAATAAATAAGTTCCTAGATTGATATCGTATGTTTTACACATGGCCTTCACCGTCTTGGCGACAAGTGTTTGCTAAGCAAAATAAGGATCGTTCACTAATTATCTGTTTTACACTCCAGTTATTTAGACAAGAGTATAATAGCAAGAACAGCCAACACTAATCCGACACTTAAAATAGCTCCTGGGATCATACTGTATAATATAAGTGATAAAACCACCGTGATTAAAGGTGATAAGCCAACAAGCGGTATTACAACAATCGCTTTTCCATACCTTAGAGCATAAACCAGCATCAGGGCTCCTACAGAATTCAGGACTTGAATAATAGCTGCAAGATAGGGACCATTAAAAGACCAATTAATGTTCTGGGAAAAATCAGTCATAAAAAAGGCAACCGGGATCAATATAACAGCTGTGGCCATCATATAAAAGAAAATGCTTTCCGCACTCATTGTTTCATTGGAGAACTTCATAACATACGCCTGAATGCCCCAGAAAATAAACACAAATATAGATAAGATCAACCATAGATAACCTTGTGCAACCGATTCACCAGGCTTCTGGTAAGAGAGAAACAGAATAGCAATAAGGGCAATAACTATTCCTACCCATTGCCTTTTGCCTGTTTTCTCTTTCAGGAAAACAACGGATAAGAAGATAGTTAACACAGGGAACAATGAGATGAACGGAAAGACAATATAAGCCGGCCCGTCTCTTAATGCCTGAAATAATATTAACTGTCCCCCAGCACCTAAGAAGCCTATAGCACTACCTAACAATATTGATCTAAAATCAGTCTGGAGTTTCCATTTGATAACCATCAAGGCAACAATTGCACAAGGTATCATTGTAAGAGCCCATACGATGTAACCCAGCGTTGCCGGGAAACCTGCCTTTTCGGGCGTTTCAATAAAAGCTCCCCATATACCCCATGTAATGGTCGTTATTAGAGCGTAGAGTAACCACAGTTTTTTATTCATATCCAGTCAAGTTTTTATGTTAAAGCAAAGTAAATTATCGAACACGTAATTAATTTAAGTATCGTTAATCACATCAGAATTAAATAAAGTACAATATAGTCGATTGGTATCATTTTCGTTTAGCTATAATATGTTCTATTTCTTCTTTTCTTTCAGCAAGAAACTGCTGAAGTTCAGAAATATTTGGGAAAACCGTTGTCCCACCAAGTTGTGTTGTCGAAATTGCTGCACAGGCATTTCCCCATAGGGTACAGTCCGCAATGTCGGAACCCTTCAGATACTTATAGATAAACCCACTGTTAAAACTATCACCTGCACCGGTTGTGTCAACAACATCTATCTTAAATCCATCTAGGTGGATGGTTTTCTGATGATTTTTCGCCCAAGCACCATGTTTACCAGTTTTAATAACAATTGTGTTCACTGCTAAATTTAGTAGATCAAGAGCGGATTCAATATTATTGCATTTGGAAATATTGAATGCTTCTTTCTCATTGGGAAGAAATATATCAACATGCTTTAGAATTTCAAAGATTGAAGTATCCCATCTGTCATAAGGATCACTATCCGGATCAAGAGATGTAGTTAATCCCATTTCTTTTGCACGTCTAAACAACTCAGAACATCCTTCTTGCATACCGGTCTGCAGGTAATAGCTCGACATATGTAGGTGCTTGGCTTTTGATACATAATCAAAATCGATATCAGATAAGCGAAAACTTTCCCGCACCCCAGCATAACTGGCCATTGCATAATTATCAGGAGAGGATAATGACACACTTATACCTGTCTTTGCATTATTGTCTTTAATAATTTGTGAAGTATCTACATTCCTGTTATTAAGACTTTGCAGTATGAAATCTCCCAAAAAATCACCACCAATTTTCCCGACAAAGCCAACATTCAGCCCCAATCTGGCAATATTGCTCGCAAAAATGGCAGACGCACTACCCAAGGTAAAATGCATATCTTTCGAAAGCTTGCACTGTCCCATCTCAGGAATGGAAGGAAGTCCCGTCAGTATTAAGTCAACATTTAGTTCACCGATTACTACAACATCTAATTTTTTCATTATTCTATTACTCATTCTGATGTTATAAAATGTATTACTAATCCATTTAATATGCAGTTATCTTCTCTAAGTTAATAATTCAAATGCCTGCCCGACTATATATCTATTCCAGGTCTTTACCAATTGCAAGTGCCCGGTAATACCCATATAATTGTGTAAGCAACGTAATGAGAATAGGAGTTGCATTTTCTGACAATCCGCATTTTAGTTCGAAAACATCATCTGCAATTTCAATTATTTCAGGAGTGGATTCCTCACATATAATCTTAATATTTCCACCCAATTCTTTTATTCTTTTTAACAAATCAATTTCCTGTTTCTGTGCACTGGCTGACAATAGATATATTATCAAGGTTTTATCATTCACTGCATATTTTGGACCATGCATAAACTCCATCCCATGATAGGCCTCGGCAGGAGTGCATGCCATTTCCTTAATTTTAAGCATTGATTCAGCTGCAATACCATATAGAGGACCATGCCCAAGATAAATATATAAATTATAATCCTGAGTACCTGCCAATTGCTCCATAAATGTTTGATATTTATTGATGAGCCTTTCTCCGTGTTCAGGCAATCGTTTAAGCTCTTCTTCAAACGATTTGTTTCCAGTTTTATAAGCAATCAGCAACTGAAATGCGAGGAGCATACTAGTAAAGGATTTGGTCATATACTTAGTTTCTTCAGCAGCACTCGGACTTACAATGGATAAATCAGCATATTTAGCCATCTCGCTTCCTTCGGTGCATGAGATCAATAGTGTCCCTCCTTTAACAACATCTTTCACATAGCGTGCTGCTGAAAGGGTCTCATGTGTTATTCCAGATCTTGATATTGGAACAAGCAAATATTTCCTGTCCCTGGCAAAAATTGTCTCCGGAAAGAGCATAATTTCCGATGCTGGTACTCCTCTAGCTTTCTCACCGGTATATTTTGTATATAACGCTGCTGCGGTCTGTGATAGATAATAAGAAGAACCGCACCCTGTCAGGATAATTTCTGCAGTTTGATAATTTTTTAAATACGTTATTATTTCTGCCTTTTGCCCGGACAAAGTTTGAATGGTTTTTTCCCAAGCTTTTGGTTGAAATAATATTTCTTGAATAGTCTTTCTCATATTAGTAATTTTGTTTTGATATTAAATTTTTTTTATTCAGCGATAGCAATAACCCTTTATGTCTCTATCATCTATAACATTAAGAAAACAATAGTAACTCTCCAAGCTATCATGTAAAGCAATTTTTAAAGGAGTGCTTCCTATTTATTTTTTTTGAAAGCCAAGTTCCAGGTAACTGGTTTTTTTTGTCCTGTAAAACTAACCTCAAGTAATCCATTATTTTGTAATTTTTGAGTAAAATCTTTTGCATCAACATTGATTTTACCAATCACAACATTTTTTGGTATATAGTAGTATAATGAATACTTTACTCCAGGTACAGTTTCAGAAACCCCATTTAATGTCATTTGAGAATTATTCCAAACATTTTTTATGATGCTGTAAGAACCGCTAATATGACGATTTGTCCCTAAAAGTTGGGGTAGATCTTTTTGTTTGTGGATAAAAAAAACACGGGTTCCATGTGCAGGTATTTCAACCTGGAAATTTTTATTAAACTGACCAATCATCTGTTCCTGCCAGAAATCAAAAACAATGTAATTTTTATCAGCTTCCAGTGCTAATTCTTTCTCAAATGATATTGAACGCGATACAGGTTCATTCTTCCAGTTAGTGACTGCAACTACATCATAAATGCCTGACTCCTGGTTTACTTTTAAATCCACAATTTCCGGATAACGATTTCGATCGCGACTTCTTCCAAACAGATCAATTGGGAATATCGGCATTGTAGGAATCGTTTTCCGGATAAAGTCGAGTCGATCTTCCTCAAGGTTCAACAAATCATCACCACTCAAATACTGCATTCCGGAAAGGCTGAGTAGAGTGGCACAGGTTCTTGCTTCTTCCAAGGTCAGAAATTTATCATTTACAGAATCAGCCCTTGATGGTCTTCCTCTGAGAACTATGCAGTCTGGATCGGTATACCAGACTATATGATTTTGGTAGGCGTTATTGCTGATCACCTCTAACATGTTATTCATTTTTTCCCAACCTACACCTGGATCCCTTCCGCAACCTGCCATATCAAGGATGCCCATACGTCCGCCATCTATATCAGGATGATTGACATGCCAAACCTCTGGGCCCATGATTTCCCGCCAGATTGTCATTGTTCTTTTGGCTGCTTCATAACTGCTAATAGTAGTGTCGGAGAAATTATGTTGATATGTATGCCACATATAGGAAGTATTGCCCATGTCAAACTTGTGATATTCCCATCCCTGTCTTTTAAACTCTTTCCAAAGAGGAATCCAATACTCCTCAATAACATCCTTGCGTGTGAAATCCAGTTCCCCTCCGCCTTGGTAATCCATAAGTATATTCCCTTTATCGTCACGTAGAAACCAATCAGGGTTAGCATCATTTACAGAATAACAATAAGGTACTGTCCAAAGGCCAGGAATTAATCCTTTAGATTTAATATATTTTGCGAGCCACTCAGGTCCATGAGGAAAAGTTAAAGTATCCCAATTTTTATCCCATAAGCGGCGGTCAACGTGATCATAACCATCATCCAGTTGACAGTGTTCCATCCCAAATGCCTTCAAATTATTTGCAATAAAATCAGCATGGTCGACTATATCCTTTTCAGTCACCTGTCGAAAAAATGCTAGCCAATGGTTCCAGCCTGTAGGTGCGGTTTTGTGGTATGTATCGTCATAAGGTACATAATTGGGCATGCCTAAAACATCAGTAAAATAATTAGGAATCAGTTCTATAAAATCCTGCTCCTTGTTAACCGGAATATTAACCTGAACAAACGATTGATCTTCAGGCAATCTTGTAAGTTTTGTTTCAGAAGAAAACTTTATCACAGTATTCGTTTGTTTATCAAACAATGAATGTAAATTGGAAGATTCTATTGCGCCTAAAGAAAGATACATGACTTGGGGATTTTCTGTAGGTATATAATATTTTTCAATTTCAGTAACTCCTGTATAATCACTACTACCACTGGTTTCACTAGCCAACATATTATCAGGATCTGCAACCCGTGCAGGAAAACGATTTATAGATGCCGGTGCAACTGCTGTGATAAAAGTATTTTTTACAGAAGAGCTAACAACAATTTTATTTTTTATTACGTTAAAATCCCATATAATTTTTATCGGTTTGTTAGTCTGGATAATAAGATTATCACTTAGGTTCTCCAGTTGATAATCTGTAAGTTTTGTTAATACATTTTCATAGATGACTTGAAATTGAATTTTATCTAATACTATTCCAAGGTTTTTGTTTGACAGGGATATTATTTCGTTTTTAAGATCAATATCTATATTCCAATCATTCTTAGAATATTGTTTATTTTGTCCATAAACCATTATCAACCCACCAAAGAAAATCATTGCAGTACAAATTAAACTTTTCATTTTGTTATTTATTTAAAAGTTATTTAGGTATCTAATTTGAAATATTTAAATCGGAATTAACCCGATATAATTGTAAAAGCTATTTATTGCAGCCAAATTTGTCTAAATCTGCAATTAATATCTTCAGTATGCTATTGCTTTATGGCATACTTGTCCCACATTAATCTGATTTTTGAATCAACCGAACATAATTCTTCCATTCATTCTCGTATGGCGTCACATGTTTTCCTCTTTCTTTGTTTTTATGACGCTTTGATGAGCTCGTCAATCGGGTAATGTTTCTTTCATAATTCTCAGAAAATTTCCTCCCATCACCATTGCAATATGCTCATCAGTATATTTCCGTTGGTAAAGCAGGTCAATAATTCTGCTATTTTGTTCATACTTGGTCAATTTTTCTATTTCACCGCCAGGAACCGGACCTGAAGAAAATCCAGGCACATAATTAGGACTTGGATTTCCAACATCATGGCCCAACCAAGCAATGCCTACATGTTCAATTCCAACGAGATCAGCCACATAATCTATTATATCAACGCACATTTTATAAGTCATTTCTCCTTCTTGATACCGCATGCCCATAAGGCCACCAGTAGAAGCAATTGCTTTAATCTCCTGATCTGAATGTTGCAACGGCGTATTGATGAATTTTTGAGGATTCTGATGCGTTGAAACAATTGGTTTTGTAGAAATTTCAGCAGCATGAAATATTCCATTGGCAGACAAGTGCGAGACACCTACCATCATACCCAAGCGGTTTAATTCCTGTACTACTTTTACACCGAATGTGGAAAGCTTCCCGGCCATTTTACCTTCTCCAACTCCATCAGCTGCCATGTTACGACCGTTATGTGTTAATTGAAGACCACGAACACCTAATCGGAAAAAATCTCTTAAGTTAGCAAGGTCACATCCAGGATAATATTGTTTTGGTTCTGAATTGGCCTGTATGGTTTCGGCACCTTCCATATCTAAAAAGAATTTTAGATGGTTGGGATCCGGCTTGTCAGGGACATCCTTTTTTGTTAGTATGAGTGATGCCATACCATTTGTTTTTTCTATCTCATTATGAATCATATCTATCGTCCTCATGCCCCCTTCAAGGACCTGGTCGCTTCCCTGCCTTTCATCTGTGGAGTCACCGGAAGCGGGCATTATGAGTACACTTACTCCAGCTTCCAGATATCGTGGTAAAATAAAATCTCTTAAAGGTGAGTTTTGTGACTCCTTTTTAAGACCAAAGCGGGCATTAAATTCCCAGATGTCGTAATGCCCCATAACAATCACATAATCTTTTGGGCCTTTTGGCAACAATGAATACTTCATGTTATCGACTCTAGGTGACCCGATGGATACTCCGGGTGACTCTAATGGTACTTCTGATGATCCCAATAATATTCCGGGCAACCCTAATGATACCCCGGCTGAAACAATGCTGGTTTTAATCAAAAAATCTCTTCTAGTGGTTTTCATAGCATTATCATTTAATAATAAATTTCAACTTTTCCTACTTTTTAGAAGCAAATAAAATTTTTACCCTTCATTATTTACGGATTTTGTGTCAAATTCGGGTTAACCACAATTTCCCGTTCAGGTATAAAAAAGATCACCTGTTTATCAGTTGGGAGTATAGTTTGGTTAAACTTATCAAGACCATGAAATCCAAGATAAGCCCTGATCATGGGAAGGTTATTTCTAAATAAATCTAACGGTCGTTGGGCTTCAAAAGCTAGTTCCAACCTGCGTTCTTCCAAAACCACATCCAGAATACTATTATGACCTTTTAAATCCCCTACTGTATAAAGTGCAGTTCCAGAAAGACCGGCCCGCTTGCGTATTAAGTTAACATCGTCAATAGCCAACTGGTCATGTCCCAATTTAGCGTTGGCTTCTGCCCTGTTCAGATACATTTCCGCCAAACGCAGATACACCGGAGAACTCAGGTTGGCCACACCCTCCTGCCAATTATACTTGTTCACATATATTTTTGGAACGTTGCCACGTTTAAGCGTATCGATGCCATTGGGGGCCAACTGCAATTCAATAAAACTGTGGCGGGCATCCTCCGGATATCTATTCAGCAGCCTTACAAAAGCTAAGGAGGCATACATCTGACCCCAACCGGAGGTTCCGGTCGGGTCTTTATAATACATTGAACCAATAGCATCTTTGTACCGATTATCAGATATTGTATGACGGATAGCAAAAATGGTTTCAACATTTTCATCGGGGGTTTTCCTAAAATACGTTTTGTACTCACTGGTTGACAAAAGCTGGTAACGTCCTGAATTGATAACCAGGTCAGCATATTCAATCGCCTTTTCATTATCTTCTTTAAATAAGTAAATTCTTGACAATAAAGCTAAAGCTACTTCTTTGGAGGCAAAGCTGGCTGATTTTTCCTCTGTCATTAAGGTTGCGGCTTTTTCCAAGTCAGTGATGATAAAATCATATACTTCCTTTACCGTACTTCGGCTTGGTAAACCTGCATCATTAGTATTTTCTTTGATCACTACGCCAGGGTTAACACCTTGTCCTTGTGAGTATGGGCGCCCGAAAAATTTGACGAGGTCAAAATGCGCCATTGCCCGCAAATACAGGTTTTCACCTTTAAGCTGATCTAGCTCCGGCGACTTTCCATCTTCAATCCTTTCAATAATCTGGTTAGCCGAAAAGATAATCTTATACGCCTGGCTCCAAAAGTCATTGGTAACATACATTCCTGGAAAATGTGTATAATTATAAACATTATACAAGGCATCGCTCGTAGTTCCACTGAGGGCTACATTATCGCTACCATATTCACCCATAAAATGCTGCATTCTGGTATATTGGGAATAGACAAGACCGGCATAGGTGCCATAAGTTGCGAGTTGCAAATCAGCAGGTGTAGCTAAAGCAACATCAGTTGATTTACTATCATAAGGATTTAAATCCTTTTGGCAAGCGACAATTAAGCTAAGTAATGCAATTAGCACTATCGTTCTTTTTATCGAGATCGTTTTCATGTTAGGAGGTTTAACTTTTAAAATCCAATGTTTATACCAATCAATATTTTTTTGCTTGTAGGATAATCACCTACCTCACCTCCAGCTCTATTAAAAGCTGCTTGCGGATCCTTCCCCGTAAACTTGGTAACAGTCCATAAATTATCGCCACTGATAAATACGGTGGCATTTGCAATTTTTTCTCTTTTTAAAAGACTAAAAGGTAGTTCATAAGAGAATCTCACGTTTCGCATACGGATATAACTCCCATCCTGCAGGTATCGGGAAGATACTCTATTGGAGTTCAAGTTACCCCCATACACGGGTTTCGGATGTGTGACAATATCACCCGGTTTTTGCCATCTGGACTCTCCGGGTGCCAATACTTTCTGATTCTCAGTATCGTAGGCGCCATCACTATCAGTTACAAACGCTGAAGTAAAATATACCTGATCGCCTTTTACAAAATTAAATAGTGCAGAAAGTGAAAATGCTTTATAAATAAAAACATTGTTAATTCCTCCCGTAAATTTCGGGGTAAAAGCACCAACAAATTGCAGAGTTGCATCGCTGTATTTGTTGGTTGTGGTCACCGTTTTATCGCCATTTGCTCCTACAGTAACTTTTTCCCATAAAGGATCCCCATTAGCCGGATCTACACCTGCCCATTTTCGCATATACCAACTGTTCAAATCGTGTCCAACGCTAATAATTCGTGTGGGGGCAGCAGTCTGAATCCCGTTCTCTAAAATATCCTTGCCTTGATCAAGAGCCATAACCCTATTATTGTTAAAAGCGATATTAAAATTAGTTTCCCATCTCAGTTCTCCATCCAGGTTTACTGTATTTAGATTAAACTCCAATCCCCTGTTTCTTACTGAGCCAACATTTTGTATGACAGATGAAAAGCCAGTAGTATAGGGTATCTGTACATTTAGCAACAATGCTTTGGTGGATTTTTGATATATTTCCATGTTAAGGGAAATCCTATTGAAAAGCCCAACATCCAAACCAAAATTTATCATTTCGGCCTTTTCCCATGTAAGATTATTGTTAGCCATTTGTGAAGGGAAAGAACCTGAATTGCCTGCATATTGAGTAGAAAAGCTATACAAACCTAAAGTCTGATAATCACCTATTTGGGCATTACCAGTTAAACCATAACTTGCCCTAATTTTCAGAAGGTCAAAAAATTTCTGATCCTTCATAAAACTCTCATTACTGATAATCCAGGAACTTCCGAGAGTATAGAAATTGGCCGCGCGATTATTAGCGCCGAAACGGGAAGATGATTCACGTATGAATGATCCAACAACAAAATATCTGTTATTAAAGTTATAATCCAGTTGTACCAATCCTTTATTGAATGCATTTTCACCTGTAATGCTTGAAGCCGTTGAAAGCACGGATGCCACATTCATTACATGAAGACCAGGCGCGAGGCCTACACCCATTATGCTAGTAAAATCAGAATAATTTTTTTCTGCCTCAGCTACTGCAATAGCACTAAAATTATGTTTATCAAAGGTTTTCTTATATAGTAGACGGTTGGAAGTAATTAACTGAGAACTATTATTAAAGTCATTGGTAAGACTTCCTTCCCCTAGGCCGGCTTTAGTGCGGACATCATAGTACAATTCTCTTTTCCCATTGCTGTAACTAGCTCTATTATAAGTGGAAAAAGTCAAATCTTTGGTAATATAGTATTCTAGTGTGATATCCCCGTCAAGTGATGATTGCTTAGTCCGGTCAAAATTATATTGCCAATCATACAGAAAATTGTCATTATCTCTCCCTATCCAACCTTCTTCTGTGCCCTTTCTAAGGGATCCATCAGGATTATAGGGATTATCCCAAGGCATGTTTTCATGATTAATTAAAAAAGTAGTCCCGGCCGCTTCCTCTTCAATCTGTTTAGTTTTTGCATTTAATCTCACGCTTAATTTCAGTTTATCATTAATATTGTGTGAGATATTACTTCTGATATTATATGCCTTATTATCGTTAGGGCCTAACGTTCCTTGTTCGTTATAATAATTTCCTGAAACATAAACCTGTGTTTTATCAGAGCCTCCGGAAATAGAGATAGAATGGTTTTGGGTCATACCTGTTCTAAACATCAAGTCGTGCCAATTAGTATTTTGCGCAAGCAAACTGCTGGGTCGATCCTGTTCCCATGTTGTAGGATTCCAAAAAGTTTTTTGATAATCATATAGTTGTTGGGAATTCATAACTTGATAATTACCTTCCGATACCTTATTAAAGCCCACTGTCGAACTGACATTAATTTGGGTTTTCCCCGATTTTCCTCTTTTAGTATTAATAATTATGACACCGTTGGAAGCTCTTGACCCATATAAACCAGTAGCTGCCGCATCTTTTAGAATTGTAACAGATTCTATATCATTCGGATTTGCATTACCACCAATAATACCATCAACTACGTATAAAGGATCAGAACCTGCTGTAATTGAGCTAGTACCCCGGATGATAATACTGGGAGTGGCATTGGGATCACCAGTAGCGCTTGATACAACTATACCAGGTGCTTTACCCTGCAACAAATCTGTCACATTGTTAGAGGTAACATCTTGGAGTTTTTTACTCGATATAACAGATACAGAGCTTGATAACTGTGAGAGCTTTCTTGATGTATAACCAACGACTACTAATTCATCGAGCGATGTAATTTCAGGCTCCAAGGTTACATTTATTTCTTTCTGTGCACCTATCGATACATCCAATGGTTTCATGCCAATAAAAGTGAAATGTAGCGATGTTGCATTTGCCGGTACCTGAAGGCTGTATTTCCCTAAAACATCAGTTATAGTGGCGGTAGTTGTACCTGTTACCGCTATTGTAGCTCCCGGAAGACCTAGACCGTCCTCCTTATTCGTTACTTTGCCAGTGATCGTTTTTTGCGCAAACACAATCTGCATTCCTCCCAAAAGGAGCAATACAAACAGAATTGTAAATTTTCTCATAGCGAGTGTTTTTGGTTAATTGTGAACTTCATTTATTGAATAATTGTTATTCTTATCTTTCCGTGTTTATTTTTCCCAAGTTATATGTTTTATTTAATAGGATATGAAATTAGTAAAAGGTACTTTTCGAAATTTTATTGAGTTCCGAGTGATCTTTTTACACTTCTCCTAGGTTGTGGTTACTGATTTAGTCAATAACATTGATCTGCTTCACGGTAAACCGGCTGAATTGAATAGATCCGTACCATTTTTTGCAAAAAAATACAAAAAAGTTTTTGAGCTTTGCTTAAGCTCACCAATAACTTATTCATTCGAATTAGTACTGAATTCCACATCTGCATACATTTTTATAATAAATCATTCAGATTTTTAAGGTTAAAAGCGGCGAAATACTTGTCCATCGCGCATTCAATATTAGAAAGCACAATTTCTTCGGCAAGTATGCCACTACTTTCAAGATTATAATACAATTGTGTTCTTGCTGCAAGTACTTCAGCATTTTGCCAGATATACCGGCATCCTGTGCCGATAAGCCATTCCTTCCGTTCGCCGGCAATGTTTTCGAAATTTTCAGAATCCTCAACCGGAAGGAGCCATTTTTTCCAACGTTCTGATTTTACTACCGCCTGATGTAAAATTAATCCGATATCGGAACAGCGTGCAATTTTTCCTTCAGCAAAATATTTTTTTTCCAGTTTTTCCAACTCTGTTAATCCATTGTACTCTGTAATTGTGAACTCGGGGCCTACATTGGCTGCTCCCATTCCTAAAAGCGGATATGCTTCAGGATTAGTGACCCCATCAGTATAATGTCCTTTTATCACACTGCCATATTCCCGGGCTACTTTGGTCAGTTCCCTTGCTGTTTGGGGATCGAAAGTAGTAGTATGAAGATCAGTGCCTACTTTACCAACGACAAAGCATGGCCAAACGTAGTCTAAACCACGCTCAGCCAGGCCTGCCTTCACCAACCGCAGAAACTTCCGGAATGTGTCCATATCGGCCAGGCCGCCATGGACTTCTTCTGTACCTACCTCATAGGCAATCCGCGGATAACCGCCGGATTTACGAAAGTGTTCTGTATGATCAACCAAATCAATAGTGTGTGCAGCCACAGTTTCAATGTTTATGTGTTGCCCTGCTGCAAGGGTAATATCTATTGTTGGATCCACATGAATGAGGTCGTATCCTGCCTCCACCGATGCTTCGAACGTTTTTTTTACTGCATTGAAAGTTTCATTAAAACTCCACTTTTCACGGGCATGAAGATCTTTAAGCCATGGCCCTCCATGATCAACAGCTATAATGACAGGAACAGTTAAATTTATCCGTTCAGCTTCAAGCTTAATGGTATTTACAAATTCCCTTTGAGTTAGATTAGTGTACCCTCTGTCGATATCAACCTGATTTAATGTAGCCGCGAATTTTATCGGGCTGTTCCAGCGTTTTGCCGAACGTAACGCAGCTTTGATAATGGAAATAGAGTTGGGGCAGGCAGCAAAAATGGTCCTGTTTATACCATCAAGTTTTGCTAATTCATCATTTCTCTGAAGGATATAATCCATCAAAGGAATATTATGAGCAGTTGCCTTTTCCCTGATATCCCGATTCATTGCTATTGATTATTATATGGATAGATAACAACTCCTTTAACGACTCTTGAGATGGTTCCGCTTTTTGATGGCATATCCGGATTAAAATCTAATTGAAGTGATTTGTAGAAACCGATCATTTGTGCTGGAAGGACAAAGCATACAGATAAAAAGTCTTCGTCTAATTGAACTCCCTTATCGGATAATACAAACAATTTATCCGGTTCAACATTAAGAGTTCCTGATTCAATCAATCCAGCTAAATAGAGTGGTTTTGGACCGGCTTTAAGCTCATTTAACAAATCAATTTCATAATCCAACACGTACGACTTGTTCGAAAACAGCAGGAATACAAGTGTTTTCTTATCAATTACCACTTTAGGACCATGCCTGAAACCCAGGAATGAATCTTTTTTGCAAATTACTTTACCATCTGTGAGTTCCTGTACTTTTAAATGAGATTCGGTTGCAGTACCAAATAATGGTCCGGAACCAAGAAAGACAGCTCTTTCGAAATCCTTTTCTGCTATATGCTTGAATTCAGTAGCCTTGTCCAACAGCTTTAATCCATATTCTTGAAGGGTTTGTACCTGCATTTTGAGATTATTAATTTCATTAATTCTGGCAATTAGCAATCCCGCTAGTAACATACCGGAATAGCTTCCAGTCATAACCAGGCTTTTATCATTTGCTTCTATAGGAAGAATGAAAACAAATTTTGCAGAGTTGGTATCGTGTTTGGCAAGGGCACCTTCCTGATCACATGTTATAATAAGGTGGAATATATTTGAGCAAATCTGGTCTGCCATTTGAACAGCAGCAACACTTTCGGGACTGTTTCCTGACCGTGCAAATGAAATCAGTAAAACAGGAACATCAGGATAAAGAAAGTCGAGAGGGTGTGTAACCAGGTCAGTTGTTGCAACAGCTGTGGTTTGCTTTTTAAAATTACGTTTATATGTGCCAATGAGCGAGAGCCCAATAAATGCACTTGTACCAGCACCTGTAAGTACAATATTCAGATTTTCATGTGATAGAGCATTCTTTATAAATAATAATAAAGGCTCCGTTTCCTGAAGTGCCTGTTCATATACCTTTAGCCACAGACGGGGTTGCCCCCATATTTCCTTTTCTGTATTACTAATACGATTCAAAAGGTTATGCCCAGTATATATTGTATTAATCATAAGTATATCACTATAAAATGTCTTTCATTTACTTATGCTACAAATATATGATCATTTTTAGCCATTTCGACAAAAGCAATAAAATATTTTTTTAAAATTCCATTTAAGAGTAAAAAGGTTTCGAAACATTTTACAACTATCTTTGTAATTAAATGGAATATATTCTAATAAAAAAATCTAATGATAGATTTGAGGTATTAAAAGCTGAAAAGCATTTTTAAAAAATTAATTTCAAATAGAAACTGTAAAATATGGCACTTATAAATCAACATGATACAATCGATCGCAGGATGAAAATCATGAAGAAACTTTCTCTCCATGGTCATGTTTTTGTAAATGAACTAAGTGAAGAATTTGGAATAAGTGAAGTTACCATTCGAAATGACCTGAAGATACTCGAAAACAAGAAACTTCTGATACGTGCCCGTGGAGGTGCAATGAGCGCAAACCGCGTAGTAGGTTTTGATCAGCATTTAAATGAAAAGCAGATGCTTAACATGGCTGAAAAAACCAGGATTGGGAAAGCTGCAGCTAAACTTATTAAAGACTTTGACACGATAATCATCGATTCAGGTACTACTACACTCGAAATTGTCAGAAATCTTGATCCTTCGCTTAATAATGTTACAATAATTACAAATGGATTGAATATTGCCAACCAATTGGTATCAAACCCTAATGTAAACCTAATTATTTCAGGAGGTGTACTTCGTAAAAATTCGTTATCCCTTATTGGACCACTCGCCGAAATGAGTTTCAGAAATTTACACGTAGATAAAGCTTTTATAGCTGCTGACGGTTTCGACACTCTGGAAGGAATTCTCTCAACCCCAAATATTGAGGGCGCATATTTGAATCAGATCATGATTAAAATTGCACATGAAGTGATTGTTGTTGTTGATTCATCAAAATTTCTTAGGCAAAGCCTGGCTTTTATTTGTAAACTTGATCAAATTAATACCGTTATTACAGATTCCGATGTCTCGGAAAATGATAAAAAGCAGCTTGAAGATGCCGGTATTAAGGTAATAATAGCTTAGCTAAATGAAGAGTTGTAAACGATGCTGCCAGCGAGTCTCTTCCAAAAGCGATAGTGAAGATAAAGCCAAAGCGGGTGCTAACTTGGCTAAAAATGCTAAGCGCTACGGAATGCAGGGTAGCACAACAAAGAATATACATTAGCAGATGGAGATGTTGAATTTGGCGGTTGAAAAACCGAGAAGGGATCGTTTTTGTAAACAATGGGATAACGACAATGGTAGTGGTGAGAATGAAAAAAAGTGAATAGTGTTCCTTAGCTTCGCTCAGAATGACAGTGAAGAGACTTACACGGTAATTATCGCGCTAAATGGAACTAACTGGAGTAAAGATTAAGCTTGGAATGGTAGAAAATGGTCTTTGTAATATCTTCATATACAGTCATTTATATTTAGTTAGATGAAAGTGAAAAATGAAGATGAAAATAAGAAGTTCATATGGCTTATAGGTGGAGGGGATTTTTGTTTGTGGATTGCAGTATACCGCATTGGTAGTTACGCGCAACATGTAAAATTGTGTTTTAGGAGAACGAATCACGGATAGCGAGGCTTGAGATACCTTAAATGATTCTAATTATAGAATAGATAGCTATATTGAGTGTACAAATGATAATAAAATAAAAGATGCTACTATTATGGTTTAAATCCTTAAGGATGGGAGAATGTATGGATTTATTAAAGTTTTGGTTGACATTCACTAAAAAGCTTTCCTGAAATCAATCAAAGTCTCCCGTAAATCAATCTGAGTCTACTGTAAATCTGTCTAAGTGAACCGTAAAACTTCTGTAAAAATTATCCAAATTTTGGGTCTGAAAATTGACATTTATCAGACTTTGAACATCCAAAATCGACATTTTCAGCATTCATAAATTGCTTTTTCAGTGAAAAACAAACTATTTGTGAGAATAAAAACAGACGTTATGTATGCAAAAAGTGAGCGAAAAGGCATGTTTTTATGCATTTATTATACATTTAATCCTTCTGCAACCTATGTGTACCAATCGATACATCACTTTCTGTCCATTTTATTCAATTTTTCTCATTTAAATTTTGTTATTAGTATTTTAATCAATATTCATCCTGGGTTTCAAATTATGCCCTGGCCTTTTATTGACGTACTAAATTTACCAGCTAGTTAATTCAAGGAATACTTTATTAGAAACAGATGTTAAAATTAGGCTGAAGATTTACACAAGCCGCTTACACTCAATAATTGTTGAGCACAAAGCAGCCTGCTTTTACCAGCTTACCGTATTATTAAATATGGAAAATTGTGCCTAATACTTCCAGCAGTCGAATTAGCACTGTTGCTGACTACGCTCTTTTGGTTACGGCTTTGCCGATGTAAATCTAGGGGGCAACTATAGTCGAACCAATTAAGTTTGCACCAAGGGAAGTATTCCAAATATCGTGATTCGCAAACTGTATACAACGCTTGTTAGTGCTAGTTTCTTTAGGATCATTGATCTTTAAGAAAATATCATAGTCACCGGGAGGCACCTTACCAAATGCGCCCATATTAATAGAGAAGTTCAAATCACGCCATGCAGCAGTATTGCCTGCCCTGCTGTCCAAATCAGGCCGCCAATCCCTTGCGTCAAGGTTCGTAAGTGCCGTGTAAGAGTTAAAACCATCTTTGGCTTTCAGAATTATTGACACATTTTTCTTGTTTACTATATTACCAAAGCCGACGTTTTGTATCTTCCCTTCGAACCTCAGGGTACCACTCTGCTTTACCCATTCACTTGCATTAGCCTCGCGTAACACTAACCGGTAGCCAAGTCTGTCACGCATATATTCCATTCCGTTTCTGCCGTTATATACCGGGTCAAAGATTGCCTTTCGAGTCACTCCATCGTGGGGAGACGTAAACGGTTTGGTGACATTTTCTTTATTATAAATAAAATCACCCCAAAGTTTATAAGTGCGTTGGCTATAACTTGTATTCAAATGAGTTGTTTGAGCAAAAGCGGCTTCATAAAGTACGTTCGGAAACCTGGGATAGATATTATCATCAGAACCGGGCCCGACTGTTTCACCGCCATAGAAGTTATTTTGATTTCTAATCCAGGTTAAAACAACGTTACGATCAAAATCATTTTGATCCCCAGTTCCAATTAATGCATACCCTTCGGAAAGCGAGCCATTGTCATTATACCAGTCGCCGTTCGAACCCGCTGAATAACTATCGTTGAACATACCGAAACGTTGCTCCGGTGTTCCGCGTGCAGGGGCCGGCATTAACTTAGTAAAGCTATAATCGGTACCATACTCAATGTTATGCCATGCCATGACTCCGCCCGCATGTACTAAAATTGAACGTGATGCGGGAACATAACCCAGCAACGCTTTCAAAAGCCAGTGGTAACCCTCCCGGGTTCTGGCATATGATGATGAGTGCATTTCGCCCCATGGCCCAAAGATTCCCCCTTTAACAGCCATTATGCAATCTTCGAATTCGCTGAAAACATTTCCAAGCTGCCAAAGATGATATTGTACCCAGTTTTTGTCCTCATGACCGGGTATACCACACAAATCAGATTTATTAATAACTCCGGTTTCATACCAAATCCGACCTTTTGGCGCCCCTGGTTCGCAATCATGAATGAGCTGGTCATAGCTTTTATTATCAACATACGTATTGCCCTGTCCGTCATAATTAAATTTCACAATGGCAACAGCTTTGCTATCTCTTACTCTTTGAAGCGCTGCCTTTACATAATCAAGCGCAGCGGGTGTTAAAGGCTGAGTTGTTCCATAATCTGGCGGAACATCACCTTTAGCACTCCAGGGTCCTATGGGTTTTCCATTGAGGGGAGCATTCGACGAGAAGTTTTTCAGGTCAAATTCCATATACACAATGCGAGCAGCAACAGTGACGGTGGTACCACTTATAATGGCAGCTAAGTCAGGAAAACCTGGAGTTCCACTGTCGACCGGAATAACATATCCTTCGGGTCTGTAAAAGCCCCTGTCCGGATTCGGAATATCAACAGGATTCTCCGTGTAGTCAAGCGCCTGTAATACAAGCGGGGCTACTTCTTTATCATCTGCATTTCCCAATACAATGTCGTTTCCGGGAGCCTTCACTGCATATGCGACACACAACAAGCCTGTCAACACCAAGCCAATAATTAACATTATTTTATTCACTCTAAATACTTTTTTCATAATCTAACCTCCAACTTAATAAAATAAATGTACGCCTTCGCCGATTAAATTCCAGGGGACAACTTTAGTCGAACCCAATAAGTTTGCACCAAGTGAAGTATTCCAAATATCGTGATTCGCAAAATGTATAGAACGCTTGTTTTCATATGGGTTAAGTATTAATTCATAATGCTATTTAGGCTTTTGTTCGAAAAACACCTTATTTAAGGTTCTAAATACCACCTTGGATTTGCATTATTATAGGCCTGCAACGCAGCCCATTTAGCACGGGACGAGGTAGCTCTGCTTACATTATCTAAATATACTCCGTCAAATCCCATGTCAACAATCTTGTCGATTGAGGATCTGCCATCCGCAAAAAGGGAATGATTGTAACTGGGATTTTTATACGGGCTGCCGCCTCTTACAATAATGTCTCGCCACTCAGGATGCCACCAAATCGGGGTAGATTCATCAGCATATTGTCCGGAGTAAGCCGGCCATAGTATCCAATTTGGGATACCAACATCCCAAAATCTCTCACGGGCGGGTATAAATTTGCCGTTCTCAACAGCGCCGTGGAGGAAAGACCTTGGACTAGGATTAACCATGACTGGATCGGCATACCACCTGTACAATTCTGTCGTGCCGATACTCAAATACGCGATAACTTGCCGCCTGCCGCCCTGGGGTTTCCATTTAAGCTTTTCAACCTCTTCCCTGGTAAGAGAATTCATGTCGAAATCTGCGTCAATATAAAAAACATCCCATTCTGAGGCAGCGAGTCCCTCAATATACGCCTTCCTGCCTTCATTTTGGTTGTAACCTTTCGCCACCCCAAAAAAGTCCCATTCAGTCCCGTGGTCTGCGATCGCTCTAGCAACCACCTCTGCATCGCCGGTAGGTTTAAATCGTCCGCCTGCGAAAGGAACCAAATAACCAGCAGTGTTGGTTATATCGAGACGACTGGCTGGATGAGCTTCCCAGTCGGGCCAATTCGTGTATTTACCGGTGCTGATCATATATAGATAGTTTTTCGCATCCATCATTTTATAAACATTATTACCGTTTAATGTCTGCGCTACACCGGCAGGTATCGGATCATGGATTATATTGTAACTGTTGGAAGAAGGTGAATATATTGGCATATAACCTGGGTTTCCTATTCCTGGTGACTGATACACTTCTGCACTTAACCGTGGGTGCCAGAGAATATTATTATCGGCAGCAATTTTCTGGTTATCAGCAACAACTTTTACGGTGCTTCCATTAGTGTTCGCCGTACCCTTAATGCCAGCCTTACTTAGGTTTGCCAACCTGGTAACAGTAGTAACGCTAAAATTTTCAATTCCCCAACCATCGAGCAAGTTAAGGAGATTCGAATCATATGAATTATCCGGATTTCCATCTATATGGGCATATTCTAAAGTGTCCTGCGGAACAACCTGAAAGTTCGGATTTCGGGTCTTCGCCTTGATCGCAAGCTCCATTATTAATGCCTGCATCTTACGGGCGCGCCCAATTGCACTAACATCATCCGGATCACCATAATAAGCTTCAACCAGCGCATTTAGTTCTGTGATCGAGTGACCTCCCTTGGGTATCCAGGATAGTTTTTGCGGGAGCTGATCAGCAGATACTATTTGTCCAGGAATCCACGACATCAGAGATGGAGCAGCTCCAATGGCTGCTGCTGCGAGCATACCGGTTTTTAAAAATTCTTTTCTGTTCATAACGTTTCCTTCTTGTTCATTTACTTTCACCAGATTAAGTAGAATGCAATCTATAGCACGGTCGTCGAGCCAATTAAGTTTGCACCGAGGTCAGCATTCCAATTATTTCCCTTATTCGCAAACCGTATAGAACGCCTGTTTGCGCTTTTTTCTTTAGGATCATTGATTTTCAGGTAAATATCATAATCCCCGGGCGGCACCTCACCAAACGCATCCATGTTAATTGAGAATTCCAAATCACGCCATGCAGCGGTATTAGTTGCCCTGGAGTCCGGCATGGCGCCATTCGGACCCACCTCAGCAGGTTTCCAATCATAGGGGTCAATGTTCGTAAGCACCGCATTGGATACAGACCCATTGGATTTGGATTTCAGAATTACCTTCACGGCTTTTTTGTTAAAAACCTCACCCCAGCCGACATTTTGGATCTTCCCCTGGAACATAAGGGTACCATTCTGTTTTACAAATTCACTAGCTTTAGCCTCACGCAGAACTAACCGGTAGCCCAATCTGTCACGGTAATATGCCAATGCACTTTGGCCTTCATATACCGGGTCATAGAGTACCTGTATGGTTTGACCATTCCACGGGTAAGTTATCTCCACTTCAATGCTTTTTCGTGTATAAGGATAATCTGCCCGAGACTTAAATCTTCCCGGACCCTGCTGCATACACATATACGTCAAGTGGGAAATACTGTGTTCATAGAACATGGAAGGAAAACGCAAAATTACGTCGTTCACAGTATTTTCTTTTCGTTCGCCGACGGGAATATAGCCTCCGTTGGTGCCGGATTTAGGTTCTTCAGCAATTTGTTCACCGCCATAGACGGACATCTTTCCAAGAAAGTTCATGACCTTGGTACGATCCCAATCAATGAAATAGACTCCACGCCAGCGTGCATCAATTAACTTTTCCGGAACGGCTACAAGCCTGTTGGTTCCGCTATCATTATATCCGATAACCGGTGATACTCCAGGTCTCGTCAGTGACGGATCCACTCCTTTTGGATTATATCCCTTCAGAATTGGATCATAAGCCAGCATTCGATACCCTTCGGTTAAGGAGCCACCGTCGCCATACGAATATTCGTCTGCTGACCAGCCATTTGAGTCGTCGAACATACCAAAACGCGCCTCTGGTGTACCACGTACAGGGGTGGGGAAGGCATCCAGTGTGCCAAAGTCATAAGTAGTATTGTATGTGCGGTTATACCAATCCAGGAAACCGCCAATATGCGTCATTATCGGTTTACCATCTGGAACCGCGTCCAGTAATGCATCTAAAATGATCTTGTAATTACCTGGTACTTCAGCATCATAATTTGAGTGGCTTTCGCCCCATGGACCAAAGGTGCCCGAATCAAATGCCCATATAACGTCTGAGTATTCCTTGAAAATGGGCTTAAGCTGATGATAATGATACTGGACCCAATTCATATCCGTATAGCCGGGTATAGTACACATTCTGAATATTGGTGAAGATCCTCTCCATGTACCTGAGCTTGGTTTTGCAATGTGAGCAGAACGATTCGCAGCCGTAACAGGTTTTTTGTAGTCTGCCTTATAATAGTATTTTTCTTTGGCGGATGCAGGGGCGTCGTCTTCATAATTAAGATTATCTTCAGTCCAGACAAAATGGTTCCAGCCTTTTGGGTCATGACAAACGCGTATATGTGCGACACTGTTGGTGTTGGATCTTATGAATTCAAGTTGTTTTCTTATGAAATCAAGCCCATAGGAGGTTATGGGGCCGTCAACACCTACCCGGGTATGGTCATCAGGATTGCCGGGGGAACTATCGCACCATGCATTCGACGAAAATTCATTCAGGACAAGGTAGAACTGTACTATGCGTGGTTCAACTGGGACGTTACAATACTCGGGGCCTACTCCTTCCGGACCAAAATACATAGGCGGAGTCATTTCGTAAGCCATCTTAAAGGGTTGGCCTAAAATTGTATTGGCGCTTGCCGGAATTGTCATATACCCCCAGTAGTTTGAACCTCCCGGTTTATCATGAATAAAGGCTCCAAGACCGGCAGCGTCGTCATTACCTCTTTCAAAGCCCCTGTCCGGATTCGGAATATCAACAGGATTCTCCGTATAATCAAGCGGCTGTAACACAAGCGGGGCTACTTCTTTATCATTTGTACTTTTCAATACAATGTCGTTTTCGGGAGCCTTCAGCGCATATGCGACAAACAAAAAGCCTATCGACACCATGCCTACGATTAACTTGATTTTATTCATTCTGAATACTTTTTTCATAACCTAACCTCCAACTTAATATAATAAATTCACGCCTTCGCCGATATAAACCTAGCGGACAACTTTAGTCGAACCAATTAAGTTAGCGCCAAGGTCAGCATTCCAACTATCTCCCTTATTCGCAAACTGTATACAACGTTTGTTAATGCTTGTTTCTTTAGGATCATTGATCTTCAGGAAAATATCATAGTCACCAAGGGGCACCTTACCAAATGTGTCTATATTCATTGAGAAGTTCAAATCACGCCATGCAGCGGTATTATCAGCCCTGCTGTCCCCGTTCTCAGCAGTCAGCCAATCCCTTGCATCGAGGTTCGTAGCTGACATGTAAGAGTTAGAACCATCTTTGGACTTCAGAATAACCGACACCTTTTTCTTGTTTACTACATTGCCAAAGCCGACATTTTGGATCTTCCCTTCAAACAGCAGGGGCCCATTCTGCTTCACCCATTCACTTGCTGTAGCCTCACGCAACACTAAACGGTAACCTAATCTGTCGCGGAAATATTCCAGCCCGGTTCTGCCGTCATATACCGGGTCAAAGATTGCCGTTTTTGTGGGTCCAGAGTAAGGAGGAACTGTCTCTCTGTCTGATGCCGGGAACGTAACCGGTGTAGTGACGTTTGCTTCATTATAGATAAAATTACTCCACCGGGAATAATTACCGTGTCTCATATTCAAAGCAGTTGTCCGGAATTCCTGGGCTTCTATAATAGCACCCGGCATATTGCCAAAAGCATTATTGCCGACCCCGCCCTCAACTTGAAGAATTGTGTTTCGATTATAAAGCCAGGTGAGAAATCTGAAACGATCATAGGGACCATGAAATCTCCCATTGTCAGAATAATTAGCCGCATAACTATCGTCGAAAAAACCAAAACGCGACTCCGGCGAACCCTTTGGCGGAATCGGCATGGCATCTATATTAGCTGCAGTATAAGTGGTCCCATACGTAAGGTTATACCATGCCATGAATAAGGGCTGATTTGTTAAAAGAATACGCGAAGCGGGAACAACGTCCAGATATGCATCTAAAAGCTTCTTATTAGCATCCGCACTCAGAGCCATAGGAGATGAGTGCTGTTCACCCCATGGACCAAGCATACCCGTTTTAACACACATGATGATGTCTTCGAATTCATGGAAAATTGGTTTAAGCTGCCAAAGATGATATTCTATCCAGTCTTTGTCAGTATGACCAGGTACATCACACATAGCCGATGAATTGTTAGGAGTTACGTATGCTGGTTCCGGGCCATGAATGAGTCCTTCGGTGAGATTTAGTTGGGGATACTTAAAGGGTTCAATATAATTAAACCCGTTGCCGTCATAAGAAAATTTCACAAAGGCTACACCGTTGCCATCTCTCACCTTCTGTAACAAGCCTCTTATATAATCAAGTGCAAACGATGATAAGGGTTGAGTTTTTCCTGTTCTTGTTGCTCCGGTACCCGGGTCAGTAAACAATCCATCATCCTTGTAACCAAAAGCATCTTTCGCCGAGAGGAATGCGTTCGAAGAAAAGTTACATAAGTCAAAACACATAAATGATATGGAAGGAAGGGCAGAGACGCCGGTACCGCCAATGTAGGGTTTAGCGTTTTGATTAACACCATTATAAAATTGAGTCTCCTCGATATCATCTCCTTCCACAGGCGGCACCTGTCTTCCCTGATATATCACAGAATTTGCGTCAACCGGTACCCGGTGATCTACTTCAGGTGTAATACCAAAAGGCGAATTAGCCTCAGTAACCGAATTCGGCGATATATTCTGCCAGCGGCCTCTGTAGACACCTCTGTCCGGATTCGGAATATCAACAGGATTCTCCGTATAGTTAAGTTTCTGTAATACAAGCGGGGCTACACCTCTCTCATCTTCCCCTTTCAGTACGATGTCATTTTCGGGAGGCTTCCCTGCATACACTACACACAACAAGCCTGTCAACACCGTGCCAAAGATTAACTTGATTTCATTCATTCTAAGTACTTTTTTCATAAACTAACCTCCAATTTATTATAATAAATGCATTCTTTCGTCAATTAAAATCCAGGGGGTAACTTACCAAATGCGTCATTTTTAATTGAGAAGTTTGAATAATTCGATTTATGATGCCTCAATTTTCACCACAGCTTTTTCGAGTTCCTTTATTCTATCGATTTCCAAAGTGTATAAATAAATATCTTTCCCATGAGATGTTATTGAGTCAGATATCTTTAGATCATCCGAATTGAATGTTAACTTTCTTTCGGATTCGATTTTGACGGTTAGCTTATTATTACTGAGTTGATCTTTCATTTTATTTGTTTCCAGGAAATCAATATCAATTTGATCTCCACGATTCTGCACTTTTGTACAAACATGATGTACAAGCTGATTTCTGAATGATGAAGAATTCCTGGCTAACATTGTTTCAGGTTTATCATTATATGGCTTCAGAAGTTTCACCCAGGAATCTACAACTTCTGAATTACGACTCGGGTCCGGATGCAGCAGGTTTGGCCAATGTAATCCGCAAGTAGGCCCTGTCAGTGCTCCACCAGGTTTTTTACCAAAATCATCCCAATCAAGCAAGTCTTCTCCACGGTCAACGGTAATTACTCCGGAATCAATCCCAAATATTCCAAACTGAGCAGTCTCGGCATTATACATAGAATAAAAAGGTGTATTGATATAATTAATCCCACGTTTCTTTATTACTCCTGCCATACTGATTTTATGCGCACCTGTCAAACCAAAACCATGTAAAAAAGCGGTGGGGACAAAAGAAGTTGGGAAAGGACCTAATTGATTTTGATCCAACAATTTTTCATAATAATCAAGGTGAAGTTCAACCTGATCCAGGGGGCGCATTTGCCCGGAACGGTCTGCCCATTCTGCCCGGGTAAAATTTTCGTCTTGCCAGTATTCATGAGCTATGCCATGCATTGTTAGCTCAAAGTGATTTTGATTATTCCTTATAATATCTGCTGCCTCATCCAACCAGGCACCCACCCATTTACTGTTATCCCATTTCTCACGCATCCAGGTGCTTGTAGGAAGATTTCGCAAAATATTTTCCCTATCCCACTCACAGAGAATGGTCGCTGCCTGTGGTCGTACGCCCAATTTTATTCCCAGATCTACGATCGCCTGATAATCCGCCGGAACATGATTTCGACTTATGCCCGTGCGGTATGGTTCCTGACGCTTGTTACCGTCTTCTCCCGACCACCAGCCGACATCATCAATAACTATCTGAATTGGCATGGGTATTGTCACATTTAATTCATCATTACGAACGGACTTAGTTCCTTTAAATGGAACAAAATTTGAAACTGCAAGTCCGGCACCTATTATTGCAGATTTTCTTGTGAATTCACGTCTGGTCATATTATGAATCGAAATCTCTTTTAATTCGTGATTACCAATTTTGAAGCCCTAATATTCGCAACGCATTTTTTGCATAGATTTTATCAACGACTTCACGTGTTAGTTTTAGCCCCTTTAACTCTCCAAACTTATTTAAGCTGATCTTTTCATCCGTTACATAGAATTTCCATTCACGAACCCATCGCTTATGCATGTTTTCCCTGAATTCTTCAGCATTCGTTGTAGCATCAATTGAACTGTCCGTTCCATAAATAAGTCTATCCTGGTATTTAATAAAAAAATCCCGGGTTTTTTGCCGGTTGTTAAGTGTATGAAGTTCCAAATTGGATAAGCGCGATAAATCAACATACATGTTGGGAAATTTATCCAGCCGCTTTGCTAACTCATCCAGGCTCCATTCCAGACTACCCAGGTGCGCACCTATAAAAGTTAAATCCGGATTCTTCACAAGCATATTGTCCCGCGCATCTATTTGATCCTGATATGATGGATATTCCGGATGCAGGCACATATGATATTCCGGGTGTGAGCCATAATAATCCTGGCTAAATGTCATCTTATCAAGGGGTAGCCAGCAATCTTTAGGTTCACCGTTATGGCCTATTAATGGAATTTTGTTCGCAGCAAGATATTCCAGGATGGGTTTAAACCTGGCATCATCAACCATCACAAATTTTCCGCTTTCATCTTTCAGATCCATTCCGATGTTCTTCCATATTTTAACAGCTATGGCACCATCCGAAAAAGACTTTTTTAAACCTGCTATTGTGTTTTCACTCCAGTCTTTATCGTTAAAACCTTTCACTGAGAATGTGGTAGCAACGGCCATACTTTTTGAGAAGTTCTTCAAATCAAGCATGGCAATTTTTTGCTGCTCATCCATGGGTAATCCAAAGGGTCGGTCATCAACAATATCTAAAAACCGAAAATTATCGGCTAATGCCTGCTCTATGAAAGAAGTCTGTTCGGTGTTGATATGAATATGAAAGTCAAACTTTTTAACTGCACCGAAATCTTCAACACCGTAAAATTGTTCATCCTGGGTAATGACCGCTTTCTCTTTATCTTTGAATACCTGTACCTGAATGAATGCAATTGTGAGAAATAGAAACGGCAGAAGGATTAGTAATTTGATTTTTTTCATGTCTTTATTTTATTACATATTCTACAGTAAATCCAAATTCATATTTTTCGTAGCCACTATGATCTTTGTACTTTGCTTTAACACTTAATCGATGCCACCATGATTATATCCTGTGTTTTTAAAAGATACAATTGAAGAGTTGTAAAATTAAAACAATAACAAACAGCTAACACATATTCCTCACCAAAAATAAGGAAAAATAAGGTCAATAACTTTTATTTCCTATAAATGTATGAAATATTCATGACATAAACCTTATTTAAGCTTATTATAATACTCTGCTTGTGTAAGATTAAGTGCCAACACAAATGCATATTAAATGTTTAAATGTTCAACGAACACGCATACCCGCATTTGTTATATCCTTTATTGGCGTTAGTTTTTATTCTGATATCTTTCACGCTCCCATTCCTATTTTAAAATGGACTGTCCTATTCTAATGATATCGTTTTTAATTCCTTCGTAATCTTCTTCCTTCGAATAGGACTTGTAATCTGTCGCTAAATTCAGTTTTTTCTTTTATTATAATGCATAACGATTTGGCTATGTGGAGTGCGGGTTTTCGAAGCACTTTACTTTCAAACCTGTATTGAGCCAATTCGTTTTTTCATATTTTCTTTCTTTACACCAATCGTCAAAGACGAATTGGCGGTGTTGCAACGAAGTACTGTAGTTGAATTACCCCCTACACCCCGCATTACATATAGCTTTTGTTGGCGGTTCGTTGTTTTTATCCGCCTGTTCTTACTGTTGCCATTCTTTATTCATTTCTTTATTCATCTTCGTCTGTGTTCATCCAAACTACTTTTTGTTCCGATTCATGATTTTGTCCTATTATGTCTCGATATAACTCTGGTCGTCTAGCTTTTATGTACCTATGTCCTCCTGCTTGAAATAGTTTGTCAGATGAAATTAATGCTGTTACAAAAGTGTCGTCAAATGAACGACATTCCGCCAATACATCTCCAAAAGGGTCAATAATCATGGAACAACCATTTTTTAACTGATCATCGTCCATGCCAATTGGATTTGAAAACACTGCATAAATAGCATTGTCATAAGCCCTTGCTGGTAACCATTTCATTAACCAACCTCGTCCTTTCATTCCGTCAAATTCCAAACGTAAAGAAGTTGGGTCTACTTCCCGGTTCTCCCAAAGTTTGGGTGCAACAAATCCAGCACCGGGTCGAGTTGAAGGAGTACACATAGTTACATGAGGCATGAAAATTATTTTAGCACCCAAAAGCGTTGTTGCTCTTACGTTTTCAATAATGTTGTTGTCATAGCAAATTAAAATTCCACACTTCCACCCATGAACTTCAAAAACACAATAGTTTTCCCCTGCTGTTAAAAATGGATTTATAAAAGGGTGCAATTTTCTGTATTTAGCAACAAGTCCATTTCCATCTACACAAACATAAGCTTTAAATAAATTGTCATTTTCATCTTTCTCAAAAAGCCCTGCTAATATAACTATCTCATTTTTTTTTGCTATTTGTGTTAATTTTAAAATGCTTTTCCCATTTGGAATAAATTCTGCCAGGTCGAGCATTTGTTCTTTCGAAAGGTGTCTTGCAAAAGTATAGCCTGTAACTGAACATTCGTGAAACGCAATTATGTTTGATCCTTCCTTTGAAGCATTTTCTGAAAGTCGTTCAATAACTGACAAATTATAGTTTTTGTCACCGCTTTTATTCTCAAATTGTGCAGTTGAAATCTTTATTTTCTCCATTTATCGTTTTTTTTAAATTATTTCATGTAAATGTCTAGGTGATTTTTCGCAATGACCGCCAACGGATAAGGCTTGGCGTAGTGAAGGATTAGATGCACCAATGTTTCAATAAACCACTAATATTGATAGAAGTACAAATGTTTAGTATTTGTACTTCTGCCCCCATTACGCTAAGCATGTGTCAGCGATAGTTTTTTCAATCCTCAAAGTTCAGTAGAGAATATATTTTTTTAGCATTATCAAAATAAATTTTATACAATATATCCTCCGGCAAAGCAATCCCTGTGAAGGTATCCGAAACTTCTTGCGATGTACATGGATGATTGGTAGCCAAAAAGTCCCAATCATTAAGTATAGCATTTTCTAACTTTACAGGGTTATTGTATGTGTCAGTGCCATACAATATCCTATCGGCATACTGGATAAAAAAATTGCGGACACCCTCGTAATCTTTAACTGATTGTATTTGCAAATGCCCTAAACGAGAAGATAAATCAACGTTAAAATTAGGATATTTATCAAAACGCTTCGATAGTTCTTTGTAACTCCATTCTAAACTTCCTAAATGCGCTCCTACAAAAACTAAATTAGGATATTTTTCAAGTACATGGTCTCTTGCTTCAATTTGTTTTTCATACGAGGGAATGCTCGGGTTCAAGAATGCGTGATATTGTGGATTGTTGGTGTAATATTGTCTGTTTCTATTTGATGTCATCAATTCTAATGGCAACCAACAGTTTTTGGGTTCACCCAAGTGTGCCAATAATGGAATGTGGTTTTTGATTAAAAATGTAAAAAGTGGTTCAAAAAAAGCAACATCCACCATTAGATAAGACCCATCTGACTTTAACAACTCCATGCCTATATTTTTCCAAATTTTAACTCCAACTGCACCTTGGGCTATGGCATTTTGGATTTGATCAAATACCCCCTTGTACCAACCCTGCAGCTCCCATCCGTCCATTTCAAAACTAGCAATAAACGAAAACAGATGCTTATTTCTATGCATATAATCTAATGCAATATTCTTTTGCTCTTCTACTGAAGGAAATACATTTGCATCTGTATTGATGTTGATGCAGCGAAGATTATATTTTGATGCAATTTCTGCGTAAACTAAATCGTAATAAGTAGAATGAAAATGTGCATCAATTTTTGGAAACTGTTCTAAGTTAAACATGATTTTAATGATATAGTTCCATTCGGTAAACATTCGTTGTTTTTTGTTGGAAACCTAGATTTTGGTACAACTTGTTTGCAGTGATTCTTTCTGGATTTGAAGTGAGCATTAATGTATCCGCATTTTGCTCTTTCGCATATTGAATAGCAAATTCAATTAAAATCTTTCCTACGCCTTGACCTCTATACGAGATAGCCACTACTACATCTTCTATCCATGCTTTTTTACCTGTAGGAGAGAGGTAAAATCCAATGGCAAACATTCCCATGTATTCCCCATGATCATTTATTGCAAAAAAGAGATGACTATTGCCGTCATTGATAATAGCTTCAATGAGTGTGCTATCTGCCGTGCTCTCATGTGAAGTTAATTGAAGAATAAATTTATGAATCAATTCATGTACGTTTGAATCTAACCTGTCAATTTCTTTTACTTTCATAGTTAGGTGAATTCAAGGGTCTAACGCAATAAATGCTATTTAGGGTTAACTGATTCAAAGATATTTATTTTTTAGATGAGGCATTAGCAATGAGAATAAATCTTTGAAGGGATTTATTTCCAATTTCTAACCCCTTAACAACAACATAGGTTTTAAGGTTTTATTAATTTCTGCTTGCATCATTTCGTTCGCGGTATAATAGCCCAACACCTTACTGGGTCTGTTATTTAAGCGGTTCTGCAGTTGCTCCAACTGCTCTTGTATCACTGTACTAAAATCTGTCTTTTTAGGGTAATACCGTCTGACTAATCCATTGGTATTTTCGTTTCTTCCTCTTTCCCAGGAAGAATAGGGGTGTGCAAAGTATATGTCCATACCGGTTTGATCCGTGCGCGATTTAGGATAGGCCATTTCGGTTCCGTTGTCGTAAGTCATTGTTAATTTGATAGTATATTCAAACGCATTTAGTTTTTCTGCAAAGGCATTAGTGACAGTTTCCGATTTTTTATTGGCGAGTTTAACCAAAATAACATACCGGATCTTTCTTTCTACGATAGTTCCTATACAACTTGCCTGCTTAGCTCCAATTATCAGATCTGCTTCCCAATGACCTACATCAAGCCTTAGATTGATAGATTCAGGCCTGTAGTCGATAGATGTTCTGTCTTTAATACAAATATTGTCCTCGCGTCTTATTTTGCGTATACGCCTTATCACCTTACTGAATCCTACAATCACCCTCCTGTAAACCCCATAGACTTAAAAGTAAATCTTCTGTAATTCCATTCACGCAATTCCTAAACCCCTTAAATCCAATCCGTAAATCATCCGTAAATCATTCGTAAACCAACCGTAAATTTCACCTCGATTTTGTGTCGCATAATTCTATTTTTAGCTCTTCATATACCCAAAATGACCTTTTTAGCTGTTTATTTTGCTTATTTTCGATGGAAATAAAGTTTTTGATACTGATAAATACAGGTGTTTTATCTGCAAAAAGCACATAAAAACACACGTATTTGTGCAATATTATGTATATTTAATCCTCCTGTAACCTATATATAGCAATCAATACAGCGTTTTTTATGCATTTTATCCAATTTTTCTCATTTAAAATTTGTTATTAGTATTTTCAGCAATATTCAACCTGGGTTTTAAAAATACCCTGGCCATTTATTGTCGAGCTCAATTTACCAACCAGTCAATTACCTTCTGGCACAATGAAAGTGAAATAGAATTTACATTTATCACTCATCCATATCACTATTTTCCTTTACTTTGGGTATACTATTTCACCTGATTACTTTATTCCGCTTTTAACTTTTACACCATCGAATTAATGAATATCCAACTCGTCAATCCCCGCAAATCCCTTAACAAAGCTTTCCTGAAGCAGAAACCGCTGCGGAGTGAGATTGAATTGTTTAAAAAGAACCTGATCCGGTTGCTGGATAAAATTGATGAAATTGAACGCGAAGAGAACCAGAAAAACCATATCCGCGATTTCCTGCGCGATACCTTTTACAAGGAAACCAACGAAATAAATACCAAGGATACCAAGGACTTGGTGATCCACCTCGGGAAAACCAACAAGGATAAAGTCGGCGTAATTATCGAAGCCAAACGTCCGGGAAATAAAACCGAAATGCTTTCGCTTGCCCGCCCCAATTCCAAGGCTTTGCAGGAACTGGTGCTGTATTACCTGCGCGAACGCATCGAGGAAAACAATATCGACATCAAATACCTTATCGCCACCAATGTGTACGAATGGTATATTTTCGAAGCAGCTACTTTCGAAAAGCTCTTTTACCGCAACAAGCCTTTTGTAAAACAATACGAGCAATGGCGCGACGGTCAAAAAGTAACCCGCGATACCAACCTGTTTTACAACGATATTGCCAGGCCGTTTATCGACAGCCTGACCGATGAAATTGCCTGCACCCATTTCGATATCCGCAAGTACGAAACCATTCTCCGGAATGAGAATAAGGAAGACGACAAAAGCCTGATCGCTCTGCAAAAACTGCTTTCGCCCAATCACTTATTGAAAGTGCCGTTTACTAACGACAGCAATTCCCTCAACGAGAAGTTTTACAAGGAGCTCCTTCATATTATCGGCCTCGAAGAAGTAAAGGAAGGTTCCAAAAACATTATCCGCCGCAAAATCACCAACCGCCAATCCGGTTCATTGCTCGAAAATACCATCAATATTCTCGAAACCGACGATTCGCTCCGGCGTATCAGGGATAAAGCCGCATATGGCGACACCCGCAACGACCAGCTTTTTAGTATTGCTCTCGAACTGTGCCTTACCTGGATCAATCGAGTACTGTTTCTGAAATTGCTCGAAGGCCAGCTGATCACTTACCACAAAGGCGATCCTGATTACCGCTTTCTGAATGCCGCCATGATTACTGATTACGATGAGCTGTACAAACTTTTCCACCAGGTACTGGCGCGTAATGTGAATGAGCGCACAGCCAATATACAGCACAAATACAGCCGGGTGCCTTACCTTAACAGTTCGTTGTTCGAAATTTCGGATCTGGAAGCTGCAGCGCTCAAAATCAATTCGCTCGACAACTCCGAAACGCTGGAACTTATCAGCACCACTATTTTAAAGGACGAGCGAAAGAAAAATGCTTCCCTTCCAACCCTGCATTATCTTTTCAAATTCCTCGATGCCTACGACTTTGCCAGCGAAGGCGGCGAAGATATAGCCGAGGACAACAAAACTATTATCAATGCCTCGGTATTGGGCAAGGTTTTCGAAAAGATAAACGGCTACAAGGACGGATCCATATTTACGCCCGGCTTTATTACCATGTATATGAGCCGGCAATCGCTGCGCCCTGCCGTGATACAGAAGTTTAACGAACATTTCAAAACCGCCGGAATCGCCGAAGCCGCAACCTTCGAAGAACTGTATAACCGCGTGGATAAAGTGGAGATAAAAGCTGCCAACGAAATTGTGAACTCCCTGCGTGTTTGCGATCCGGCTGTTGGTTCCGGGCATTTCCTGGTTTCGGCGCTTAATGAACTTATCCTTATTAAATCCGAACTTGGCATACTGGCCGATAAAAACGGAAGACGCCTGCGCGATTACGAATTTACCATCGAAAATGATGAACTTATTATTACCGACGAGCATGGACTGTTCGTCTACAACCACCTCAATAAGGAAAGCCAGCGGGTGCAGGAAACCATTTTCGGCGAACGGCAAACCATAATCGAAAACTGCCTTTTTGGTGTGGATATCAATCCCAATTCAGTAAAAATATGTCGGTTACGCTTATGGATAGAGTTGCTCAAAAGCTCGTACTACAAAGCACCTGCCTATACAGAACTCGAAACGTTGCCCAATATCGATATCAATATTAAATGTGGCAATTCGCTGATCAGTCGATTCCCAGTTGATGCTAATCTTTCTAAAGCTTTAAAAAGTATTAAATATGATATTCATGCTTATCGTGGTTTTGTAAATGAGTACAAAAACGAAAAGAACCATGAAGTAAAACATGGACTGCAGTTGATAATCGATACTATTAAAAACGATTTCCGTATCAATATCGACGATCCATTTAAATCTAAGATATCGAAAGCGCGGGGTGAGGTAACCAACCTGCTTACCGAACTGAACCGTAAACAACAATGGGGCGAGAAATTACCAAAAGAACTAAAGGATAAACTCGACCGGGCAACTAAAAAATTAACCAAACTTGAAACCGAAAAAGAAACAATACTCAATAATGCTATTTATAAAAATGCTTTCGAGTGGCGCTTCGAATTCCCCGAAGTGCTGAACGATGTAGGCGATTTTGTGGGATTTGATGTAGTAATTGGGAATCCTCCGTATATCAGCGCCATGGATTTAAAGAAAGCCTTAGATGACAAGGCTTATAAACAACTGAAAAATGATTATTTAACAGCTAAAGGCACAGTTGACTTATTTATCTATTTCTTCGAACTTGGATTAAAAATTTTAAAAACAAAGGCTACATTGGCTTATATTACGCCAAATCGTTATTTATCTGCGAGTTATGGAGAGGCATTAAGGGAATTCCTCTTTAGGAGTACTGAAATAAGAGAAATTGTGGATTATTCAAATGTTAAAGTATTTGCAGAAGCGAGTACATATCCAATATTAACATTCCTAAATAAAAGAGCTACGCCAAGTAATAAATATTTGATTAGCATCGGCAAATATGACTCTATCGCAGATGCAATTATTTATAAAAAGATGGATTCATCAAAACTTGACTTGCTTCAAGGTTATATCTGGGGTTTTCTTCTCAATGAAAAAATTACATTAACAGAAAAAGTGATAAACCAATCTGAGTCTATTATAAATTGTGCATTAATCAATGCAACCTCAACAGCTTCAGAAGCTGACGAATATCATAGTTTAATCAATCAAGAACAAGGTCTTAAATTAATTAATACTGGAACGATTGATAAATACGAAAGCTCATGGGGTAAAGAGTTTTTAACCGATAAAGGAGAAAAATATTTAAGGCCTTTTTTATCAAAAGACACAGGGACGATTAGTCAGCAAAGAATGCACCTGTATGAATCGCCTAAAATTGTATTAGCAAAAATTGCTTTATCTACAGAAGCTTTCTATGATGAATTCGGTGAATATGCATCAATAAATACAAATTGCCTCCATAGTTTCAAACCAGATTATGATGCGCGATACGTACTCGCTTGGTTAAATAGCAAGCTTTTCCAATTTACCTTTGAATGTTTCTTTGAAGGATTAAAGATGCAAGGTGGGTATCTGCTTTATAGTGCTCCCAATGTTTCTAAAATGTATATCAAAAATATTTTAAAAAGTGACCAACAACCCTTTATTCAATTAGTTGATCAAATCCTTGAAGCCAAAAAGCATGGTCAGGAAACCTTAGCTCTAGAGCAGCAGGTTGATGAACTTGTGTATGGGCTTTATGGGATAACGGAGGAGGAGCGGAGGTTGATTGAGTGGGAATAAGGATGTTCAATAATGCTATCGGAAATCAGCAACTTTGGGTAAAATAAAGTTAAGAGTCCGCGTTAATTCAACATTGAAATCTGATATAGTTAAGTTATTAAAACGGTTGCAGTATAGATGAACTTGTTTTAGTAGTATTTGATTGGAAGTATCAAAGAGTCAAACAAATTAGCATTTATGCAAAAGAAACGAAAGCATCAATATTTATAATAAGTATAGCTCTATGTACATATCAAAGGTAAGTTTAGTGAATTATAAAAATTTTGCGAATGCAAAATTTATTTTCAATAAAGGGATAAATACAATTATTGGAGAAAATGGTTCAGGTAAGACAAACGTTTTTAGGGCCATTAGGCTGTTGCTTGAGGATGCTTCTCTACAATTTGCATACAAATTATCTGAAAGTGATTTTAATAGAACACTTGGAAAGGACGGATGGAAAGGTCAATGGATAATAATAAGTATTGAATTTGATGAAATAAATAACGAAGAGGCTATTCAATCACTTTTTATACACGGAGCTGGAATAGCTGAAAAAGACTATGTAAAAAAAGCAACCTATAATCTTTTCTTTAGACCGAAAGCAGATATAAGGCAAAAACTTTCTGAATTAGGCAAAGGGGACAAAGACGGATTGGAAAGCTTATTGAGTTCACTGACAATATCTGACAATTATGAGACATTTTTCACAGGAAAGAGTACAGCAGACTTTAATGACTCAAAAGTTTATAATGAATTAGTTGGCGATTTTGAGAATGTAGTATTCCCATCTACAATTGATGCATCAAAATTTGGTTCCAAAATACCGCATCAGCTTTCTATTGCAAAAGAAGTATCCTTTACATTTATTCAAGCTTTAAGAGATGTTGTAAATGACTTTCATAATAACAGAACCAACCCTCTATTGACACTATTAAAAAATAAGAGTGGTGAAATAAAAGCTTCCGATTACGAACCTATTAGTGAACTTGTTAAAAACTTGAACGAAAAGATTGAGACATTAGATGATGTTCAGAATATACGAAGAGATATAAAAAGTACAATTCAAGATGCTGTCGGTCGGACTTATTCACCTTCCTCACTTTCTATTAAATCAAGTGTACCAGACGAAGCAGACAAACTTCTGCAATCTTTAAAATTATTCATTGGAGAACCAGATGAATCTTATGAAGGTGGAATACACGAATTAAGTCTAGGAGGAGCAAATCTTATATTCTTAACTTTAAAGTTATTAGAGTTTAAGTACAGAAAATCGAAAGATACTTTTGCCAATTTTTTAATTATTGAAGAACCGGAGGCACATATACATAATCATATTCAAAAAACACTTTTTGATAAATTAGATTATGAGGATACACAAATTATATACTCAACACATTCGACCCAGATTTCAGAGGTAAGCAATGTGAGAAATATTAATATTCTGGCAAAGAAATTAAATTTTGCAGAGGTTTATCAACCTTCAACTGGTTTAAAATCTGACCATATAACTGAAATTCAAAGATATTTGGATGCAGTGAGAACGAATTTGCTTTTCGCTAAAGGGGTAATTTTAGTTGAAGGCGATGCAGAAGAAATACTCATTCCGCAAATGATTAAACAAGCATTTGGAATTAGTCTGGATGAACTTGGAATAAGTTTAATAAATATTAGAAGTACAGGGTTTGAGAATGTAGCACAACTTTTTCATGAATTAAGAATTCATAGAGCGTGTAGTATCTTAACTGACTTGGACGACGCAATATGTGATACAACTCCCTTAGCCGCAGACAGCGATTTAATCAAAAAATACAAATTACGAATAAAAAATTCAAGACAATCTGGGTTGGACAGAAAAGCTAGACTTGATAAATTTGAAAAAGATAATGATTGGGTAAAAGCTTTTTATGCTAGATATACATTTGAAGTTGATTTTGTAAAAGACGGGAATGATTGGGAAGCTATTCAGGTTATAAAAAAAGTATACTCTGATCCCAATACTCAAAAGACAGCAAACGATGATTTAAATTCAAATGACGTTTCAATTTATGGAAAACGTGTTTTGACGATGGCAAAACAAGAAGGGAAAGGATGGTTTGCAATATTACTTGGGGAATATATTAGTTATAAAACCATTGTTCCCGAATACATTATTGATGCTGTTCTTTTCGCAAAAGAGTCATATTCAGCTAATATAATCGGAAATATAATTGAATATAGAATTTTCAAAAACCATACAGATGATAAAAAATTAGATTTCTCAGCATCTATTGTTGCCCTGAAAAAATTTGTTAAAGGGGAATCACCCATAGGAGATGTTATTGCTGAATTAGAAAAAGTAATTCCTAATGACCCAATAATAGTCTTATTAAATAAAATGAAATAAGTTATGTTTATTTGGGAAAAGGAAGAACTTAACAGGGAGCAAGAAAACGCAATACTGAATCAGGAAAGTGTTCTATTAATTGCTTGTCCTGGAAGTGGGAAAACAAGAACTCTAACTTATAAAATTGCGTACGAACTTAGTAAACTTAGTTCTGGAAAACAATTTGTGATAGCAATCACTTATACTAATAATGCAGCTGATGAGATAAAAGAAAGGATAGAGCTGTTAGGAGTTGATACAAGCCAATTATGGATAGGTACAATCCACGCATTTTGTTTAGAATGGATATTAAGACCATATCATCTTTATTTAGATAGGTTAAAAAAAGGCTTTCGTGTCACTAATTCTTTTGAATCAGAAGTTATACTGACGGAATTATGCAAATCATATAAAGATGAAAGAATTACATATTGGGATTGTGGACTTTTAGCAAAAACAGATGCAATTTACTTAACTTGTTTGGATTCAAATAAGCACAATTCTCTCAAAAAGATTATGAATGAGTATTTTTCAATCTTGAAAAAGAATAATCAAATTGATTTTGAACAAATACTCTTTTACTCTTATCAAATATTGATATCCAAGCCTATTATATCTAGTATATTGTGTAAATTATTCCCATTTATTCTAATAGATGAATATCAAGACACAAAAGAAATTCAGTATTACATTATTTCAAAAATATTGGCAGCAAATAATGGTAATTCAAAAACATTAATAGTTGGGGACCCAAATCAGTCAATCTATGGTACATTAGGTGGATATCCTATGGAGAAACAACAATTAGAAAAACTTTTAGGATTTGAATTAATTGAAATGGGATTGATAAAAAATTATAGATCCTCCAAATTAATTATTGACTACTTTGAACATTACAAGTATTATCCGAATACAATAATTCCTGTTGGGATCAACAAGGATTACCCCAGTGTAATAACATTCAACTCTGCAGTATCAAGAGAAGATTTAATTGAAGAAATAGTAAATGTAATCCAGTACAATATAATTAATAAAAACATATCCCCCAATGATATATGTATCGTTGCACCTCAATGGGTTCATTTAGCTAGTATTACAAGAAGTTTGATGATAAGGCTACCAGATTATAGTTTTGATGGGCCAGGTATGGCCCCATTTTCTAGGGATATTGATAATTTTTGGTTTAAAGTATCTAGAATAGTATTAACAGAACCTTCCCCTTATATGTATGTTAGGCGACTAAGATGGAGTAGTGAAATATTAAAAGAGCTAGAAAATGCTGGAGTTAATGTCAAAGAAATTACTGATAAAGAATTTTTAAGATTATGTAATTCATTAAATATTAATGAAAATGATGGTTTACTATACTTAGAATCATTTTTCAAGGAAATCTGCAAATATTTTAATTTAGAATTAAAACTGTATCCAACTTTGTTGGAGCACCATGTTTCATTTTTTGAAAGCTCTAAAAGTAGGATTGAAAGACTTGTTAAAGAAGGAAACCCTTATATAGGTGATATTGAGAATTTTAGAAAGGTTTTTAAGCAAAGAGATGGCATAACTGTTTCAACGATTCATGGGGTTAAAGGCGAAGAATATGATACTATGATTGGATTTGCCTTATTGGATAGTTATGTTCCACATTTTAATGACCAAAATGGTGATGAAAATTCGAAAAAGCTAATGTATGTTTTATGTTCTAGAGCTAAAAAAAACCTACATCTTATTTCTGAAACTGGGAGAAATGTTAACAGGTATAATCCAGTAGGATTATTGCCCACACCTCATTTGGTGAATTACGAGTATAATTATGATGAAATATAAAGCCCCATATTGCAGGTTCAAAGTCCAATAATAAATATCCCAAAAATGAAAAACACAAAAATTGAAACATTTTTAGCAATAGCGGCTGGATTTCTTATAATCTGGCTATTAATTGATAACAATAATAAGAAGAAGAAGATCAAAGAATTACATGATGAAATTGATGAAAATCAGAATCTGACTATCGAAATAAAGAAAAAACTAAAAGAATTAATAGAAAATAATACTGAGATTGATCCCAAAATAGCTAATGAGTTAGGCCAAATAGTTGGACTGCTTGAGATCAAGCAAGACTCAACTGCAATATTTAAACTTGCAAAAATAATTGAGAACTTACTCCAGGAATTATTTGAAAATGACCCAGATATTAAGGTCTTAGCACAAAAAAATGGGAGAAAATCACCTGTGTTTGCTGATTATCTTGAACATGCTAAGAACAAAAAAATATTATCGGGTGAGGACTTTCATCTCCTTTCTATTCTGAAAATAATTCGCAATGAAGAAGCTCACGAACTTGACGTCAAAAAAGAAAAGTCACGGATGATGGCAGTTTTTATTTCAGGACTAAGCTTAATTCTGTGGCTTTGTAGGCTTTTAAAGAAGAAATCCCTTGAACTTGAAGAAAAATAAAAGAATATGTACAACACAAAAACTTTTTAGTGAGGATTTTTTTGGAATTGACTTAGTAGCCATATTAATGAGCATCAACTAGTCTCTCAGCCCTTTGAGGGGGGATTTGTAATCCCCCTTACTGAATTATTTGCAACAGTTAGTTGAAATTAACCAGCTTATAAAAAAAGGATATCAAACCCATCTGGATTACACTAAAAAAGAGTTAATTTGCTTCTTCTTTATTTTGAACTTTATGAATAGTATGATTGATGCAATAGGAATAGTAATACTCCTAAGTAAGCCATAACATGAAAAGAAAAAAGAAACGAATTCAGCCTAAATTAAGAAAGAAACGCACGAAGAAATATCAAGGCGCTGCTGCTCAATCTGCAAGAGACAAAGAAAATAGACCAAATAATTACGAGAAGGCTGCGAATTATTTGTCTAGTTACAATTCAAATATTAATTCACTTGCCAATCAGCTGCGATTTGTTGAGGTCCCAAATTACCAAAATAAAATTTTAAGTGCTTTTTCCGGAATTCAGAGTCAGTTATCTACATTCTCTTCATTTAATAATTTACTTCCTAATCTTGACCATTTAAAATATTCATCGCATGCTTTAGATATATCAAGAGATGCGATATTAGCTTATTCAAAACTTTCTACTCTAGACACAATTAGTAACCTGACGTCCGTTGTTTCTAAACGATTACCGGATTGGTATAATCAGACCTTTCTCAAAAGCCCATTTTTAAATGAATTTGATTCTCAATCTGGTAAGTATTTAAGCTCTAGTCAAGCTATAACCGAAATGTTAGGAGCTAAAAATTTATCTGCTTTTAGTGTTCAGTCAGCTTTGGCGAAAGCGACTGAATATTCTCTTTATACTGAAAAATCACTTTCATCTTTTCCATGGCAAAACCTCGGCCTTAAAATAGGTTTAACCGCAACAAGTAAAGCCATTTTAGGTAATTCATTTCTGGGTTTTTCCGATGATTACGACAAACTTCTCAAGTCCTTCAGTTCTGATCCAAAATCTTTTGCTGAACTCAGTCCTTCTATCACAAGGATAGCCCCAATTGAATATTTTACAGGTGCAAACTTACTTGAATCAATATCTGTAGAAGAAGAATCACAAACAACGGAGAACCTTTTAAAAAATGAACTTCAATATGAAAATGAATATACATTAAATAAATATTTACCATTAGTCAATTCAGGACTTTTGAATATGTGGAAAGGGGCGATTGAAACATTTAATTCCCGGAATTCAGATAAGGTGCGTCAATTTACAGTATCATTAAGGGAATTATTTGGACATCTAATGCATATTCTTGCTCCTGATGAAGACATTAAGAAATGGACCACAGACAGTACTTATTTCGATAAAGGAAAACCTACTAGAAGAGCACGGCTTCATTATATTTATCGTAATATCTCTAATCAACCATTTAATAAATTCGCCGAACAGAACATTAAAGCAACACTTGAATTTATTGCAATTTTTCAAGATGGCACTCATAGCATTGATAGTGGATTTTCACAGCAACAATTAATTGCACTTAAAAGCAAAGCTGAGACAACTCTAAAGTTTTTAATAGAAATCGAATTTAGTGTCAACAGACAATAATCTTTCCGCTGGGACAGGTTTAAAATCTATAGCTGTATAACTTCACTTATTATAGCCTCAAACTTTAAATATAAAACAAAGTATAAATCGAAATAAACTCAAAATATGCCGATCCCAGACTTTCAAACCATAATGTCACCCTTACTAGCCTATACCGGTGATAATAACGAACATAGTTTAAGAGATACAGCTGAGTATTTAGCCATTCACTTCAACTTAACCCCTGAGGAAAGGCAGGAACTTTTACCATCAGGGCATACTGCTATTTTTGATAACAGGGTAGGATGGGCAAAAATGCATTTGTTAAAAGCAGGATTGTTGGATTCACCCAGGCGGTCTGTTTTTAAAATATCAGCTCGCGGACAACAGGTATTGGCGCAACATCCACAGCAAATAGATATGCGTTTTTTAAAACAATTCCCGGAATATGTGGAATTTATAAAACCAACTAATAGCACTGGAACAACTGATACCCCAACAGAGCAAATCGACAACTCCAAGGCAACACCGGAAGAGATTTTAGAAAATTCGTACCAGAATATCCACCGGACCTTAGCCCAGGATCTGTTACAGAAAATTAAAGCAAGTCCACCTGTTTTCTTTGAGCGTTTGGTTGTAGAACTGCTTGTTAAAATGGGTTACGGCGGTTCGCTGAAAGATGCCGGCAGAGCCACCAGCCTTACAAACGACGGAGGTATTGATGGCATTATAAAAGAAGACAAGCTGGGGCTGGATTTTATCTACATACAGGCAAAACGCTGGGATTCGCAACCAGTTGGCCGGCCTGATATTCAATCTTTCGTTGGCGCATTGGATGGTCAGAGAGCTAACAAGGGGATTTTTATTACCACCTCACGCTTTTCCGATACCGCAATGGCTTATGTAAAAACAATTTCGAAAAAGGTAATATTAATGGATGGCGAACAACTTGCCAGCTATATGATTGAATATGGCCTGGGCGTTTCGACGTTTGCTACGTATGAGTTAAAAAAGATTGATAATGATTACTTTGGAGAATAGGGCTTTTTTCTGTTCTCAGTAATCGCTGGGACAGTTTTGAAATCGCTGCAGGTACAAATACTCCGGTATTATTGCACACAGCAGGTTGATGAACTTGTGTACCTGCTTTATAGAATAACAGAAGCGGAGCTGAGGGAGATTGAAGGAAAGTGAAGAAATTTTATACCAGATATCTATGAATGAAAAATTTGAACATAAAGGATATTTCTTTTTGCCTGAAAGCCCGGGAATAAGAGTTGCAGGTATATTATCTTTTTTGCCTGGAGAAAACATACTTATAGAAATCTTTGGGTCATTAAATGGTGATTTCGGTCTAGGAGAATTACTTGATTTAAAGTCAGAAAAAATAATTCAAGGTGATTTAAGTAATAGTAAGAAAGTTACTTTAATTAATTGTACTGTATCATTTGACTATAATCTATCCAGTTCTTTTCCTCTAATAAAATATAGATGTAGTTATCTGGTTGTTGGAGGACATCTCAATGATATTACAGAAAAAAAATTCGATTTTACTAATATCAGTTTCTCAAATCTGTTTGAATGGTTGGGGGAAAGGACAATTAAGGTGAAAATGAAATTTGATGAACAAAATTCATTTAATGAAGCGAATTTTAATATTTCAAAATCACTAATACTAGATAGGTGTTTTCAGATTGATCAAAAATGTAATATTCACTTGATCTCGGGGAATAGGTTTTATTCTGAAAGCAATAGTGAAGCATACCATCTTCGGGAAGAACCTTTTGTGAAGTTGGTATCTCATAACGAAAAAGAATCAATTATTTATTTTAAAGATAAGGCTTTACTGTTCCGTCAATTTCTGGAATTTGCATTCCTGAAGCCAGTAGCAATCACAGAACTTACTTTATATGATAAGAATAATTTTCAGGGAAAGGGCAAGAATAAATTGTTTCACAGGTATGATTTGTTTTTTGATGAAAATATAAATCAGCCACCCGCTGTGATTGACCATGCCTTATTCGATTTTAAAGAGGTTAGCGAATATTTTGGAGATATTATTAAAAAATGGTTCAGTATAAATGCAGAGCTTGCACCAATACGCAATCATTTATTAGATAGTATAAGGCCAAAGAAGTTCTTCAATAGTAATGATTTCTTGATAATCATTCAGTCCCTTGAAGGTTATCACCAAAGATTTATAAAATCAAAAGTGAAAGAGCCTAAATTGAAAGACCGATTGAAAGAATTAACAACAAAGTTTGAATTTGTTGAATTGATAAGAATATCCTGTATTGATATTCAAAAGGTAGTTAGTACAAGAGGTTATTATTCACATTTTTATCCTAACAAGAAAAATGTTTTGGAGGGTAAGGACCTTTACAATCTTACAAATGATCTGCGAAAGTTGTTAATTTGCTGTGTTTTAGACCTATTAGGATTTAATCAAGAATTGATTAACGAAGTGATAACTAATTATTTTAAACGATAAACTCTAATAAATAAAGCATTAGCAGATTTCATATCTAATCTATTAAGTAATACAGCTTTAAAAACAATAAACTGCAATTTTGAATTCTCTTTAGTGAAAAATGAAAAAAAGACCTAAAACCGAGATAACATACAAAAGTCAAGTTACTCATTTACTCTTGCTTTTATTACAGATAGCGGACTCTGACTCACAAGATTCTGCTGATTACGAGGAAGCATATAGAAAAAGGCTTAAATTTCAAAAGCAGACAGATTGGAAACGCTTCAGGGCAAGTGTGGATTTATTAGATGACACAGAAAATGCTATCAGAAGTGCTTTTGAATTTCAACTTGGTGATCAGAGAAACAACAATGATGATTTTGGCGAAACTTATTTGCGCTTATATGGTGTATTGAATGCTGTATACCTTCAAATCGGTGCATTTAAAGAAATTGCCAAATTGCTCAATTACCCTTTTTTAAAAAATTTGAACAAAACATTTGAAAATCTTGAAATTTATAAATTACGTGGAATGGCTGGGGCTCATACAGTAGACTATATCTATGATGCAAAGACATTGAAAATGCAAGAAGGTATTAATAAAACAACAAGTTTTCGAATTGTCCAAATGCATTTAGAAAAGACCGGCAAGAACATTAAATTGCTTGACGAGAATAACATAACTTATGATTATAACTTGTTACAAATTCTAACAGATTACGAGAAAATTGCTACAACTATTTTGATTGACCTAATCAAACACGCTGTTAAAACCCTTGTGTATCAAAAGGATCAAAAGAAGTTGATATTGGAAAGTATTGAAGAATATATTCTGAATTTGCTTGATTATTCTGCTTTAGATAAAAATAAAGATTTCTGGGAAAAAGAATTCAGGAAAATTAATAGAAAATCTAAAAAATATAAAAATATTACTATATCTGAAGTTGAAGAACATTTCAGCCGAGACATCTCCCCAGATGGCGCGAAACTGTTTTGAGCCTGGACAATACTCATTAACTCTGCAAACTTATGCATTTGGCAGAAATAAAAAATATTGACAAATCGAAACGTCTGAGTTAATAAATGCATGGATATCAGCATAGAACAATTACAAAATATAATTAATATTCAAATGGAAAAACAAACTGAGAACACAAAATTCATTATTCAAAGGTTCGACAACTTCATATCGGGAGTAAATGTCAAAGGGACTTTTCTTCTAGCATTCAGTACATTCTTGACAGGTGGAATAATTGCTAACTATACAAAAATAAAAGAACTTGTTGAATGTGATACCGGACTACTTCTATTAAATATTGCTATTTGCACGTTACTAATTTCAAGTGTTATTGCTTCAGTATTAATTATAAAAGCAGTATATCCCTTTCTTGCGTCAGGCAACTCAAGTTTAGATAAATATCATTCACATATTTTTTTTAATTCCGTATCGGAATTTGAAAATGGAAAAACATATTTTGAAACTTTAACAAAACTTTCCGATGATGACTTAAACCAGGATCTTGCTAATCAAGCTTTCCAATTAGCAAAAGGTCTTAAGAAAAAATATCTCTATATTGAATGGGCAATGCGATTAGTTTATTTTGAACTTTTCCTTATCATAGCAATTCTTACCTTAATAATTATTTTCTGATGAAACTATTTGACAATTACTTAGACGGACTTAATGACGTTTTATCTCATAAAGTTAACGTGACACCATTAACACTAAAAGAGCAGAGAACTTTCAGCGCTGATATCCAGAAAAGTTTGACTTCACAAGTATTGATTGAAAGTACTCAAGACCTTTCAACTCAAATTGAAGGACCAAAATCTTTGTTTAAATATGATAGGAGTTTTATTGAAAACTATTTTGGTAAGAACCATCATTCATTTGATTTAATAAGTATTGGTGCTCATCCAGACTTTGCTGGCCTGGAAGAATCTTGTTACATTAACCACCATTGCGTTTCTGTTTTTGTTGATATAAAAGGTTCAACGAGACTAATAGAAAAATATTCTTTACTTGAAGTTCGACTAATAAAAGATTCACTCCTGACCTTAGCAATTCATGTAGCAAATCAATTTGGTGGGCATGTTCATAGATTACAAGGTGATGGTATATTTCTTCAGTTTGTAAGAAGAAATCAGAATCAAAATGATGCAATAATTAATGCTTTAAATGCAACTTCAGTTTTGACACAGTTTGTTACTAAAGATTTGGCGGAAATAATGAAGCAATATAATATTCGTCCACTTAAGATTAGGGTTGGTATTGATTTTGGGAATAATGATGATGTTCTATGGTCCTACTATGGAATCCCAGGATGTAATGAGCTTACAACTACAAGTTTACATACTGATATGGCTGCCAAATTACAATCAAAAGCATATGACAATATGATTCTTATTGGTGGTAATGTGAGAAGCACCTTAGACTTAAAAACTGACTTTTATAGTTATTATGAGAATGAAACAAACAAGGAAAAAGTTTATTATATATCCAACCAATTTACATATCCTTTCTTTGTATTTAATTGGCAGGAATATTTATTGTCTTTGCCTTTTATCGGAAAAAATTCAGACGGTACAACTTTAGCTGTTATCGAAAAACCAATAACTATTGAATGCTATATTTCTAATGGAGATGGTTCTAATATTGAAAGGTATTTTCCAAATTCAAGATCAATTCCTAAAAATAAGAAAATAATGTATCATTTGAAAAGAGGGAGTTCTAATTATGTAAAACAGAATTTCGAAAAAATTGAATGGCATGCATATAACTCAGGAAAGGAGGCTGCAGATCTAGGAATGTTAAATCATGATTTTAACAAATTCAATCACAATAAAACTGTTTGTGAGACTTTAGCAGGATATCTTGGACATCATTATGTTGAATGTAAGATTTATAGAGACCATAGTGATACTGTTAGGGTAACTTTTCCGATTTTTGTACAGTAAGTTAAGGGTTGTGTGCCAACGATAGAAAATTGCCAATTCGTTAGCGCCGGTTTTGTTGTTTTAGCCAGTTGAACTAAGCTAAATTGTTTCGATGAAAAAGCAACTAAAAAAGGAAAACTAAACAATCTCACAATATGCCTATCCCCAGCTTCCATACCATAATGTCACCCTTACTAGCCTATACCAGTGATTACAACGAGCATACTTTAAGAGAAACTGCAGAAAATCCTGCAGTTTATTTCAAATTAACTCCTGAAGAAGGGCAAGAACTTCTTCCGTCAGGTCACACAGCTGTTTTTGATAACCGGGTAGGATGGGCCAAAATGCATTTGCTGAAAGCCAAGTTATTGAAATCACACATACATTCCATGATTTAAAAACATCCAGATTGCTATGTAACAGAATTTACTAATCCATACTTCATAATTAGTATGGCACTCAAAATTACCATTACAATAACTATATGCAGCGAAAAATTAGGATAAAGCTGATTTCCCCAAAGATGAGCCTGAGACCAATGGATTCGGAATTAAAAAGAAGAATGTCTCCATCTCTATCACTAGTAATACTAGCCTCACTTACGCCTGATCCTCATACAGCCTATATAGAAGATGAAAATTTAAGACCAGTTAATTTTTCAGATATGCCTGATTTGGTTGGCATTACTGTTAATGTTGACACAACGTACAGGGCAATTGAAATCTCAAAGCAATTCAGGGATCAGGGAATAAAAGTTGTTTTCGGTGGAATACACGCAAGTTCTGATCCGGATTTTATGCTGGACTATTGCGATGCTGTTTGTATTGGTGAAGCAGAAGATTTATGGCCGAAAATGATAAACGACTTTTTAAAAGATAATCTTCAAAAAACGTATAGTTCTACGGAGATTACCAATTTAGATAAGGTTCCAATACCTAACTGGAATTACATATCTAAAAGGGATTATTTATATTACAACGTAGTTGTCACAAGCCGGGGTTGCCCGTTTAAATGCGAATTTTGCTATAACAGCTGTGATTATGTGCATAATGTATATCGGAACCGGCCAATCAGAAATGTAATTACTGAAATTAAAAGCCTGCATGCGAAACAAGTGATGTTTATCGATGATAACTTTATTGGCAACATAGTATGGACAAACAAGTTTCTCGACGCAATGCAGCCTCTGAATTTAACCTGGCATGCCGCAGTATCGACAAATATTTATCATCATCCTGACTTAATTAAAAAGATGGCAAATTCGGGTTGCCGTAGTTTGTTCATTGGATTTGAATCCATTAATGCGGATTCGATAAAAAGTGTAAATAAAGCGCAGAATAAAATTGGCGAATATGAAGCTTTGATAAAATTACTTCATGATAATAGTATTATGGTTAACGCGAGCCTGGTATTTGGATTTGACCATGATACTGTTGAAACTTTTCCGCAAACCCTGGATTGGTTGGTTAAAAATAAGGTAGAAACAATGACGTGTCATATTTTAACCCCTTATCCGGGCACCAGGTTGTATCAGCGACTTGAAATGGAGAAAAGGATATCCGTTACTGATTTAAGCAAATACAACACTTCTAACGTCGTATTTAAGCCGAAAAATATGACAGCAAATGAGCTCCTTGAAGGTTATCTCAAGATATATAAGGATTTTTATTCCTTTAAAAATATTCTGAAACGCCGGCCGGAAAACAGGAAGCTATTGGCTCCATTCTTTATATTTAGTTTTGGATATAGAAAATACGGAAAGGTCACGTCCATGGTTGGGCGGATTGGCTTTATGAATCAGATTGGGAAACTTGCCAGAAGGTTGGCATACGGAATTTAAGAATCTACTCTAGCACGTCTTCTCACTGATGTGGAGATATTATCCTAATGGGCATTACTATTCCATCAGAATCAGGTTTGATTCCGGATTTCCAGGGTTTACAATCATCATCTACGACTATTCCGCCTGCAATGGAGCCATTTTGTGTCCGATGAATCCAAGTATTAACCAGGGAAAAATGGCATCGGCAAAATGCGCGAAAATATCCGGCGCTTTGTACCAGATGAAATTGGTGTAAGGTTCAAAGAAAAACCCGATCATTCCAACAGCCAATGCCAGCAACATCCTGTTAATAAGAGTAGGATTCTTTTGCTGATGCAATAACCAGAACAACAGGAAAGAAATCACAAAGCACACAACAAATCCCCTGGCCATGTTCATAGCCATGCTCATTGAATTGGTCTCATGATAATTGAGAACCGCCCATGGCTTTCCATCCATCTTCTCCATTGCGGCCTGCTGTTCAGCCTGGCTAAGCGAAGGGTCCGGTTGCCCCAGGAAGTACATGCCCTCTTTAAGTCCCTGTTTTTCTATTGCTTTCATAATGCTGTCCTGGGCAGGCGTAAAAGCCGCTGCCGATTTGTGGAAATTGGGCATGGCATACGATAGGAACTGCCACGCAAAAATTACTATGGCACCTATTAATGAGAAGAGTAGTTTGCGTTTCATTTTTAAAGGGTTTGTTTATTCAAAAATACACAAGTTTTTTATAAATCTGGCCCGGGTTGTTGCAGATTTGCAAATAGAGCTGTATTAAAACCCCGATGATGTGCGAATCCTTTCACGGGTTCTATTAATCCACAGCGATACCACGATTCACCGCAATGGCTCATTTTAAGACTGTTCCGAAAAAAGTAATACTAATTGATTCGAATAATTTGCCAATTATATGATTGAATATAATCTGGGTGTTTCGACGTTTGCAACGTATGAGCTTAAGAAAATTGATAATGATTACTCTGGAGAATAGAATGGCAAAAGGATAACACCTATATGGAGTAGCGGATTCTATCGGAAAGTCAATTAAAAAATATTGAGTGCATCCAAAATATCTTCTGCGATAGTTTTGATAATTGGCTCATTTCTGCTTGGATTTGGAGTTCCTTTCCCAATTGTAGATGACATTCCTGGTTTATTAGCACTAAATGGTCCATTCAAACTGCCGGGTATTGGTGGATCAATGGATTTCAATTCGGCATTATTTGGATGTGGATCAATTGTTGGTAATAGATTGACCTGCTTTTGCGGGTGTGTAAATGGAACAGATAGGTTAGGATTTTTTGAAGCATTTCCTGTTTCATTGTCTGTTTTACTAAGAGCTGTAAAGATTTCGACTAACCCTTTTCTAATCAAATCACCCCGTTCACGTGCTTCTTTCATTTCCTTATAGTGTTTTATCTTTTGCTCCTTCTTTTTACGTTCTTCTACCTCCTGAAGTTGCTTCTCCTTTGCTTCAGCATTTATTTGCAGCATTGAGACTATTGAGTTGATACCTCTTGCTTTTACTGCCGATTCATAAGCATCTATTTCCGCTTGAATTTCGCGCTCAATATCAGCCAGGCGTTTTGTCGCAACAAGATCAGCTTCCTTTTGTGCTTTTTTTGTTTTTCGTGTTTCTGCTGCTTTACGCTTTTCCTTATCAATAATAGCCTGTTCTGCAGCTTTCTCAGCTTCGATCTTTTCGTTTTCTCTACGCTGAGTATTTGCCTTTGTACGGCATGAATTGCTGCAAAATTTGGCGGTTGGGCGAGATGCAGTAAATAAATCCTTACAAAAGCTGCAGGTTTTAGTTATTTCTGGCTTTTTCATTTGATTATTTTTTTTGTTTTGGTTAGTCACTATTTTATTTTGTGCGCATGAGATGCAGTTTTGGGGTAGTGGTTTTGGTTATCTGATATTACCCTATTTCTTTTTCACTTTTCTTTTTACAGAACTTGCGTTATGATTTTCCATGGCTTTCAGCACCTTATCAGGATCAAACAAAACGAGTCGGCCGTCCTGAAAACAAGGTATGACTTCCTCGTTTTTCAGTTTCTGAGCTCGTCCCGGTGATATTTTGAGAAATTCCGCTAATTCATGAATCCCTTTAATTTGAGTTTTCGGAACAACTGGATTTTGTATTCCAACCATCGCTGCTCGAACTGCTTTCGAGACGATTTCTTCCAATTCATCTCTTGATACCTGAAGTATAATAATGTCGCTCATCTAGTCAGACCTTGAGTATGCAAAATTAATATAAACTATCATAGAGCATAATTTAAATAGCTGTAAATCAATATTATAAACGACATAGATAGATGTCGAAGACTGTCGAAGTGTGTCGAAAATATATTAAAAAAGCCTGAAACAATAGCTTCAGGCTTTTATAGAAATGTCGGAAAATAATTACTTCAGGGGTCTTATAGTTTTCGCACAGTCCAATATATTTTTAATATCAGGATTCTCAGTAACTGTGCGATGATGTCCATGTAACTTCTCACCTTTAACTTTAAAATATTTATTAATAAATCTAGGTTCTACCTTTTTTGAAAAGACCTGATCCATAAAAGAAAAGAGTGATGCTTTATCCCCAATCCACTCAACTCGCTCCCAGCCATCAGGTAAATTCAAATTTTGAAAAATACCTATAAAGTATTCTGGCTTAGTCCTTGAATGGATAAACTTTCCTTTGAACGACTTCCAAATATATTGTGCAGTAATTTCCCTTAATCCGCCTAATCCTCTAAAGTTATTTTCATCCGGATTCAGATCAGACAACTTATTGTCTAACCAATCAAAAAAAGCGGCAACAAATTCCCGCAAATTTTCTTTCTCTAAATGATCTGCTTCATTTTGAGATTCAGAATAAAACCTTTCTGATTCGTCGAGATTTTTTTCTTCAGCTATTATCAGCTCTGTATAGAAATCAATTTGGAGTCTTTTATCGGACTTAGGTCTTGGCTTCTTTTTATCATCGAGGCTGTATTTTTCAAATAGACGTGAAGAATAATTGTGATAATAATCCAAAGTCTGATAACCCAATTTCCCGTTCCTACGGTTAGATCTCAACGAATTATATCCTGATTTTATTTCTTCATGTCCAATATAGGCTGTGAGTCCATAGGCAATAGGCTTCTGATTAAAAATACAATTCTCACCTAGATCAAGGGAGTAAATATGATTGGTCGGATCGTATTTTGTACTATCGAATGACGGCTTTATCTGAGGATTTCGGTATAAAATTGCTACTCCAGTAAGGTCATATTTTTCCTGGTCTATGATATCTGTCCAGGCTTTTGGTGTTTGCTCAAGAGTCATATTTACTGTTTAAATGAATGATTAGTTTTTCAACGCATTCAAAAATAGTGTGAATAATTTATTGTTCGTTAAACTGTAGCATAAATAGTTTGACATTCATTTCAATAAAGATTAATCAATCAAGTCAATTGCCTGTCTCTGCAATTCAGGCGACGCAACTCTATACCTTGTAAATGATCTGCTTCCCTCAACATGACCACTCATAGAGCTAATAATACCTGTATCAACTTTTCCATATAGATTCCCAATAAATGTCCGTCTTGCCATATGGGAGCTTGCTATATCAGCTAAACTAATCTGTTCAGGCTCTCCAGTAGTAGGGTTTATCCGAGTAACAATGCGGGTCAAACCAACTTCTTTGAATAATTCTTTAAGATAGTCGTTATATCGTTGGTCAGTTATAAACGGCAACAAACGTCCATCTGGAAAATCATATCTACTTAATATATCTAAAGCATTCTTACTTAGAGGCACATTTACTGTCACTGGTTTACCGTCCTTAGTCTTTCGCGGGATATATGAAAGTATATTGTCCTGAATGTTCAACTTAGTGAGTTTGCTGAGGTCGCCAACTCTTACACCAATAAGACACTGAAAAACAAAAATATCTCTAACTCGTTTTAAACGCTCTGAGGAAACAGAAGCATTAAACAAATCGTTTCGTTCTTCTTTAGTAATATATATTGGATTACCGTATACCTCACTCGGAACCTCATAGCCGTCAGGTCCAAACGGATAATGAATTTCAATTTCATTTTGCTTCATTTCCTTTTTTGCGAAATTAAAAAACGCCCTTGTCATTACCATAATAGTATGTATTGTGTTCACTCCTTTGGGTGAAGATATCTGCTCGTCGTTATTCCTGGCTTTCGGTCTGGTGCTTTCTTCCCTTAAATACTTTTCAAAATCCCTCAACAAATCAATTGTAACATTGTCTATAGTAATTTTTAGTTTCCTTGAGCTTTCAAATCTCCGCCAATGATTGAGTGTGCTATTTATGTTTCGCTTCCGCACCTTTGAAATCTCGGCAACTTTAAGATATTTCTCAAATAAATTAAAAAATCCAAAACCTTCTGGTTCTGTGCTTTCTGGTATTGCTTTTTTACAAGCAACATCTAATAAAGTGATTATGTCCTGTTTCGTAGCTTTATTGGTTTTCTGAAAGAATAATTCCAACTCAGCCTTAATCTTTTTCAGCCGGTCATTTATATCGTTATACTGAACAATCCGGTTACCTTCTTTGCCAGAGCTATTCTTCTTTGCTTGTTGGGCTTCCTTACTGAATTTATCCTTATTAATACGATATCCCGTGAAATAATAAATTCGATTTCCTGCGAAACAAATTTCTGCGAATAAAGGGACGTTTTCAGTAATTATTTGCCCGGTCTTGTCTTTTCGTTTTTCAAGAGCTATCTTTACGCTGTGTTTCATAATTGAATGTAGAATTTATAATTTACATGCAAAAATACATTCATTATTAATAGAAACCTAACGTAATCTAAAAAAATGTAATATTATTAAATGTCTATATATCAGGTGATTTGACGCATATGTAAAAACTCAAAGACACCTAAAAAAATGATATTTGTATCCCTGTCCGGGAGACTGAAAATCCAAAAACCATCTGCAACTTCAGGTTACGGGTGGTTTTTTTTCGGACAGAACTCTAAAATTTTGAAATATAAAGTGGCAGCAGGGATAATCAAGAAATCGTTATCAAGTAACAAGCATTTACCATTGAAGAAGCCTCTTGGACTATAAATTCAGATTTTCTCAATCTAATCGGTCAATGCAATGTTTTACACTATCTCTCCAGTATGGAATCTCAATTGAGAACTTTTTTTTGATTTTTGATTTATCCAGCACACTGTAAAAAGGCCTTTCAGCAGGCAATGGATAATCGCTGGTAGGTATGGCAATTACTTTACATGTAATATTGGCGAATTGATGAATGGTTTTTGCAAAATCGTACCAGCTTGCAACCCCTTCGTTTGAATAATGATAAATTTCAATTCGTTCATCAATCATTGCCATGGGTAAAATATCCAGCATAGCTTTTGCAAGGTCATGAGCATAGGTTGGTGTGCCAATCTGATCAAAAACCACGTTCAGCGTATCGCGTTCCCTGCCGTATTTCATCATGGTCTTAATGAAGTTATTTCCAAAAGCTGAATACAGCCAGGAAGTCCGGATTATTATAGCCTTACCTCCGGCCAGTTGCACCGCATCCTCTCCTGCGGCTTTGCTTTTTGCATATACCGAAACAGGGTTAATCAAATCTGTTTCAATATACGGAATGTAATTTTTGCCATTATAAACGTAATCAGTTGAAATATGAACCATAAATGAGCCTGAATCGGATGCAGCCCGGGCCAGGTTGCCTGGAGCTGATGCATTAACACGAAAAGCCATTTCTTCGTCAGTTTCAGCTTTATCCACTGCTGTGTAAGCCGCACAATTGATAACTACATCAGGCTTTTGAAATGCAAAATAGTCATTTACACTATCCGCATCAGTTATATCCAATTCTTCAACATCCGTAAAAATGAACTCATAATGAGTGTAAACCGATTCCAGTTCCTTTATTTCACGTCCAAGTTGTCCGTTCGACCCGGTGATAAGTATCTTCATTGTCCTCAACTGAATTTATGATTTAATCAGCTTGTCAAAATAAGCAATGGTTTTTATTAAGCCTTCTTCGAGCTCTACTTTTGGCGACCATTCCAATTCCTTTTTAGCCAGGTCAATATTAGGTTGGCGTTGCGTGGGATCGTCCGGTGGAAGAGGCATTCGTATAATCCTGGATTTTGAATGGGTAAGTTCAATCACTTTATTCGCCAGATCGAGGATAGTAAATTCATTTGGATTGCCAATGTTTACCGGTCCTGTAAGCTCTTCGCGCGATGCCATCATACGTATCATCCCTTCCACGAGATCATCAACATACTGAAAACTGCGTGTCTGCTGTCCGTCGCCATAAATGGTAATAGCTTCATTCTGCAATGCCTGCATAATAAAATTGGATACAACCCTGCCATCGTTGGGATGCATTTTTGGGCCATAGGTATTAAAAATGCGTATGATTTTTATCCTGACATTGTTTTGTTTGTGATAATTAACGAACAAGGTTTCGGCAGCCCTTTTTCCTTCGTCGTAACACGATCTTTCACCAATTGGATTCACATGTCCCCAGTAGGTTTCCACCTGTGGATGAACCTGCGGGTCGCCATATACTTCACTGGTAGATGCCTGAAGTATTTTGGCCTTGATTCTTTTTGCCAATCCCAGCATATTAATGGCTCCCATCACGGAAGTTTTAATGGTCTTAATTGCATTATATTGGTAATGAATTGGGGAAGCCGGGCATGCCAGGTTATAAATCTCATCAACCTCAATAAAAAAAGGCATGGTTACATCGTGCCGGATCAGTTCAAAATATGGATTGTCGATCAGGTGCACGATATTCGCTTTCTGCCCGGTAAAATAATTGTCAAGACATACCACTTCGTGGCCATCATTCAAAAGCCGTTCGCACAGATGTGATCCTACAAATCCGGCTCCGCCGGTTACCAATACTTTTTTTCTGATCATTTTTATAAAGGGATTAGGTGTTGGGTGTTGGGGTTTAGGATTTAAATGAATTAACAAGTGTTTGTTGATATAACATCTTAAATCCGACATTGTAAATCCGACATTGTAAATCCGACATCGCAAATCCGACATCGTAAATCCGACATCGCAAATCCGACATCGCAAATCCCTACCGGGTAGTATCAATACCTATACAGTAATAAATAAATTCGTTGCCTTTCATCTCGGCGGCATCATAAATATTGCGTCCGTCAAAAATTACAGGCTGGTTCAGCAGTTTGCGCATTACTTTAAAGTTCGGGAATTTAAATTCGGGCCATTCGGTCACCAGCATGAGGCAATCGGCATCAATCAGCGCTTCGTATTGTTCTTCGGCATAGGTGATGCTTTTTCCCAGCGTATGACTGGCCTCATTCATTGCCACAGGGTCGTATGCTTTCACTTTTGCGCCGGCATCCAGCAGTTTTTTTATAATCACAAGTGAAGGCGCTTCGCGCATATCATCAGTTTGAGGTTTGAAGGATAATCCCCAAATAGCTATAGTTTTACCCTTAATGTTGCCATTGAAGTGTTTCATAACCTTGTTGAACAGTACCGATTTCTGGTCATGATTAACAGCTTCAACGGCCTTTAAAACCTTAAGATCATAATTATATGCATCAGCAGTATGGATAAGAGCTTTTACATCTTTCGGGAAGCAGGAACCTCCATACCCTATTCCCGGATAGATAAATTTATTCCCGATACGCGAGTCGGAACCAATGCCTTTGCGGACCATATTGATATCAGCGCCTACAATTTCGCAAAGGTTGGCTATATCGTTCATGAAACTTATTTTGGTTGCCAGCATCGAATTGGCAGCATATTTGGTCATTTCGGCCGAAATAATATCCATAAATATTACCGGGTGCCCGTTTAATGTAAATGGTTTGTAGAGGCTTTTCATCAGGTCTTCGGCACGAGGCGAATCGAGGCCTACAACTATACGGTCGGGTTTCAGGAAATCCTCGATAGCAGCACCTTCTTTCAGAAACTCGGGATTGGATGCAACATCAAAAGAAATATCAACCCCGCGTTTATCAAGCTCTTCCTGAATGGCAGCTTTAACTTTGAGTGCAGTGCCAACCGGAACGGTACTTTTAGTTACTACCAGTAAATAATCTTTCATGTATTTTCCGCAATCGCGTGCTACATTTAATACATACTTCAAATCGGCACTGCCATCTCCATCGGGTGGAGTTCCTACAGCGCTGAATAATACTTCACATCCTTCGAGTGCCTCAGCAAGGCTGGTAGTAAATTGCAACCTGCCTTTATTCGCATTCCGGTGTACCATTTCTTCAAGGCCGGGTTCAAAGATTGGAATAATCCCGTTTTTAAGATCTTCAATTTTCTTCTTATCAATGTCAACACACATAACATCAATACCTACTTCAGCAAAACAGGTACCGGTTACCAGACCAACATATCCGCTTCCTACTATAGCAATTTTCATTAGTAAAATCTTTAATTCGTATAATATTTATTGATTGTTAATAGATGGTGTAAAAGTACAAATGTTTCTGTTCCTGCATTGTTGCACCGGATATTAATTGCACAAAGATACTAAGGTATTCATTATATGTATGTTTTGAACAAATCTGCCTATTATTGCATACAACTTCTGTATTTAAGCCTAATATTTCAATACCTTTGTTTGTTTAATTCATTCCTGTAAAATAGATATTTGTATCCATTAATGCTTTCATATACAGGTTAATAGTGATAATAAAACAGATTAAATAAAAATGAGCAAGAAAAAAATATTGGTAACTGGTGGCGCAGGATATATTGGTTCGCATACAGTTGTTGAATTGCAACAACATGACTATGAGGTTGTTATTGTTGATGACTTGTCGAATTCATCCGCACTTGTCATTGATAATATTGAAAAAATTACCGGGATAAAACCCGTTTTTGAGCAATTTGATCTTTCTGATGCCACCTTAACGGGTGATTTTTTTCAGCGTCATTCTGATATTGCCGGAATCATTCATTTTGCAGCCTTCAAAGCCGTGGGTGAATCCATGCAAAAGCCTCTCGACTATTACCGGAATAATTTGATGTCGCTGATCAACATACTCGAAGGCATGAAGACCACGGAGATTCCGAACATTGTTTTTTCTTCGTCGTGTACTGTTTACGGACAACCTGATGAGTTGCCGGTTACTGAACAAGCACCTATGAAACCCGCCTGGTCGTCCTATGGAAACACCAAGCAGATGTGTGAAGATATTCTGCGATTTACCACTATGGCACATCCGCTGAAGGCTATTGCTTTGAGGTACTTTAACCCGATTGGTGCACATCCCAGCTCACTCATTGGTGAGTTGCCCTTAGGAGTTCCTAATAACCTGGTACCATTTATCACGCAGACTGCTATCGGCAAACGTGAGTTTCTAAATGTTTATGGAAATGATTATGATACACCCGACGGAACAGCTATCCGCGATTATATTCATGTGGTTGACCTTGCCAAAGCTCATGTAATAGCAATTGAGCGAATGCTCGGGAATAAGGGAAAATCTGATTTTGAGATTTTCAACCTAGGCACAGGTGATGGGTATTCAGTTCTGGATGTGATCAAGGCTTTTGAGCATGCAAGCGGCGAAAAGTTAAATTACAGGATTGTAGCCCGCCGTCCCGGAGACATAGAAAAGGTTTGGGCCGACACAAGGTTTGCCAACGAAGAACTTGGATGGAAAGCAGAAAAAGGTATTGATGAAATGATGGAATCAGCATGGAAATGGGAAAAAGCGCTGGCGTCAAAAAGTTAAGTTTAGAGCCATTCATATTTACAATTAATAAAAATTAATGAAATGAAGAAAATTCTTGTGACAGGTGGAGCCGGATTTATTGGCTCGCATTTGGTCAGATTATTGGTAAAAAAATATCCAGAGACACTTATTGTAAATTTTGACAAGCTTACATATGCCGGCAACCTGGCTAACCTTATGGATATTGAAAACCTTCCTAATTATGAGTTTGTAAAAGGCGATATTGTTGATGAGGAATTTGTCATGGCCACTTTTGATGCATATCGCTTTGATGGTGTTATACACCTGGCTGCCGAATCGCATGTGGATCGATCCATTGCCAGTCCGAAGGAATTTGTCATGACCAATATTATCGGGACAGTTAACCTGCTGAATGCTGCGAGGTATTATTGGAAAGATAATTATGGGGGAAAACGTTTTTATCATGTTTCGACAGACGAAGTATATGGTTCGCTGGGAGATGAGGGCAAATTTGTGGAAACTACCTCATACGATCCGCGAAGCCCTTATTCCGCTTCCAAAGCCAGTAGCGATCACTTGGTAAGAGCTTATCACCACACTTATGGACTGCCGGTTGTAATTTCAAATTGTTCAAATAATTACGGTCCTAACCAGTTTCCCGAAAAGCTGATTCCGCTGATTATTAATAATATCAGGCATAGTAAGCCATTACCTGTTTATGGGCAGGGCACAAATGTACGCGACTGGCTTTATGTGGAAGATCATGCAAAGGCAATAGATCTTATCTATCAGAAAGGTACTGACGGCGAAACCTACAATATTGGAGGCAATAACGAACGCCAGAATATGGATATCGTAAAAACCCTTTGCCGGATTATGGATCGTCGGCTAGAGCGTACTGAAGGGGAGAGTGAGAAACTGATAACTTATGTGAAAGACCGCGCCGGTCATGATCTTCGTTATGCTATCGATGCCACGAAAATACACGAAAAACTTGGCTGGCAACCGGAAGTGCAGTTCAACGATGGCTTCGAAAAAACAGTGGCATGGTATCTCGATAACGAAAAATGGCTCGACGAGGTTACATCGGGCAATTACCTGAAATACTACGAAAAAATGTACCGCGACCGATAGGTATATTCGTTGTTCAACTAAAAATTATTTAGTTTCAGGCGCTATAAAACCAATAATTCCTTACTTTTGCCCAGCGAAATCAGAATACTTTTTTTGATGTTCGCTTTTAAATCGGGATGTAGCGCAGCCTGGTAGCGTGCTTCGTTCGGGACGAAGAGGCCGGAGGTTCGAATCCTCTCATCCCGACTTTTGCGAAAAGCCTGCTTGCTCTTAACAGGCAGGCTTTTTTGCCACTTTAGCTCAGTTGGTAGAGCAGCTCATTCGTAATGAGCAGGTCGTGGGTTCGAGTCCCATTAGTGGCTCAAAAATTACTAAGTAACGATCTATAAATCATGTACTTACAGATCGTTATTTTTTTTGCCCCGAGTGTAGGTAGGCCTTTATAAAAACCTGACTCCCCACTTTGATGTGCAAATGTTTATTGATTTATTTCCTGTAAAGGCAGCATTTCGGCAATGCACTATAAACTTTATCGTCCGCTTTATATTTACCGGTATCATGCCCAGCCCGGGCAATCGCTTTTTGTATTGAAGCCACGCCATTCAGACTATTGTTGTATGTCACATCAATCTTTTTAGTCTTGACATCCCAAACGGCAGTTGTAACTCCTTTTACGGATTTGGCAGCTTCTTCAATCCGATCCTTGCACATTTCGCAGTTACCGGAAACACTAAATATGGCGTGCTGAAATGAAGGAGATTTCGGATTTTGGATTTTGGGTTTCGGATTTTCAGGCATATCCATTCCCGGCATGTTTTTATCCTGATCAGATTTTTTGTCAACAGGCTTATCCTTTGCTGGCATGCTTTTAGTATCCCCGGCTTTGTTATCACCCGGCATATCCATGCCTGGCATTGTAGCGGTTTTTCCACCTTCCGGGTTCATCATACTGGGCTTACCTTCGAGTTGTGCTGAGGCATCGACACTGAAAGCGCCCTGGGTTACGATTTCCTCTCCATCAGTCAATCCCTTCATAACTACATAGCTGTTCGCTAACATCGGCCCGAGTTCAATTTCGCGCATCTTAAAGGCCAGTTGATCGGTTCCGGTTTGCTTTACATAAACTACAGAACGTTTCCCTGTCCATAAAACAGCGGTTTTGGGAATAACTAATTTATCCTTGTATTGATTGAGGTTGGCTTTTACTATACCAGTTGCAAACATTTCAGGTTTTAACTTTCCATTCTGGTTATTGACTTCCACACGTACCTTGGCAACTCGGGTCACGGGATCAAGCACAGGATCAATAAAAGAAATATTGCCCGAATAATCCTTTCCAGGTAATGCCTCGAAAGTAAAAGACACTTTTTGTCCTTGCGACAGGTATGGAAGATCGCTTTCGTAAGCATCAAACATAATCCAGACATGCGAAAGATCGGCAACATCAAACAATACGGAACCGGGAGAAATATAGTCGCCGGTATTGACACGCCTGGCAGATACAATACCTGTTGTATTGGCAAAAACCTCAAAATTATTTTTCACCTTTCCGGAACTTTCGATGGAAGCAATTTGCGAATCTGAGAGTTTCCACTGATGAAGTTTATCTTTGGAGGCTTCATACAAAGCGGGTTGCGATTGTTTTGTCTTCGCTGTTTCGAGTAATTCCTGCTGTGCGGTTACGAGGTCGGGCGAATAAATCAAAGCCAGTGTTTGTCCTTTTCTGACTGCTTCGCCTGTAAAGTTTACAAACAGTTTTTCAATACGTCCCGGCAAATAGGATACCTGGCTTTGTAAAAGCCGTTCATCGGCCTGAACTTTACCATAAAGGCGCAAATCCTTTACCGGGTTTTGTTTCGAAACAACCGTTGTAAGCACATTTGCCAACTGTATAGCTTCTTTTGTCATATGAATCGCTTCGGGGTCTGTGTTTGTACCAGCCTGGTTAAGCGGAATTAAATCCATGCCACAGATAGGGCATTTGCCTGGTTCCGACATTCGGATCTGCGGATGCATGGCACAGGTCCAGATGGTGCCTTTGGCGGCTTCGGCAGTAGGCACATGTTTGTCTTCAGTTTTGCCTGGTGAATGGAAAAACAGCCACCCGAGAAAAATGCCCCCAATCAAAATGAAGCTATAGCGGACGTATTTATTCGAAAATATTTTTTTCATCATTGTTGAATTTTTGCATTACTGAACTTGTGAAAATGCCATTAATCGTTTGATCCAGGCAACGGAAGTGTTGTAATCGGCTACTGCTTCCATCTGTTTGTATTCGTAATCGAGAGTTTGCTGACGGACACGCAGAATGTCGGATAAATCAGTGCCTGATGAAGCAAAGCTTTTAATCATTATATCGAGTGATTTTGAGGCTAAGCGATATTGATCCGCATACAGTTTTATGCGACGCCGGGCATCCTGATCTAATTGTATGGCTTGGTAATACTCGGTTTTAAGTCCATTAGCCGTAGCCTCATAGTTTTGAGAGGTCGATGACTTTAAAAGAGCGGCTTCGGCTTGCATGGCTCTGTATTTTTTACGATAAATAGGAAGTGTAACCGTTACCATAGGCATGATCATGTCGCTTCCGTTCATTGCCGAAGTTGACATTGCACTTTTACTGATAACAGAATAATTTACACCCAATCCAACCATCGGGTAGCCCATTTTGGTAACCATCTGCCTGCGTGCATCGAGCGACTGTTGTTCATATTGAAGCATTCCAAGCATAGGATTATTGTCCAGCGTACTGTCGGAGAGTGCCAATAACGAAAGTTGGAAATTATCAGCTATCAGCGTATCAGGAATAGTAACTACTGCTTCAGGCGGCCTGTTCAGGTAGCTGTTAAACTGTGCTGCCAGAGTAATCCACTGGTTTTTCAACAACTCAATATTATTCTGAGCGTCATTAATTTCAATTTGAATCCTGTACACATCTGAAAGCCCGGAACTACCTGATGAGGAACCCATGGCATTTCCTGGCATAGCTGATGACGCCTGATTGGAAACTGAACCGGAGGTGTTTCCCGAACTGCTTCCCATATTATTCATTTCTGACGAGCCGGTAGAAGTACCAAGGCCAGGTGCCGGAGGTGAAGACCTGGCAGAAGTTGAAGGATTACTGCCTGAAGGACCGGCTTTAAACCTTGCAATGGCTAACCTTTCGATCGTTCGCAGGATTTCAATGTTTTTCTCGGAGATGCGGATGTTCTGTTTTATCTTATGCATTTCGTACCAGGTACGCTGAGTATCATAAAACACCTGGAATTTGGCGTCACGAAACGATTCATATTTAGCTTTTGCCATCAGGCTCATCTCATCTTTAGCTGATTTTAATAAGCCAAACCAGGGAAACATCTGCATCAGCCGGATATCAGCTATTTGGTTACCGCTTAAAAGTTCCATCGGACTGAGAAATACTCCCAGGCTTACATCAGGGTCAGGCAAACTGCCAACCTGCGGTACTTTCTGCAAAGCAGCTTCATATTCATAATAGCGCTGAAGAACGGTAGGGTTATTTTTGGCAGCTATTTCAAGGTAATTAAAGAGCGAATCAGATTGAGCATAGGCAGATATACATAGAAATACATAGATATACATTGAAATAGCAGCTACAATATACCTCGGTGAATAATTATGATTTATGGACCATTTCATCTTTCATGAATTTTATAAATATTTTCGACATTTTCATTTCTAATTATTTCAATTTATTTCGACCGTATTTCAATTGTATTTTAACCGTATCTCTATTTATTTCAACCATATTTCTAATTATTTCAATTTATTTCAACCATATATCTATTTATTTCTATTTATTTCAACCGTATTTCTATTTGTTTCAACCGTATTTCAACTTATTTCAACCGTATTTTTACTTGTATTTAATTTACTGATCCTTTTCATCTTTCGTTGTTTTAATGAAGTTATTTAACTTGATTTGTAAATCTTTGGAAATAGAATTAAATTCCTCAAAAATGTCTTGAGAAATTTTATTCCTTTCAAATAATAAGTCAAGCCAATGATCGGTTGCTTCAGACTGGGATGCCCTTGAATTATAGTAAAACCGGACTTTATCCAGATAATGATACCGACTATAGCCTTCAGCAATATTAGCCCCAATAGAGTCTGTTGATCGGATAAACTGGTCACCCATTATTTTTTTATCTTCAAAACTCATTTTTGAATAGATGTTCCATGCTATTGCAGAGAGTTTTCTGGCCAACTGATAAACTTTCAGATCTTTTAGAGGAATGTACTTATTGTTTTCCATAATTCTTATTTTTAGAAATAGATTAAATTCATTGTTTTTATGGTAGCGAGATACAATTGATATACAATAGAAACATATCGATATACATTGGTTCATACTAAATTACAGAAATTTTCTCCACTTCAATATTTCTATCTATTTCCATTTATTTCCATTGTATTTCATTGCATCTCCATTGTATTTCTATTGTATTTTTTTAATTTCCATTATATTTCCATTATATTTCAATTGTATTTCAATTGTATTTCAATTGTATTTCAATTGTATTTCCATTTATTTCTACGTATTTCCATTTATTTCCATTGTATTTCAACGTAAATTAATTTATTCCTATTCCAATCCCCTTTCCCTCCACATCGCCTGAAATAATGGAACTACAAAAACTGTCATTACCTGTATCACCATTCCTCCAAACATGGGTATAGCCATAGGGATCATAATGTCAGACCCTTTACCGGTTGACGACAAAACAGGTAACAAGGCGATAACGGCGACTGCTGTAGTCATCATGGCAGGGCGAACACGTTTCATGCCTGCTGTCACCACAGCTTCACGTACATCGTGAACTGTAGCGGGATGGCGCTCTTCAAATACCTGGTGAATGTAAGTACCCATAATTACACCATCATTTGTGGCAATTCCAAAAAGTGCTATGAACCCAACCCAGACCGCCACACTCAGATTTATAGTGTGCATCTGGAACATTTCCCTCAGGTTTATCCCGGCAACGGAGAAATTCATAAACCAGCCCTGACCATACAACCAAAGCATAATAAAACCACCGGCAAAGGCAACAAAAACACCGGAAAAGTGAATCAATGAGGCTGTAATAGTTTGGAACTGGAAATAGAGCAACAGCAAAATCAGGATCAGACTTATGGGTATTACGATGGCTAACCGTTTTGTAGCCCTGATCTGATGTTCATAATTACCCGCGAATTTATAGGAAACTCCGGCCGGTAAAACCAGGGCACCTGAGCTCAGTTTCTGCTGTAGAACTTTATCTGCTTCTTCCACCACATTCACCTCTGCTTTACCTTCCTTTTTATCAAAAATTACATAACCGTTCAGGAATGTATCCTCGCTCCGGATCATTTGCGCACCACGTGTGTAATCAATATCGGCAATTTCGCTTAATGGAACCTGAACACCATTCATTGCAGGGATCAAGATACGTTTGAGATCTTCAGGATTATCGCGCAATTCGCGGGCATACCGAACCCTGAGCGGGAATCGTTCACGTCCTTCGACCGATGTTGACAAAACCATGCCGCCAACAGCCACCTGAAGAACTTCCTGCACTCCACTCACGCTCATTCCATAGCGTGCCATGGCTTCACGATTAAGTTTAATTTCGATATATGGAGCGCCAACAGAACGGTCGTAAAATACAGAAGATGCTTTTACAGAAGGTACGTCTTTCAAAGCATTCTCAAAAAGCAAACCTGCCTTTTCTATATCTTCAAGATTTGGGCCATACACTTTCAGCCCCATCGGGGCACGCATTCCGGTTGAAAGCATCACCAGCCGGGTTTCGATAGGCTGCAATTTTGGGGCGGAAGTTAAACCAGGGATATCGGTCACTTTCACAATTTCCTTCCATATATCATCCGGTGTTTTTATCTGGGGTCGCCATTGACGGAAATATTCTCCATCATTATCTTTTTCCAGAAACTGCTTGATGTTTTCTGAAATATATTGAAATACATTGAAATACGTTGAAATAGTCGCATAGGGTTTTTCGGTTTTAATCCATTTCCCGTTGGTTAAAACTAAAAAATATGAACTGTCTTTATTATATCTTATGTCATCAATCCTGTTTATTTCTATTGTATTTCCATTTATTTCAATTGTATTTCTATCTTTTTTACTTCCATTTATTTCTTTTTTATTTCTATTTATTTCTATTGTATTTCTTATTTCCTTTATGTTTAAAATAAAATTCGAATTTCCATCTACCTTAAATCTCTGTCTTTGCCCATTTTCGTCAAGAATATACTCAGGACGGTAATTGATCGTATTCTCGAACATTTGCACCGGTGCCGGGTCGAGCGCTGAGTTTACACGACCCCATTTTCCAACCGCAATTTCTACTTCGGGAATGGTTGAAAGTCGTTTATCGAGCGTTTCGATATATTCAAGATTCTTTTCGATGCTCGAATGCGGCATACTGGTTGGCATAAGCAGGAATGAACCTTCATTTAACGAAGGCATAAACTCTTTGCCTGTTCCCGGAAACGTTTTTGCCGGAGTCTCCCAGATTGCAGTTTGCCTGAAATTTTTCCACCCTGCTTTTTCGGCGCCCGTTGCAACAAATCCGAATATTTTACCAAATCCCTGCCAGGCTAAAAGACCGAACAACAAGGTAACCGCAGGGATAAGCAGAAATTTGCGTTTGTTTGCTAACGACCATCGGATAATGTCCTCATAAAAATGCACCATCGACATCAACACAGCTAGGATAACCCCGATAATCCCGGCAACAAAAATGAAATTGACTAAAATACTGATGTGAGCACCTAATGGAAGCCATTCCATCGATAGATACCAGGATGCAACAAGCACAGTGATGGCGATGTTGATGTAATTTGGAAATTCTTTCCGGTGTTCGGGCCAGTGGAATTCGAGTAGATTATTTAATCCTATGGCAATCAATGCCAATGCCGGCCAGGTGTGCCAGAAGATAATGAAAAAGATGCCTGCTATAATCAGGCTGCCGTTCCAGATTCTGCTGATCTTTTTTGTATCAATCTTAATGTTGAAGAAAAGGTAAGTTATGGTTGGTAATACAACAATGCCAAGTATAAATGCTGACAGCAGGGCAAAGGTTTTGGTAAAGGCCAAAGGGTGAAACAGTTTTCCTTCGGCAGCCTGCATGGCAAAAACCGGCAGGAAACTTACAATTGTAGTAGCAATGGAAGTAACTACAGCTGCACGAACTTCGGTTGTTGCCAGGTATATCACTTCAACCAGCTTCTTGCCACGGATACCTTTATTTTCGGGCATTTCCAGGTGCCGCAAGATATTCTCCACATCCACGATCCCGATATCGACCATTACACCGATTGCTATAGCGATACCTGATAAGGCAACAATATTGGCTTCGATGCCGAAAAAACGCATCAGTATGAAAGTCATTAATACGCCTATGGGTAATAATCCTGCTACAATCAGTGAAGCCCTGAGGTTCATGACCAAAATAATGATTACTATAATACTGATCAGAATTTCGTGTGAGAGCGCTGATTCGAGTGTGCCGATGGTTTCCTTAATCAGTTCCGTACGATCGTAAAAAGGAACAACGGTTACTTTCGAAACGGAACCGTCGGGCAGAGTCTTTTGGGGCATACCGGCTTCAATTTCCTTTATTTTTGCTTTTACATTGTTGATCACGTCCATGGGATTTGATCCGTAACGTGCAACCACAACGGCACCAACCGCTTCGGAGCCTGATTTATCGAGTCCTCCACGACGGGTGGCCGGGCCAAAAGCGACGTGTGCCACATCTTTAATCCGCACAGGAACGTTATTCCTGACAGCAGCCACCGAAAGTTCAAGATCATTCAGGTTTTTAACATATCCTAAGCCACGGATAATGTATTCCACGCTGTTCAGTTCCATGGTCTCAGCGCCTATGTCGAGGTTGCTGTTACGCACTGCATTCATCACGTCCATAACAGTTACATTGAATGCTTTCAAAGCTTCCGGGTTCAGATCGACCTGGTACTCCTTGATAAATCCACCCACTGAAGCTACTTCGGAAACACCTTCGGCAGTAGCTAATCCGTATTTAACGTAATAATCCTGGATGGTACGGAGTTCCTGCGGATCCCAGCCTCCATTCGGTTTTCCTGTTTTGGGATCACGACCTTCGAGAGTGTACCAGTAAATCTGTCCCAGTGCTGTGGCATCTGGCCCCAGGGTTGGTTGCACTCCTGCAGGTAAAGTGCCGGCAGGCAGCGAGCTGAGTTTTTCGAGAATACGTGAACGACTCCAGTAAAACTCTACATTATCCTTGAAGATGATATAGATAAATGACATTCCAAACATGGATGTACTCCGCACGGTTTTCACTCCTGGAATTCCCAATAAAGCAGTAGTTAACGGGTATGTTACCTGGTCCTGTATATCTTTTGGAGAACGCCCCATCCACTCTGTAGCTACAATCTGCTGATTTTCACCGATATCCGGAATGGCATCCACGGGAACCGGATCGCGCGGCAGGATACCTGATTTCCAGTTGAAAGGCATAAATACAACACCCAGTACAACAAAAGTGATCAGGAAGATATACGTGATCAGCCGGTTTTCGAGAAAATATTTTACTAGACGATTAAGCATGGACTGGTGATTAAGTGATTTGTTCAGGGAAAACCATGAATGGCTGTCAGACTATTCATTTTTAGGATAAATAGGCTGGCAGCCTCTGGTTATAATGCCGGTTAATTCATCATGCGTGTGGTGTCCGATTCGTTATGCATATGAGTACTGTCAGCAGTTTCCATTTTAACAAGTTTCATACCGCATATAGGGCAATTACCTGGCTTATCGCTTCGGACTTCCGGATGCATCGTGCAAGTATAGATTACTTTTTCACTAGCTTTGGATTCTACAGCAGAACTCTTAGGTGTTGTATTGTTACAAGCATTTAAAGTTATGAATAATGATGCAGTCAGAAAGATTATTAATATTGATTTTTTCATTTTGATTTATTTCTAAAAGATTGATGGTTTATACGTTATTAAACTGAATTAGTTTGAATGATTATATGCTTATGCGGTTAATTAACCGGATGATGTGCAGAGTGCCCCAGGCGCATTGTATTTAAATTGCGGTAGCACTGGTTTACTATGGTTGTATCGCCCATATATGTGTGGGTTGTCATCATTCCACTGCCATGCATGGTATTGCCGCCCATCATATTGCCGCCCATCATATTGTCGCCATCAAACATACCCTTGCAATACGACAGGTAATATTGGTTACAGAGTGAATCATTCAAATGGTACAGGCTATCTTCCATCATTGTATTAGAGTCAGTAAAATGGCCTCCGGCAGTAACATGGATTTTAAGTAAATCATCATTGTTTTTTGCAACCTGGTAACTTTGTTGTACCTGTTCTTCAGTTATTTTCAGATTGGCATTAAGTACGTCCTGGTTACTGCTATCCTTTTTACAACTGGAAGTGAAGAGCGAAAGGAGAATCATTAAGCTGGTGATCGAAAGTATTGTTTTCATTGTATTTTAGATTTGGTGATTGGTGATTAGAAAATCGTGAATTAGAAATTAAACACAGTAGAATTTTTCGTTGCAGGAATAATCATAGGAATACATCAGCAATTGAATGCTGAATTTACCGCAAATAAAATTGCACCTGGATTATGGGAATAAAGGGGAGAAAAGAAATGGTAGCAAATCAGAATTGAAATACCTTTATCAACACATAATGTGCTGCTATGAGGTTATCAAAGTGCTATAAAAAAGGAATACGCCCCTTAAAGGAGGATTTCAGCAGCGGAAATTGCCAAGGGATGCCGGCGAATGGCCGGCAGCAAGATTATCAACCGCTCGCTGGTTAATTAAAATAGCAAGGGGAGAAATAGTTACATTATCAAATAAATCAATAAAAAAGCTTGTGTGCAGAGAAACGAAATCAGTAAGTGCCTGGATTGAGATTGAGGAACCGGCTTCAAAATTATCATTTACTTTAGAGAATTTAAAAACATTATGGCATTTGTCGCAATGACTGTCGCAGCATGATTTTGGTGTTGAATAAATTGAAAATGACATTTCAGTAGGGCCGCAATAATGACGTGTCACAGCAACACCACTTGTTGCTATCAACATGACTAAAATCAGTACAATATTGCCGACTTTTCTAAGCATAATGATTGTTAGAGACTGTAAAGGTAACGTATAAACATGTAGATTGTTTTATATATTATAGTTTTTTAACAGGGCATTAACCGATTCATGTGTATTATGAATGAGAATATGACACTGGTTAATAGTGAATTACTATTATGCTTTTTATCTTGAGGCGAATTTCTGTGGATCTACTGATCTATAAATTCTGATCGTAATATTCAGCCAGTTTACGGTATAGATGCAGCCTGTCTTTTCCGCTAACATTATGTTCGTGGTTCGGATATACAAAATAATCTATCTGTTTACCTTTCTTTATACAAGTCTGGATGAATTGCAGGCTATTTTGCCAAACAACGGTTTTATCCTGTGCGTCATGAATCACCAAAACTTTACCATCAAGTTGATCAACATAATTCAGAAGGCATGCCTTTTTATAGCCTTCCGGGTTTTGCTCAGGTGTATCCATATAGCGTTCGCCATACATGATTTCGTATAATTTCCAGTCGATAACCGGACCGCCGCAGGTAGCAACTTTAAAAACTCCCGGGTTGCGCAATTTCAGTGTCAGCGTCATAAAACCTCCATAGCTCCAGCCATCAATGCCTATACGGGTTGAATCAACATACGGTAGCGACTTCAGGTAATTTACCCCTACCATCTGATCTTTGCTCTCGACATCACCCAAATGGCGATGGATTATCTGTTCGAAATCAGCGCCGCGGTATGAAGTTCCGCGGTTATCCAGCGTCCAAACTACATATCCTTTGGTTGCCAAATAGGTTAAAAACAGAGTTGCTCCTCCCAGCCAGGTGTCAGTAACTAATTGTGAATGAGGGCCGCCATAAACATAAACCAAGGTCGGATATTTTTTTGAAGGATCAAAACCAACCGGCAGTATCAGCCTGCCGTATAAATCGCTTCCATCATCTGCTTTTAGCGTTACAAAACTAGTTATACCTAGTTTATAGTCTTTTAATGGGTTTATATCTTCTGTTAGAGTCCTGGTAATCTGACCTTTGCTGTTCAAAAGCGACGTTTGAGAACCGACATTAAGACTGCTCATTCGATCCAGCATATATTTACCATCAGGTGAAGCAAGAGTTGTATGAGTTCCTTTCGTTGAAGTATATTTCACAGTTTTACCGGTTTTCAGTTCAACAGAATACAAATGCCTTTCCAACGGACTTTCCTGCGTAGAGTTGTAAAATATTTTCGTTTCTTTTAGGTCAAATCCCTGGTAGTCTGTAACTTCCCATGGCCCTTTTGTAATTTGTTTGATTAAGTTACCTTCACTATTATACAAATAAAGGTGGTTGAAACCGTCCCGGCGGCTTTGCCATATAAACTGTGAAGGATTGGTTTTCAGGAAATATAAGCCATGCAAGGGTTCCACATATTCATTATCCGTTTCTTCAAAAAGCGTTTTTACAAAATCACCGGTAATTGCATCGTATTTATTCAGCCACATGTGATTTTGATCGCGGTTGAGCACAGCAATAAAGATATATTTTTCGTCGGGGCTCCAGGTTATATTGGTGAGGTATTGCTCAGCCGGTTCGCCTGTTTTCAAAAAAATAACCTGTTGATTTACCGGGTCAAAAACTCCCACAGTTACATGGTGACTTGCCATTCCGGCCATCGGATAACGGATATAATCGACTGTTGCGATCCGTGTGTCAATATCTACCAGCGGATACTGGGTTACCATGGATTCGTCCATCCTATAAAAGGCCAGTAAATTTCCGATAGGCGACCAGAATATCCCACCGTCAATGCCAAATTCATTGCGGTGTACTGTCTGGCCATTTACAATTCCTTTATCCGAATCGTTGGTTACAGCAGTGGTTTTTCCATTTTCAGAAACAAAAAGGTTGTTGTCTTTTGTAAATGCAATGCGACCTGAATTGGGTTCAAATTCTGCATTTTCACCTTCCGGTTCATAGCTATTCACAAGGGTAAGATCTTTTGTTAGCATCTTGAAACGGAATACTTTGGCATCATTTGTATATCGGAATGTATTCTCGTTTTCCCATTTGAAAGCAGGTATGCTTTTCAATTTCTTTTGTTGATTCTTTTCAACAACCAGGTTTAGTTCGTCGAGTGTAAGAATGGAATCGTTTGTGCCGGTTTTTACATCGCCTTGCACAATGCAGTTGTTGGCATTCCATGTAAAGAGGTTGTTGTTTCGCCATTGCAGGTTTGATAACGATGAAGGGTACAATTTCCTGTTCATCAGATCCTCAATCGCCAATTGTTTTTGTTGTGCAAATATTTGTGATACAAGCATTAACAGCAATGCCAGTAGGGTGAAGGTGGATTTTTTATTCATATTGATGATTTGTTTTTTTTCGATCTCGTAGAGACGCGATGCTCGCGTCTCTAATCATAAAACATTAAAATGAATTTATTCATTTTAATGGTGGTAGATATTATTTGAGACGCGATGCCCGCGTCTCAAAAATGCCCATTAAAATGAATTTATTCATTTTAATGATGGTAGATATTATTTGAGACGCGATGCCCGCGTCTCAAAAATGCCCATTAAAATGAATTTATTCATTTTAATGGTGGTTGATATTATTTGAGACGCGATGCCCGCGTCTCAAAAATGCCCATTAAAATGAATTTATTCATATTAATGGTGGTTGATATAATTTGAGACGCGAGCAGCGCGTCTCTACGATACGGTTGTTACGCCATTGTTATCGTAAACGGTCATTTCCCCAATTGTCAGGATTATTTTGGATATAATTTGCAATCCGTTCATATTCGTTATAATTCCTGATAATATGGTCGTAATATCTCGGTTGCCAATTAAATCTAATATTATTATCTATGGCAAATTTTGTAACCGACGATTTGAATCCACGGATTATAGAACCCAGATTTTTTGATTGCGGGGTGAATTTGTTTTTACCTTGCGAATTGGTATCCTTAATCATTTGGGTTTCCAATTCAAATATTGTATGGTTATCTGAATCGCTATTTGGTTCGTTTGTGGATTCATTATCGGATTTCGATTCCGAATCGGTCAGAGTCAGAGACGCGAGCATCGCGTCTCTACGGATGGCAATGGGATTTTTGTTCGTTTCATAAACCAACCCATTCGAATTAAATTTATTATTACCAATTATTAAAATGGCGTGGAAATGATTCGGCATAACCTGATATTCATCTAATGTTAAATTCATATCTGGTCTGACATCTGGCGTTTTCAACCATTCTGATTCAACAACCTTACCGATTTCAGATAATTGCACTTCAAAATGTTCTTTATTAATCTCGGGCTGAATAATCTGTCCGAAATAATGTTCTCTTTTATTTGTGCATAAGGTTACAAAATACATTCCTTTGGATGCATAATCCCAATTTCGCAATCTGGCTGATGAAATACGGTATTTCCCCTGAAACTTACCCATCAGTATTGCGCTATAATAGAGTGATTCATCAATTGTGTCTCCGGGAATTTAAAGTGATCAAACATTTTTCGATGCCTTATGCACCGCATCAGCCATTTCGGAAATGAGGCCGGAATTATTTTCAAATGCATTGCCTACAACAATAATATCAGCGCCTGCAACCGCTGCCTGTCTAACTTTTTCAGGTGTATTTAAACCGCCGCCTGTAATTAAAGGAATGCTGATATTTTGTTTCACCTGCTCAATCATGGATATCGGGACACTATGCAGAGCACCGCTTCCCGCTTCGAGGTAAATCATTTTTAAACCCAGCATCTCTCCTGCTATAGCTGTACAGATTGCTATATCCAGTTTGTCAGAAGGAATTGGCATGGTATTGCTCATATACTGAACTGCCGTGGTTTTTCCGCTTTCAATCAGCATATATCCACAGGAAATTACTTCGAGAGGGCTGAGTTTCAGGTAAGGAGCCGCAATTACATGGCGGCCTATCAGCATTTCGGCATTACGGCCGCTGATAAGTGAAAGAAAAAGAATAGCATCTGCTTTCCAGCTCAACTGCATGTTATTGCCGGGAAAAAGAATTACAGGTATTTCACAGTTGGCCTTCAGTATTTTAATGCATTGATCCAGTTCATTATTTACCAGGAGACTTCCACCTACAAAAAAATAATCGACCCCGGATTTTGCGGCAATGGCAGCAATGTTTTCAACTTCCTTGTTCAGAAGTTTATCGGGATCAACCAATACTGCAAGCTGTTTTCTGCCCTGTTCCGTTCGATTCAGGATATCCTGGTAAATTGTCATGGGTCGCGTTTAAAACGCAAATGTAGAAAAAAGGAGATAATAAGTACCTTGAGAAAACAGAAACATTACGTTTCAGCCCCTTAATTTCCCATTCAGGTAAAACAAATCGTTAAAAAACCGCTTTCGCGATTTTGCAGATATTATCCGATTTCCCCATGGTATAGAAATGAAGAACGGGTACTCCGAACTTTATTAGTTCGCGCGATTGTTGTATCGCCCATTCAACACCGACCTGACGTACTTGTTGAGAATCAGTGCATTTATCAACCTCTTTTACAAGTTCATCAGGAATGTCAATTGAGAAAGTGCGCGGTAATGTGGAGAGTTGTGATTTTATAGAAATAGGCTTTAATCCGGGAATAATTGGGACGGTGATTCCTGCTTCGCGGCAATTTCTTTCGAATTCAAAAAATTTGGAATTATCGAAAAACATTTGTGTTACGATATAGTCAGCTCCGGCATCCACTTTTGCTTTAAGATATTGTAAATCTGTAGCCAGGTTTGGCGATTCCATGTGCTTTTCGGGATAACCGCCTACACCAATACAAAAATTGGTTGGAACAGGATTGAGAATGTCTCCTTCCAGGAAAATCCCCTGATTTAGTTTTATTACCTGTTTTACCAGGTCAACAGCAAACTGGTGCCCATCTGGCTCCGGCCTGAATTGTTTTTCCCCACGCATATTATCCCCGCGGATCAATAAAATATTATCAATTCCCAAAAACTGTAAGTCGATCAAGGCATTTTCGGTTTCTTCCTGATTGAATCCTCCACAAATTAAATGCGGAACAACGTCAATACCGTATTTGAATTTTATAGCGGCTGTAATACCAACGGTTCCGGGTCTTTTGCGGACGGTCCGGCGTTCCAGCAATCCATCTCCGCGTTCTTTAAATATAACTTCCTCGCGATGATACGTAACATCAATAAACGAAGGATTAAATTCGATCAATGGATCAATGGTTTGATATATGGAATTGATATTCTCGCCTTTAAGAGGAGGTAGCAGTTCAAATGTAAAAAGTGTTTTTCCTTTACTGTTTGCAATATATTCGGTAACTTTCATTGTATAGTTCTTCTTGTAATTTTAATAATTCAGATTAGAAGCCAACAGCCTTTCAACTTCTTTAACAGTTAAGTTCTTTCGCAAAGCATAATCTTCAACCTGCTCGCGGCTGATGCGGCTGATGGCAAAATACTGCGCTTCGGGATGTGCAAAATAATATCCGCTTACTGCGGCTGCAGGATACATGGAGAAATTTTCAGTCAAAGTAATACCAGATTTATTGGCATCGAGCAAACCGAAGATTATTCCTTTTTCACTGTGTTCAGGACAAGCCGGATAACCAGGAGCCGGGCGGATACCTGCATAGCCTTCGTGGATTATTTCTTCAATGCTCAGATTTTCATCTTTGGCGTAACCCCAATATTCCTTGCGGACTTTATCATGAAGTAGTTCTGCAAAAGCTTCAGCGAGTCTGTCGGCAAGAATTTTAACCATGATAGTGTTGTAGTCGTCATTCTGATCTTCAAATTCTTTTACCCATTTTTCGATTCCAAGTCCTGCAGTAACAGCAAATAATCCAATATAATCCGGGTATCCGGTTTCTTTGGGTGCAATAAAGTCGGCGAGTGAAAGGTTTGGAATTCCTTTTTCCTTTTCCTCTTCGTTGCGCAGAAAATGTAACATGGTGTGATGGTTTCCTTCAACTGTCAGATCAATACTATCTCCAACAGCATTGGTTTCAAAGAATCCGAAAACGCCATTGGCCTGAACCATTTCCTTTTCAATAATTTGCTTCAGCATAACCTGGGCATCATCAAACAGGATTTTAGCTTCCTTGCCTTTAATCGGATCTTCGAAAATGGCAGGGTATTTCCCATTGATCTTCCAGGCATGGAAAAAGAATGTCCAGTCAATATAATGACTGATTTCTTCCAGAGAATAATTTTCAAGGTGTTTCACTCCCAGAAACGATGGCTTTACTGGTTTAAAACCTGACCAATCTGTCATAAAACGATTAGCACGGGCCTGTTCAAGTGAAATGTACGTCACCCCGGCCCTGGTACTCTCATGCTTATGGCGTAATTGCGAATATTTTTTTGTAATTGAATCGAGGAATAGTTTTTTACCATCCACCGAAAGTAAAGCTGCCACAACTCCTGTAGCCCTTGATGCATCGCGTACATGTACAACAGCCTGACTGTATTCAGGCGCAATTTTTACTGCTGTATGCATCTCGCTGGTGGTGGCTCCACCAATCAGTAATGGAACTATAAAGCACCTGCGCTCCATTTCGGATGCAACAAATGCCATTTCCTCCAGAGAAGGTGTAATCAAGCCTGATAATCCAATAATATCAACATTTTCTTTGATGGCAGCATCAAGGATTTTCTCGGCATGGACCATCACACCCAGGTCAATTACCTCGTAGTTATTACAGCCTAAAACTACACCGACAATGTTTTTCCCGATATCGTGAACATCTCCTTTTACGGTAGCCATCAGGATTTTCCCCGCTTTGTTATTTTCGCCTACAATCTTTTCGGCTTCGATATAAGGAAGCAAAACTGCAACCGCTTTCTTCATTACACGGGCGCTTTTTACTACCTGGGGCAGGAACATTTTTCCGGCTCCAAACAAATCGCCAACAACATTCATCCCAGCCATTAGCGGACCTTCAATAACTTCGAGAGCCCTTGCAAAATGCGGGCGGGCTTCTTCCACATCGGTTGCCACATCAGCATCCAAACCATGGACTAAAGCATAGGTCAGCCGCTCGTTAACCGGAAGTCCTCGCCATGCTTTTGCTGCTGCTTCCGTCTTTTCCGTAGCCTTCATTTTCGAGGCATAATCGATCAGCCTTTCGGTTGAATCGGGCCTCCGGTTAAAAAGAACATCCTCAATAAGTTCGAGCAAATCAGCAGGAATATCATCGTAAACCGGCAGGTTGCCGGCATTCACAATTCCCATATCCATACCTGCTTTAATGGCATGATAAAGGAAAACTGAATGCATGGCTTCGCGCAACGCATCATTACCGCGAAATGAAAATGAAAGGTTGCTTATACCGCCACTAATTCGTGCGTATGGTAGATTTTGCTTGATCCATTTAATGGTTTCGATAAAATCGACGGCGTAATTGTTATGTTCCTCAATTCCTGTTGCAATCGCCAGGATATTCGGATCGAAAATAATATCTTCAGGAGGTACCCCGATTTCATCCACAAGAATATGATAAGCACGGGAACAGATTTCTTTGCGACGTTCAAGCGTACTGGCCTGACCATCTTCATCGAAAGCCATTACCACCATGGCGGCCCCGTAGTTCCTAATTTTGCGGGCATGTTCCCTGAAAGCATCTTCGCCTTCCTTCATGCTGATTGAATTCACAATAGCTTTGCCCTGCAGGCATTTCAAGCCGGCTTCAATCACCTCCCATTTCGAGGAGTCGATCATAATCGGCACCCTGGCAATTTCGGGTTCAGCCATAAGCAGGTTAAGATAGCGCGTCATTTCACGTTTTGCATCCAGCAGGGCATCATCCATATTAATATCCAGCACCTGTGCGCCTGAATCCACTTGCTGACGGGCAACTGAAAGAGCTTCGTCGTATTTTTCCTCGCGTATCAGCCTTGCAAACTTCTTGGAGCCTGAAACATTGGTCCGTTCGCCGATATTTATAAAATTGCTGTTTTCGAAAACCATTAATGGCTCCAAACCACTAAGCCGCAAATGTTTTTCGATGGCAGGAATATGTCGTGGTGTTGATTGTTCAGCTATTTTGCATAATTCCCTGATATGTTCGGGTGTGGTGCCACAGCATCCGCCAATAATATTTACCGATTTATTAGTAAGTATAGGTTGTATATGATGAGCCATCTGAAGCGGCGATTCGTCGTATTCCCCGAATTGGTTCGGCAAGCCGGCATTAGGATACGCACTTACGTAAAAGGGCGCTTTCCGCGAAAGCTCTTCAATAAAGGGATTGAGTTGCTCTGCACCCAGCGAACAATTAAATCCAACGCTGAGCAAATCGATATGTGAAACCGAATTCAGGAATGCTTCGGTAGTTTGCCCTGAAAGTGTCCGGCCGCTTGCATCTGTAATGGTTCCTGAAACCATAACCGGAAGGCGCAAATCTCTTTCGGCCAACACTTCGTTAATAGCATAAAGAGCTGCTTTTGCATTCAGCGTATCAAAAATAGTTTCAACCAACAGCAGATCTACGCCACCATCAATCAAGCCACGAACCTGTTCCAGGTATGAATCCTTAAGCTGATCATAACTTACAGCGCGGAATCCCGGATCGTTTACATCGGGCGACATGCTGGCTGTTTTGCTGGTAGGCCCAACAGCGCCCGCAACAAAGCGTGGTTTTTGCGGGTTCAGTGCAGTGAATTTTTCTGCTTCGGCAACTGCTATTTTTGCAGAAGCCACATTCATTTCATACACAATTGGTTCCAGCTGGTAGTCAGCCATCGACACCGAAGTGGCATTAAACGTATTGGTTTCAATAATATCAGCGCCTGCTTCGAGGTATGCCTGGTGAATTTCGCTGATCACATTGGGGTTAGTGAGGGAAAGTAAATCATTGCATCCTTTCAGATCAATGGGGTGTGTGGCAAATCGTGTTCCGCGGTAATCTGAATCTTTAAGTTTATAACGCTGAATCATGGTGCCCATAGCGCCATCCAGCACTAAAACGCGATTTTCTAAAACTTTATATATAGTTGATAGTTCTTTCATTTTACTCATATGTTTAGCCAAGCTGCCTACATAAACAAAGCAGCAGGACAGAAGTTTTTAACTCAACACATTCGGTTTCTCCGGAAAGCCGGAACAGGAGTGTGTTTTAATTATAATTTCCCGATAATTACCGGGATCAGGTTTTGGCACCTTACACACCGGGTGGCGGTGGTTGCCAGAGGTTCACTGAGCCTGTTCTCTCCCCTCTTCTTTATAACTCAAACCTCCTTGCTTTATTGAAAGGAATATTTGAAGGTGCAAAGATAATCGAATTTATTGATATGTAAATATCTGCCACACCAAATCTTTGATAGAGAAGTCAAACAATCAGATTCATTTTGAGTTATATATCAATCATTTTAGAAATAAATTATACCTTTGCACCCCTGCTTGCAGCAGGCAAGTCTAAAAAATCAGAAAATCAATGGAAGATCTTACTATTAATAATACTATGAAATTTAAAGTACGCGATATAACCTTAGCCGAATGGGGTCGTAAGGAAATCGAAATTGCCGAGAAAGAAATGCCCGGTCTGATGAGTATCCGCCGTAAACATTCGGCTGAAAAACCGCTGAAAGGTGCAAGAATTACCGGTTCACTGCATATGACCATTCAAACTGCAGTTTTAATTGAAACACTGGCTGAACTGGGCGCCGAGGTGCGTTGGGCCAGTTGCAATATTTTCTCCACCCAGGATCATGCAGCTGCTGCCATTGCTGCTGCCGGCATCCCGGTATTTGCCTGGAAAGGTGAAAGCCTCGATGAATACTGGTGGTGTACAAACCAGGCTTTGACTTTCGAAGGCGGAAAAGGCCCGCACCTGATTGTTGATGACGGTGGCGATGCTACATTATTGATTCACAAAGGATTTGCCGCTGAAAATGACCCCAAACTACTGGAAGCTAAAGGTGCAAATGCAGAAGAGCAGGTTATCATGAATCTATTGCGTGAAACGTATGTTGAAAATCCAACCAAATGGCACAGCGTTGTTGCCGACTGGAAAGGTGTTTCGGAAGAAACCACTACCGGCGTTCACCGCTTGTACCAGATGATGGAAAAAGGTGAATTGCTTATTCCTGCAATCAATGTGAACGACTCAGTTACCAAATCCAAGTTCGATAACCTTTATGGATGCCGCGAATCTTTGGCTGATGGTATCAAACGTGCTACCGATGTAATGCTTGCAGGCAAAGTTGTGGTTGTTTGCGGATATGGCGATGTTGGAAAAGGCAGCGCCAAATCAATGCGTGCATACGGAGCCCGCGTTATTGTTACCGAAATAGATCCGATCTGTGCTTTGCAGGCAGCCATGGAAGGTTTTGAAATCAAGACCGTTGAAGATGCTCTTGACGAAGGCAATATCTATGTAACCACTACCGGCAACAGGGATGTGATCACGGTGGAGCATATGAAAAAAATGAAAGACCAGGCAATTGTTTGTAATATCGGCCATTTCGACAACGAAATCCAGGTTGATAAACTCAACAATATGGCTGATGTTCAGAAAATTGAGATCAAACCACAGGTGGATAAATATCTTTTCCCTGACGGACATGCCATTTTTATGCTTGCCGAAGGCCGCCTGGTTAACCTTGGTTGTGCTACAGGACATCCTTCGTTTGTAATGAGCAATTCATTCTCGAACCAAACACTTGCGCAACTCGATTTGTGGAAAAATAATTACGAAGTTGGTGTTTACCGTTTGCCAAAATACCTCGACGAAGAAGTTGCCCGCCTTCACCTTGAACAATTAGGCGTTAAACTTACGACACTCACTCCTGAGCAGGCTGCCTATATTTCGGTTCCGGCAGAAGGGCCATATAAAGCTGACCATTACCGCTACTAAAATACCGAAGTCTTGTCATTACAAAGGGCTGTCATTTTATGATGGCCCTTTGCATTTTATGGAGAATCAGAAAACCTGGCAACATCTGAAAGACCTGTCAGCGTTTGGGCAGGAAAGAAAACAGGAAAATAAGAAAATAGGGAACTTGAAATCATTTTGCATCCCGATAAATATCGGGAGAACCTTAACCGATAGACCTCTAATTTAATTAAAAATCAATTAAAAATCAGCAATGTTTCCCCGTCATAGTTCCATCGGTATTGCATGAGTGAATATGGCGAGGGGCCATGGTAAGGAGTGCCATCGGTAAGTATGAATTGCGACATGCAAACAGAGTCGGTACATGTGATACCCGACGGGTCAACAACGATTCTTGCACCTGCTTTTTCCGGATCATACGGACAACAGCGCTCGAAAACAGAAAATTCATCCTGGAGAATACGATATATCACTATGCCTCTGTAACCTCCGTTTACATATTTGTACCCGCCGACAGGTATAAAATCCAGTGAATTGGGATACAGTTGCAGGTTAACATACACATACGGAATCAACGGCCGTTTTTCCTTTTTGCAACCCGGAACAACCAGTAAAAGCAGAATTATTGCTATCAGTACTCGCATAATGTAATTATTGTAAGATATTTTCGTTGTAAAAGTAATGCTTAACTTTCAAAACGTAAATGATTGTTTTAAATTGCATAAATCTTCTTTGACCTTTTTCAGAATGATCTGAAGTAATTGTTTTCTCTACACAATAATTTTTCATCTTGTAAGAATATGAATAAACCCTTGTACCTAGTCAGGTTAACTCAGATAATCCTGGTCTTTTCCATAGCCACATTCACCTTCACCGGCACGGGTTGCCGGTTACTGAGGAGAGATAAACAATCCATAGCAGAGAAAAAACAGAAGGAAACCGATAAAAAGTCAACTGCCGAATACGAGAAAGCCCGCAAACAACATTATGAGCACCAAAGCAAGGAAGCTAAAAAAATGATGAAGCGCACCCAAAAGAAGGCTGACAAACTTAATAAGCCGAAGAAACGTAAAATATTTTTCAATGGCATTTGCAAGTAGCCAGGCGGATTTTTATATTTGTATGACCTTAATTATAAAGCGATGATATAAAGGAAATTAAAAAAATAGGTCTAAAGTATAAGTATAAATTCCCGACCAGATTCAGAACATATCTTTTCCGGCGCATTATTTAAATTGTTTTTATGATTTTTGTCATTTAAATTTGTATTTTAGCATGATATAATTCTTTGGCGCTTTTTCGATGGATAATGTCATATATATATTAATCGGTATTGCCTGGATAGCTTATTCGTTATACTCGGCCAGGCAAAAAGCCATTCAGAAACAGCAATCCCAGGGAATGCCACACTGGGCTGGGGGCCGTCACAATCCTCACCGCTTCCAATACCAGGAAACCAAAGTGGAAGTAAGACCCTGTTCGAAGATATTTTTCGGGAACTTTCTGATGAACCCAAACCTGTTCCTGCGATGATTAATCAACCGGTTGCGCCTATAAAAAAAGTAAAGCCAAAAACCGAATCCGAATTAAACCAGACGTTTGTAGGCCTTTCGGGTTATACATTCATATCAGGTGTACAGAATGATTTTCCCGTTAATACTTCGGAAAACGAACGTAAAATGAAGCCAAATCATGAGCAGTTGCCTTACGATGAGAACATTGCGAGAAGATTTAATCTGCACCAGGCGGTTATTTTCAGTGAATTATTAAACCCGAAATACTTCTGATCAGGAAATTTTCATTTTGATGGTAACTTACTCTTAAAAGTTAAAAATCTTTATACCTTTACACACTTTTTCAAAGTAGCCGGTTATAACAACAATATAAATATTTAGTCTAATGGCCGGGAATTTACTCTTTAATCTTGTAATACCTTATAAATCAGGAGTTGTTAATAAAAATAAAGTTGATATTGGAACCGGATACCAAGTAAAAAATTTCCTGAATTACTAGTAATCACCTGTAGATAATTCTGCAAAACAAGCAAAAAATTACGGAAAGGACCCTTTTTAGCAAAGGGTCTTTTCTTCTTATTCAATAAAAACAAATGGCTACCGATATGACACAGGTAACATATTACACCAAAGAAGGACTCGAAAAACTGAAGGTTGAACTGGAACATCTGGTGCATGTTGAGCGTCCTCTTATTTCGCAACAAATTGCTGAGGCCCGCGATAAAGGCGACCTTTCGGAAAATGCTGAGTATGATGCAGCAAAAAATGCACAGGGAATGCTCGAAATGCGGATTTCGAAGCTCCAGGACCTGATCCGGAGTGCGCGGTTGATTGATGAATCCAAAATGGATTCATCAAAGGTACAGATATTGACCACCGTTAAGCTCAGGAACCTGAAAAACAATATAGAAATGACCTATACGCTGGTTCCTGAGAACGAAGCCGACCTGAAAAAGGGGAAAATATCAGTTTCTTCGCCTATTGCCAAAGGATTGCTGGGCAAATCAAAAGGTAACAAAGTGGATATTACTATCCCGGCCGGATCAATTACTTTTGAAATTGTTGAAATAGCTGTTAAAGAATAAAGCCATGGCAGGAATATTTGCACGTATAGCTTCAGGTGAAATTCCATCATATAAAATCGCAGAAGACGACAGGTTTTTCGCTTTCCTGGATATCAACCCGTTGGCTAAAGGTCATACGCTGGTGATCCCTAAAGAGGAAATAGATTATCTCTTTGATATGGATGAAGAGCTGTATAAGGACCTCTGGCAATTTGCCATGAAGGTTGCCAAAGCCATTAAGCAGGTTGTGCCTTGTATTAAAGTCGGTGTGGCAGTAATTGGTCTTGAAGTGCCTCATGCGCATATTCACCTTGTTCCGCTTAATAAAATGGACGATATTAATTTCAGCCAGCCCAAACTTGCATTTCCGGCCGATGAAATGAAAAAACTTGCTATTGAAATTGCGGCTGCTGTAATCTAATATGTAAAAGAAAATGAATTTTTAAAAACCGCACTTCATAAAGGCGGTTTTTTTTATTCCGGAAAGCTTAATTCCTATCCCATCAATAGCCTATCTTTTCAATCTTTATATCCTTAGCCAATTCAAACGGCATCATGGCATTAATGAGGCGCGCTTTTTTAAAAAGCTTCAGATCAGTAACTTTAATCTCCGTTTCTGAGATTAAATTGTTTTCAATTAAAAAACTGCGCATGGTACCACGAAGTAGGGGAGTAGAAGGTGTAAGCCATTGGACACCATCAAAGAAAATAATGTTCGAGTAACTGGTATCAGTAATAAAGCCCGCCTTAATTATCAATATTTCATCGAAACGTTCGCGTTTTGTAAGCAATGCGTTGATACGGCCGCGATTTGTATATTTGTATTTGTAGTTAATGGTATCATCTTCAATCAATCGGAGCGATTTTATTACACGTGGCAAATAAAGCTTAAATTCAATACTTTTCACTTCCCTGCTATAAGTTACCTTGCATTTATAAAGGCCTTTCCTGCATTCGGTTGGAACTTGAATAACTTGATCCAGCTCAATGCTACCCGGTGATTTATAAAGCGCTTTCCGGCTGTGGTTCATCCTGAAATTGTGGTACTCAAGGTTCTGAAGCACACCATCCTGCACGCGTATGGATTCAAATAAAAGGGACATATACTTTATCGATTAGTTCGTTATATTCTTTCAGAGAATTGCTGTTAACAGTTATTCCGCCGCCACTGCAGAAAATCAGCTTTTCGTTTTTATTTTTAATAAAACGGATCATCACTCCCGAGTCGAGTTTTGATCCGTCGAAGTAGCCGAAAACACCGGTATAAAATCCCCGTGAATAGGTTTCAGCTTCTCGGATTATTTGCAGCGTTTTTTTCTTTGGCGCTCCCGAAATGGAACCTGCCGGCAGAAGCTTTCGGAAAATATTTCCCAAATCAGCTTCGTAGTTCTTGGGTAGCGTACCCGAAATTTCAGAGCTTACCTGCAGGAGTGATTTCTCGTGTGTAGTGATCTGTTCTATATATCTGAAACGTTCAACTTTGACCTTTGTTGCAACCATGCTCAGATCATTTCGGATAAGATCGACAATTGTATTGTGTTCAGCGGTTTCTTTCGGGTCGGCAAGTATATGATCCTGAGCATCCGGCAATGAAGCATCAATGGTTCCTTTCATTGGAAACGACCGGATAATTCCATTCTCAATCTGAACAAATATTTCGGGCGAAAAAACTACAAACTCATCCTTAAACAATAAGCGGTAACGTGCATTACTCCGTGCAAATATTTCAGGCAGGTTTATATTTAATTCAATATCAGTTGGGAATGTAAGATTTGCGAGGTATGAATTCCCTTCAACCAGATTCCGGTGAATTATTTCAAACGCTTTGTTATACTGTTTTTGCCCGATTGGATGTTTAACCAGGTTAACAGGTTCCGATTTAGTTGTATAAGGAAAATGATTGCCAATTCCGTTAATACTGAAATAGATACCCGAGTCGCCGGCTTTGGAAGGATCTATAAAAAATGCTTGTTTTACATCGAAATCAATTCCAAACAAGAAAGGATGAGACTTGCCACCAAAATGATTCATTAATTCAAAAACATTTTCGGCAGGAAACAGCATTAGTTACAATGATTATTTGTTTTAAATCTAATGTATATGTGCACTCCGAAAAGCGTAAAAAGCCTTATCATCTCGTGTCGTATCGCCCACCTGTCTTTCAATCACCCCTTCTCCCATTCACCCACTCTTCCCCTCATCTGGTTCCCTCAATCTTCCTCATCCTCTCAGTAAGCCCTCTCATCCCTTCCTTCAATAAAATTAATAAAAGACTTGTTTACCACTTTGTTTCCTCCCGGAGTTGGATAATTACCTGTAAAATACCAGTCGCCGGTGTGGTTAGGAATGGCCTGGTGCAGATCTTCAACCGATTGAAAAACAACAGCAATTTTGGCTTTGCAACCCGGAGGAGTTACTAATTGGGCAATCTTTGCCGAAATCTGTTGTGGGGTAAAAAGGTCATAAATTTCCTTCACATAATTGACCACCTGTTCTTTGGGCAGTTTCTCCTGGGCTTTACATTTACGGTAAACCTCGTTGAGAGCATCCGTCTGATGTGTGTCCTTTAATAACTCGATGGTGGCATTAAAAGCAATAAAATCAGTGATTTTTGCCATATCAATTCCATAGCAATCCGGGTAGCGAATTTGAGGAGCCGATGAAGCAACTACTATTTTTTTGGGGCCTAACCTGTCGAGCATGCGGATAATGCTCTGTTTCAGCGTAGTGCCACGTACGATAGAGTCGTCCAGTACAACCAGGTTGTCGATACCACGGCGCACTGTGCCATAGGTAACATCGTAAATATGGGCTACAAGGTCGTTGCGCTGCGAATCCTGGGTGATAAAAGTGCGGAGTTTGATGTCCTTAACAGCTACTTTTTCAACCCGCGGTTTTAAGCGGAAAATTTCCTGTAGTTGTTCGCGGGTGATGGTTGGGCCCTCTTTCAGTATTTTATCGGCTTTTATCTGGTTGCAGACATTATTCAGCTCTTCAACCAATCCATAAAAAGCAGATGATGCTGTATTGGGGATGTAACTAAATACGGTATTCTCCAGGTCGTGGCCTACTTCCGAAAGTATGCTTTTAGTCAGAACGCCACCTAATTGTTTACGCTCATTATAAATTTCTTTATCCGTACCCCGGCTAAAGTAGATCCTTTCGAACGAACATGAACGCCTGGGAGCAGGTGGTTTAATCTGAACCTCTTCAACTGTTCCATTGCGGCGGACTATAAGTGCGTGGCCCGGTTTCACTTCATGAACATCATCAAATAAAACATTTAATGTAGTCTGTATTACCGGGCGTTCGGATGCGGCAACAACAATTTCGTCGTCCTTGTACCAATACGCCGGCCGTATTCCGTTGGGATCGCGTAAAATAAAAGCATCGCCATGCCCAAACATACCGGCAATGGCATATCCGCCATCCCAATGTTCGGACGATTCAGTAAGTAATTCTTTGATACTCAGATTTTCAGCTATCAGTTCTGTACTTTGCTGTTTGGTATATCCTTCTTTTTTGAATTTGCGATAAAGCTTTTCGTTTGAATCGTCGAGAAAATGGCCGATTTTTTCAAGAATGGTAACGGTATCGGATGTTTCCACAGGGTACTGTCCGAATTCAACCAGGCGCTGAAACAATTCATCCACATTGGTCATATTGAAATTCCCGGCTAATACCAGGTTACGTGTCATCCAATTGTTATAGCGCACTACAGGATGCAGGTTCTCAATATTATTTTTCCCAAAAGTTCCGTACCTGAGATGGCCAATGAAGACTTCGCCGAAAAAAGGAATATTATTCTTGAGCCAGCCTGAATCATTTATTCTATCAGGATCTTTATGTATAATTTCCTGGAAAGGTTTGTATATCTGCTTGAAAATGTCGTCGATAGGCCCTGCCGCATTTGACCTCACCCTGTCGATGTACCTGTTTCCGGGAATCACGTTAAGCTTTACGCTTGCCACTCCTGCTCCATCCTGACCGCGGTTGTGTTGCTTTTCCATCAGCAGGTGCAACTTATTGATACCATAAAGTGTGGTGCCATATCTTGTATAATAATATTCAAGCGGTTTGAGCAACCTTATAAAGGCAATGCCACATTCATGTTTTATTTGTTCACTCATGGGAAAAGGGTTAGGCTTTATTAAGGAGTGGTCAGGCAGCAGATTAACTGAGCCATAGTGAAATGAAAAAGAAGCAGCAACCGAAAAGAATGATTAATTCCTGCCTGGTGTTGATTCTGAATCGTCATTATTAGTGAAACCGATTGTAATTAGTTTTTAATCAGCTTTTTACTTCCGGTAAAGCCCTTGTCGGTATAGAACAGCAAAATATAGGTTCCTTTCGCAAGTGAACCAACATCGAAGTTGACAACGGTTCCGGATTTTGTCTCACGATCAAAGATCTTGCTGCCAGTCAGACTTATTAAAAGTATTTTTCTGATGTCTTTAGGAATTCCAATCAAAACATAGTTTTGAGCCGGATTTGGGAATACATTTATCTGGTCCATTAACCTGTTTTCGGGGATGCCGAAAGTAGAGCCCTGGTTGTTGTAATAGCAGGTATAAGTGTAATTATTGTGTTCAACTAACCACACCCTGTTGGGTTGGCCATAAGGGAATTCTACGGCTGTATCGTTCCATGAACTGTTTATGCGAAATTTAAATTCAAGTTGGTCGCCATCAAGAAATCCTGGTATTGTAGTGGAGTATATTGTAGAATCGGTTCCGGGAACAATGGATAAAATATTTTTTGTGCCGTCGAAATTGTTAAAATTACCCGCTACATCTACCGTATCTGTCCTGGGATTGAACAAGGTGTCGGCAATATAATTGGACATATTGACTGTGAATGTAAGACTGACAAAATGGGTAGAGTCTTCAGTAACAAGTATATCATCTATTGCAATTTTATCGCCACCCGACTGAGTGTTAAGCCTGAATCCTATGTAAACCGTTTGATTGGCATAACCAGCTGCAGCAAGATCCAGTGTATCGGAAACGAAAGCAGTTGAATTGTCGGAAGTATATGAACCTGAAGCTCCGTTAAAGAGACAGCCGGCAACAGATTGCTCGGTAGTGGAAACATAAACCTGGTACGTATCTGCAGTTCCGCCGGTTAACGACAGGCTTTCCCATGTTAATTTGGAGGCTTTACCGATTCGTACGGCTGGCATAATAAACCAGTCATCGGCAGTTGCTGCAGGATTAAAATTTGAAGTGGCTATGGCAGCATGATTACCGGCTGTTCCGGCAGCATCAACAAACCAGGGAACAGTTTTAAGGGTATCCATGTCAGTATCAGCGGGGATGCCTTTGTCCAGTTTTGCGAGCACATAGTCCTGAAACAGGCTGGCTGTATCTTCAAATGTTTGAGAATAAATTACCTGTTGGGCTTGTGCAGCCACCACAGTTACCAGAATGAACAGGATTGCAATAGAAATTTTCCGCATTGTACAGTTTGAATGAAAACCTGGAGTATTTGAAAAATGGAACTATAACATTGATTTACATTATGTTGCCATCAATTCAACTGAGCCGGGCTTGTATGAAAGGTGCAAATTTACAAATTCCCCGGTAATTAAAAGGTACTGAACAAATATTGAAGTATCCAGTTATCTATTATTAGCAATTTTTAACGTTAATTTGCTTTACAATTATTGATTACGAATAATCCTTACTTATGCGTACTATTCAGTTTGTTATCTTTTTCGGTATCGTAATACTGATATACAGCCTGGTAAATTACTATATTTTTATACATGGCATGCGGGCTTTACCCGTGAGAACAAATATTAAGAACTGGTATCCGTGGATATTTCTGTTTTTAAGTTCTTCCTATTTGATTGGCCGCTTTATGGAGCGGGTATGGATTTCGCCGGTAAGCAGTTTTTTTACTTTTGTGGGTTCATTCTGGCTTGCATTTATGGTTTACCTGCTGTTGGCCGTGCTGGTGATTGATCTGGTGAGGCTAGTGTTGTATTTTCTCCCTCAGCCAGCTCTGCTGATTAATCATTATGTGGATGTTAAAAAATACTTATTCATCGCAGTGGTTGGGATTACCGGAATTGTTGTATTAATTGGGCATATTAATGCATTGAACCCGCGTGTGAAGCGGCTTGATATCCATATCGACAAAAAGGCAGGACAAATGAAAACCCTTCATATTGCTGCCGCATCGGATATTCACATGGGTACATTGGTTGGGCCGCGGCGAACAGCCAAACTGGTTCGGATGCTGAATGAATGTAATGCTGATGTAATACTCCTTGCCGGGGATATAGTGGATGAGGATCTGGCACCTGTAATTCATAATGACCTGGGCAGATCATTGTTAAAACTAAAAGCACCCTTAGGTGTATATGCCATAACCGGAAATCATGAATACATTGGCGGGGCCGAAGCGGCGGTTAAATACCTCGAAGAACATGGTATCCGGATGCTGAGGGATACTGCGATTGAAATCAATAAAAGTTTTTACCTGGCAGGTCGTAACGACCGCGATTCAAAAAGATTCAGCGCTAAAGAACGTAAAAGCCTCGACACAGTTCTCAATGGAGTTGATCGCTCATTGCCGGTTATCTTGATGGATCATCAGCCGTTCAGCCTGCAACAGGTTGCTGATGCAGGGGTTGATTTTCAGTTATCGGGGCATACTCACCACGGACAACTTTGGCCTTTTAATTATATCACGAAAGCTATTTATGAAGTAAGTTGGGGCTACAAACGAAAAGGTAATTCTCAATTTTATGTTTCTAGTGGATACGGTGGCTGGGGACCGCCTGTGCGAACCGGAAACCGCCCTGAGATACTGGATATTTATATTACCTTCAATTAGATGTAATTTGTAAGTATGACTCAATCTTCTGGTCTCTAAACGTAATACCAGTTTGAAATGGATTTAGTAGCAACACGCATACATTCCCCGGTCGGGATCATCGAAATATCAGGAAGCAACGAAGGCATCCGGTCTATAATGTTTCTTGACGATGTAACTATTCCAACTCACGCCCCGGCTTGCCTGCAGGAATGCGTAACCCAGTTGAATGAATATTTTTCAGGTGCGAGGAAAAGGTTTGATTTGCATCTCGATCCAAGAGGAACTGATTTCCAACTTAATGTATGGGAAAAACTTCAGCAGATACCTTTCGGTAAAACCATCACTTACCTTGATCTTGCCCGAATGACAGGAAGCGAAACCAATACCCGGGCAGTTGGTAATGCCAACGGGAAAAATAAAATCAACATTGTTGTGCCTTGTCACCGGGTTATCGGTAGCAACGGCAAACTCACCGGTTACGGCGGCGGTTTATGGCGAAAAGAAATCCTGCTAAAACTGGAAATGGGAAATACTATGCCGGGGCTGTTTGCCGGATTATAGAATAGACAAGATAAAATCTAGGCAGATCGAGAGAATTTTGTTTTTGGAATATGCAAATTGGAATTTGGGTCTTGGAATTTTCGTTTATGATGTAACAACTTATCCTGTTTTCATTAGAGTTGCTTTATAAAAAGCTGGAATATTTCCTAAAGCCATTGCACTGATGCTACATAAAGAAATATTCCCTCAGAGTTTTAGCCCGTCCAACTCCCTCCGGTTAACAATCCGTCCGATGGGATACAGATTTAAACGATTGTCCCAATAAGGTGATTTGCTGTAAAACCAGTTCAACTGGGCATCTGGATCAGAGGCGAAAACCTTATCAGATGCTTTTTTTTGTTCAAATTCCACTTTTAATTGTGGGTTTTTCTGAATCATTTCACGAGCCATCGTTTCCATAACATACGATTCCGAATATTCTTTCTGTTCCATGTAAGCATCGAAAAATCCCCATGCTGCATACGAATCGGGGGAGTCAGGCTCAAGTAAATGCGCTATAACCCTGGCGGTACGCTGGTTCATTTCAACCAACATGGTTCCGGCAGGAAATGTGCGCTCCTCAATAGTATCAAGAAGCTTGTAAGTGAGTTTATGATGTCCTTCGAAAGGTCTTTGTTGCCAACGTATATTGCTGAATCTGCTTAATTTAACCTTGCATGTTACAACCTCCATCAAGGGCGACATTTTTACACCGTGGAGTTTCAGTCCATCAATAACTGTGGTGCAAAAGGGTGGAATAAGATATGCTTCCGGTAAGGTTACAAATTTATCGGCTTTGCATTCCGGGAAAAGAGTCAGTTGCCAGGTTGTTGGCTTTTGATTATCATATTTAAACCATAAGCCACCGGTTAAATCGCTGGTATCGATAGTGTATTCAAATCCAAGAAATTCGATTTTCGTACTGTCGGTAAACGATTCGGTGAAATTAACAGGAAATGGTTGTTCCCGAAATTTTGCGGATGCAGTGTATGCATCGGCGCCTTCAACGAGAGTTTGTAGTGTTTTATATTCTTTGTTCAGAAGTTCAAGCGTATGTGTAAGCATGGTATAAGTACTGGTAACCCTGGCTTTGTATGGCTTTAACATATGTGTTTCGATGAGGAGACCGGGGCGGTTCTGCACTGCCGTGTATCCTTGCGACAGCATGGGCGGTGCCACACCAACGGTAAGCCCGCTACGGGGATCGTGCCAGTTGCGGAACTGTACGTAAGGAAACACCGGGAATCCTGATTTCTTCATTTCGCTTACAAGATAAGTTTCACAAACATTTTCAGTCCAGGAAGTAAGGTTCTTTTCCATGCTGCCCATGGTTTCGAGCGCATACGTCATGGTGTACTGGAAATCGGCGCCATCGGTAACATGGCAATCTACAAAGAACTCGGGAAGCCATGCATTATAAAGTTTAAGCCATGCTTTCATTTCAGGAGCATCAGCTTTCATAAAGTCGCGGTTCAGGTTCAGGTTTTGTGCTGTAGTACGCCAACCCATTTCTTCAGGCCCGTTCTGGTTAATCCGGTTGTAGGGCCCGAAACGCTCGTGACCATCGGTATTTAAAATCGGGATAAAAAGCACAGTAACATGATCGAGCAACTGAGGGTTCTTCTTGTAAATAGCTATATCACGAAGAAGCATCAGCCCGGCATCTTTCCCATCACTTTCGCCGGCATGTATGCAGGCTTCTATGAGCAGCACAGCATTTCCGCTTTTTCGCACCGATTCGGGTGTGAAATTCCCGTTTTTATCGGCAATCAGCAGCGGGAGATCACGTCCTTCCGGACTTTTCCCAAATGTTGAATAGTGCAGAATTGGCGATGCATCATCAAGTTTTTTGCAAAAATCAATCGTTTCATTATAACGGGGAGTACTCAGATATTCCGACTTTTCATAATACGTCTGAAACGTAATATCCTGGGCGTTAAGTTGAATCGATAGGAAGGCAATGGTAAAAATGGAGAAGAATACTTTCATGGTGCTATAATTGGCTGGTAAAAGTAGAATAATATCTTGTTATACATGATAGTTCTGTTTTTAAACATTGGAGGAATATTGTTTTTATTTAAAGTGCCAGGTTCCAGGTGCCGGGTGGCTCAGCTGTCAACTTCGATTGTTCTTTTGTAACTGTTTCTGTAATTACTGTTTGAAAGCAAATATGTCGTGAATCGGTGGAACCCGGAACACGTAACTTTTATCTTGTTGAAGCTGCAAATCTGTCTCATTTCAACAATCTTTTGTAAAGAACCTACGACATTAATCCCGGAATGAATTTTGAATTCCAGGTACATAAGCTTCCTTAAAATATATGAGAATCAGGAAATGTTAAAAATTGTGAATAACCACTGCAACTGTTGCATTTTGGTAGCTTTGCAAAAAATCACTTTCTGCCGTTTCAACATTAAACTATTAGGGAAATTGATTGTCTTATAAATTCATATTATCTCAAATTAATTAACATGTTTCAATTGAATACTTCCAAATCATTTCTGGTTATCTTGTTCTTTCTCATTTCAAGCTTTTTAATGGCTCAACAACCAGGTGCCATGCGAGGTCAGGGAAATAAACCTGGCGGTAAAAGCACAGTTCCGGGTTTTGGTGTTATCAGTGGTGCACTTTTCGATGAAATTACAAAAGAGCCAATTGAATACGGCAGTACTGCCATTTATAAGGTTAAAGATTCAACTTTGTTAACTGGAGTCATTACCGATGCAAAAGGGAAATTTGTTTTTACCAATTTAGCGCCTGGGCGGTATTATATGAAAGCCAGTTTTATCGGATACGAAGTTAAATATATATCAAATATTGTTATTTCACAGCAAAGTGCAGATGTTAAATTGGATGACATCTATATATCAGCACAACATGCAACCCTGTCAGGCGTTAATATTATAGCTAAAAAAGCACTGATCAGCAACAACCTCGACAAAAAAGTGATCACCGTTGATAAGACTATGGCCCTTTCGGGAGGAACAGCAACTGACGTTATGCAGAATGTTCCCAGTGTTTCGGTTGATGTCGATGGTAATGTTAGCTTGCGTGGCAATTCTAATATTACCTTGCTTATTGATGGTAAACCAGCCAGCCAGGCCGGTATCAGTAGCAGCGATATATTAAATCAGTTGCCGGCAAGTGATATTGAGTCTGTTGAGGTAATCACTAATCCGTCGGTCAGGTATGACCCGGATGGTACTTCAGGGATTATTAATATTGTCCTGAAGAAAAAAGCACTTCAGGGTTTTAACGGACTCGTTTCGGGAACAGTGGGAACCCATGATAAGTATAACGGAACTTTAAACCTGAATTTCCGTTCAAATAAGATTAACGTATTCGTTGGCGCCGATGCCCGTTACAACCTTTATACCAGTTCTTCCGAAAGTGAGCGAACCAGCACTTTTGGCGATGTTGTTAACCTGCTGAGCCAGACCCAAGAGGGGAGCATGCATCGCAATGCACTTAGTTTAAGCGGCGGAATTGACTATACCATTGATACACGCAATAATCTTACGGTATCGGTTCAAAATCGAAAAATGTCGTTTGGACAGGAAGGAACAATGGTGTATAAAAATTACTTCGGCAGTGATTCGCTGCTTCGTTATTTCGATCGTTACACCAATTCCGACAGGAGTATTAATTCAATGAATTATACCTTATCTTACAAACATACTTTCCCCCAGAAAGGAAGGGAGTTTACACAAGATATAGTGTATAACGACAACAGCATGAATAATGATCAGCTAATAAATCAGCAGGATTATGATATAAATACATTTCAAAAGGCAGGAGTGCCTCTTTTACAGCAAAATTATGCATTGAACAAGAATATTTTTTTAACAGCCCAGGGAAACTATATTCATCCATTTGTAAGCGGGGCACGGATCGAAAGCGGTTATAAGTTTTCGTATCGCGATATGGGCATGAACTATGACTACACCAATTTCAATCCTACTACTGAAAAATGGGACACTTTGCTCAACTTAAAAAATCATTACGATTATAAAGAACAATTATATGCTGTATATGGTATTTACAGTAATTCGTGGGGAAAGCTTAAATATCAGGCAGGACTGAGGTACGAGCAGGTTTATACCAATTCGAAAGTCGAGCAAACCGATTCAAGCTACAATAACACGTACCATAGTTTCTATCCTTCGTTGCACACGCAATACGACCTGGGGAAAGGCAGGGAATTGCAATTCAGTTACAGCCGCCGTGTCGATCGGCCTTCACCTCGTGAAATGAACCCGTATGTTGATTATTCTGATTCTCTTAATATCCGCATGGGTAATCCGGATTTAAAGCCTGAGTATTCCAATTCACTCGAATTTGGAATATTGAAATATTGGGACAAATATTCGCTTACTTCAACTGCTTTTTTTAGGAATACGGCCGGACTTGTTGAAGGTATCACGCGTATCGATTCGAACGGTATAACTTATCAAAAGCCACAGAATATCAACAACAGCAAATCATACGGACTTGAGTTTGTTGCTTCGGCAAATCCATACAAATGGCTGAGGATTAACGGTAACCTGTCGTTTTATCAGTATTGGGTCAGCCCGATAGTGGAACAGAATATTCCTGAAACCAACCAGTTTACCTGGAGTGGAAGGTTGAATGCAACATTTAACTATTCGAAGGATGGCTCGTTTCAATTAATCGGGAATTACAATTCGCCGACCAGTGATCCGCAATCAAAACGCGACGGCTATTATACCGTTGATGCCTCGCTGAGGCAGGATTTTCTAAAGAATAAATTGTCGGTTTCCCTCAGGGTTACAGATATTTTTAAATCCCGTAATTTTAATTCCACAACTACAGGAGTCAATTTTGTTTCAATAAACAAAAGATACTGGGAATCCAGGGTTGTATATGCCGGGATTCAGTTTAAAATTAACAACTATAACAAAAAGAATGAAAAAATCCCGGTCAATAGCGATATGCAGGAAGATGGGTTCCAATAACCTGAAAGTATAACACTAATCCCTGAATCTTACACTTTCCGATCTCCGAAACAAATACCCATTTTTCGTGACTTTTTAATGATCGAGTGTTCTGATGGCACAAGTTTAAGTTTTCCGCCAACCTGGTCGAGAGGAACTGAAGTGATAGTTTCGCCATCTTTACAAACCATTAACCCGAACTTGCCTTCAGCAATAAGTTCGACCGCATGAGCGCCATAACGGGTTGCAAGTATCCGATCCATGGCCGTGGGTGAGCCACCGCGTTGTACGTAGCCGAGAATGGTTTCGCGGGTTTCCAGCCCGGTTTTCTCACTGATGGATTGCGATATAAATGAAGCCGCTGAAATACCTCTTGGCTTTTGGATGCCCTCGGCAACAACTACAATAGAATATGGTTTCTTGTTTTTTGCCCTTTTTTCGAGGTAACGGGCAACTATATCCATGTCATAAGGGATTTCAGGTATCAGGATGACGTCGCCTCCGCCTGCAACTCCCGAATACAGCGAAATCCATCCTGCATGATGCCCCATAAGTTCAATAACCATGATGCGTTTATGCGAATTCGCCGTTGAGTGCAACCTGTCAATAGCCTCAGTAGCAATGCTTACTGCCGTATCGAATCCGAAAGTGACATCAGTGCCAAAAACATCATTATCAATGGTTTTCGGCAAGCCGATAATATTTAAACCTTCTGCAGTTAGTTTGGCAGCGGTTTTCTGAGTGCCGTTTCCACCGATAACTACCAAGGCATCAAGACCAATTTCTTTATAGTTCTTCTTGATGATCTTCGACATATTTTCGCCTGTAACCGGATCATTCTTGAAAGGTTTGTCGCGAGAGGTTCCCAGGATGGTTCCTCCAAGGGTTAGCATACCCGAAAGTTGTGTTTCATCCAGTTCGTTATATTCCTTATCAATTAATCCCCGGAAACCTGAAGATATTCCAATAACCTTCATGCCATATTCGGTTATGGCTGTTTTACCAACACCACGTATCGCGGCATTAATACCCGGACAGTCGCCGCCCGCTGTGAGTATTCCTATCTTCATTCCACGGGTTGAAAGTGCCATTATTTTTTTTTTAAAAACTTTTACAAAGGTAAGATATTTGACAACAGGCAGGGAATTATATAAAACAGTAGCTATACATTATATGATATTCTTCACTGATTATCCTGCCATAGCTGAAATTGTATTGATATTCCCAATAATTAAGGATATTCATCTTGATGAACAGGAATTCAATGAATTGCAGGATTTCAAGTCAATTCAATTTCAAAATTGTCCTAAAGCAAACTTCATTAATACCTGGCATTCAGCCTTATTGTTAAATGAAGGATAAATTTTTGGACATCTCTTTATGGTCTTCAGCTTATGAATGCAAAATAATATTTAACAGTTATTAACAAATTGGTTCCACTAATCAAAAATAAAATCTACTTTTACCACCCAATTTAAAAAAACTGAAATTTAGCTAACCAACCAAACTATGAAAATTTATTTATTATGAAAAAAATGTTAAAAAGAATTGCCTTTGCATTTGTATTAATACTTTTTAATACGGGGTTATTTGCACAGGGTTATGTAAAAGGAGTTGTTACAGATGCTTCAACAAATGAATCTTTGATTGGTGCGTCGGTATTTATTAAAGGAACAACTACAGGAGCCTCAGCTGATGCTAACGGAGCTTTTAAGTTTGAAGTTCCTGTTGGGAAAAAGACCATTGTCGTTCAGTATGTGGGTTACGTACCTGTTGAAGTTGACATAAATGTTAAGAAAGGGGAGGTAACAGATATGGGAATTGTTGGACTAATGGTCAATCAAATTGGATTGGATGAGGTGGTTATTTTAGCCTCAGTGGCTATTAGCCGCAAAACGCCTGTTGCCATTTCAACCCTGGATCCTAAGTTAATTGAAGATAAACTGGGCACACAGGAATTCCCCGAAGTGTTGAAGTCAACCCCGGGAGTATATGCCACAAAACAAGGTGGAGGTTACGGTGACTCGCGTATTAACTTACGTGGTTTCGAATCTGCCAATATTGCAGTAATGATAAATGGCGTTCCTGTTAATGACATGGAATGGGGCGGTGTTTACTGGTCCAACTGGGCTGGTTTAGCGGATGTTACCCGTTCGATGCAGGTGCAACGCGGACTGGGAGCATCTAAAGTGGCAGCCCCTTCATTGGGCGGTTCTATCAATATTCTTACCAATACCACGGACGCAAAAAAAGGCGGATCTCTATTCTATGGACTAGGCAGTGACGGTTACAACAAAGTTGCGTTCTCCCTTTCTACCGGTTTAACAGCAAAAAATTGGGCCGTATCCCTTTTAGGTGCTAAAACATGGGGTAATGGATATATCGATGGAACTCAATTTGAGTCCATCTCTTATTTTGTTAATGTTTCGAAGAAAATTAACGCTTCGCATTCCCTGTCATTTACTGCATTTGGTGCTCCTCAGTGGCACAATCAACGAAACAATGGCGATAAATTACTGATTTCGGAATGGCAGAAACAGAAGAATAAATATTTATACAATGCGTCCTACGGTTTTGATATGAACGGACAACAAAGAGCATCGTCAAAAAATGTTTATAACAAACCGCAACTTTCGTTAAATCACTTCTGGACGATCAATCATATCACAAGTCTTTCATCGGTTATTTACGCTTCATTTGGCGATGGATATGGTACCAGCGGACAAGGTTTCACATCTACTGACCGTGGATATTGGTATGGCGCTTCAAATGGAATTCCTAACACTAAGTTCCGCTCTGTTGACGGTACTTTTGATTATGGCGCTGTTTATGCATACAACCAGACAAGTATTCAAGGCTCAAAAATGGTAATGTCGAAAAGTGTAAACCAACATAGATGGTATGGCGCTTTGTCAACGTTCACCACTAAAATAAGAAACAAAGTAGATTTTTATGGTGGTGTTGACCTTCGCTACTACAAAGGAGTTCATACGAATGTGTTAACTGATTTATATGGAGGTTCCTTCTTTTTAGATCAAACAGCCCGTCCTTTGCGTACCGACCAATCTTTTCTGACAAATAAATTAGGTGTCGGTGATGTGGTTTACCGTGATTATGATGGGTATGTATTCAGCCAGGGATTGTTCATGCAGGCCGAATACAATAAAGATGCACTTAGCACCTTTGTTTCATTATCAGGATCAAACACATCTTACTGGCGTTACGACCGCTTTTATTACAACAGCGACCAGGCTAAATCCCAAACCATCAACTTTTTAGGATATGGCGCTAAAGGTGGAGCCAACTACAATATCAACGATTATCATAATGTGTTTGCTAACATCGGGATACTTTCCCGCGCACCTTTCTTCTCAGGAGGAGCATTCCTGCAATCAACCACCAGCAATGTAACCAATCCGAATGCCGTAAATGAAAAAGCTTTTTCAACTGAATTGGGCTATGGTTTCAAATCGTATTTTCTTACGGCTAACTTAAACATCTATCGTACACTTTGGAAAGATAAAACCATGGTAAACCCCGTCAATACCAACAGCCAAAACAGTCTGGTTGTCAATATGGAGGGTGTAAATGCACTTCATAAAGGGGTAGAACTTGATTTGAACTCTAAATATTTTGACAACCTGGAAATTACCGGTATGATTTCACTGGGTGACTGGAACTGGCAAAATAATGTTTCAGGTTATCTTTATAACCGCAACGGGGAACCTGTTGACAAAAATGGCACTGTAGTTGGACTGCTCAGCCCTGAACATTATAAAATGGATGTAAATATTGGTGGCATTCATGTTGGCAATTCAGCACAAACAACGGCAGCCCTCGGTTTAAAATACGAATTAATGAGAGGTTTTAACCTGGGTGTGGATGCTAACTATTTTGGCCGCAACTATTCATACTTTAATGTTGCTTCAGTAGGCAGCAGTTTAAATTCTATAACCTTTGCACAGCCATGGCGAATTCCCGATGCAACTATTTTTGATTTAAACATGAGCTTTCGATTCAAAATTGGTGGCTTTGATGCAACCTTGATTGGTAATATTGATAATCTGCTCAATGCCGATTATATTACTGATGCTACAGATGGAGTTAACCACGATTGGAAAACCTCTCCTGTTTTTTATGGATTCGGCAGGACCTTTTCCACCTCATTAAAAGTTAAATTCTAAAAACCTAAAAATATGAAAAAGATATTTTATTCATTAATAGCAGGTTTGGCGTTTGCAGTACTCCTGGGTGGATGTACTAAATTCAACGATCAATTTAAAGGTCTTGACGAAATGACCAAACCTACCAATGTTGCTGCCTTAAGTTATACTTTAACAGCCGCTGATTATGCAGCCATGAAGACTGCGGCTTTGAAAGTCGCAACAACACCTGAACAAATTGCTGCTGCCAATTCTATAGTGTCGTTTTCGGCTTTGAATTCCACTTATGGATCGGCTGATTATGTTCCGGCACTGTTAAATAAAATGTACTTTTCCTTCGATAAAGGCTCAAGTGCATTGATTACATACAATTATAATATAGGCAGCCCCGCTTATTTTAATGATCTTACAACTGTGAATATTTTGCAAAATGCAGATTATCAGTTAGCCTGGGGAGGGGCAGAATATGTAAGTGCATTTACTCCAACGGTTTCTCCATCTGCAAAATTACCTGTTGTATTGGCGGCTAAGTTTCCGGCAGCAACTGCCGGGCAATATGCATTTGCTGAATACAACTATTCCAATGAAGATGCCACTTCTCAATCTACTGAAGTAAAATACTTATTTGAGGATTGGACCAATCATTCAGTTACCACGGTTAAACCTTATGCTGCAATCGGTGGCGAAAACGGATGGATTAGTAAAGATGTAAAAGGCACACAAAATTGGTATTGCAGAACGTATAATACAAATAACTATGCACAGGCCTCGTCGAATGCTACGCTTGAAATAAATGAAAACTGGATGATAAGCCCGGAAATAGATTTACAAACAGCCACAGCACCCCAATTTACGTTCGACCTTGTTGTAGGCTACTGGAATTCCAATTGCTTATCGGTTTGGATTTCGGAGAATTTTGACGGAACTGAAGGTGGTATTGCTACTGCAACCTGGACCAATATTTCATCTAATTTTACATTCCCGGAAACTCCGGTAACAGGTTATACCCCGGCATTTATAAATGCTGGTGTAGCTAATTTAACTGCCTATGCAGGGAAAAAAGTTCGCATCGCTTTTAAATATGACGGAGATGGCCGGTCGGCTACCGATCGCGGAACTGACCCCCTAAGGACAACAACCTATGAACTTGACAACATTAAAGTTTCGGAACAAAAAATTGCCTTATCTGTTACAAGTACCGAAAAACAATATGCTGCCTATCAATTCAATGGAAGCAACTGGGTGCCTGCTGATAATACATTTGTGGCTCTTCAACCTGCTGATTACACTACTATGGGATTGAGTTATGTTTCCACAACCAATGCTCCTCTTTATATTCCGCAATTGCTGAGCCAAAAATTTCCTTTTGCTCAGGAAGGAAATGTAAAGACCGTGGTTTACAAATCAGGTAGCAATGTTACTTATGCAGGTGCAATGCAGTTTACGTTTACCAGCGGGAAATGGATGCAAAATACATTTAAGATTCAAAAAACGGAACAGTTTGTTTATTCCAATTCCGGATGGGTATTTGACCCTACAGTAAACTTAACCATGGCCAAATCCGATTATCAATTAATGATTGATTATGTATTGGCAACACCCGAAATAGCTCAGTTTGGCAATTCACAATACAAGAATGAAGAGTTTTGGTGGGGATTTAGCAGCAGGTATTCAAACTTAAGTTTACGCCTAAGCTATCGCAATCCTTTCTTTAGCGGTTACCCTTACGAGCTCCCGGCTTCAGCTGATGCTGAATTATTTGCCAAAACTACCGATGCAGATAAAATTGCCTTACTATGGACCAGAGTACAAAGTGGTATGGAGAAATTTGCCCAGCTTCGTTTCCCGAATGCGGTGCCAAATGTTAGCGGAATTGATGTATTTTATCATTTGACAACCTATGTTTATTATCCAACAGGTGTTGCAGCAGGATACGAATATCATGAATACGTTTTCCAGTGCACTGCTGCCGCTTCAGGTGGAAATCCTCCAACATTTAAATACATTTCGGATCAGGTAAAAAATTAATATCAGAGCATTAAGTTATAAAAGGAGGTCGAAAGGCCTCCTTTTTGTTGTGCGCCGTGCATACCCATCACCTTGAAGGTGTAAGTCCTTTATGGGGGTCGGTAGTCACCAACCATTAGCCAATAGCAAGGGTGTCCGTTGCGAAGCGGAATCTGAAGGAAGCTGGAGGCAAAGTTCCGAACCGAGGAATACGAACTGTATCAGGCATATCCAATAGGATGAGATTGCAACACAAATCGAAGTCCAATAACTACCCGGATGTTGGAGTGTAAATACAGCGGTTACATGGGATGAAAGGGGATGGGTTTACCACGGGAGGCCTGGCGGACGTGCCGAAACGCAGTAAGAAGCACGGATAACAATTACCGCCAGGAGTCAGCAGAAGCCATAGTAGCTATCGGAAACGATCCACGGGGGGAAAAAAAATGCAAGAAACGTGGATGATACACGAGATAGAGAAGGGCTGAATCTTAAGAGGTGAGCATCAAATGAAAGTTACCATATGAATGGAGGAAAGCAGAAAACAGAGCAAGACACCTGCCACCGGAAAGATAGGGCGGAACCCGAAGGCTACGATGGAGGGCAGACATACCTATGGATGACTGAAAAAGGAGACACCAACACGACGGGTGAAACGCCCAGGCTGCTTGAATATATTCTTTCACCAACGAACCTGAACAGCGCATACAAACAAGTAAAGCGCAGCGATGGTAGCGGAGGGGTTGACAAGATGGACACAAAAACACTGTTGTCCTATTTGCAAACCCATAGGGAAGAACTACTAAGAGCATTGCAAGAAGGGAGCTACAAGCCACAACCGGTCAGGCGGGTAGAAATACCCAAAGAAAACGGGAAGAAACGGCAATTAGGTATCCCCACGGTAGTAGACAGAGTAATCCAACAAGCGGTTACACAGCAATTGACGCCGATCTATGAGCGGCAATTTTCGCAGCACAGTTATGATTTTCGCCCCAGGCGAAATGCCCAACAGGCGGTGCAGCAATGCCAGAAGAATGCCAATGAAGGTTTTCGTTATGTAGTAGTCATGGACTTGGAAAAGTTCTTTGATAAAGTCAACCAAAGTAAGCTGATAGAGGTACTTTCGAGGACTATCAAGGACGGACGGGTTGTATCGTTAATACATAAATACCTTCGGGCAGGCGTAATGACAAATGGCAAGTACGAAGAAACGTCAATGGGAGTTCCCCAGGGAGGTAACCTAAGTCCCTTGTTGAGTAATATCATGCTCAATGAGTTGGACAAAGAGCTGGAGGCGCGAGGACACCGGTTTGTAAGGTATGCTGACGATTGTATGATATTTTGCCGGAGCAAACGGGCATCCGAAAGGGTGCTGGCAAGCATCACAAAATTCATAGAAGAGCAACTGTACCTGAAAGTAAACCGGGAGAAAACAATTGTTGCACACATCAAAGAGGTAAAGTTTTTGGGCTATGGATTTTACTTTAACAAGAACGGGTGCGGTATTCGTATCCACCGTAAGAGCGTAGAGAAGATGAGGGCAAAAATCAGGGAACTGACATCCAGGAGCAACGGGTGGGGCAATGAGCGAAGAAAAGAGGCATTGCGCCAATATATCACTGGCTGGCTGAATTATTTTCGGTTGGCAGATATGAAAAGCCTGATGGAAAAGACAGATGAATGGTTCCGGCGAAGACTTCGGTCGTTGATATGGAAACAATGGAAACGCATTAAGACCAAGTTGCGCAACCTGATTAAGCTCGGTATCCCAAAGCAAAAGGCGTGGGAGTTTGCTAACACCAGGAAAGGGTACTGGCGAACATCCGACAGTCCTATTTTGCATAGGAGTATCACCAACGACCGTTTAAGGTCATCAGGCTACATCTTTTTCTCTGACTACTACATTAAAATTCGTTGTGTAAATTAAGAAACCGCCGTATACCGAACGGTACGTACGGTGGTGTGAGAGGTCGGAAAATAAAATAGGAGGAAAACCTATTTTATTTTCCTCCTACTCGATTTTAGGTTAAAATGCTTACACTCCAATGATTTCTTAATAGTACTATGATCGATTGCTGCCGATTTTTGAAAATCACGTCATAAAGGTCTCTCGGTAAATAGCAAAAGGGGAAATGAATAGCTGGTAATTTTATGTTGGATAAATTGTACTTTTGCAGACGTTCTGGAATTCAAGGGCAATTTACTTTAATTGTATATACCCCGGTTTAATTCAGTTTGTTTTCAGCTTCTGTTGCATTAGTTAATTTTATTTCAAATTATTTTACCTTGCAGAAAATGTGAAAGGAGTAATTCAGGGAACTAAGTATGCTGATTTTAATAGTTATACAACGTTTCATCGCTTTGGTGTCCCTTTGTACTAAGCTTATAAATTTAAAAAAACCGCTAATAGCCTTTGCTAAGCCCGACCAGCTAACCAATTATCATTATGCGCGATCCTAAACTTCCTTTGGTTCAAGATGTACGAAAATTACTCTCAGCCTATACTTTAACTGAATTTTCATTTCAAAACCTTGCCAGGGATCTTGATTTGCCAGTTGAAGAATTGAAAAATACTTTTGGCAACGAAACGGGATTAGTCGAAGAAATATTGAATTATGAGCAGCAAAACCTTGAAAATATTTTTGAAGAATTTGATTTCTCAGGGCTAAACGCCATTGATGGATTGCTACGGGTGAGCAGGGAAATCAGCAATAAATATATGAATATCCTGCCTTGCATAACTTTCGATTTGCGGGGATTATTTCCCGAAGTTCGGCAAGAGTTTGTCGAAAAGCGCGTAAACTTTGTAAATTCTAAAATCAAATTGAATTTCGAACATGGCATGCAGCAGGGAATGTATCGCCCCGACCTTAGCGCAGAACTAGTTTCACGCATTTATATAAGCCGGCTTATCGATTTGCATAACCCTGATTTTTTTCCTAATGAAACCATTTCATTTTCAGTGCTTTTTGATGTAATGTTCGATACATTTATCCGTGGTATCTCCACTGATAAGGGTAAAAGCTATTATGAGAAAAAAGTCAAATGCATGAAATTTTAATGCTTTCTGAAGACTAGCTTTATTGAATTGTTTTTAACTGCTTATCTGCTTCGCACAAGTAAAGAAATTAACTGCTTATTTCCTTCAGTCAAGTATGATTTTTTTTATTTAAGAACAAGGAACTTAGCGTAGCGGTTTCATGAGCACCTTTAAAAAATGAGCAATGAGCGAATAATACTGATTAACGATTTATGAAGATTGACATAATTCAATGATATTCAGCACATATCAAAAATCAAAAATCGTTAATCCTTGTTCTTAAATCATTTCTATAAAACCAACCACTTAAAATCCTTACAACTTGTTTATAACGGATAAGCAGTTATTTTTATTCTGATCGACCAATCCCTCATTTAATAGATTCGTAATTCCCGGCCTAATAATGCTATAACCTTATATCGATTCCATATAACTTTGACAATATACCAAACGCTTACAGATTCTAGTATTTTTAACAAGCTATTAAGCTAAAATTAATGTACATTTGTACATATGTTACAGGCTTTTACATCTTTTATTAAATCTTCCGGATTATTCAATAATTCAGATCGTATTCTGCTGGCAATCAGCGGGGGAATAGATTCAATAGTTATGGTGAAGCTGTTTAAAGATGCGGGCTTTCATTTTGGAATTGCCCATGTTAATTTTGGATTAAGAGGAGAAGAATCTGAAGGGGATGAGGCTTTTGTGAAAAGCCTGGCAGATAAGGTTGGGGCGCCATTTTTTGTAAAACATTTTAATACAACACAATACGCTGCCATACACAAAATATCGATACAAATGGCAGCCCGCGATCTGCGTTATGCCTGGTTCGATGAAGTGGTAAAAGAACAAGGATTTAGTTATGTTGCAACCGCCCATCACCTCGATGATCAGGCCGAAACTTTTTTTATCAACCTTCTGCGTGGTACCGGAATTAGTGGTATGCACGGCATTTTGCCCAAACAGGGAAATGTGATCCGGCCCTTGATGTTCACCACCCGCGACAAAATTATGTCTTTTGCTCTCGAACTTAACCTGACCTGGCGCGAAGACTACTCTAATAAAAGCCGCAAGTACCTTCGAAATAAACTGAGACACGATGTTCTGGCTGAATTATATAAAATAAATCCACAGTTTAGTTTTAAACTTAACGAGAGCATCAGCCATTTGCGTGATGTTGAAACTATTTACAACAACCATATTACCGGGGTTACTGCCGACCTTGTTCAACATACTCCCGAAGGAGTCTTAATTTCAATAGACTGGGTTTATGAATATGAACCTCATAATACGTATTTATTCGAGCTGCTGAAGCCTTATGGCTTTTCATACCCGGTTGTGAAGGAGATCGTCAGGTCGCTTGATACATTTTCGGGTAAGGTGTTTTACTCATCTTCCCACCGGCTGCTCCGCGATCGTGAAAACTTTATTATTCAGCCATTAACGGATTTAAGTACAGACCCTTTTGCCGGTGAAGTATTTTCTCTTGAAAGGAATACTTTAAATATTGAACAGCCGGTTTGTCTTTGCATTTACGAAACGGACAGAATCAGTGAGCTGCCGATGGGAAAAGCATCAATTGCTTGCCTCGACATCGATAAACTCGTTTTCCCTCTTCAGTTACGCAGATGGCAAAAAGGAGATTGGTTTATACCACTCGGCCTGAAAGGCAAGAAAAAGCTCTCTGATTTTTTTATTGATCAGAAAATATCGCTAGCCGATAAGGAAAAAACCTGGCTATTACTTTCAGGGGAAGACATTGTATGGCTTATCGGCAAAAGAATTGATAACCGTTTCTGTATTACACCAAATACAAAGAAAGCTTTTGTTCTAACAAGTGTTGACAAGAGCGGGGAAACTGAAACTACTTCCTGTGGTTGCAGCCTGCTTTTTGGATAGAAATTTTTATCAAAGTACTCAATTGGCGTTTAAACAATTGTGGTATCTCAATTATTTTCTTAATTAATTCTGTTACAAAGGTGTAGCTTCAAACTCTTTTATTTATAATTTTGTCATCTGCCAAATAAGGCATTTCTATCATCTCTCCTAATCAAATTATTACAATGAAGAGAATAACTTTTCGCGCTGCTAAAGCGTTGATGCTTACATTTATATTAAACCTTCTGTTTGGATTTGCTGCCTTTTCACAACTTCAGGCGCCAGTAAAGTGGTCATTCAAAGCCAACAGGATAAATGATACTATTGCTGAATTACAGTTCACAGCAAAAATAGATCCAACCTGGCATATGTATTCTCAGGAGGTACCTAAAGATGGACCACGACCGACACTGTTTACTTTCGACAAACCCAAAGGATTCCAATTGATGGGAAAGGTTACTGAGCCAAAACCATTTGAGGAATATGATGATATGTTCGAAATGAAGGTCAAGTATTTCCCGATGCAGGCTACATTTACGCAAAAGGTTAAAATTCGGAGCAATCAGGCGGTTAAAGTTACAGGGGAAGTTGAATTCCAGGCGTGTGACAACAAAAGTTGCATCTTCGATTCAAAGCCTTTTAGTTTTGACCTTACCGGATCAAAAACCTTTAAACCTGAAATTGCTGCGGTTACAGCCGACACAGCTAAATCAAAAACTGCTGATATCATTACGATAGCTAAAACTGATTCAACAAAAACCGCTATAACTATTGACAAGTCTAAGCCTCTGGATGACGGGGGAACTCCGTTATGGATGTTTTTCTTAATTGCTTTCGCTGCCGGTTTGGTAGCAATTCTTACTCCATGTGTTTTCCCAATGATCCCGATGACCGTGTCCTATTTTTTAAAGTCAGGATCAAACGGGAAAGTGCAGGCATCCATTTACGGGCTTGCAATAGTTGCGATTTATACCCTTTTCGGAACGGTAATAGCCGTGCTTTTTGGTGCTGAGTTCAGCAACTGGATCAGCACACACTGGATTCCTAATGTGTTGTTTTTTCTCATATTCGTGATTTTTGCGGCTTCCTTTTTCGGATACTTCGAAATCACACTACCAAATTGGCTGGTTAACAAATCGGTTTCAGCCGAAGATAAAGGCGGAACAATTGGTACCATTTTTATGGCGCTTACGCTAGTGCTTGTTTCGTTTAGCTGCACCGGTCCCATAGTGGGCACAATATTGGTGCAATCGGTAGGCGGACAGATACTTATGCCGATCATTGGAATGCTTGGGTTCTCTCTGGCTTTTGCTATTCCTTTTACCTTATTTGCCTTATTTCCGCAATGGCTGAATAAAATGCCAAAATCAGGCGGATGGCTCAATTCTGTTAAGGTTGTATTGGGTTTTATCGAACTCGCTTTTGCCCTGAAATTTCTAAATATTCCCGATCAAACTTATCATTGGGGCATACTCGACAGGGAAATATACCTGGGATTCTGGATAGTAATTTTTACCATGATGGGCTTTTACCTGATGGGGAAAATCAGGTTTCCGCATGATGATGACTACCCGGTGGTGAAATCTTTTCCCCGCTTACTCCTTATTATTGCCACCTTCACATTTGTCATCTACCTTGTTCCCGGTTTGTGGGGTGCTCCGCTCAAAGGCATTTCGGGTTGGCTGCCTCCCATGGAAACACAGGATTTCGACATTACGGCTATAGTTCGTGAAAATGCCGGAGCAAGTGGTTTTGAAAGTAAAGGAAACATAGCCGAAACTCCTAAATACAGTAATACGGCTCTCAAGTTGCCTCATGGACTGAAAGGATATTTTGATTACGACGAAGCTTTGAAAGCTTCAAAAGTTTTGAACAAGCCTGTTTTTGTTGATTTTACAGGGCATGGCTGTACCAATTGCCGCGAAATGGAAAACCGGGTTTGGAGCGATCCGGAAGTGCTGAAACGCTTACGCGAAAATTTTGTTCTGGCAGCATTGTATGTAGATGATAAGGTGATTGAATTGCCCAAAGCAGAATGGTTTACCAACAAGGATGGCCGGGAAGTAAAACTTTTAGGTAAGAAAAATGCCGAAATACAGATTGATAAGTTTGGTGCAAATGCACAACCTTTTTATGTGATACTAGATAGCGCTGGTAATTCGCTTGTACAACCTTATGCGTATAATCTGGATATCGCTTCCTATATTAAATTCCTTGATGAAGGTGTAGCCGCATACTATAAAAAGGCTGAAACAAACTAAGCAAAACTATCCTATATACTTAAGACCGGCAATATAACCAACAGCCGGTCTTTTTTTTATATTACTGTATATTAGGTAGATGGTGCTTTATATTGCGTGTTTACCAAACACGAGTGCCATATTTTTTTCAGAATTGTGCGATTGTGGCACAGGCTTTGCATTACTCTTTATAACAGACTGTCTGAAACTACTGTGAATAAAAAGGTTTAATAAATAACGCTACTAATCTCTACTGCCATGAAAAAGATAACCTTAATTCTGTTCCTTTCGATGGTTATGATCTTCGGTGCTGAGGCACACAAACATAATAGCAGAAATGCTCAACATACCATCTCAATTCAAACCTTCTACGATCAACTTTCGCCATACGGCGATTGGATTTTTACACCTGCTTACGGTTATGTCTGGCGTCCTTATTTTGATAATCCTGAATCATTCAGACCTTACTCCTCAAACGGAAATTGGGTCTATACCGATTATGGTTGGACCTGGGCTTCCGGTTACGATTGGGGCTGGGCAACTTTCCACTATGGACGATGGGATTTTGACAATTACCTGGGCTGGCTTTGGATACCTGGTTACGAATGGGCACCTGCGTGGGTAACCTGGGGTTCATACGATAATTACTGGGGTTGGGCTCCATTGGGACCAAACATTTATGTACAATATAATTCCAACTGGTATGCTCCTGATCCTTGGTGGACCTTCGTTTCCCGCAACCATTTCAGCTCAGACAACTGGAACCATTACATATACAATCGCCCGGTTAATGTCACTCATATAACTCATATTACCAATGTTTATGTTAACAGCAACAACCACAGTACAAACAACTCCTGGTACAACGGACCCCGGGTAAGTGATGTTGAAAGATATAGCAAAAGCAAAGTCAGGACACTTCAGGTTATTGACAGTCAAAGAGCTGAGAAAACAGCGGTACGTAACGACAGGTTAAATTTATACCGTCCAACTGTTGATAACACCCGCAAAGATGCACGGCCGACTGAATACCGTAATGTTGAGCAAGCCAGGACCGGTAGAAGGATTGAACAAACCAATGCCCGCACCAACGATCCCGGTGTAAACCGCACCCGCGAGAACAGGCCTGCAACCACTACTGTTATTCAAAAACCTGTTCAACGCAATGATAATTCAACCAGAGAAACGAAAATAGTACCAATTCCATCAACACAGGCTCCGAATACAAGAACTATTGAAAATAAAAGGAATTCAAGGGAAATTCACCCTACTATCATTCAACCTGAAACACGAAGCGGTTCAGTAAATACGGATAACAGGATAAATTCACGAAGTGCTTCACAGGTCTCACCTGAAAAGAATTCAACCCGCCCATCAGTTGAACCTCAAAGAGAAACTCCTGTTCGCGAAACTAAAATTAAGGTAACCGAAGGTAGCCGTCCTATAACCAATACGAACAGGGTTGTGAATACAGGAAATAGTCAACCCCGCAACAATACTCCTGCACGTGAGAATGTAAATGGTAACTCAAACCGTGAAACTCAACAAAAAAGAGCTCCTGCTGTTCAGCCAACCCGCGAACCAAAAACTCAAATTGCAACTCCTGCTTCAACCACCCGAACTGAAAATGCTGTTCGAAAACAGGCTCCAAAAGAGGAAATAAGACAGGCTGAAAGCAAGAAAGCAGCCGAAACACCTGAACGGAAAACTTCAGTAACACCAACCCGCAGGTAAGTTGAAATAGATAATTTTATAACCGGTTGCAAGAGAAATTTTGCAACCGTTTTTTTATTCACGGGGTGACTTCAGGTGACGCCGCGAATAAATTCATATATTTGTAACAGAACAGGGGAATCAATATTTCAGTTCACGGTTTAAAAGTTTTTTTAATCCTTTAAAAATTAAGTTTATGAACTGGGCTTATTTGCATATTATTGTCAATCACTTCCCGATAGTAGGAGTAATAATCGGTTCTTTGATTTTAATTGCCGGAATGGGTTTTAAAAATGAAGGTATAAAAATCAGCGGGCTGAGCACTATTATTTTCGCTGCACTAATGGCTGTAATTGCTGATCTTACAGGCGATCCGGCCAAAGAGGCGGTGAAAGGAATGCCTGATATTGTGGGAAGTCTGATCAGCAAGCATGAAGACATGGCTTCCGTTGCGCTTTTCTTAGTTATCCCGGCCGGATTAATGGCTGCCTTAACACTTTACAGCATATGGAAAAAGGAGAAATCAGTTGGTTTCCTGACTATTATAACACTTGTCCTTTCAATGATCAGTTGCGGGGCAATGGGCTATGTGGGGCACACCGGAGGACAAATCAGGCATACAGAGCTCAGGAATGATACTACTAAGCAATATATTATCGAACATCAGAATGATAACGAAGAAGAATAATTTGCTGATCCTATTAATTTGCTGATTTTTCAATATGTCAGCAATAAAAAACACCCGCCCGGCTATAAACTGAACGGGTGTTGCTTTTTTTGTTTATGATATTTTATGCCTTTTTATTTAATTCATCGGCATAATATTTGTAAAACCATGTAATGGTTTCAATTCCCTTATAAAAACATTCGAGATGGTAGTTCTCATTTGGTGAATGGGCTGAATCCGTATCGAGTCCAAATCCCATGAGTATGCTCTTAATTCCCAATACCTGTTCGAAAGTCGAAATAATAGGAATACTTCCACCGCTGCGAGTCGGAACAGGTTTAACCCCGTAAGTGGTTTCGTATGCTTTGCTTGCGGCCCGGAAAGCAGCTGTGTTGGATGGCGCTACATAAGGATAGCCACCATGATTTTCTATCACTTTAACCTTTACATAATCGGGAGCAATGGATTCAAAATGGCGGGTAAATAGTTGGGCGATTTTATTCGGGTCCTGGTGAGGAACCAAACGCATGCTGATTTTTGCAAAAGCTTTGGCCGGTAAAACAGTTTTTGATCCTTCTCCTGTATATCCGCTCCATATTCCGTTTACATCCAGGGTAGGGCGTATCCCGGTACATTCGTTCACCGTAAAGCCTTGTTCGCAAAGAGTAGTTTTAATATCAAGTTTGTTCTTGTATTCTTCCAGGTTAAAAGGAGCCCGGGCCATATCGGCACGTTCTTCAGGTGAAATTTCCAATACATCATCATAAAATCCCGGGATAGTGATATGGTTATTTTCATCATGCAGGGATGCGATCATTTTGGCAAGGACATTTGCCGGGTTTGCAACAGCGCCGCCATACAGGCCGGAGTGAAGGTCCTTGTCGGGCCCGGCAACTTCAACTTCCATATAGGCAAGTCCGCGTAATCCCACCGTAATGCTTGGTATATCAATAGCAATCATACTGGTATCCGATACCAGGATAAGGTCAGCTTTCAGCAGATCTTTATGACCCGGAAGCCATTTAGCCAATGCCGGCGAACCCATTTCTTCTTCCCCTTCAATCATCCATTTTACATTAAACCGGAGCTGATGGGTTAAAACAAGGTACTCGAAAGCCTTTACCTGCATAAAAAGTTGTCCTTTGTCATCTACAGCGCCACGAGCAAAAATCTTTCCATCACGGACTTCGGGCTCAAAAGGCGGTGAATCCCAGAGTTCAAGAGGATCAACAGGCATCACATCATAATGCCCATAAACCAGTATGGTAGGTTTTGCGGGATCAATGATCTTTTCACCATACACAACCGGGTGGCCTGTGGTTGACATGATTTCCGCTTTATCAACACCGGCTTTTAAAAGGGAATTGACGATGTACTGTGCTGTTTTAACCATGTCTTCTTTGTGCTCACTTTCGGAGCTTATTGAAGGGATACGGATGAGTTCGAATAACTCATCAAGATAGCGCTGTGAGTTAGATTGGATGTAAGTTTTTAGATTTTCCATAATACTATTATCTTCAAATTTGTAGTTAAGAATGAATTGCAGGTTAAAAACATTTAGTGCTTTTCCTGCTTTTCAAAATATTTTATTTCAAACGTCTCTCCATCGAATTGGCCATAGGAGTAATGTTTTACCCAGTCGCCAAGGATAATGCATCTGGCATTTTCTGATACATTAAGATTTGTGGGAATATGCCGGTGCCCGAATACAAAATAATCAATTTCGGGCTTTTTTACAGCCATTTCGCGCGAAAATACAAGCAGGAACTCCTTGTCAGTTTCGAAGAAATTTTCATCTTTATCCTGCTTTATCATGTTCGAAATACGGCTTCCACGCGAAAAGTATAATCCCATTTTTGTTCCCAGGTCGGGGTGAAGCCAGCGGAAAAGGAACTGGTTGAATTTAGAAAGAAATATTTTCTTCATGAACTTATAACTACGATCACCGGGACCAAGTCCATCACCATGAGCCAAATAAAACTTCCTGCCTTTTAATTCGATTTCCTGGAAATCATCGTGAATAATAACTCCCGATTCTTCGTTCAGGTAGTCGAAAGCCCAGAAATCGTGGTTACCTTTAAAAAAATGTACCGGGATTCCTTTTTCAGTGATCTCGGCAAGTTTGCTGAATAAACGTGTATATCCTTTGGGAACGACCGTTTTGTACTCGAACCAGAAATCGAAAAGATCGCCCATCAGGTAAATGGCTTCAGCATCTTTTTGAACCATATCCAGCCAACGGATCAGTTTTTTTTCGCGCACCAGGCTGCTTTGCCGATCGGGAATACCAAGGTGAAAATCGCTGGCAAAATATATATTGGTTTTTCTAAGTTCCATTCGGGGAATTATATTTTTTGTTTGAAGAGTTACTGGTTTCAAGTTACTGGTTACTGGTTGCTGGTTACTGTTTACTGGTTACTGTTTACTGGTTGCTGGTTGCTGGTTGCTGGTTTCTGGTTGCTGGTTTCTTGTTTCCGGTTTCTGGTTGCTGGTTCCTGATTGCTTGTTTCTGGTTCCTGGTCCCCTATTCACTATTCTCTATTCACTATTCTCTATTAACTATCAACTATTTTCCATTTTTACCCTGAGTAGCCTGCCCCGCCAGCGGCGGTGGAAGCCGAAGGGAACTATTTTCTGGTTGTTCCTGGTTTCTAGTATCTGGTTTCATCTTTCGCCAAATGACATCCAACATCCGACATCCGACATCCGCAATCCGACATCCGCAATCCGCAATCCGACATCCGACATTAAAGATTCTTTTTCAGTAATACTTCCAACTCTGAAAACACCGGGTCGCGGGCGATTATTTTCCCATCCCTGCCAACCAGGAACATTTTGGGGATTGCCTTAACCGCATACGTTTTACAATAATCCGATTCAAGGCCTTTTATGTCGTTCAGTTGGATCCAGTAAGCTTTGTCGAGCATATAAGATTTCTTCCAGAGTTCTGCCTCAGAATCAATAGACACGGCATAAATCTCAAAACCCCGATCGTGATATTTGATGTATAGGGGCGTAAGATTCATATTGGTTTGCCTGCTTAATGCGTTCCAGCTGCTCCAGAAATAAACCAGGGTAAGTTTTCCATGTAAGGATGAGAGTTTAATTTCTTTTCCGGCCGAGTTGGGCAGTGTAATTTCAGGTGCCGGCATTCCCGGTTGCAGAAGTTTATCAGATGCTATTGCATCAGCTATTTCTGCTTTAAAATCGAGCATGCGACTATGAAACGTATTAACGAGGCTGTTTTCAGGATATGTACGAAAGAGTGCGCTGTCGAGTTTCAGAAACAATTCCGGATAGGTTTGCTGCGTCAGAACCGGGTTTGGACCAAAATTATCAGATACCACCAGCAAGGATGCAAGCGAATTCAGGTGGCTTTTTACAAACGCTATAACCTCTTTCTTTTGATTGTTGAAAATTCCTATGTAGGCCGAATCCAGCTGCTGTTTAACAGCTTTAAAATCAGGATTAGTGCTGCCTTCGGCAAATACCCGGGATAACGAATCCACCTTGTTAAGATTGGCTGTGGTGAACTTATTATATTCAAAATACAACTCCGATTCTTTTGATCCTTCCACTGTATAAGTATTGCGCATCGCATTACCATCACCTTTAACTATGATTTTTTCACCTGGCGAAATTATCATTGTAATTTCATTGGCTGCATTACGTGCTAGTGAATATAAACCGGCATTCTTTACCGGGAGAGTGATCAGGAAATTGCCTGAAACATCAGTGCTTACCGAATCAATCAATGGTTTGCTGTCAGGCAGGATTTGGTAAATATACAGCCGTTTTCCGGGTATATTGCTGAAATTTCCTTGTATAGAAACCTTATTTGTCGAATTACTGTTACATCCCTGGAAAAGCAATACTGATAATAAAATAAAAATAAAGGAGGTTTTAATCTTCATGTGCATAATCCTGGTGAGTGCACAAATGTCGTAAAAATATCAATGGTTTCAAATCAAATGGTTCTTCCTGAATCTGATCGATTTTTTTGATTATTTTTAACAATCAGGCAAACGGATAAATGTTTAATTTTATCATTATCAATAAATAGGTTTATGAGAGCATCTTTATTTTTAATTTGGGCAGTATTATTAGTATTAATTTGTCAAACTGTTGATGCGCAAAAGGTATTGTTACTGCAAAAACCAGGCAAGACAAAACGCTTTTTATATTATACCGGCGACAAGATCATAATCCGCACAGGCGATCCTGAATTTGAAGTGAGAGGTGAGATCACGTATATTGACGATTCTATCGTAACTGTTAATAAAAATTATACCTATCAACTCGCTAAAGTGAAGGAAGTAATTATAAAACGGCCATTTTTAAATGGATCGTGGCGCATGATGTATCTAACTTCAGGCATTTATGCCGCGGGGAGTATTTTTAACAGGGCCATAAACAATAATAAACCATTAGTCGATAATACAATTCCTGTTGTCAGTGGCTCCTTTATTGCACTCGGCACTGCCTCTTACCTGCTACGCAATAAACACTGTAAAATTGAAGATGGCTGGAAATTGAAAGTGCTTGATTTCGATATATATAAAGAGAATTACAAGCCAAAGGAATAGGATCAGCTTCTTGTTTTCATAAATATCACTCAAATGAGCATTAATGATTTGTGCCAGATTTCAACTTATTTGATTGATTTGTGAGCCCGTTTTTGAATCTTAAAATGCCTATTTTTGCCACAATATTTTATTTATGGCTTATCTCCAAATACTTCAAAAAGCAATACAGGGCTCTCATCTAACTTTGGATGAGGGCGTTACATTATATTTGAATGCTTCAACTTCGGAGCTTATGTTTGCCGCCAACCAGGTGCGTAACAGGCTTCACCCGGATAAAAAAGTTACCTGGCTGATCGACCGGAATGTGAATTATACCAATGTGTGTGTGTCGGGATGCCAGTTCTGCAATTTTTACAGGGGCGTTAATCACAAGGAAGCTTATATCACTACCATTGAGCAATACAAGGAAAAAATTGACGAGCTTTTTGCACGTGGAGGTGAACAACTTCTTTTCCAGGGCGGCATGCATCCCACACTCGGGCTTGATTTTTACACCAAATTGTTCCGACAGTTGAAGGATCTGTATCCAAAACTCAAACTCCATGCACTTGGACCGCCTGAAGTGGTACATATATCTCAGCTTGAAGGTATTACTTATCGCGAAACCCTCGAACAGCTTATAGCTGCAGGACTTGATAGTTTGCCCGGCGCCGGTGCCGAAATTCTTTCCAAAAGAGTTCGTAGTAAAATCTCAAAAAATAAATGCACAGTACAGCAGTGGCTGGATGTAATGCGTGAGGCTCATAAACTCGGGCTTACCACGTCGGCCACCATGATGTTCGGACATATTGAAACCATGGAAGAGCGAATACAGCACATGGTTTATGTCCGCGAAGTTCAGGATGAAAAACCGGAAGGATCCACCGGGTTCATTTCATTTATTCCCTGGCCATTTCAACATGAAGGAACTTCGCTTCAAAAGTTGCATGGGATTACAAATTCAGTTACAGCTGAAGATTATGTCCGTACCATTGCCATCAGCAGGTTGATGCTGCCGAATATTCCGAATATACAAGCATCGTGGTTAACCGTAGGCAAAGATACTGCACAGCTCTGCCTGCATGGAGGCGCCAATGATTTTGGATCAATAATGATTGAGGAAAACGTGGTGAGTATTGCCGGAGCAAATTATACATTTGATGAAGCGGGGATACAGTGGGCAATCAGGGAGGCAGGGTTTGAACCTCAACTGCGTAACCAGCAGTTTCAGCCCGTGTTATATCCCTAAGTTTTTTGATATGGCAATTTGTAAGCACCAAGTCTCAAATTCCAAATCTAAAGACCCAAAATATACAATCGTGTAGAATGCAATAATCTCGTATTCTTTACCTGGACTTTTTTACTTGGAATTTGGGACTTGGGACTTGGAATTTTATACAGTTTTAAGCATAATCAACTCATTAACCCGCTTCAATATTATTTCAGTAGCACCACAGCCTTGTAAAACATAGTTTTTGCTGATGGATGAAGCCTTGGAAAGTGCTTTTTTATCCGAAAGCAACAGATTGGTCTTATGGATCAATTCGTCGGGAGTATTGACTTCAAATGCACCTCCAAGATCAATCATTTCCTTAGCTTCATTAAATTTATGGTAGGTTGGACCAAAAAATACCGGAAGCCCGAAAGCTGCAGCTTCGAGGATGTTATGTATCCCAACGCCAAAACCGCCTCCAATATAAGCAATGGTGCCGTATTGGTATAATTGAGAGAGCATTCCGATTGAGTCAATAATTAAAATTTCAGCGGTTGCTGCTTCATGCGGATTCGTTTTAGAAAACCGAACGGCCGTTTTCCCTGCTCTTAGCATTAAGGCATCGATGTGATCGGCACTTATTTCGTGCGGGGCAATAATAAAGCGCAGTTTGTGCTTGTTTTTATAGATCAGTTTAAAAATAAGGTCTTCATCCGCTGGCCAGGTACTACCAGCTATTATTACTTTATGATTCAGTGAAAAAGCCAGGGCAATTTCAATTTCTATCGGTGTTGCTGCCACCGCTGCAACCCTGTCGAAACGGGTATCGCCGCTCACTTCCACATTTTCGATGCCGATAAACTGCAGCAGTTCTTTAGAATCTTCGTTTTGTACAAAAATCTTTGTAACCCCCTGTAAAATCTTCCTGGGCCATTCGCCATATCCTTTAAAAAAATGTTGTTCGGGCCTGAACACAGCCGATACCAATAGAGTCGGGATATTTTTCAATTGAAGATAACTCAGAAAATTGAACCAGAACTCATATTTCACATAGAAAACGATATCCGGGTTAACCGTATCTACGAACTTCCTTACATTGGATTGTGTGTCGAGTGGAAGGTAAAGAATGCGATCGGCGCCATTGTAAGCTTTCCGCACTTCGTATCCGGATGGGCTGTAAAAAGTAAGCAGAATAAGATATTCAGGATGTTGTTGCCTGAAAGCTTCCATGATTGGACGGCCTTGTTCGAATTCGCCCAACGAGGCACAATGAAACCACGCAAGCTTTCTCCCTGGAAGATTAAAGGGTGCTGATGCAAATATTTTTTCGAGAATTGTCCAGTATTGTTGCCGGCCTTTGATCCATAACGCGGCTTTTTTGTTAAAAACAGAAGCAACCCGGATGGAAAGACCATAGCATACTATCAGAAAGGAATAAATTTGCTGCATGGATAAGTAATTGGTTGTTAATCTGTTAATCACAATAAAGTATCCGAAATGTTTCTATAAAACAGGAATATTTGATCAGATATTCAGAGTACTGTTCTATGTTTAATGGTTTCAAACCGAAATAATTTTGCAAAGATACAAATCGAATGATGCTGACATCTGTTTTCAGATATATTTATCCATCTGTTTTCAGATATATTTATCCTGGTTACGTTGACAAAAATATTTTAGGCATTTTTAATTATTTTGGTTATAAATCGCACCTTTACATTAAATACCTTTGCACAATAATTTTAAGATAACACCTGTTTCAAACTATGCGCAAAATATCCATGGTCGATCTGAAGGCCCAATACAAGAAAATCAAGCCTGAGATTGACAGAGCTATCTCTGATGTGATTAATTCCACCGCTTTTATTAATGGCCCGGTTGTAAAAGAATTCCAGGCTGCACTCGAAAATTACCTGGGTGTAAAGCACGTTATTCCCTGTGCCAATGGTACCGATGCATTGCAAATAAGCATGATGGCCCTTGGCCTTAAAGCCGGCGACGAAGTAATTGCTCCTTCTTTTACTTTTATTGCAACTGCCGAAGTTATCGCACTGCTGGGCCTGACACCCGTGTTGGTAGATGTTGATCCTGGTACTTTTAATATCAGCCCCGAGGCTGTTATAAAAGCAATTACACCACGTACAAAGGCTATTGTTCCGGTACATCTTTTTGGGCAGAATGCTGATATGGATGCCATTATGAATATCGCGAAGCAGCATAACCTGTTTGTTATTGAAGATGCATGCCAGTCGATTGGAGCCGATTATCTGAATGCAGACAATGTTTGGAAAAAATCAGGAACAATTGGACATATTGGATGTACATCATTTTTCCCTTCAAAAAACCTGGGCAGTTATGGCGACGGGGGTGCCATTTTCACCAATGATGATGAACTTGCTGTAAAACTTCATTCAATTGTAAATCATGGTATGACAGTGCGTTACTATCATGATAATATTGGCGTAAACAGCCGGTTGGACAGCATACAGGCTGCTGTTTTGAAAGTAAAACTGCAGCATCTTGATGAATACGCACATGCCCGCCAACAGGTGGCAGCTGCGTATGACAAAGCATTCAGAGGGCATGCGGAGCTTATTGTTCCCGCTCATAATACACGATCAACGCATGTTTTTCACCAATATACATTACAGGCAGTTGATATTGATCGCAATAAACTTCAGCAATTCCTGGCCACAAAAGATATTCCGGCCATGATTTATTATCCTGTACCTATCCATTTACAGAAAGCTTACCTGGATCCACGTTACAAAGCCGGCGATTTCCCGGTTACCGAACAGTTGTGCCAATCCGTAATTTCGTTGCCGATGCATACCGAAATGGATGCCGAACAATTGAATCATATTACTTCGGCGGTGCTGGAGTATTTGGAAGGAGCAAGAAAATAGGGAAACAAGTAACCTGACAGCGTCTGAAAGACCTGTCAGCGTTTGGGTAGGAAGAAAATAGGGAAATAGGGAAATAGGGAAACAGGGAAACCTGACAGCGTCTGAAAGACCTGTCAGCGTTTGGGCAGGAATGCGCATCATTGGAAAAGTGTTATAGCTACGGAAATCTGAATAGAAAAAATATTAATTATGATTGAAAAAGGATATTTTGCTCATCCATCCGCCATTATCGATGAGGGTTGTACGATTGGAAACGGGACACGCATCTGGCATTTTTCGCATATTATGCCGGGTTGTATTATTGGCGAAGGCTGCAATATTGGTCAGAATGTAGTGGTATCGCCCGATGTGGTTTTGGGTAAAAACGTGAAAATTCAGAATAACGTTTCTATTTATACCGGCGTTATTTGCGAAGACGACGTGTTTCTGGGCCCTTCGATGGTTTTTACCAATGTGATCAACCCGCGCAGCGCCGTAAACCGCAAGAGTGAATATAGCAGGACCTTGGTCCGCAAAGGCGCAACAATTGGCGCAAATGCCACTATAGTGTGTGGTATTGAATTAGGTGAATTCTCATTTATTGGTGCCGGTGCCGTTGTTATCAGGTCAGTTCCTGCATATGCTTTAGTTGTTGGAAATCCTGCCCGGCAAACCGGATGGATGAGCGAGTATGGTCACAAACTGAAATTTGATAAAGAGGGCAAAGCCATTTGCCCTGAGAGCAATGTGGTTTACGAACTCAAAGATGGGGTGGTGGGTAAGGCTGAATAATTAACTAACCGGGCATGAGTCAGAATACTACATTTAATCACAAGAAATGTTTATTTATCAAAGACCTTAACTATTAATACCGCTTTCTTTCAGGTATTCTTGTGCTTTAACCACTATCATTTTTTCATTTGAATAATTCCATTTAAGTTGCCTAAGAGCAATAGCCGACCTTACAATTAGTTTCGCTCTTTGCCAATTAGTATTTCACACGCAAACCAAGTCCCCTTTAATCAAAAAGCGATTTAATTCCCCGACCCCTCTGGGTCAATGTCATTTAGTTAAGATATTTCTTTTGAATATCGAACAAGGAACATCGATTTTTGATTTTCGAAGTTTCGCTAAATCAATGATGTACATCTAAAATCTTAAATCGTTAATCCTTTTCTTAAATCAGTTAATGCTTAACTAAATGACATTGCCCTCTGGGTCGGAAACAAAAAAATCAATCTGATACCTCGGGACTTTGCCCCGGGATAATTCATTTATTTCAATACTTATATACAATCAGATGCATTTTTCAGTCCTTGCAAAATAAGGTAAAGCCTGGGTTGAGGTATTGAGTGTATTTTTTCAGATATTTGTATTTAACTAATTCTTCATTTTCTAAAAGACATAACAATTATGGAATATCTCGCCAAATCATCACGTTATCATCAGATGAAATACCGTCGTTGCGGGAACAGCGGAATTAAGCTGCCTGAAATTTCCCTTGGGCTTTGGCATAATTTCGGCTATGTTGACCGCTTTGATATTTCCCGAAAGATTGTTTTAACAGCATTTGATCGGGGTATTACACATTTCGACCTGGCTAATAATTATGGTCCGCCTCCAGGTTCGGCGGAAGAAAATTTTGGCAGGATGATTCAGAACGATCTTCGTCCCTACCGTGACGAAATGATCATTTCCACTAAAGCCGGATACCAAATGTGGGACGGGCCCTATGGCGAATGGGGATCAAAGAAATACCTGGTTTCGAGCCTCGACCAAAGCCTGAAACGTTTGAAATTAGACTATGTGGATATTTTTTACAGCCATCGTCCTGATCCGGATACGCCATTGGAAGAAACCATGGCTGCACTCGACCTGATTGTGCGACAAGGGAAAGCGTTGTATGCGGGGATATCAAACTATCCTGCTGAAATGACTCACCGCGCTGCTGAAATACTCAAGCAGATGGGAACGCCATGCCTGATCCACCAGCCTTCGTACAGCATGTTTAACCGATGGGTCGAAGATGGTTTGCTGGATGTGCTCGAACAGGATGGAATAGGATGTATTACTTTTTCTCCTTTGTCGCAGGGTTTGCTTTCCGACCGTTACCTGAAAGGTATTCCTTCCGATTCGCGGGCAGCAAAACATGTTTTTCTGCATGAAGACCGCGTGATGCTGATGCTGCCGCAAATCAAAAAACTGAACGAAATTGCCATCGCACGCGGCCAGAGCCTTTCGCAAATGGCTATTGCCTGGTTATTAAAAGACAAACGTGTAACAACGGTGTTAATTGGAGCCAGTTCGGTTGCACAACTTGAAAATAACCTGGGCGCACTTGATAAAAAGAAGTTCAGCAAGGAAGAATTAAAGGCTATTGAGTCGGTTTTGATGCAGAAATAGCGCTTTTTGTAAAGGATTATTCGGGAACACTGGCAGAGCTAATAAACCAGTTGCATTGTCTGAGTTTTCTTGGCTAAACATATATGATTCAATGAAAAAAGACCATGATTCTGAGAAGAGTCATGTTCTTTTTACGAATGAGTTGTTTCATCTAAACTCCTTTAGCCTCAACTTCCGGAGCAATTTTCTTAACCAATCCTTGTAACACGCTTCCGGGTCCCAGTTCGATGAACGTAGTTGCTCCATCGGCAACCATATTCTGCACTATCTGTGTCCAGCGTACAGGCGAAGTAAGTTGAGCAACCAGGTTGGATTTTATATCGGAAGGATTGGTATAGGGTTTTGCATCCACGTTCTGATACACAGGACAAACCGGATTACTGAAAGTTGTTGCTTCGATAGCTGCAGCCAGTTCAATACGGGCAGGTTCCATCAGCGGCGAATGGAAAGCTCCGCCAACTTTGAGCGGCAAAGCACGTTTGGCTCCGGCAGCTTTCAGGGCTTCGCAGGCGAGATCAATGCCTTTAATTGAACCGGAAATAACCAATTGCCCTGGACTGTTATAATTGGCAGGTACAACAATTTCGTCAATACCGGCCAAAACATCTTCTGTTTTTGCATCATCCAGTCCCAGGATTGCAGCCATAGTGCCGGGTTCGGCTTCGCAAGCTTTTTGCATAGCCATAGCACGGGCATAAACCAGGCGCAAGCCATCTTCAAAACTCAATGCTTTATTGGTAACCAATGCCGAAAATTCACCAAGCGAATGTCCTGCAACCATATCAGGTTTAAAATCGGGCAGAGTGGCAGCCAGGATAACCGAATGAAGGTAAATTGCGGGCTGGGTAACACGTGTCTGGCGCAAGTCTTCATCCGTACCGGCAAACATGAGGTCGGTGATACGGAAACCAAGAATTTCATTGGCTTTTTCGAACATTTCTTTTGCCAGGGCATGATTATCATACAAATCCTTACCCATTCCTACAAACTGTGCTCCCTGTCCGGGAAATACATATGCTGTCATAGTTAATTTTTTACGTTTTAGAAGTGCAAAAGTACACATTCTGTTATGAAACACCAACGTAAGCCTGGCTGTCGCAATAAAAAAGGCCGGAATGACCGGCCTTTATACTTGGTATAATTTGTCTTTAATTCCTGCGGCCGAGAAAACGCAGCAGGAAAAGGAAGAGGTTGATGAAGTCAAGGTAAAGAGACAATGCACCCATGATTGTATATTTACGGGCTGATTCCGTACCGGCAGTCATTTCAGCGCCTATTCGTTTGAGTTTCTGTACATCATAAGCCGTCAGGCCGGTAAATACCAGGACGCCTATAAAGCTGATAACGTATTGCATGGAATCACTTTTCAGGAAAAAGTTGACTACGGTGGCAATTATAATTCCTACAAGTGCCATCATCAGGATGCTTCCAAATTTAGTGAGATCGGTCTTAGTTGTATATCCGGCAATGGCCATTACTCCAAAAGTAAGTGAAGTCACCACGAAGGTAGTGGCTATGGAGCCCATGGTATAAACCAGGAAAATGAAACTCAGGCTTAACCCTACAAGAACCGAGTAAACAATAAATAGCAAGGTAAGTGACATAGCGCTGAGTTTTTGAAAGCGGAAGGACATTAAAAGGACAAATCCAATGGGAGCTAACATTACTACCCAGCCGAAAACTGTCATGCCGGTAGGTGTAACCATAAGTTGCAGAATTTCAGGAGTTAAGGATACATAATAGGAAATAGCTGCAGTTATAGCCAGGGCGATAAACATCCATGAAAATACACCAGCCATAAATGAACGGACAGTGCTTTCGTCGTGGATCTGTACATCTGCCAGGGTATTGTATTGATTCTGATTATTCATTTCAATAAATTATTTCGTTAATTAATAGGCAAAATTACACATTTCAGGTGAAATGCTTCAGGAATTATCTTGATTTAACAAATTTTAAGCCGGATTCTAATGAAGCCTTGAACCAATAAGATGAATAAACTCCGCCCTGGTTTTATCCACCAGGAAAGCTCCTGTAAAGTCGGATGTGGTGGTTACTGAATTCTGTTTCTGAATGCCGCGCATGCTCATGCACATATGCTGGGCTTCAATAACAACGGCAACACCCAGAGGTTTCATCGTATTGTTGATCGCATCCTTGATCTGTGTTGTAAGGCGTTCCTGCACCTGCAAACGACGGGCAAAGGCATCAACCACGCGCGGAATTTTACTTAAGCCTACAATATGCCCGTTAGGAATATAAGCTACATGTGCCTTGCCGAAAAACGGGATCATATGGTGTTCGCACATCGAATATATTTCGATATCCTTTACGATGACCATTTGTTTGTAATCCTCGTTGAACATGGCCGAACGAAGCATCTCCTCAGGGTCAAGGTCGTAGCCGTGGGTTAGGAACTGCATAGCTTTGGCAACGCGCTCGGGTGTTTTTAAGAGTCCTTCACGTGTAGGATCTTCGCCAATCAGTTTTAGTATTTCATAATAATGAAAAGCCAGATCTTTTATTGTGGACATATTGTAGATATCGCGCTTCTCGTATCCGTCTTTTAATTCGTAATCGTCCATGTTGTTTTCAATAATCATGGGTTTTACTATCTCGCTGCTCATAGTATGTTGGGGTATAAGTTATGGTAAGGGTAAATGGTAATAGTTTCAGGATCATGTATTTGCGGAAATCAGTATTGCGGACAAAGTTATAATTTTGGAAGGCTTCTGCCTCTGGCAATTATTACTTGTTTTATCCGCCATAGTATTCAACAAAATTATTTTCGGTTTCGCAGAGTTTAATCAGGTGTAACGAAGCCCCCATTGCTGTAATGGGTATAGAAAGTTCGTTCCAGATTGCAATCGCAAGGTTTTCGGTGGAGGCAAGTTTACCCGACATAAAATCAACTTCCAGGTTAATGTTGCGGTGGTCGAGTTTTTCTAGTACACGCTGTTCAATTATATCACTCAAGTCTTTCAGGTTGACAAGGAAACCGGTATCGGGATTTACATCGCCTTTTACTGTAACAAACAAGGTATAATTATGCCCGTGCCAGTTAGGATTCGAGCATTTGCCAAACACCTGCAGGTTTTTTTCATCGCTGTATTCAGCCTTGAAAAGCCTGTGGGCTGCATTAAATCGTTCACGACGGGTGATATAAATCATGGATTGTAATTTTTAGACTACAAAAGTACAATATTGAACTGATACAAATTTAAAACACCTGAAGCTTAACCTGTATTATTCGCACAGGAGATAAAAGATAAAAGTAAAAAGATAAAAGTCAGGCAGTTGCAAACCATTTTCATAATTTATTTTGTAAAGATAATTTTTATGATTGCCTTCATAATATTTTGATCCTTTTGTCTTTATCCTTTTATCTTTTGTCTTTTTTGAAGTTTAGGAATTAATCTAGTTAAAAGTGTTTAATAATTTTTTTAAAAAAATAAACAAATTAACCAGGAAAGATATGGAATGAACCCTTGAGACTTGAAACACTGAACCGATCCGCCTTAGGCGGAGAGCTCAACGAAGGTAAACTTGAAACCAATCAACTATTTCAAAATTTCATTGATAAACCTCTCCAGTTTCTCCCGGTCCAGTTTCCCGTTTGTACGAACTCCGCTGCAAACGTCAATACCAAACGGATTAACTTCTTCAATAGCCTGTTTAATGTTTTCCGGTTTCAGCCCGCCTGCGAGAAAAACCGGAATAGGGATGCTGTCGCAGATCTTACGGCTGAGTTTCCAGTTGTGTATTCGCCCGGTACCACCAAGTTCTTTTACCATTAAATTAGGGTTGCCACTATCGAGTATGATCGCATCAACCTGTTCCGAAATTTCGATGGCTTCGTAAACTGATCGTTCGTCCAGAACATGAATTACCTGCACCAGTTTTATACCGGGAAGGGCATTTTTTAGTTCAGTGTAAGTGCCGGTTGTTAGCGCATCAACCAACTGAATGGTATTGGTTTGTGTTCGTTGATGATGTTTGATAATTTCATCAGCCGAAGTTTCACTCGTTAATAGAAAAGTAGCGATAGGAGGGGGAACCGCTTTTGCAATCTGAAATATTAATTCATCAGAAATCATTCCGGGCCCGCTTGGCATTGGTCCCACCAAACCCAGGGCTGATGCTCCGGCTTCGATTGCAGTCTGGGCTTCAGCTAAGTTGCCGATGCAACAAATTTTAATCCTTGGAATCATGTACCCAATTAAAGATAACCCGTTTGATGGTAAAACTTACGTGAAATACCTGAAGATAGTTATTCTTTCGTATCCGTTCGCTGAATCTTCAATAGCCAGAAAATTTCGAAAGCAAGATACAGGAGATAAAATGTAAGCAGGGTTATCGAAAATCGAATGGCGTCATCCTTAAATTTAAACGAATAGCCTGCAATCAGTGCCAGCAGGATCATTATTTTCAGCATGCTTGCGATCATAAATGTATTTGAGAACTTGCTGAATTTTTTCTCGCTTGCGCTTATCAACAAAGAAACAAAAGTTAGCGTGATTCCGGCAAAAAGTAACAACAGAAATGGCCAGAACCTTGTTATCAGCCCGGTAGTGAAATAAGATACTGCTAATCCTGAAACAGCCAGGATAGCTGTAAAAATTGTAAGGTTTCGGATAAACCGGTTTACTAATTCCTTCATGCTTTTTTGAATACTGAAATTGTGATTGTTTTTGCCCGGTTTTGAAATTAATGCTTTCAGCAACCCTACTTAATACCAGGATATTGATAGTTATTTTTTTAAAAGATCTTTCACTGCGGTGTAGATTGCAGCAGCCACTGAAATTATGGAAAGCAAAACGGTAAAAACCGGAAAGCCAATTTTGAGCCATTGATCGAGTTTAACACCTCCGAATATGCCTAATCCTATAATGGCAAACATCTGAAATGCCAGGCTCGAATAGCGGGCATAGTTTTCGAGCGGAAGCCGTTTATTCTTTTCAGGCTTCGATTTCGATTGGTTGTTCAGGTTTTCCATTTAGGCTTTCATGGTTTCCCATTTTACATGCGCCGGTAAATACAGCTCCGGGCTCAATGGCCAGTTTATTGGTCAGAATATCACCGCTGACAACAGCATTTGCTTTGAGGCTTAGCAGTTCGGTAACCTTGATGTGAGCTTTTACATCGCCCGAGATATCTGCATTCTGACAAATGATTTCGCCTTCAACTCTTCCGGTTGAACCTACAACAACTTTGCCTGTTGCTTGAATTGTGCCCTTAATAAATCCATCGATACGCAGATCGCCGTTTGATTTTATGTTGCCATTTATATCGGTTCCATTACCAATAATATTTACTGAGGGTGTTTCTGTTACCATAATTTTCGACATGATGGTTTTTTTAGTTATCAAAAACAAAAATAGTGCATTAATTGAATTATGCACATTTTGCTTTCTAAATAACAGATTAATTATTTATTGACAAATTTGCAGTAGTATTTGAGTTCTTGCTATTTCAAATAATTTTTCCTGAAAAAGTTTATATACCCGTTATATTTCTTTTCGCGGTAAAATATCGGGTAGTTATCAATTGAAATTACCATTTGCTTATAGTCACTCTTGTTCAAAGGCGCTGTAACGTACTCATTTTTACTGATAGCATTATAAAAATCCATCGCTGCCTGGCTGTTATGAAAACTGCTGATGGAGATCATCTGCCATCCGCCATCGAGCGCTATGGCATTCACCGAAAGGTTTACACTCGGAAAATTCTTTGTTATAAAATCTGAAATCCTGGTTTTCGTTGCATTTACATTTACCGTGTTCCCGTCGATCATCATAATATAGAAATGGGTTTGATTGAGGTTTAGTTTGTAAATAGCAGGTATTACAGTATCATTGCTTTGAGCAAAAAGGTCGGTTGTTGAAACAGCGATTTGATTTGCCGGATTCGTGTCTTGGATATTGCTATTCAGTGCATTAACCTGGGTAATTGCCTGCATGCTTTTGTCGTATTTTTGCAGAATTTCTTTAGCCAATGGTGCAATCGGATGCATTGGATTGTTAATTACCAGGTTTTTCAGAGCTACAACCATGGTATCAATGCTTGTTGTATTTCCGAGTGAAAGTGCACGCAGGTATTCGAACCTGGGGATCAGGTCTTTATCTTTATAGTCAGCTATTGCCTGGTTACTGTAAAGCGTTACCATCCTATATTGTCCGCGTTTGAAAGCCTGGTAGGTTTCGTCGTAAAGTGATAATATCCGGTTTTTGTGTGCAAGTATGTCTTTATTGTATTCCGGATCTTTTATCAACTGTGCGTAATCTGTTTCACCGTATTGATTCAGAATGATGTCGCTGTATTTTTTAGCCATGGCGTCATCGGGGATTTGCTTACCGATAAGGTAAAGCTGATAATAAACACGGTTTATATCCTTCATTTGAGGGAACCGGGTAATGAGTTCTTCAAAAGCTTCTACCGAATGAGGAATATCATTTAACCCATCTTTATAAATATATCCCAGGTTGAGCAATGCAGTTGAGATTTTTTTATTTGAAACGGCAAGAGCTTCCGGTGTTTTGGGTAATTGCGCAATGTATGTTTCCGGTTTTTTAGGATCGGTTGAAACTATTTTAGTATCTGATTTTTTGGAAGAATTTAATGAATCTGTTTGGTTGGCAGGTTCGGAAGTAATATCATCAAGTTGTGCGACAGCACGTTTGTTTGAAAGTCTCCAGTTATCCTCCAGTTTACGGCGACCCCATTTGCGCATAAACTCCGAATATCCGAAACTAATAGCCGAAGGATTGTAGAAATACCATCCACCACCACTTACACCGGTAATGTTTTCATTCCGCATGTTAGGAACATTGCTTAAAATATTTGTTTCATTTAGCTGCTGTTCTTCAAGCGCCTTTTTCTGCGCGTCTTCTTTTTCAACTTTATCAATAATTTTATGAATTATTGCTGCCAGTTCAGCGTCGGGCAAGCGTGCCAGTTTTTGTAAACTGTCTTCGTATTGGACCACACGAAGATTATTCACTAAATCAGTAAGCGTAAGCGTTTTAGATTTAATTGAAATATAATCAGGATGCTCAAGGGGCAATGTTTGTACAGTGGTATCATAATAGGCCGCAGCCATTTCATAATTCTGCCTTTTAAAAAACAGATCAGCAAGTTGTAGTGATGAGGATGATTTCTGATAATTATTCTTATCACTCGTAGCAACCGAAAGCTGAAGGTAATGCATCACGAGTGTATCATTTTGATCGAGCATTGCCAGTTCGGCTAATGCGTAATAAACCTGATCGAAATATTCTTTATTTTTGGAGTCTTTCAGCATGCGCCTCAGTTGCTTTTCGAGGCTGGCTTTATCGCCGGTATAAATATCAAATGATTTTGCCAGGTTGATCCTTGCATTGAAAGCCATTTCGAAAGGAGCCGGGCTTTTAATTACTTTACCGTAGTATTCAGTTGCTTCTGCAAAATTCTTTTCTTTTTGGGCGATCTGGCCCAGGATAAAATTGATCCTTGCTTTAAGTTTAGGGTCCGATGCAAGGGTTAATCCTTGTTTCAGGTTCGTTTTTGCAGCCGACAGGTTTCCCGAAAGCAGGTAATAATCGGCGTAAAGAAGGGGGATCTCACGACGGATTTTGTAAGGTGCTTTTATCTTAATTAAGCGCGATTCGAACTGCTCAATCTGTGAGGCAACATCATCAAACCGCTTCTGCTGAAGGAAAGTACGGATGTACCATAAAGTGGCTTCGAGTTCAGTGGTGCTACCGGCATATTGTTTCATCAGGTACTCCATGGTTCGCCGCGAATTGGCATAATCCTGTTTGTAGAACTGTGCTTTGCCGATCATCATATAACAATCGTCAATCCAGCGATTATACTCAACATTATGAAAGAACAATGAATGACGTGGAATGGCTATCCCTGCTTTTTCGATAGCCCTGTCCATATTGGAGGATATTTTTCGGGCTTCATCAGCAGAGCCGAAATTGTAAACAGTCAGTATGCTATTATAATTATCGGCAGCACTTTCGGCCAATGCAGTTATTCCAATCTTAAAACTCTCATTTCCATTCCAATAAATATTGTAATGGGTGGTCAGATCATGGTATGCCCTACGTGTCAGTGTGTTCTTTTTGGTGGAACAGGAATACAACAATGCGATACCTGCAATAAATAACGGTAGAAGGGAAAATCTAAAAATTTTTTTTAATTTCAAAGGGGTGATATGTATTAAGTTACCTGGTCGCTATGGTTGCATATAGAGTATTAACTCTAAAAGAGCAAAAATATTTCATTTTTTCTAATTTCATGATAAAAGAGTTGACGGGCAGTATATAATTCGAAAAAACTACGGATGTTATCACGACTATTGTTATTTCAGGCTGTTTGGCTAAGCCGGAAGAAATTTAATGGAAAAATTATCTGTTCATGAAAGGATTCAGGCGTGCAGAATTGAGTTTTGCTTAGTTTACTGATTATTTTCGAATGCATGTAAAGTGCAGGAATACAGTTGCTAGCAATACTTTTTATGTACTTTTATGAAATTATATTTAATGATTTTGTGCTGAATTTTCTTATTTTAGGTAGGTTTGCAAAATAATACTTGTCCGGCTTTATACAATTATGGATTTTAAATCAGAAAGAAAAAAGATATGGAAGCTATTGATGCGTCGTATCCGCGATCAATACCGGCTTGTGATTTTAAATGAAGAAACACTCGAGGAACGTCTTTCATTCAAGCTTTCAAGGCTGAATGTATTTGTTGCTATCGGTCTGCTGTCAATTATCCTTGTTTTTATTACGACTTATATTATAGCCTTTACTCCCTTAAAGGAATATATCCCGGGTTATACTGATGTTACTCTGCAAAGGCGGATCTATGAACTGCAACTTCGTTCCGATTCAGTGGCTTTTGCCATGCGTGCACAGGAGAAATATCTTAAAAACCTGCAAAACGTTCTCAGCGGAAATTTACCCGACGAAAGGCTCAAAGATCGGGCTGATTCCACACAAACTAAAAAATATCAGAATATCAAAGATACGCGATCACCCGAGGATTCAATTCTCCGAAACGAATATGAAAAGGCAAATAAATACAATCTTTTTAAATCTGAGAAATCGGCAGGCAATGGTTCGGGTTTGCGAAACTTAACTTTCTTTACGCCCATCAAAGGGATTGTGACCAGTGAATTCGATCCCTTGCGCAGGCATTTCGGGATCGACATTGTAGCTGCCCGCGATGAAGTGATAAAATCCGTGCAGGACGGAACCGTGATCTTTTCGGGCTGGACGGTCGAAACGGGATATGTTATAGCGATACAACACCCGGGAAATGTTGTTTCAATATACAAACACAACTCAGTTTTACTCAAAAAGGAAGGGAATATAGTGCATGCAGGCGAAATTGTTGCTATTATAGGCGAAAGCGGCGAATTGTCAACGGGCCCGCATTTACATTTTGAATTATGGATAAATGGCATAGCTGTAGATCCGAAAGATTACATTGTTTTCTAACTTAGGGCTGGCTGACAGGTTTAACCAATGCTTGTTCTTTAATTTAGGAGATTATTTTCCTGCTGACAAAAGTCGATGTAAAAGTCAGGGTCGGTTCATTCGTAAGAGATTTTCCAGTTAATCATTGATCACTAAACAATATAACCATTTGAAACGACGCATTGCCATACTTGGATCAACCGGTTCAATCGGGACACAGGCGCTCGAAGTTATCAGGCAGCATCCTGATAAACTGGATGTGGAAGTGCTCACGGCAAATTCCAATTCACAATTGCTTATCAGGCAGGCCTTGGAATTTATGCCGAATGCTGTCGTAATTTCCAACGAAAGTTTGTATCAGAGAGTGTTCGAAGCATTGGACCCCTATGATATAAAAGTATATTCCGGTGCATCTTCCATTGAACAGATTGTTGAAATGGAAAGTATTGATATGGTGCTGGTCGCGTTGGTTGGCTGGTGCGGACTAAAACCCACGCTCAGGGCAATTGAGGCCGGAAAACCTATTGCTCTTGCCAATAAGGAAACCCTGGTTGTTGCCGGTGAAATGGTTACAAAACTGGCTAAAGAAAAAGGAGTAAATATATATCCTGTTGATTCAGAACATTCAGCAATATTTCAATGCCTGGCCGGGGAGTTTCACAATCCGGTCGAAAAAATTATTCTTACTGCATCAGGTGGACCTTTCAGGGGATTGAAACATGATGAATTGCTTCGTGTTACCAAAGACCAGGCGTTAAAACATCCGAACTGGAACATGGGATGCAAGGTCACTATTGATTCGGCAAGCCTTATGAACAAAGGCCTTGAAGTAATTGAAGCGAAATGGCTTTTCAACCTTGAAATCCCTCAGATTGAAGTGGTAGTTCATCCGCAGAGTATCATACACTCCATGGTACAGTTTGCTGATGGCTCTATCAAAGCTCAGATGGGCATGCCTGATATGCGTTTGCCTATACAGTACGCACTCACTTATCCCCAGCGTTTGCCTTCGCAATTTCCAAAATTCAGTTTCGACCAGTGCCTGCAGTTTACTTTTGAGAAACCTGATAAAGAAAATTTCCGCTGCCTGAACCTCGCTTATGAGGCAATCCGGGTGGGTGGAAATATGCCATGCATTATGAATGCCGCCGACGAGGTGGCAGTTCATGCTTTCCTAAGGAATGAAATCGCATTTTTACAGATTCCTGATCTTATTGAGCAATGTATGTCGAAAATCAAGATTATCAGCAATCCTTCGCTCAATGATTATGAGGATACTGATGATGAAGCGCGAATAATTGCTACGGAGCTTATTGGCAGGTTTAAAACTTGATCATTCCGGCTTTTAATTTTGTAAAATTGCTTTTCCTAAGTTCCTGATATATTGAAATTTCTTCTATTGAATTTCATTCAGGAAAAAGCAGTAAATTTGCACCTCGTTTCAAGAGGAATATTATTCATAAAATCTTAAGATCAAATCTTATATGGTTATTTTAATAAAAGTAGTACAACTACTTCTCAGTTTATCGATACTCGTGATATTTCACGAATTCGGGCATTTTATTGCCGCTCGTATTTTTAAAACAAGGGTTGAGAAATTCTATCTTTTCTTCGATCCCTGGTTCTCGTTATTCAAATTTAAAAAAGGCGATACTGAATACGGTATTGGCTGGCTTCCACTGGGTGGATATGTGAAAATATCCGGCATGATTGACGAATCCATGGATAAAGAAGCCATGAAACTTCCGCCGCAACCTTATGAGTTCAGGGCAAAGCCTTCCTGGCAACGGCTGATTATTATGTTGGGCGGTGTAACTGTAAATGTAATATTAGCTATAGGTATTTATGTGGTTATGCTGGCATGGTGGGGCGAGCAGTATCTCCCAAACTCCCAGGTTAAATACGGTATAACAGTTGATACGCTGGGACAACAACTCGGTCTTCGTAATGGCGATAAAATTCTTACTCTCGACAATAAACCTGTTGAAGACTTTTTCAGAATACCTGCCACAATCATCCTTGAAGATGTACATACTATACAGGTTGAACGCAATAATCAGCCGGTTGATGTTGTGATTCCACGGGAATTGATTTCCCAGATAGTAAAACATAAATCTCCTGAATTTATCAGCGTTCGTATTCCTTTTGAAGTTGCTGATTTTGCGCCCGGATCGCCTGCTAAAAAGGCAGGAATGCAGGTTAATGATAGAATCATAGGGGTTAATGGTCAAACCACCTTGTATTTCGATGAATTTAAAGCAGTAGTTCAAAAACATGAAAACGAAAAAGTTAATGTTATTGTTCTGCGGGGAACTGATACAGTGTCTTTGGCAATCATGGTTTCGGATAGGGGCCTTATTGGTGTGGCTCCAAAATCACCAGCCGGATATTTTACTTTTAAGGAATACCACTATAATATTTTACAGGCCATCCCGGCAGGAACTGTTAAGGCATACGAAAAAACGGCTGACTACCTGAAATCGCTGAAACTTCTTTTTAATCCCGAAGTTAAGGCTTACGAATCGGTAGGTGGATTTATAACCATTGGCAGCATTTTCCCTTCAGCCTGGGATTGGGAATCATTCTGGAGCCTGACCGCTTTTCTTTCGCTGATGCTGGCAGTATTGAATATTCTACCCATCCCTGCACTTGATGGCGGACATGTTATGTTCCTGCTTTACGAAATCATCACAGGCCGCAAACCGAGCGATAAATTTATGGAATATGCCCAGATTACTGGTATGGTATTGCTTTTCGCCCTGCTGATTTTTGCTAACGGAAATGATATTGTGAAGCTATTCAGGTAATATCAGAAAAAAAAGAAACTACTTTAATAATCCCGGATCGCTTTAAAAGGCAGTTCGGGATTTTAACTTTATATCGCCAGAAAGGCAATAATTGCTTCCCGATATTTACAATGCGAATATTATTCCGTTACAGTTATATATTAGTTTCAGTAAAACAAATGACCAAAAAATGTGTAATGAATTACCATTGAATCACTTCTAAGAAACTTGTTTCTCTCGTCCACAAGTCCCCTCTCCTTTTTCAGGAGAGGGGATTTAGGGGTGAGGTCAATGAAAAATTGAATGACTCCAACTCCCAATCCCCAACCTCTAATCTTCAAGTTTTTCTTTTAGCGAGCGAAAACCCTCTCCAAGAATCTCATTGGCTTCGAGAACGGTAAGAAAAGCTTTTGGGTCAATTTCATGAATAAACTCCTGGAGCAATGCCATTTCCCGGCGGTTAACTACGGTAAAGATTATGGTTTTGTCGGAACCATTATACATTCCTTTCCCTGGTATATAGGTACCACCCCGGTGGAGATCATTAATAATGCGCTCGCGGATTTCGACGAATTTATCGGAAACAATAAACAGTGTTTTATCTACACTCATTCCTTGCAAAACAATATCAATAGTTTTTCCTGTAATATAGATTACAATCCATGAGTATAAAGGTATTTTCCAGTCTTCAAAAACTACCAGACCTATCAGAACAATAGCTGAATCCACATAGATCATCAGTTGTCCCAGCGGAAGTTTGGTGTATTTAGCAAGCATCATAGCAATAATATCCGAACCACCCGATGTTGCTTTGGATTTGAATATAAGTCCGAGCCCCAGACCTACCATTACACCTCCGAATATTGACGAAAGCAATGCATCACCGGCAACCAGCGGCGCTTCGCCAAACAGGTAGGTAATTGTATCCATGAAAACCGAAGTAAGCACAAATCCTACAACCGTTTTGACTCCAAACCTGGGGCCCAATACCCTGATGCCAATGATGGTAAGCGGAATATTCAGTATCAATCCCATGAGGCCGATCGGGAAACCCGAAGGCGCCCACGATAACATTCCTTCCGTTAGGTAATGGATAACTATGGCAATACCATAAACTCCACCCGGTACAATTTTATATGGGGAAATGAAGAAAACGAATCCTGCTGCCAGTATTATTGAACCAATAACAATGAGAGTGTAACTGATAAACCATTTTTTTGAAAATATTTTCTCGGGTCGAAAGTTCATAAAATCAATATTTTAACCATAAATTCTGTTTACTTTAAGAGTGTGCAAATTTCGTTAGATATTTTGAAATACCACAACTTTTCAAATAAATATAAAAACGGGAAATTTGGCTAAATCATTTTAAAGTTATTCAGTCCATTCCCACTATAAGTGGATAAATTATATTTTTAAAAAGGGATTTCCCTGTTCGTATAAACATACATGCTTTTTAGGAGTATATTCTTAAACAAAAAATAGTTGATTTAAACCTTCAGAATTGAGCATGGATAAAACTGTAATAAATTTAAAATTACGACGTTAAATCCGGAGGCTGCTTAATTAGCAAGTATTTCGTTAAAAACAAAATGAATCATTTTATGATATAGCACCCGGCCAAACTTATTTATTATTACTTTAGCATGTTTTTTTAATGATAATTATGAATCTGGCAATATATATGCGTACAATCTTGTTTGTTATCCTGTTTTCATTCGTATCTTTCGGGATCAGGGCACAACAGGATCCTCAGTTTACGCATAATATGTTCAATCATGCTTTTGTAAATCCGGGCTCTTATGGTATCAATGATGGCATTACTGTTACCGGGATATTCCGCGAGCAATGGCTTGGTCTTAAAGATGAGGCAGGCAATAAAGTAGCTCCTGAAACTTTTTTATTAACGGGCGATTCGCCAATCCGGTTCCTTCATGGTGGAATAGGAGTCGGGATAGCTCAGGATAAAGAAGCATACACTAAAAATATGCTGGTTAAGTTGGGTTATTCATATCATTTTAACCTGGGTAATGGGAAACTGGGTATCGGGCTGAATGCTAATTTTAATAATAAATCCATCGATAAAGATAAACTTAATCCTGTTGATGTAAGTGATCCTGTGATCATGGGACTTTCGTCTGCTGGTGTTATGATCAGCGACATGTCAGCCGGTATATTTCTGCAAAAACCACGGTACTATATTGCTTTTTCTTCAACGCAAATACTTGAAACCGTGAAATCTCCCGCAACAGTTGATGGTGTAGCTTTTTATAAAAACCGTCGACATTATTATCTTACCGGTGGCCATGATATCATACTTCCGGCATACCAGGGATTTGTATTTACGCCCTCTGTTTTCATAAAATCTGATGGGAATACTGTACAGGCAGATATTAATTTATTGGCTAAGTACAATAATAAGGTATGGGGCGGGTTATCTTATCGTATTAACGATGCTGTGGCAATTATGGTTGGTGTAGCCTACAAGGATATCGAAATCGGATATTCGTATGATATCCCGACCAGCCGAATAGCCGCTACCGGAAGTCATGAGATCATGGCACGATACCGGTTTAAATTAGAAAGAGAAAAAACGCGTTCCGGATATCGGAACACACGGTACCTGTAGGATACAAGACTATTGAAATACAGGTTCTAAAGTAAAATATTTAGGAACTTGGATAATAAAGATTACAACTTGTCGTTAATTGCATACTGAAATGATGTCTATACGTGCTATACCTATTGTTAATCAAGGGATGAAAATTCAGATATAAGGCTATCGGAATGCCAATAGTAATACCGGGAATAACAATTTATATGGTAAGAGTAGACTCACAACAAACAACACAGCAATGAAAAAACTGCTCTGCATTACACTGATTGCATTACTTTTTGCCAGTTGCCGGAATACCGGCAACGGTGAACTTATAGGAGTTCAAAACCGGGAAAAGTTCTATCAACCCGATCCTTTCGGAATGGCCTATGTACCAATGGGAAGTTATACCATGGGATCAGGAGATCAGGATGTGCCCTATGCACACCTGAACAATCCGCGAACCATAACGGTAACGGCTTTTTACATGGACGAAACTGAAATCACCAATAACGAATACCGTCAATTCGTGTATTGGGTAAAAGATTCCATTGCCCGTCGTATTCTTGGAGAAGTTACTCCAGATGAATTCCTTATTTCGGAAAACAAAAAGACGGGTGAAGTATATGATCCACCATTCCTGAACTGGGAATCGGATATCAAATGGGATAAAGAAGAAAACCGGGATGCACTGGAAACTATGTTCCTGCCCGAAAATGAAAGATACTTCAGGAAAAAAGAGATTGACACACGTAAATTGTTTTTTGAGTACTATACTATTGATTTGCTTGCGGCTTCCAAAAAAGACTTTACACAACCTGGTGATACTAAAAATGGAAATTTTGCAAACCGTCCACAGGGAATGAAAGACCGCTCTGTATATGTACGCAAAGAAGTGATCAACGTTTATCCTGATACACTTTCGTGGCTTCATGATTTTGCCTATAGTTACAACGATCCGGTTGCACAACGTTATTTCTGGCATCCTGCCTATGATAATTATCCTGTGATTGGTGTAAGTTGGAAACAAGCCACTGCATTCTGCATTTGGCGTACCAGATTGCTCGAATCATACCTTCAGCAAAAGAAAACAGCAATTCCCAATGAATTCAGGCTTCCTACTGAAGCAGAATGGGAATGGGCTGCACGTGGTGGAAATACCTTTAGCCCATACCCATGGGGAGGCCCTTACACCCGTAACGACAAGGGATGTTTCCTCGCCAACTTTAAGCCATTACGCGGAAATTATGCCGACGATGGGGGAGCCCGTACTATTATTGTGGCTCATTACCCGGCCAATGATTTTGGTCTCTATGATATGTCAGGCAATGTATCCGAATGGTGTGCTGATGCCTACGACGAATCTGCAGGCCAGTTCACATGGGATATGAATCCAACTTATATGTACAATGCAAAAGATGATGATCCTCCTTTAATGAAACGTAAAGTTGTGCGGGGAGGCTCATGGAAAGATATTGCATATTACCTCCAGGTTTCAACCCGTGCATATGAATACCAGGATTCAGCGAAATGCTATATTGGATTCCGCTGCGTTCAGGATTTTATGGGACGTCAGAAAGACGATAATCCTGCAAGAGCATCCAGGATTTATAATTAAAAATCGTAATTACTTTTTCGTAAGTAGTACATAAATAGTAAGTCATCATCTTAGATCATCACATCATAATTTTTACGTCATGAGTTTTACAAGTTTTGTCAGCAGTAAAGGGTATAAAAACTTTATGTCAAAGTTGTACGGTATAGGTGCTTCGATTGTTATCATTGGGGCACTGTTTAAAATCGTGCATATATCAGGGGCTAATGAAATGCTATTTGTCGGTTTAATGACCGAAGCCACTATTTTCTTCTTTTCAGCATTTGAGCCACCTCATGTTGAGCCTGACTGGAGCCTGGTATATCCTGAACTCGCAGGTTTGTATATCGAAGGGGGCATGCATGGTACAATGAAAAGACCTGCCAAAGGCAAAAGTGTTACACAAGAACTTGACGAAATGCTTTCGAAAGCCAAAATTGGCCCTGAACTAATTGAGAGCCTGGGCGAAGGAATGCGTAAAATGAGCGAAAACGTTAGCAACATGTCGGATGTTACCAATACTGTTGTTGCTACTGAGGATTTTGTTAAAAATGTAAAAGATGCAGGAAAATCAGCCGGTGAATTATCATCCTCTTATAAAAAGGTAAGTGACGTTCTTAATCAAGATGCTGCAACAGTTGGTGAGTTTTCATCAAGTGTGAAGTCCGCAGCGGCTTCTGCAGGTGATCTGGCAAATGTATATATCGATGTTTCATCGGCCATCAAGAAGGAAATGTCCGCTACTGAAACATTTTCTTCAAGTATGGCATCTGCCACCGAGTCGGCAAACAAGCTAGCTGAAAAATATAATATTTCAGCCGAATTGCTTAGTAAATCAGCCGAAATGCTTAATTTCAGTGCCATTGACAGTAAAGAATACAACGACCAGTTACAAAAAATTTCAGGTAATCTGGCCGCTTTAAATACTATTTATGAAGTTCAGTTAAGGAGTTCCAATGAGCAGATTGAAACCACCAATCAACTCCGGTCAACGGTGGGCTCATTCTTAAGCAGCATGAATGAGTCATCCTCAAATATGATCAAATACCAGCAGGAAATTGACCAGCTTACCAAGCGTGTAAGTGCTCTCAACCAAGTTTACGGAAACATGCTTACTGCCATGAATGTAAACCTTACTAAATAACCTGCTATTAACAACTTCATCAAATAACTCAACACTGAAAACGCTTACATATGGCTGGATATAAAGAGACGCCGAGGCAAAAAATGATCGGGATGATGTACCTGGTATTAACGGCCTTGCTGGCACTCAATGTGTCTGTTGAGATTCTAAATGCATTTTTGGTAGTTAATGAAAGTATGGAAACTACCAACAAGACTTTCAGCAGTAAAACAACTGATTATTATAGAAGTTTTGAACAACAGTACGCAAATGATTCAGAAAAAGTCAGACCCTATTGGGAAAAAGCAAAACAGGCACGTAAATTATCTGAAGACCTGAAAAACTACCTGAATGATGTAAAATTTGAAGCCATAGCCAAATCGGAAAAAATATCTATTGATTCAGCTAAGGTAAGACCACTTTACCGTATGAAGTCAAAAGACAGGTATGACGAAACTACGGTATATTTAATTGGAAATTCGCAGGATGGATCGAAAGGCAAAGCTGGCGAAATGAAATTGAAAATTAAAAAATATAAAGAGGATTTGCTAAACCTGATAGAACCTGGTGAGCGCGCAAATATTAAAATCGGACTCGATCTTACGGGACCTTTTTATGATGCTGACCGCGTAAAGCAGAATTGGGAAATGCATAATTTTTACCATACCATCCTGGCTGCTGATGTAACTATACTGAATAAACTGGTTGCTGAGGTGCAAAATGCCGAATTAGATGTGGTTACGCACCTTAGAAGCAAAATTGGTGCTGCCGATTTTAAAATTGATCAGTTAAGCGCAGCTGTTGTTCCCAAAAGCCAGTATGTTTTTATGGGCGAGAACTACGAAGCTGAAGTATTTGTTACAGCCAGGGATACCAAACAGGAATTTACTGCCAATATTGGCGGGCTTAGGACCAGCGAAAATGGCATAATTAAAGTAACCCTACCTGCCACATCTCCCGGGCCTAAAAGTGTTACTGGCACAGTTAATTATAAAAAACCGGATGGTACAATAGAGTCATATCCTGTGAAGTTCGATTACATTGTTGCGCCTCCATCCTTATCCGTTTCAGCAACTAAAATGAATGTATTTTACATTGGTGTTGATAACCCTGTTTCTATTTCGGCAGGCGGTGTTTCACCTGATCAGATTAGTGCCAGTATTACTAATGGCTCAATAACACGTAGTGGAGGCGCATGGATTGTCAGACCTGATTCCCCGGGTAAAGCAATTGTTTCAGTGAGCGCTAAACTGGGCGACCGGATGAAAAGCATGGGCGCTGTTGAATACCGGGTGAAAAATGTTCCAAACCCGGAAGCATATATTGCTAATACCAGTGGTGGTGTTGTCAGCAGAGATCTTTTATTAGCTTCTGGTGCCATTATTCCCCGTATGCCGGCCGACTTTGAGTTTAACCTTAATTTTGTTATTGTTTCATTTAGTTTTTCCGGCAATTCCAAAGGTGATGTTATCGATTATACAGGTAGTGGAAACATCCTTACAACTCAGATGAAGGATTTTATCCGCAGAGCCCGTCCAAGAGAGAAGATTATCCTGGAAGATATTTTTGCCAAAGGCCCTGACGGCAAAACCCGTAAATTGAATTCAATTGTACTAACGCTTCAATAAATCAAAAAATCAAACGTTCTTAAACTGATGGCATACTACTGCCAGCAGATATGTCGGGATGACCCTTAAAAAATAACAACGAATGAAAAAGAATATTCTGATCATAGCAATACTGTTGCTCTTCATTGCTGCCAGCAGCAAAGCGCAACAGATACTCAACACTCCTCCCCGAGATGGTGTGGTTGATAGAAGCGAAAAAATGGACAAAAAACCAATTCAGTATCCATGGATCAGAAATGCGGATTACGTTTGGGAACGCCGTATCTGGCGGGTTATCGACATGCGCGAAAAAATGAACCAGCCTATGTATTATCCCGAAACTCCGCATAACAACTGGCGTAGTTTTATGACCATACTGATGGATGCCATTAAAGAAGGTAGCTTAACTGCATATGATGCTTCTTCTCCTACCGACGAGTTTATCTCACCGATGGCATATAAGGAACTTATGCAAAAAGTGGAGAAAGCCGATACTGTTCAGTTGCAGCGTCCTTATCCGCCTTATGACTTTTTCGATAGCGTCGTAGTTAAAAAATTGAATACTACTGATATTAAAAAAATCAGGATCAAAGAAGACTGGTTTTTTGATAAGCAACGTTCAGTACTCGAAGTGCGCATTATAGGTATTTGCCCGGTTATTGATGTATTTAATGATGATGGCACTTTCCGCGGGCAGAAGCCGCTTTTCTGGATATATTTCCCCGAAGCCAGGCCTATAATGGCAAAATCTGAAATATTTAACAGGTTTAACGGGGCAGCAAAACTCTCGTACGACGATTTTTTCTGGAAACGCATGTTTAGTAGTTATATTTATAAAGTAGATAATGAATACGACCGGAATATTAATGAATATGCAACCGGCTTGGATGCCATGCTTGAATCAGAACGTATTAAGAATGATCTCTTTAGTTTTGAACAGAATCTCTGGGAATATTAATAACAGTAAATTGTTTCGGCATGCCTGATTCAATCTGTAAAATTTGAAAATAATTTGCACATATTTTTTAAGAATAAATCCAATTCTTGAAATAGTATGATACACAAAACAGGCAACTCTTCAAACATGGAGAGTTGCTTTTGTTTTTATACATTTGTAAAGAAGAATTATGAAGAGAAATTCCTTCAAATACACGCTTTAAGATAGCTTTTTCCAGAAAAATACTGAATATGTCAGTTGACTTGCTTCAAACACCGATTGAATACCTCAAAGGAGTCGGACCCAAAAGGGGCGAACTGCTTCGTAAAGATGCCGGTGTAAGCACGTATTACGATCTGATGACCTATTATCCTTTCCGGCATGTGGATCGCAGCCGGTTTATGCCTATTGGCGAAATAAACTCTGAAAATGTCTATCTGCAGATTCGTGGTAAAGTTGAAGATGTACAGCTTATCGGACTAGGCAGAAGTACCCGTTTGGTAGTTACTATTCGTGATACTTCCGGTTCAATCGATCTTATATGGTTCCAGGGAATCAATTGGGTAAAAGACAAATTTACTCCCGGAAGCGAATGGGTGGTTTTTGGCAAACCTTCATTGTTCAATGGCCGATATAATATTTCACATCCTGAAACTGAAAGTGTTGTCGAATTTATTGCCCAGCCAGCCGACCCGCTTCACCCGATTTACAATTCGTCGGATAAAATGAAACTTAACGGATTGAGTACACGTGCAATCTCTAAAATTACACGGACCTTGATTTCGCAGATAAAAGGAGTCATACCAGAAACACTCAGTAATGATATCATTCATGAATTTAAATTCATGGGTCGGGAGGAAGCCCTTACAAATATTCATTTCCCTACGGATGCGGAAAATCTTGAAAAAGCACGTGCAAGGCTTAAGTTTGATGAACTCTTTTTTATTCAGTTACGATTACTGCGCTATAAACTCAACCGGTCACAAAAAATACGTGGAAATGTTTTCGGCCAGATCGGGGAGCTGTTTAACGGGTTTTACAAAGAAAATCTTCCTTTTGAGCTCACCAATGCGCAAAAAAAAGTAATCCGCGAAATACGCGCCGATTTGGGTTCGGGGAAACAAATGAACCGCCTTCTGCAAGGAGATGTAGGCAGTGGGAAAACTCTGGTAGCTCTGATGTGCATGCTTATCGCGTTGGATAACGGTTTCCAGGCTTGCCTGATGGCTCCGACCGAAATACTTGCCAATCAGCATTATACAACTATTACAAGGTTTTTAGCGGGAATGAATGTTACAGTTGATTTGTTGACCGGAAGCACGAAGAAAGCGCGCCGTAAAGAAATTCATCCAATGCTTCAGTCGGGAGAATTGCATATCATTATCGGTACACACGCATTAATCGAAGATGCAGTGAAGTTCAGTAAGCTTGGGTTGGTTGTAGTTGACGAACAGCACCGGTTTGGTGTTGCACAGCGTGCAAAAATGTGGAGCAAGAGCGAAGTGCCACCTCATATACTGGTAATGACTGCTACTCCCATTCCGCGAACCCTGGCTATGACCGTTTACGGCGATCTCGACCTCTCGGTTATTGATGAATTGCCCCCTGGTCGCAAAGCAATAAAAACATATCACTTTTACGAATCAGGTCACGATAAGGTATATAATTTCATGCGTCAGCAAATAGCTTCAGGCAGGCAGATTTATGTTGTCTATCCGCTGATTGAAGAATCGGAAATGCTTGATCTGAAAAATCTCCAGGATGGATTTGAACATTTGAAGCAGGTTTTCCCTTCGCCTCAGTATTCTTTAAGTATGATACATGGCCGGATGAAAGCAGATGAAAAAGATGCCGGGATGCTTCGGTTCAAGAATGGAGAAACCCAGATTTTGGTTGCAACTACCGTGATAGAAGTAGGAGTGGATGTGCCAAACGCATCAGTAATGGTTATCGAAAATGCCGAACGCTTTGGGTTGTCGCAGTTGCATCAGCTCAGGGGGCGGGTCGGGCGTGGTGCCGATCAGTCGCATTGCATATTAATGTCCGGCTTTAATCTTACTGCCGATGGCCGCACCCGGATTGAAACAATGGTCAGAACCACGGATGGTTTCGAAATCTCGGATGTCGATTTAAAACTGCGTGGGCCCGGTGATCTTGAAGGAACGAGGCAGAGTGGTATTCTCGATTTGAAACTGGCTGATATTGTACGTGATGAACAAATGCTGCGCGCAGCGAGAAATGTAGCTCAGAAGTTGTTGGATGATGATCCCCACCTGGCAAAACCGGAAAATCAAAGAATGGTTCGTTATTTGGAATACCTGAGTAGTAAAAAATCAGAATGGGCAATGATCAGTTAGAGACGCAATGCTTGCGTCTCAACTGTAGAGCAATGCTTGCGTCTCAACTGTAGAGCAATGTTTGCGTCTCAACTGTAGAGCAATGTTTGCGTCTCAACTGTAGAGCAATGCTTGCGTCTCAACTGTAGAGCAATGCTTGCGTCTCAACTGTAGAGCAATGCTTGCGTCTCAATTGTAGAGCAATATTTGCGTCTCAATTGTAGAGCAATATTTGAGTAGTCATTCGATGGTCATTCAATTGTTGTTCGACGAGAAATTTGAGTTATCGAGGTTTCTGAGGAGATGGTAAATTTCTCTTGTTTGTGATTCGTGATTTGGGAATTGTGATTTGTGACTTTGGCATTCAACTGATGCCAATCCACTTTTGAAATTTACATAACCTACCTGAAACAACCTATATTCCACCCGAGTAAATCATCTTCTTAACCTGTATGGATTCCCCTGTTTTCAACACTAGGTAGTATATTCCCGCCGGAATATTATCAGGCGTCCATTCATATGTATGACGGCCTTCGGTGAGAGCATCATCAACAAGCGTAGCAATTATTCTGCCATTACCATCTCGCACCTGAATAAGAACTTTAGTGTTTTCTTTGAGAGTATAGCTGATATGTGATGTTGAAGTGAAAGGATTGGGCATATTCTGATCCAACACGGCATTACTTGAAGCAATGGGATCACCTGTGCCAGTTAAAATTAATGAAGGGCTTCCAGCCTGAATCCAAGCGGTATATATTAATTCTGCCAGAGCATGGGAGGCACTTTTAAACAAAGGAATTGTAAAGCCTTTGCTCTTATTCCATAACGCAGTCTTATAAGCTGATGAAGATGTACTGCCAAATGTTTTAGCATATGTATCAGCAATCAGCACTGAATCACAATAACCATTATTAGTGTACAAATAATTAAATATATACTGATTTACATCGCCGATCTCACTGATACTTTCACCAGTATAAATAATCTGTGAAACATATGCATTGATCATCGTAGTTTCATAGCGTGAATGTATTCCATCGTTTCCTGTAGACTTCCCATCATAATTTGCAGTAATATGTAATGGCATATGTCCATCGGCAACATAATGCCCCAGGTCGGCAGCAAAAATTTTGGCTTTGGTAAAATCGTGCCTCTGCAAACAATTACGGAGCGAATCGAATGAGGCTTTTGTTGCCCAGGGCAAAATACCATTAGCCAGAACAACAGACGAACCATAATACGTATTTGCGGAATCAAGGGTTTGCAAAATGCGGCCTTTGGTTAAAAAATCACTGTAATTATCAATATCAATAAAATGTTTAGGGCTTTCTGTCGGGTCGCTGCTCTTACGGCTATCGGCATCTGATGCATGGTCGCGCAGAAATACAACCCAGGATTGAAAATCCTGCATTTGCGAATTGAAAGATAAGGAAGAGGATTCACTGATTTTACGGTGACCGGTTGCTCCCCAGCTTATCAGTACCACGGACAAGGAGAGCAAGGCGATTGAGGAGAAAATGAGTTTTTTCAAAGTGAAAATTGTTAAAAGGAGTGATTTATGAGGATGGCAAATGTATGAAATTTTAGTTTTAGATGGTAGAAAATATAATAATTTGAAACAGAAGGAATTGCAAGCCAATAAATTGATTTTATTGGAGAAGCATCAAGGGCAAACTATTTATATAATTATCTCGCATAAAGTACTTTTAACTGTAGTTAACCTGCAGTCACTTTGGTGAATTTACTTTGCTTTTCTGAGATCCGGTTACTTTATACTTCCCCAAAACCAAATTTTCCCTAAATTTGCACCTCCGTAAAGAGTATAAAATGAAAATTTCCTATAATTGGCTGAAAGAGTATGTTAACATTAGCCTGGCGCCCGTTGAAGCAGCACGAATTCTGACTGATTGCGGCCTTGAGGTCGAAGCTATCGAAGAATATGAATCTGTTAAAGGTGGGCTGAAAGGAATTGTAATAGGACATGTGCTTTCGGTACAACGTCATCCTAACGCAGATAAGCTTACCTGTTGCAAAGTGGATATCGGCAAGGGCAAGGTGTTGGATATTGTTTGTGGTGCGCCTAATGTGGCTGCCGGGCAGCGTGTGCCTGTTGCAACCATTGGCTCAATTGTTTATAAAGGTGAAGAATCGTTTGCCATTAAAGCCGGCAAACTGCGCGGCGAACCCAGCGATGGGATGATCTGTGCCGAGGACGAACTCAGGCTTGGCGACTCACATGCCGGTATTATGGTACTCGATGCAAACGCTCAGGTTGGGGCTCCAGCTGCCGAATATTTCGGTATTGAATCGGATACTCTTTTTGAAGTAGCTATAACGCCTAACCGTGCCGACGCTACTTCGCATATCGGTGTGGCACGCGACCTGGCAGCAGCCATTAATAACCGGGAAAAACAACATGAAAATGTTGTCCTGGTACGACCAAATGTTGATCACTTTAAGGTTGATAACAATTCTCTTCCTATAACAGTAAGTATTGAAAATCCGGAAGCTTGTCCGCGATATACCGGGATCACAATCAGCGGATTGCAGGTAAAGGAATCACCGGCATGGTTGAAGGACCGGCTTAAATCCGTTGGTTTACGCCCGATTAACAATATCGTGGATATAACTAATTATGTTCTGATGGAAACCGGCCAGCCACTGCATGCATTTGATGCAGCATATGTTACAGGTAACCAGGTAATTGTAAAGAAAATGCCTGCCGGTACAAAATTCGTTACGCTCGATGAAGCGGAGCGCACCCTTAGCTCCGACGACCTGATGATCTGTAATACAACTGAACCCATGTGTATTGCCGGTGTTTTTGGTGGAGCTAAATCAGGCGTAAGCGATAAAACCACTTCCATATTTCTCGAAAGTGCTTATTTTGATGGAACGCATGTTCGCAAAACCTCAAAACTCCATGGGTTGAAAACTGATGCATCATTTCGTTTCGAGCGTGGCGCCGATCCTAATATTACTGTCTATGCGTTGAAACGTACTGCTATGTTGATGAAAGAAATTGCAGGAGGAACAATTTCTTCAGAAATTGTAGATGTGTATCCCATTCCAGTGGAAAATATCCTGGTTGAAGTTTCGTACAAACGAATTAACACGCTGATTGGTAAAGAAATTCCAAAAGAAACAATCAAGATCATTCTGAGTTCTCTTGCGATAGAAATTCTTTCAGAGACAGATGAAGGAATGAAGCTTTCAATTCCACCATTCAAGGTTGATGTTACCCGGGAGGCCGATGTGGTTGAGGAGATTTTAAGAATTTACGGATACAACAATATTGATTTGAGCGATTCGTTGCATTCATCGCTTTCATACAGCCGCAAGCCTGATCCCGAAAAACTTCAGCAAAAACTGGCTGATTATCTTAGCGATAACGGGTTTAACGAAATACTTACCAATTCGCTGACCAGCTTAGGGTATTACGAAAAATCGGAAGTGTTCAATCTCGATGAGTGTGTTAAGATTCTAAATCCACTGAGCAGTGAACTGGGCGTAATGCGTCAAACCTTGCTTTTCAGCGGGCTCGAGAGTATTTCGTATAATATAAACCGACGAATGGCTGATCTCAAATTCTATGAATTTGGCAATGTATATAGCTATATTCCTGCACATTCAGCAAGCAATGATGTTACACGTAAATACAAGGAACGGAAGAACCTTGCACTATTTGTGACCGGTAGTCAGCAAGGCGAAAACTGGTATATTCCTGATGCTAAAACAGACTATCATTTCCTGAAATCACTCGTTTTTGCCACTCTTCGTAAGACCGGTATAAGTTTGCAAAAGTTAGCAGTTAGTTATCTTGATAACCGGCTGTTTGCCGAAGGCGAAGCTTTCAGTATCAATAATAAACCTTTACTGAGTATTGGCCGTCTGAGTGCAGGTATTTTGAAACAGTTTGATATCAAGCAGGATGTGTTCTATGCCGAAATAGACTGGAGTAATTTACTTCGCGAGGTGAAGCCCGACAATGTTAAGTTCAGTGAAATATCACGTTATCCCGAAGTACGCCGCGACCTTGCTTTGCTTCTTGATAAATCAGTGAAATTCAGCGATATCGAAACTCTGGCCCACCGAAATGGGAAAGGAATACTGCGTGTTGTAAACCTCTTCGATGTGTATGAAGGGGAAAAAATTGAAGCTGGCAAGAAATCGTATGCGGTTAGCTTCACCATGCAGGACAATCAGAAAACCCTTACGGATAATGATATTGAAAAGTTGATGAAACGCCTTGTTGAAGCTTTTGAAAAAGAGCTTGGTGCTGTAATCAGGAAATAGCCTGAAACTGAGAAAATGTTTAAATTTTATTGAATGTTCCTTGTTCAAAGAAATTGATGATTCTGGAATTAAATTTAGAAATCTAGACGCTCAGGGAATCTGCAATTATATAGAAAACCGGATGTCGATCCGGTTTTTCTTTTATGGAGAGTGATTGCAACGAAAGGCTTTTGAGCTTTTGCCATTTTGTCAGTAATACTGCCAAAAATAGTTAAAGAGATAAAATTTTTTCAGGGAATAGCGTTAACTTTGCAAAGTAATAGTTGTTAAAGTTGGTATGAACGATGGATATAATTGCGGTTAAGCAACGTTTTGGTATAATAGGCAATTCATCAGTGCTCGATAGGGCCATTGACATTGCCCGGCAGGTTGCACCCACTGATTTAAGTGTATTGATAACCGGCGAAAGTGGAGTTGGAAAGGAAAATTTTCCACAGATCATTCACCAGTTGAGTGCGCGTAAGCATGGCCCTTATATAGCGGTGAACTGTGGCGCTATACCTGAAGGTACCATCGATTCTGAACTATTCGGTCATGAGAAAGGTTCTTTTACGGGTGCCCACGAAGCCCGCAAAGGCTATTTCGAAGTAGCTAACGGAGGCACTATTTTTCTGGATGAAGTAGCCGAGTTGCCTTTATCTACCCAGGTTCGGTTACTCAGGGTGCTCGAATCGGGCGAATTTTTTAAAGTAGGTTCTTCAAAGAGTCAGAAAACAGATGTACGTGTAGTAGCAGCTACAAATGTTGAAGTTCAGTTAGTGATTGATCATGGCAAGTTCAGGCAGGATTTGTTTTACAGGTTGAATTCCGTACCTATTTCTGTACCCGCACTGAGGGAACGTAAGGAAGATATTTTCCTGTTGTTCCGAAAGTTTGCTTCCGATTTTGCGGAGAAATACCGTATGCCTCTCATTGAACTCGACGAAGAGGCTAAACAGATTTTAACGAATTACCGTTGGCCGGGCAATATCAGGCAATTGAAAAATTTTACGGAACAACTCTCAATTATCGAGCGAAACCGCAATGTTTCGGCTGCTACATTGCAGCACTATCTTCCTGAATCTACACGGCGTGATCTGCCGGTGTTATTTAAAGATGTTCACAAAGGCAGTGAAATGTCAGAAAGGGATTTACTATACAAAGTGCTTTTCGACATGCGCCGTGATATTACGGATCTTAAAAAATTGGTAGGGGAAATCATAGGACACGATGAGGTTGAAAATCACTTCAATAAAAAGGTCACTCATATCCCTGAACATTTTGTGAATGAATCACATCGCCAGGATATAAACAGAGTTGTTGTGCACGACAGGGTTCAAGATAATGATGATGAACTATTTGAACATGGAGAAATTATGGAAGAGTCGCTTTCGATACAGGAACGTGAACTTGAACTGATTCGCCGTGCACTTGATAAACACGAAGGCCGTCGTCGAAATGCTGCAAAGGAACTTGGAATTTCAGAACGAACATTGTACCGTAAAATAAGGGAGTATGGAATTAAAGGCTAGAAGCAAAATGGGAATAAAACACCTTTCATTCCTTAGAGTTGGTCTGATGCCGATGTTTTTGGCTCTTTTTGCCATTATCCTGTTGCAAGGTTGTAGCTATTCCTTTACAGGAGCAAGCATCTCGCCCAGTGTAAAAACCATTTCGGTGAGTTATCTTCCCAATAATTCGGCGCTTGTTCAACCTACACTCAGCCGTAAATTAACCGAAACAATAAGGGATAAGTTTACCAGCCAATCGAACCTTTCGCTGGTTAACTCAAACGGAGACCTTACTATTGAAGGTGAAATTACTGGCTATACTACTGAACCCGTTGCAATTACTGGTGATCAGAAGGCTGCTTTACAACGATTAAAGATAACGGTTAACATCCGGTTCACCAATAAGCAGGATTCGAAGCAGGATTTCGAAACCAGTTTCTCCCGTTATTCAGACTACGACTCTCAATTGCGCCTTTCCGATGTTGAAGAATCGCTGATTAACAGTATCAGCGATGAACTTGCACAGGATATTTTTAATAAAGCGGTAGTGAATTGGTAATAATTAATGGTGAATAGTGAACAGTGAATAGTGAACAGTGAATAGTGAACAGTGAATAGTGAACAGTGAATAGTGAATAGCATACAAGTGACAATAGAATAACCATTGATATATCATCATTGAAATAATAAACGCTACTCCATCTAAAATACTGCAAAACTCAATCCTCAACAATCGAATGACCACCGAATGACCACTGAATAACTTGTTCAATCTCGTCCACAAGTCCCCTCTCTTTGAGGAGAGGGGATTTAGGGGTGAGGTCCAATGATTACTGAATGACCACTCAATAAACCACAAAATTCCCATCACCTCATCAACCCAATCCATGACACCAGAAACTTTTAACCGATATCTGAAAGATCCGTCGCTGTTGGATGGCCAAACAGAAGATGAACTCTGGATGCTGGTAAAGGAGTATCCCTATTTCCAGGTGGCGCGGATGTTACTGGCCAGAAATCTTTATAATACAGGACACGAAGCATACCCACTCTCACTTCGTTTGGCTGCTGCCTATGCCGGCGATAGGAGCAAACTAAAAATACTGATTGAAGGAACCCCCGTTTTTGGCAAAGAACTTGCTGCGAACATCAGAAGTAATGAAACCATTGATGAACCGCAGGTTTTAACAAATAATATTGAAATAGTCGCAGAATGTCCTGGGGTAACTGACGAAAAAACTGTTGAGTTCTCGGAGATGATTGATACTCCGATTGCCATGACTCCTAGATTTGAAACAGTAAATTCCCTGGAAGAAAGATTTCAGAATAATATGAATCTATCCGGAAGCGAAGCGGTAGTAGCAGGAACAACAGATGGTTCGGTAGAGAATGTAAGCGATACAATTTCTGAAGTACTCCATATACAGGAACAGGAAGTAACAAATGTTATCCGTAATTCCTTGATTGATAGTATTATATACAGATTGAGTGAGGTGCCCATAACCGAATCGGAATCTTTAAATGAGGATTTTACACCTGAAGAAACAAAGAAGAAAGAGATTCCTGAAGAAAAAATACCAGCCCGTAATGAGTTGGTTGAGAGGTTTATACGCGAAGAACCCCGTATCAGTGCCCCCAAGCGTGAATTTTATAACCCGGAAGATAAAGCCAGGCAAAGCACAAGCCTGCCGGAAGACCTGGTAAGTGAAACCTTAGCAAAAATTTACGAGCAGCAAGGACTTTATTCTATGGCTGTAAAAATTTATGAAAAACTCATGTTGCTTATTCCCGAAAAAAGTAGTTACTTTGCAGGCCAAATTAAAGAAATCGATAAAAAACGTAAGTAACACATTTATAAATACATAAAAAAACAAGAGAGTATGAATGCTTTTATTTTTGTTTCTGTTTTAATCCTGATCGCTTGTGTGCTCATGATACTTGTTGTGTTGGTTCAGAACTCAAAAGGTGGTGGATTAGCTTCAAATTTTTCATCATCCAATCAGTATATGGGTGTTCGAAAAACTGCCGATTTCCTTGAAAAATTTACCTGGGCTTTAGCTATCGCGGTATTGGCTTTAAGCCTGATGTCTATAGCTGTTATTCCACGTGGAATCGGGAGGCAGGGAACTTCTGATACTGAGTTACGTCAGAATATTGATGAAAATGCTCAGCCGGTAAAGGATTTTCAAACTGCTCCTAAGGAAGAGAAATAAAAGTCAGCTAAAATATTTTGTCGAATGTCAGAATGTCACGTGCATTCTGACATTCTTTTTTTTATCTGACCCCTGAATATCTGTTTAATCTCCTTGATAGAGAAGTTGTGGGTGATAATATATTCATTATCAATAGTATAGTATATCTGCGAAAATGACGCCTTGGTATGTCATTTAATGGTTTGGCACGGATTATGACATTGCAAAACCATTCGAAGTAAAATTATTTAATTGTTTAACATAAAAACCAAGTAAAGAACATGGCACAGGTAAACGTTAAGCCTCTGGCCGACCGAGTATTGGTTGAGCCGGCAGCAGCCGAACAAAAAACAGCAGGTGGTATTATTATCCCCGATACTGCAAAAGAAAAACCACAAAAAGGCACAGTTGTAGCCGTTGGGAATGGTAAAAAAGATGAGCCGCTTACAGTTAAAGTTGGCGATCAGGTCTTATATGGCAAGTATTCAGGTACTGAAATCAATGTCGAAGGGAAAGATTACCTGATTATGCGTGAAAGCGATATTCTGGCTGTGATATAATTATTAACATACAAAAACTTCAAAGATGAAAGGTAAAGAAATATTATTCGAAAGTGAAGCCCGCGACCGCATGAAAAAAGGTGTGGATGCTTTGGCGAATGCAGTTAAAGTTACCCTTGGACCTAAAGGTCGCAATGTGATAATTGAGAAAACCTATGGTGCTCCTCAAATTACCAAGGACGGTGTTACTGTAGCCAAGGAAGTTGAAATGAAAGACCCCGTTGAAAATATGGGCGCTCAGATGGTTAAAGAAGTAGCTTCAAAAACTGCTGATGTAGCCGGCGATGGTACTACAACTGCTACCGTTCTGGCTCAATCCATTATTACTACAGGTTTGAAAAACGTTACAGCAGGTGCCAATCCGATGGATCTGAAACGCGGCATCGAAAAAGCTGTTGCTCTTGTTGTTGCTGATCTGAAAAAACAATCCGTAGAAGTTGGCGACAGCATCGAAAAAATCCAGCAGATTGCTACAGTATCGGCTAACAACGACCAAACCATTGGTAAACTGTTGGCTGAAGCCATGGAAAAAGTTTCCAAAGAAGGTGTTATTACCATTGAAGAAGCAAAAGGTCTTGAAACAACCGTAAAAGTTGTTGAAGGAATGCAGTTCGACCGTGGTTATATTTCACCCTATTTTGTTACCGATGCCGAGAAAATGGAGGTAGTTTTCGAAAATCCGTACATCCTGATACACGATAAGAAAATAAGCAGCATGAAAGATCTGCTTCCTATACTTGAAAAAGCGGTTCAAACCGGACGTCCTTTGCTTATTATTGCTGAAGATGTTGATGGAGAAGCGCTTGCAACTCTCGTAGTTAATAAAATCCGTGGTTCACTTAAAATTGTAGCTGTTAAAGCTCCTGGTTTTGGTGATCGTCGCAAGGAAATGCTTCAGGACATTGCCATCCTAACCGGTGGAACAGTAATTTCGGAAGAACAAGGTTACCGTTTGGAAGATGCTGACCTGAGTTACCTTGGACAAGCTGAAAAAATTAATATCGATAAAGACAATACTACTATTGTAAGTGGTAAAGGATTAACTGAAGATATTGCAGGACGCGTAAGCCAGATCAAAGCACAGATCGAGACCACCACATCCGATTACGATCGCGAAAAATTGCAGGAACGTCTTGCTAAATTAAGCGGTGGAGTTGCAGTAATTTATGTTGGTGCAGCCAGCGAAATCGAAATGAAAGAAAAGAAAGACCGTTTCGTTGATGCTTTGCATGCTACACGTGCAGCCATCGAAGAAGGCACTATTCCTGGTGGCGGTGTTGCTTACATCCGTGCTATCAAAGTACTCGAAAAAGTAAAAACCGAAAACCAGGACGAAGAATTAGGTGTCAAGATCGTGAAACGCGCTCTCGAAGAACCCCTTCGCCAGATCGTGGCAAACGCCGGTTTCGAAGGATCCATCATCGTTCAGAAAGTGAAAGATGGTAAAGATGATTTCGGTTTCAATGCACGTACCGAAGTTTATGAGAACCTGTATTCCTCAGGCGTTATCGATCCTACCAAGGTAGCTCGTGTAGCTTTGGAAAATGCAGCTTCCATTGCCGGAATGTTACTCACCACCGAATGTGTGATTTTCGAAGCCAAAGATGATAAAGAACCTGCTATGCCAAATCCTGGTATGGGCGGCATGGGCGGAATGTACTAAGCGACGTCCTTCCCAAATAGTTTTTGTTTCAAAGCCCTGCTTCGGCGGGGCTTTGGCGTTTCATAGATTTACGATCTGCGATTTACGATTTACGAATGTCGGTCAGGCAATTTACAATAACCCACCCCAATCGTACATCGTACCTCGTCAATCGTCAATCTTTTTTATTGCCTATTAAAATTGCATTACAATTTATCAATCCTCATAAACACATCCCAATACTTCTCCTTATTCATATCCGACCAGTGAATCTGCATCCTTCGGTATTGATACGTTTGTATCTGGCAAACTATTACCAGAAGAACAATTAAACTGATAATCATTTTTTTTGCTTTGTTGTTCCTGATTTCATGTAAAGCTTTAGCAAGGAGGATCGTGAAAAATGCAAAGTAATCAATCATAACCCGCTGCGAAAAGCTACCGCCATAGAACCACATATGCCAGGAAGAAAAAACATAAATAAGAATTAAGAGAAATCCCAATAAAGCGTAGAATTGAAAACGGCTTGCTCTGTATATATAAATAAAACCTGTTAGGCTGAGTAATAACAACGGGGTATAAACAAACATTCCCTTCCGGTAGCTGAAAAGAAAATTCATGATTTGCGGGTTCGTAAAATTGAACCCTTCCTTTGTATAGGAATACACAAAATAACTTCCGGTCGAAATCTTGTAAATAATAAACTGGACTGATACCAGGAATATAAAACTAAAGATAGCCAGAAGTAAAGGCCATTTTCTCAGGAGAATATTTCTTATCCCGGATATCAATTGATCCGTGCTGCCTGACAGAAAGGGTATGGCAAGAACAATCACCAAATTAACCGGCCTGATTAAAGTGATTAATCCCAGGAACAATGCGCTGTAAACCACGTATTTATTTTTATGATCGGAGAAATACTTCCTTATCATTAGGCAAAACCATGTTATTGCGGTAAATGAATACAAGTGCGACATGGCAAACTCGGTAACCACATAATAAAAAAGGTTAGTACCAAATACAATGGCAATAAGGGTCAACGCAATGGCCTTTTCATCAATCAGATAGGAACGTAATAATTTCCGCAATCCGAACAAGGCAAGTATAAAGTAGAACAGCGCACCGAGGTGTGTCATCATCGTATAATAGTAGCTGTACCCATCAGCCGGAAGTCCTGTTATAAGTGTTAAGACGTGGCCCGCCAGGAAGAAAGGCAGCAGGCAAATGGCAGTTCCCACATAATACTTATCAATGGTTTTATTGTTATGCTCCCTCAGATAATCATAGGATAGATTAGGGTTGTAATACTTTTCATTCTCGATCTTGTTAAAAAACGCAAAATTGAGATCATGATAAATAAAAACAGCTGGCAGGTAAGCATAGTAGCCTTTTGCATCTGCTTCCATAATACCTGTTTTATAGTCTTTTTTAATGGAAGTGTTGATTGTGGCCCATACTACGATAATAAATATCAGCCAGGTCGCCGAGGTAGTCCATAATGCGGATCTGGATTTAAGGAAATTATAAGCAGGTTTATTTGCCAAATTTTATAGGATTGAAGCCAATAGAATTTGCAAAGATATACTTTACAAGTGATTAATAATTAACCATTAACGAATAACCCTGTCTGCCGCCAGGCAGGCATTAACTATTTCTTTTCAAGAGATATCAACCTGAGGATTCTGAATTTAATACAATGCGTACCTTTACACAAAATAATTGCAATGGACCAACGACTTATAGAATTTGAACGGCTTCTGAAAATAATGGACGAACTGAGGGCACAATGTCCATGGGATAAAGAACAGACTTTTGACTCGTTACGACATCTTACCATCGAAGAAACCTACGAACTTTCGGATGCCATCCTGGAGAAGAACCTGGGCGAAATCCGTAAAGAACTTGGAGACATGATGTTGCATCTCGTGTTTTATGCAAAACTTGGCGAAGAAGCCGGATCATTTGGTATTGCCGATGTTCTGAAAGGAATAAACGAAAAGCTGATCAACCGCCATCCACATATTTATGGTGATGTAAAAGTGACCAGTGCTGATGATGTTAAGGATAATTGGGAGAAGATAAAACTAACCGAAGGCCGTGAATCGGTGCTCGAAGGCGTTCCTATGTCGTTGCCGGCAATGGTAAAAGCTTACAGGATACAGGATAAAGTTCGTGGAGTGGGATTCGACTGGGATAACGTAACCCAGGTTTGGGAAAAAGTGGAGGAGGAGATTGCTGAATTGAAACACGAACTTAACAACGGCCACGATAAAGACAGAACTGAAGATGAATTTGGTGACCTGATTTTTGCCTTGATAAACTATGCCCGTTTTATCGATGTAAATCCTGAAACGGCCCTCGAACGAACCAATCGCAGATTTATCAGTCGTTTTAAACACCTCGAAAAAGCAGTAAATGCCGATGGCAAAGATCTGCATAAAATGAATTTAGCTGAAATGGATGTTTACTGGGAGAAGGCTAAAGATGCCGAAGGCTGAAAAGGCTTATACAAAGCCAGCCTTCAGCATATAATGAACAGGCAAACCATATAAATTACCGGCCTTGCGAAATCCTTACAGAGGCAACTTCCAGGTCACCGTTTTCAGAATACAAACTGAGCCAGTTATTGTCTTCGCGTAACCATTTATCCTGGAAGCTGATATTGATAACGAAATCATTGAGCAAATCCGTATTGATAGTTTTTATCACCACCCCACCATTTTTGATGGTTTCGCTGCCATAATTTATAAATAATTTGGGCTGAGAGTTTCCTGAGATCCGGGCTCTGACTACAAAGTAGTTGTTCTTCCGCATACTTGCTTTAACCGGCGAAAAACTGAATCGTCTTTCAGTATCATTTTTAAGAATAAAACTCTCTGCCGTTATTACCACCAGAGCATGATCTATCATGTTTTTTCTGATGCGGGCAATCATCTGGCCCGGATAAATTTCACCGGGTTTGATTTCAAGCGCTTTTGAATAAAACAACACTGCCTGGTCATAAGTTTGCTCTTTATACTCCTTATCAGCATCAGCTATAGCTATTTCGTAAGCGACTTTTGTTTCTTTGGCTTTCGCAATTAATATATCGGCAATCTGTTTGTCCCTTTCCCTTGGATATTCTTCGCCTGGTTTTATTGCAGAGGCTATTTTGTATTCCTTTTGGGCAGACAGGAACTCCTGCCTGGAATAATAAACATCCGCTTTTCCAATATATTCAGCATATTGTTTATCACGCTTTTCTTTATCAAGGGAAATCATACTGTTGATAGCAGTAATCCTTTGCTTTGGGTATTCTTCTTCAGGTTTAAAATTCAATGCAGATTGAAATCCGGATATTGATGCAGAGTAGTCCTTTGCAGCAAATGCCTTTTCAGCAGCCATGACGGCTTTGTTATAGTTTTCATGCACAACCATCTGCTGGCTCCTTAGAGCGCTTATATATTCAATCCTATCCTTAGGGTATCTTTCGCCTGGAGATATTCTCAGCGCTATCTTATACTCAGTAACTGAGGCAACAAAATCTCCGGCTTCATATGCATTATCAGCATTGGTGATTGCAGTGTTGTATTTATCCTGCCTGGCTTTCTGCTGGCCAAGTATTACATTTATGGAAGCAATTTTCTCCAGAGGGTATTTCTGGGTAGAATTAAGATTTAATGCAGCCAGGTAAGTTGTTTTTGCTTTTGCATAATCCTTTTCGTTAAAAGCTTTATCAGCAGCAAGAATTGTTCTTTTGTACTTTTCAAGAGGAGCATTTGCCTGATCCTGTATTAATTTGATTTCATTAATTTTATCTTGAGGATATTTCTCAGCCGGTTTTATTTTGAGTGCTGCTTTGTACCCGTTAAGTGCATAAGGGTAATTCTCTTCATTAAAGGATTTATCTGCAAAAGCGATGGCATTATCGTACTTCTCCCTGTTAGCATTTAGTTCAATTAACATTGTTTGGTTGACAACAGTTTTTTCTTGAGCCTTTTGAGCATCCGGTATATTTTTATTTTCAGTTTTCGTGGTGGAGCTGGTAGTGATCGTTGCAAAATGCTTCTCTTCCTTAGCTTTCACCTGGGAGGAAGCTGGAGTGTTGATAGCAGCCGCCCCGCTTTTTTGCTTCTTAATTGTTGAATTTATTGCTTCCGCCTCTTCTTTATGTTCATTTTCTGAAGTTGATTTATACGGATCTGATACAATGGAGTTTTGCTTTTCTTCCAGCGGTTTATCAGTGCTTGCGATTAAACTCTTACTGGTTTCATGCTGTACTTTTATCTGTACAATTAATGTATCTCTTTGATTGGTTTTATCGTTGGGATAACTTCCTCCTTTGTTAATTCCAGGTGCAGACTGGTTTGTAATAGCAGTATTGGTATCAGCCTTCTTATCCTGATCGCTATTCTCAGAAACCGGTATTTCCCCAGGATATTTATCTTTGACACTGTACTCTTTAGTTACAGCTCCTACCCGACTAGCTTTTTGATGCTGAATGCCTTCAGCCTGAGTACTATTTGTAGTTTTTTGATCTTCACTCAGGATTCCTTCCCGGGTGGTTTCTTGCTGGGGTATGACTACAACAGGACTAAGTTTATTGTCAGGTTTAGTTTCGGCATGAATTTCGGGATTTTCCTTTTGTTCCTGTGCCGCAACAGGTTCAACCGGGGTTTCCTTCACAGCTGCTTCTTTTGCCTTTTCCAGTTGAATAAGATTCTGGATTGCCTCATTCTTTTCTTTAGCATAGGATTCGCCTGGTTTCAACATTGACGCGTAGCGATATTCAGACGAAGCTTTGGAATAATTTGATGAAGCCATATACTTGTCGCCTTTTGCAACTGCCAGCTGGTATGCAGTATTACTTTCATTTAAGGTATTTGGCACTGCGGTCAGTTCTGTTATCCTTGACTTTACATAAATATCACCGGGTTGTTTGGCAATACATCTTCTGTATCCGATCAATGCAGCTTTTAAATCGCCGACCTGGCTCAACATATCGGCATTGGTTACTGCAACAGTGTAATTTTGGATTGATTCATCAGCCTGGTCAATTTTATGATTGAGTTTTTTAAGCATATTTTTCGGATAGGCTTCGTTGGGTGCCATGTTTAATGCTTCCTGAAAGTGAATGGCGGCATTCTCATAATCCTTAAACCTGTATAATTTTTCTGCATCTTCAATCAGAGACGAATAAGTATTTTCTACTAATTTATTAAGAGCAGATAAGTGATCAAGTAAAACAATTTTAGCGGCAGGATAATTCTCTTTCGGACGCATAGCCGATGCTTTGGTAAATCCGTCACGGGCTTCAGCCCATTTCTTTTGTTCCATCAGGTTATTCGACTCTGCCAGGCACCTGGTATATGTATCCATTCCTGAAAAATACTTCGTTTTCAGGGCTACAGCTTCGTCAATTTTCTTTTCAATCCATTTTTCGGAAGGTTTCAGCAGAAGAGCCTGTTGATAATAGTTGATGGCTTTATCATACCTGGCTCTTTCTAACGATTTGCCTGCATGTATCAGTACAACCTGGTAACGGGTTTCATTTTCCGGAGCAACAAATACTTCAGACAATATGTTTAATTTATTTGTAGGGTATTGTGACCAGGGATCAAGCCGTAAGGCATTAAAGTATTCTGTATTTGCGCTTTTATAATCTTTGACCGAAAAACAACTATCCCCTTTTCTGATAGCCTTTTCGTATAATATCTTACTTAAAGGAGTATTGAGGAGGGTTTTAATGATCTGGTCAATTTTTTTTTCGCAATAGGTTTGCCTTTGGTATAGATTCCATGCCTTTTCATATTCATTTAAGGCCTGCAGATAATCACCGGCAAGTAGATGTTTATCCGCAATCAAAATAGTTTTCGAATATTCGGTATTTGATAGGGGCTCACTGTTTTTTTGAGCATAGGTAAATTGTAAAGCCAAAACCAGGAGTAAAACAAATAAACTCCTGGTTAATACTCTAAACTGATATATATCCTGGATAGGATAATTAAACATATTTCGAATCTAAAACTAAGAGAATGAATTACTTAAAAAAATTAGCCTATAATAAGATTCAACCCTATGAACCACATTATCAATAGGGGGATTTCTGCATCAGCATTGACAAACATGATAAGTAAATTCAAATGTCCCCTAAGGAATTTAAGTCTTCAGCCTGGATTATACATTTGTTTTGACAATAGTATTCATCCCTTTAAATTGTCCTGAATGTGCTTTTTTCGAAAACGATATTTGTTTTCAATCCGACATAAACAAACTACCTGGTATAAGCCTTCTCATTATGGCAACCCGGGAAACAAGATCCTCCGTTTTCGTTTGGAAAAAAATTTATTGGCAAGCCCCATTCGCCAAACTGAACTTTGTCTTCAATGAGATACATGTTTGCTGATGCATGCATATTATGGCACATAATACAGCTTCTCGACTTTTTGCCAGTCATATGAATATAGTGCAGATTTTTGTCTCCTTCTCTGAAATTAGTAGAAGCATCCGTATTGGCCAGTTCAAGCAGATCACTGTCGTGACACTCCCAACACAAGGCAAAAGTGTCTCTGGCTGCCGGTGCATAGTTTCCTTTCGGGAAAGCACTGATCAATAGGTAGTTATTTGTTGAACCATGGGGCTGGTGGCAAGCCAGGCATCCTTTTTCTGCAGGCGGATGAATAACTTTACTGTTTGCCAGAAGCATTTTAATATTTACAGTTTTTTCGCCATTTGCTTTGAAATCCTTGTTATGGCAACTGAGGCATAATTTCTTCGGCTGAGTTAACAGGAGTTTTTTTACATCCGAGGAGTGAGGCGAATGACAGGCTGTGCAACTGTTCTCACCTTCAATTGCCTGATGTATATCTGGCATAGCAGCAAAATCTTTTTTTTCATCAACGTGACAGCTATAGCACAATTCAGGGACACTTTTAGTCAGGTTTAAGCCTCTGGCACCATTTTCGGTATGTTCTTTCATATTAACCTGGTGACAATTTTCACATGATCCCAAGGCAGGACCATGTACTATTTCGCTTTCGAGCAGGTCACTGTGACAATCGGCGCACCTGGGTTCTTCAGATAACGCCTGAGTATAGCCCTGTTTGCCATCAGTCGTTGAGTTGTTATCGGGAATACCCGAACTGAAATACCCTTGTATTATTATAAAGGGTAGCAGGACGAAAAAAAGCAGCGACTTATCCATAATTAAAATTTTCTAACAAGTTTAACATACGTTCCCTTGAAATTTATGATTTCGCCAACGTAATTCCGCTTATAGACTTCTACTCCCAGCGTTAAAAAGAGGCGATTTATTGAAGATATTACTTCGGTTTTTGCTGTTAGCAAATCAAGGTCGATGCCTCGTCCGGTTTGCTTGCGATACATAAGATCTATATTCAAACTTGTGTGTTTGGAAATTGTATAAATAGCCTTCCCTGTAACATCCATATATCTCTGGTATTCAGCTTCCGGTTTATCAAGCATAGCATAATCCTGCCAGTTTCCATTGAGCATAAGCATTAATTTATTTCCGAAATTCCTTTGGGAATTTATATAGTACCTCAACATATGATAAGGAAGTATTGAACTTTTATAATCTTCATATTCGGCACCGGCATTGATAAAGCCAAAGTCCAGCCGGAATCCTGCCAGGTTTTGGGTATAATAATTTAATGTCACAAATTCAGTTTGTTCCAGGTTCGAATAATCCTGTGTTGAGAACCTGTAATAAAAGGATAGCTTATTGTTGAGCAAATAGATGTGTGTATTTAATGTATGCGTATTGGCATCATATTTATAAGAGCCGGGCTGAGTTGCTGTATAATCGATTAAAACAACCGAATTGTCTGAAATTAGCCCGCCTGGGATCCTTCTGATTTCGATATACTTGCCCTGCGAAATAAGTATATAATCAAGCCCGTTCTCATAAATGAGAGTTCCGGTATAGTCTTTAACAACCACAGTTTCAATGTCAATCTCAGGCAATCTGAGAAGGTTAATTTTACTATCCGTGAGTGTATATTGTTCACTGTTGATATTCCGCTCCGATGGATCAGCTTTATAATCCTTGTGATACGTGTCGAATTTGTAGGATAGTAACAGCTGACCGCCCGGGATTTTTTTTGTATAATTGAATTCAACGCCTGTTTTGGTATTAAATTCCTGATAAACAGTATGTTTAATCTTGTTATACTCAAAATTAATTCCTGATTGCAAACTCTTAAACAACATATGTTGCAAACGCGTAATTACATTATGCTGCGATAAGTCGCCTGCTTCCTGATGAATAGTATAGAAGTTATAATTTCCGAAAAACGATAAATTGACCGGTAATTGAAGATAAACGGCTTCGCCAGCCAGAAACCGTTTTAAATTCGTATATCCACGCTGGTTTAAATTTGAAATGATAGTATTAATGCTATACTTTTGCTTCGTATCAAGGTTAACATGGCTGTTGAAATCGATAATGTCAATTATATTGGCAATACGGAACATCTGCTGATTCACATTTGCATTTTCATCATGCGAATACCGCAATTCATTTTTGTCGCGTTTTGTAAATGACTTGTTCATCCTGGCTCCGAAGAGGTTTTGATCCATTGTATATTTCCGGCCGGTCTGTAATTCTTCCTCTTTCCATTTCCGGCTATGAAAGTCAAGGGTAACAGGAAGAAGTTTATTACTGTATCCCATTGTGCCTCCCCAATGTTTGTTAATTGACTTGATATCAGTGAGATTTTCGCGTGAGGAATAACTTTCATCGTAACCGGCAAATAAAGTAAGGGTAAGATCCTTGTGCTGAAAGAAAGAAGCGCCAAAGCCAAGTTTTTTAAGAGTGCGGACTTCCGCCTGATCAGGAATCACAAGAAAATTATCCCTTCTGGTTTCAGGCATATATGCACCTTCAATATCAAGTACCAGAAAGTTCCTGTGCAGAATGGAACTGTTTGTTTTCAATAGGATTCCGCCAGATAAATAGGAGCTTTTCTGTTTTTCATTTATGTCAGGCCCAATTCTCTCTTGCTCCCGGTAATGTCCATATAACCGGGCTTCTCCAGTAACAGAATGTAACTTCCAGAAATAGAATGATTTATTGCTGTTTTGTGAAAGACCATTACATGACAATGCCAGGATTATTGATACGAAAACCATGTATTTTATTTTCCGGAACATAGGCTTAACGTAATAAGTTGCTGTCGGCCCCACCATGAGGATTGTGGCATTCAGTACAGTTAGTATCTTTTATGTCCTGGTGAGCGCTAACCTCTAAAACCTCCCTGGAATCGTGGCAATAAAAACATAGCGACTGGCTGGTCCTGATTATTAAATCCATGTTCAATGACATGTGTGGGCTATGGCACATCGTACATTGCCCTCCGCCAACCGGTCCGTGTAATACTTTGTATTTTTCGCTGAAATTCTCATGGCATTGATAACAGAGATCAGGCATGGGTTTTTTTAAAGTTCCCATTTTACCCTGGTCATGGCACGAATTGCATTGCTTATTCTGGTAAGGTTGATGAAACTGTGTTTGTGGGAGTGAAGGGATAAGATTTTGAGCTAAAGAAACAGTATCCGATCCATTAACTGTATCGCTTAAATGCAAAGTAGTTTCCTGAGCTGGTTCAGGGACGCCATCGAAAAAAAAGGAAAGCACTTTGTAATTATATGTAGTTGAGCATCCCGGGAAGTAAAGCAAAAAGATCACTACTAAAAGGGTTGTCAGATTCCTTTTATTAACGATCATTCTCTTAGGGGAAGTTATTTTAAACATTTCATTCTATCAGATAATACATGTTTATTATCACTTAGCTAAAACATTGGGTTTTGCCTGGTCCCTTTCTTTTTGCGTTGTTTTTTCTCTGTTTTCTTTTTTTGTTCCTGCCCGGCTTTCCTGGGCTCAATGGCTCCATAAACAGTAAGCTTATCAGGCCCAAATTGATTTGTGACGAAAACCAGGTATTTTAAATTATAGGCAGGATCGACATATTTTTCAAAATATTTCAGATTATCGTAATCAAGAATTACCTTGGCAGGCAGCCACATATCGCCGGGGCCTTTATAGCTGCCACCGAAAAACATAAGTAAATTGCCGTCCTTACTGAAAATCTGGATGTTTTCAAAACCGGCATCTACTACATACAAATTTGTGTCTCTGTCAACAGCTATGCCTTTGGGGCGAACAAACTGCCCGATGCCTTTTCCATAAGTCCCAACTGAACTGATAAATTCACCTTCATGAGAGTAGATTTTTACTTTGAAATCTCCAAAATCAGTAACATATACTTTGTCATCAGTCACAAATAAATTAGTGGGAGAAAACAAGCTGCGCGGATCATCCTTGTTAACTTCCGGAAAAGAATTCAGAAGTTCGAAACTCGAATCATTACTGTAAACATTTACCTGGTGGCCCGCCAGGTTTGTTACCCATATTTTGTCGTTATGAACAAACACATCTACAGGTTTGAAATTCTCTGATTCTCCAAAACAACTGATGTATTTTTTATTTTCATCAAAAACAACGATCTGTTTCCGCTCTGAATCAGCAATATACAGATAGCCTTGTTTACTCACAAAGCAATTTATCGGGATTTTCAATTCACCTTTACCTGTTGGGATAAATTGTTCAACTTTATTTTTTGCCATGTCAATGATAGTAAGGCCATGGATATAGGTGTCGCAAACAAATATTTTTCCATTACTTACAGCTACCCCGTACGGCTTGTTAATAAGCATATCCGCATCTTCGCCAGAAATGAAATTGGCAAATGTTTTACGGTTCCCGGTAACATCACGCGAACTGCTTATCCGTACAAGAAATTGAATACGGGCTGTGTCAGGAGGAGAGGGAAAAATAATCGTATTGTCAGGGTCAGTGCCTGTTCCTGGGGTGATACTTCTGGTGCATGAAGCAAGGAATGATGCAAAAATTAATATGAGCAGAGTTCTTGGAGTCATTTCCGGTTATTTGTTTTTTTTGCAAGATGTAAATTTATTTAAAAACAGCTTATAATGAATTACTTTGATGCAACAGAAAAAAGGGCGAAAATATTTCGCCCCTTTGAATAAATATCCGAGATCACGAATACTAAATCTCACTATTTGTCATGACAAGTCAAGCACAAAGCACTTGCGGTATTTGCTTTGAGCAAAAGGCCGCCGGCAGTACCTGCACTATTATGTACGTCGTGACATGAGGAGCATTGCATTTTATTTGCAATAAGCATTGTTGCCGTTATGGTTCCGCCCAAACCCGATTGGGTGGTTGTCGGATTAAATAAACCACCATCGGCTGCAGCTAATGCAGCATCATATGTTATTGAGATAGGATGATCATTGTTCAGTGTAGTTCCCATTAATGCACCTCCAGTCATTACATTTGTACCGGTAGTTACTCCACCGAAATTTTCAAGTGCTACAGTACCGTCATGACAGCTCAGGCAAAGTTTGGAACTACCATCGGGTTGACCGGCAGTTGAATTCATGGTTGCTGATGAATACATTGTATAAGTTGCTACAGTCGAAAGGGCATGATTCCATAGCGGAGCATTAAGAACAGTTGTATTTGCATTGTGAGGGGTATGGCATACGATGCAAATCTGACTGGATGTGTTCCAGCTTTGAGCTGAAAAATCATGAGCTGAACCTGTGATCTGACAATATCCGGACTGTGAAGCTACAAACAGGATAGCGAAAGTGAGAAATAGGCTAAATTTTTTCATCATGGATTTCATTTGGATTAATAAATATGTTCTGTATTAATTTAGCAAAATACATGCCATGTTATATAAAATACACGATTACAGATATATGCGAAATATAATAAAAAAAACATAGTAGTATTGCAAAATAAATGCAATTTAAAAATTTGTAACTAATCAGTTCGCCTAAATCTTTGACAAACAAATACATGCCACTGGTTACCCTCGGTAATATCCCTGCCAGCTTCGCGCAGTTAAACAGCAGGCAAGGCTGCACTAAGTTTCGCAGACAAATATAATATACTCATGCTCAAATTTCATTTATTTAACTGCCGAATGCAGTATTAAACCTGTGTAATCTGTAGGAGAAATAGCTGCTAATCGGGCTGAATAATTAAAGTTTATTTTATTAACATACTTATAATCAATTATATACCAGGAATATGTTGCCGGGATGACCAATTCACTGTTTAAAGCTCTTTTAAAAGCTTACTTATCTGCATCCCACATTTACGGATATAAATTACCTGAGTTATTGGTATAAATTTTAATATAATCCTATTTAAAGATTTAAATGGACATTGACTACAATTTTTTCAGAGAACAACAAGGTGGGTTAAATAACCCAATAGCTATGGGTTAAATGACGCAATGTTTTTATAAATTGTATTTTTTTACCTTGTACCTAAGTGTATCTCTTGTAATTCCAAGTAATTTTGAGGACTGAGTCTGGTTGTTATCAGTTTTGTGAAGTGCCTGTTTAATAATCTGCTTTTCGATATCATACAATGACAGACCATTTAGTGGAAAGATAATCTCGAAAGGTAATTGCAGTTCATCGGCTGTTACTGATATATTTTTTCGGATTTCTGCTTCTGCATGAGTTTGGTGAATTTCATAGTGTGCTACAATCTCGCACGGTAGGTTTTCACTTTGCAGCGTGTCCATTGTTTCGAGGATCACCGCCCGTTCAATCACATTCCGGAGTTCCCTTACATTTCCAGGCCAGGTGTATTGAATTAATAATCGTTTGACTGAATCATTAATTTTCGTGACATTTTTTTGAAACTGATGATTATAATGGTTCATAAAATATTCAGCTAACAAGGGAATATCTTCTTTTCGCTCGCGCAAAGTTGGTAATGTTATCTGAAATACTTTTAACCTGTAGTAAAGATCTTCCCTGAATGATTTTTCGGCTACAGCTCTCTTTAAGTCCCGGTTTGTTGCTGCTATAATCCTGATATCTACCGGTATAAGTACTGTTCCACCCAGACGGCGAATAACTCTGTTTTCAAGGACGCTAAGTAATTTGATCTGCGTAGCCTGATTGATCTCACCAATTTCGTCAAGAAAGACAGTGCCCCCTTCCGCAATCTCGAAAAGTCCTTTTTTTAAACATTTGGCATCGGTAAAGGCTCCCTTTTCATAGCCAAAAAGTTCACTTTCCAGAAGTGTTTCAGGCAGTGAGGAGCAATTTATTGTTACAAATGGTTTGTCCTTTCTGGTGCTCTCGTTATGAATAGCATGTGCAAACATATCTTTTCCTGTACCACTTTCTCCCAGTAGCAAAATAGTTGTGGATTTTGTCTTTGCAATTTTCTTGGAGAGTTGAACGATTTGTTTGAAAAGAGTTGCTTCGCCAATAATATGGTCAAAAGTAATAATATCTTTTTGCTGCCTTCGCAATAACTGAATTTCTTTGATGATACTGATTTTATTTTTTATGTTTTCCAGGATAACTTCAATTTCCTCAAATGCAAAAGGCTTATTAAAATATTCGGTTGCACCGGCTTTCATTGCATTAACTGCCGTTTCGATAGATCCATAAGCAGTCATAAATACAATTATAGCTTCTTCATCCAGTGATTTTATTTTTAAAATTACTTCAAGGCCTTGCATCCCGGGTAATTCATGATCAACAAAAACTACCTCCGGGCTTTTTAACTCAAAAAGCTTAATGCCTTCTTCGCCTGATTCTGCCGAAAAAACAATGTACCCTTTGGACGTCAGATGCTTTTCAAGTGACCCGCGGATCAATTTCTCATCCTCAATGATCAGAATTTTCAACTGTTTCATACGTGGTTTGAATTAAAATGATTGAGTTTAATTGTAGTAAAAATAATACTTTCTGTGAAAATTGCAAGCATCTATATATTCCGGGTGCCATTTAGTATCTCTGAATATTTTAACGTGCACGAAAGTCAACGGAGGTAAGTGCCCGGATGAAACGAACATGACAAAATCAGCCAATTTTTACACAGGGGGATGACCCCGCCATGGCGGGGTGTCATGGAGTTCCATCCCGATCAAAAGGGACAAATTGTGACCCGTAAAAAATAAACACTTGAAAAGTAACTAATTGTTTTCAAATCCGGCGGCCCTCAATCGCGATACTAGTAACTGTATGGATTATGGTCTTCGCCATGGCAGGTAAGATAACAACGTCCTGTATAAAGTCCCTGGTCTTCAAATCGCCTTATACCAACGGAATTGTTTGTAACAATTGTTGCCCAGAAATTTATCAGGTTTGTATTATTGACACTATTTCCCTGTGTGCTGCTTATTCCGTGGGGATCGTGACAGGCATTGCAGGGTGTTTTTTCGCCAACTATATGTTTACTGTGTTCTTTAAATGAAATATCAGACAGTATAGAAGTCCGGCTGTGGCAACTATAACATAATGAATAGGCTGAAACTGATTCTGTAGTATTATCTGTTGTTGAATACTGACGATTCAGAATATGTGGATAAATAGAACCATGGGGACCTGCAAGTGACCCGGCTCCATCACCGGCATGGCAATCAGTGCAGTACATCCGGCTTGTCGTGGCCCATGGTCCAATCAGGCTTGGAACATTCGTGTTGACACCTGTAGCCGCTACCGAATGATAGGAAGGATTGCCGGGAGCAAACTCAAGACGTGTATTGTTTTGGGAAATAACCCTGGCCGTTGCTGCTGAAGGAGCGCCAGTACTGCCGGCATGACAGCGATAACAAATTTCATACGAATTGGTTGCAGGATTAACAGCTACTCCGCTTTGGTTTATTCCAACAACTCCGGTTAAAAAGCCATTAATTGCGGGGGCGCTTGCACCTTGCCTTCTGGCCGCATGGGGATTATGACAATCAACACATTCAACATGCATGTTTGTAACCTGCGCAGCTTCACTGGCAACATGCACATTCGTATAGTTTGAAATATTATGCCTGTAAATTTTGGCAAACTGGGCCGAAATGTTCTTAGTTGCTACATTGCCATTATGGCAATCAAGGCAGTTACTCTCTTCTGCCTGGTATTTCAGAAGCATAATGTTACTACCGCCATTATGTGGATTATGACAGCTTTCGCATGCATTCTGGCCAACGGTGATCATTGTTGGTTGTGTATATGGCCATGGATCCGGGGCGGTACCATTCCAGGTTTTTGGTGAAAAACTATGCCGGCTTGCTGTCCAGTATGTGCGTTGGTGGCAGCTATTACATAAAATCGAATTTAGTGAATTAGCCACCAGAAAATCCGGATAAACATTTTTATGCGGATCATGACAGGAGGTGCATTGCATTTTCCCGTTTTGTAAAGTTACTGGAGGAGTGATGCCTGACGGCGGTTTTATTTGACCATCAGCGGTTGCCAAAGCAGCGTCGTAAGTAAATGAAACCGGGTGATCATTTCTTAGGTTTTTGGAAAGATTACTAACACCGGCTGGCATAAAAGCACCTCCCGAAAAGTTGATTGCAGTGGGGCGGCTAAGCACATTCCCTAAGGCAACAGTTCCGTCGTGACAGGAAAGACAAAGGATCGAATTTCCATCAGGTTGGCCCGGTAAAGCCTGTAGAGTTGAACTTGTATAAAGAGTATAGGATAATGCCGGATCATTACGGTTCCATAATGGTGCGACCGGCCTGCTGTTGTGTGGAGTATGGCAAAATATGCAGATTTCGGTTTCTGAGGCTGCTTTCACTGTTCCGGTTCCGCTGACTGACAGATTGTGTTTCGTTGTGGCAATAGACTGAGCATTTACTGTGGCTGGAAGCCAGAATAAAAGTAGAAGAGTGTAAATTATCAGCTTTTTCATCAATTTTCAGTATAAATTAGTTTAAAAACCTGAATCCTGGAGTTGTAAGTGTCGGCTACATAAATAGTATTCAATGCATCAATATAAATTCCGGATGGCATCCAAAACTCTCCTTTGCCATGTCCCTGATTGCCAAATTTGTACAGGAAATTTCCTTTGATATCAAATACCTGAACGGCATGGAACAAGGCATCAACAACATAAACGTTGCCAAAAGTATCAGTAGCAATTCCTTTAGGCCTTGCAAAGTATCCGCTTACATCACCGGTTTCACCGAAAACAGAGATTACTTCTCCATCTGTATTTAACACCTGTATCCTGAAGTTCATCGCATCGGTGATGTAAACATATCCTTTGTTATCAATCCAGATGTGTGTAGGGTAATTATATTCGCCTGGCGAATTACCTCTGGTGCCAATCCTTTTGATTAAATCACCGTTTTCATTTAATATCGCAATGCGATGGGCTTTTGTTTCGACTACCCATATTTCTTTTTTTAGCCGGGAGAATGCAATTCCTGTAGGTTGTTCCAATACCAACCTGTCATTTAAGCACTGAAGTCTGTTTTTCTCCTTTGAAATCCTGTATATTTTCTGTGCACGCGAATCAGTGAATAAAATACTGGAATTTGAACCGGAGCAGATTCCTACCAGCGACGATAAATTAAAATCGGTTTTAAGAATAGAGTGGGGGATATCACCCACATCTTCCTGGATTTGAAAAACCGTTTTATTTCCCTGGTCTAAAACCCAGAATACGTCTTCGTTATCAGCATAGACTGAAACAGGGTTACTTAATACCGGAATTTTTGTGCCAAAAACAATAGAGTTAAAACGGTCTTTAAACTTCTTTTTTTGAGGTTTATTATCAGCAGAAGGCCAGCTCTTTACCCATTCCACATGAGGATAAACCACTTTCGAAATATTAGGGTCCGGATTAAATTCCTGGGCTATGTTTTTATTTGGAATACCAATCCAAATCATTAAAGTAACAAGTAAATATGGCGAGTAATCTGACAGGGTTTTAATCATCGTAAAACTGATCATGGGGTAAGGAAATCAAAGGATGATACTCCTTATGATAGTTCTTGTGCAAATTTCATGCTAAGAATCAGCCTGGGTATCATTTTGAGATTTTTATAAGTACGAATAACAATTCTTGTGACTTTTATCTTAGGTTATTTACTGCGGAGACATACCACCCTGATCTGATACCAGGTTATTGTAGATATTCATTTCTGCGTCAGCTTCGGCTTTTTTGCCGGTTTGCTTCAGCATGACTGATAAGTTGTAATGCGACTGTGGATGATTGAAGTTTATTTTAATGTTTTCACGTAGCAGGCTAATCCCCTTTTCAATGTTATTCAGGTTCATATAGCATGTTGCCAGATCGCAGCGGACGTTGCTGTTACTTTTGTCTGCTTCAAGAAATTTCTCATAGTATTTTATCGCCAACTGATCCTGCTGCATATCATAATATACATTTCCAAGGTTAAACAATGCTGCCATATTCCTGTTATCATGGCGGTTAATGAAGAGATAATGATACAGTGCTTTGTCGAAGTTTTTATTTGTATAATATTGAGCTGCAAGTTTTAATCTGATATCTGTGTTCAGCGAATCGTTTTTTAACGCTATCTCAAGGGACTCTGGACTATCCATTGAAATGGAAGGCATGTTTAATTGCGAAGGATCAGCTTTTTCTGAGTGGTTGCCGGGAACTTTAATTTCAGAATTGTTGCATGATATCATTATAAATGCAGCAAAACATATAGTAAAAAAGATCCTGAAAGCTTTTGGTGTCATAAGATTCATGTTTATACGAATTTATACGAAGTTAATATTGAGAATAACTGTTTGCGTTAATTGCAGCCGGGAAAAGCTTACCAGAGCTGAAATAACATGGCGTTAATTGTTGATGAGTTTGACGTCTTCCAAAAGTTCATCTTATGCATAGCCATTAACCAATATGCAGTTACCTGGAATTGATCATATTAAATCGATATCATATTATTTTTAAGTAAATGAAAAACAAATATATATATAAATATCGTTTTAAAAGCAAGCATGCTTTCATGAAACAGCATTTTTTGTTCCTGTTTACCTGGTTTATGTCGCGAAAATATCGGATAAGATTATTGCTGTTTTGTTATAAATTAAAAAAGCCCCGGATTTCTCCGGGGCGACAACCCACCAAACAAAATTAACTTGTTAGCTTAGTTTATCGATTTTAATAAACTTTTCAGAAGGGGTCATTGATATTCCACAGCGTTTTGGTGCTGTATTATCGTAAGTGTTTCCACAAGTTGGACATATATAGAAAACCTTTGCCAATGATTTTACAGTATTGTTTTCGAGGGCTGCAAGCGCTTTTTCGTAGAAGGGTTTATGTTTTTGTTCGGTTTTGTAGGCATAGTTTAAACTGATAAGTGCGAGTTGATTTCCTGCTGAGTTGGCATTGGTAATAAATTCGGGATACATGGTGCTGATTTCGTAACTTTCTCCTGCTATGGCATCTTTCAGGTTTTCTTTGGTTGAGTTAACAGTAAATTCGGGTTTGATTTCGGGAACTTTCAGACCACCGTTTTCAATCACTGCTTTATGGTTATTTGCATGAATTTTCTCGGATGTGGAAGCTGCTTTGAAAAGAAGTGCAATTTCATGGAAGCCTTCTTCTTCCGCTTTTTTGCTGTATGCCGCATACTTGGCACTTGCTGTTGTTTCGCCTTTGAAGGCAGCCTGCATATTTTCAATGTTTAATGCTGCCAGATCTTTGGCGCCGGTTTTTGTTGATGATTTATCGTCCGCTTCCATCTTATTATCTTCTCCATTTTCTTTCATTGCAACCGAAGTTGCTTCAGTAGTTTGTGAAGTCGGGTTTTGTAAATCGGTTTTCGCTTTCGGGTTGCCTCCGCATGATTGAAATACTAACGTAGAAGCAATTGCTGCAAGTGCTAAAAGGAATGATGTCTTTTTCATTTTATCAGATTTTTAAGGTTTTTTTTGTTTGATTTAACGTTACAAAGATGCACCTGGTTAAATTTAAAAATCCTTTAGTGAATCTTAAAAATGGCTTAAGATTAGTACGGAAACTGCAAGGTGAAAATACTTCCTATACCGGGCTCACTTTTCGCATTCAGAGTGATTTGCTGAATTTCGGCTAACTCCTTTACAATTGCGAGCCCGAGACCGTTTCCTCTAACGGCAGAGCTTCTCGATTCATCAACACGATAGAAGCGGTTAAAAATATTGGGAAGATCATTTTCAGGGATGCCTTGCCCATCATCTTTTATCGAAAGAGTTTTTGAAGCTTCATTCCAGGCAAGAAAAACATTGCCGTTATCTCTTCCGTATTTAATGGCATTGCTTACAAGATTATTAAGCATGAGTTCCACGAAAAGTTTATCACCTGTTACGACAGTATTATCCGCTACTTGCAGGTTAATATTTATGTTACTAAGTTTTGCCGCTTCTGACCATCGTTCGTGTATAGCAGACAAGATTGATGATAAGTATATTGTTTCTTTTTTTACACTCGTAATACCCGATTCAATCCTGGCCAGTTGCAGCAACTGATCAAGTAACGCATCAAGCCTGTCCACTTGTTCAATTACACCTGTGATTTTCTCCTCGTAAAGTTTTGGGTCGCGCTGCTTGCGAATTAATACTTCAAGCGTTCCCCGGATAGCGGAAAGAGGGGTTCTTATTTCGTGCGATGCATCGCTTGTAAATTGTTTCTGCTGCTGCAAACTTTTTTCGATACGGGCCAGCAGTTCATTTATTGTTTTAGTTAATTCAAATAACTCGTCCTTATGTTCAGGTAAAGCCAGGCGGGTACTTAGGTTGGAATGGCTGATGCCGGAGGTGGTTTGGATGAGTTGATGAACAGGTTTAATGGCTTTTGACGCAGCCAGTGACGAAGCAATAAACTGCACCAGCAGCATGAGTGGAAATGAAATAAGTAATACCCAAATTAAATTATTTAAGATAATAGATGATTCTTCCAGCGAAACGGCTATAGTGAGTTGTCCAATAATTTTTCCTGAATCATTTATAACCGGAAATTGTCCAAGCCTGATACTTTGCCCGTTAATTTCGCCGTTGAAAAAGAAATCCTTCTTGTTTCCCGGATTGTAAGGGAACATATCTTTTAACAAATTGGCTGAATGAAATACAACTCTGCCTTTGCTGTCAATAATTTGTAAAAAAGTGGGGCTTACTTCAACATTTTTATGTTCGGCTTCGTCCCATTCGGGCATTTTATTGATGATAATTGAATCGTTTATCCAGAAAAGGCTGCTGTTCACTTCTTCTTTCTCTGTCAAAATATCATCATCTAAATGATTATAAGCTGTGATATTCACCACAAAATATATAACAACAAAAACCATCGCAGTTGTTATTGCGACGGCAAGAGTGTTAAAGAGAGCTATGCGGTTTTTGAATTTTAAAGTCATTCGTCTGATTCGATTTTGTAGCCGATTCCTCTTATGGTAGTAATTATAGAAGTTTTGCCAGGTTCATCAAGTTTTTTACGTAGTGCATTGATATACACATCAATTACCGAGCTATCGTAATCAAAATGGAGATCCCATACTTTTTCGATTATACGTGTCCGCCGGCAGACTTTTCCCTTGTTTCGCAAAAAGTATTCGAGCAGTGAAAATTCCTTTTGTGTGAGTTCTACCGGTTTTTCTCCTTTTGTAACGGTATGTTTATCAATATTAAGTTCAATGTCACCGGCTGAAAAAACAAGCAGTTCGGTTTCGTTTTTTCGCATCAGTACGCGGATTCGTGCCAGTAATTCTTCAAATGAAAAGGGTTTACGGATATAATCGTTTGCACCGCTTTCGAGGCCAAAAACTGCATCATCCACCGTATCTTTTGCCGTCAGGAATATGATCGGGACTGATTTATTCTCTTTCCTGACAGTACGGCAAATTTCAATCCCATTCAGTCCGGGCAACATCCAGTCGAGTAGAATTATATCGTATTCGGTAATATTATCAAGCGCCAATTGCAGACCTTTTTTACCATTGTCAGCTAGGTCAACTGAAAAACCTTCTTCCATCAAGCCTTCGCGAACGAAATTGGCAATAGATGTTTCGTCTTCTACAATAAGAATTCTCATTTTAACTTAATAGCTAATATTCTTCAAAGATACAGATTGTCATTAGTCTTCACCTGTAGTATTTGAGAAATCGGGAAGACCTAATTCCACGCCGGCACCGTGTTTGTAAACCAATTGACCGCCTAGGTAGCCTGTCAGGGAAACAGCACCGGCCAAAGCAACAAATAGTACTATACCAACCCATTTTGTCCAGGCACGGTAATATTTGAAATAGAAAATTACTACCCTGAATGACGCGGTAATGATTGAAAGCCAAAGTGTAATAGTAGCTGCCTGTTCATGAAGTTCCATAGGTGCTTTCAAGGGACCTTCTTCAATGCCTTCGCCCGCATAGCTGCCACTGATATAGGCAACCGTAGCGCCCATTGCACCCAGAAGCAACAGATAAAATGCAGCATTACTAAAAAACTCTTTCCTGGTGAAGAGCGCAATTATTTCCGAAAGGAACCCTGCCATGAGAAGGGCAATCGGGAAGTGAATAACCATGGCGTGTAAATGCGTTGCTGAGATCATGTTTCTGATTTTTCTACAAAGTTCCGACAAATCATATTAAAGTATGGTAACAGTAGCCTTAAAATTTGCTTAAGAATTATAATAATAAGATAGGACGCTTACCTTGTATCCAAATTGAATTACATTTCGCTGATAAAATTCAGTGATATGAGGATTCCGCTATGGTTATCTGGTCTTTAGCTTATAAATAGCTTTCAAATCTCAATACAATTTATAAAATATGCAGCTTTTTAAGTCGAAAAGTCAGTTACTATCCAAATATAGATTGAACCAGAGAACAATGGAAATAAAATTATTATCGTAAGTTTGAGGCTGAATTCTACAACAAGCCCGCTATGCAAAAAACATCTCTTAAAAAATTTATTTACCTCGCAATAGCGGCGGCCATTGCTACAATCTCACTAAAGCTTCTTGCTTATTTTCTTACAGGTTCAGTTGGTATGTTTTCCGACGCACTTGAATCGGGAGTTAATTTGATTGCAGCTATTGTTGCGCTTTTTATGATCACTCTGGCCGAAAAACCCGCTGATGAAGAACATGCCTTTGGCCATCATAAAGCTGAATATTTTTCCAGTGCAATCGAAGGTGGGCTGATTGTGCTTGCTGCATTCAGCATTATCTGGTCGGCTATACCCCGTATCATACACCCGCAGCTACTCGAAAATGTTGGAATTGGTCTTCTGGTTTCTTTTGGCGCTTCTTTAATTAACCTGGCTGTTGGTCTTATTTTGATTAAAAAAGGTCGAAAGAATAATTCCATTACCCTGGAAGCCGATGGCAAACATTTGATGACAGATGTTTATACGTCGGTAGGAGTAATAATCGGTATTGGTGTCGTTAAATTAACCGGTTGGCTGGTACTTGATGGTGTTGTGGCTATCGGAGTTGCTTTGAACATCGTCTGGACTGGATATCAGCTTATGCGTCGATCAGCTTTGGGTTTGCTCGATTCATCTATTCCTGAAGATGAAAGATTGAAAATTACCAAGGCTCTGGATTTCTATAAAGAGCAAAATCTCGAATATCATTCTCTTATGACCAGGCAAGCCGGTCAGCGGAAGTTTGTCTCGTTTCATGTGCTTTTACCCGGAAAGTTAACTATCCAGGAAGGACATGATATGGTTGAAAAGATTGAAAGAAATATCCGCGACCTTTTTGATGCTCCGGTTACGGTTTTTACTCATCTTGAGCCTGTTGAAGATCCTGTTTCAATGCAAGATATCGGAATTGACAGGCGTGATATTGTGGATGAAATCCCAATAATAATCAGAAAGAAGTGACAAAATAAATTGGCCGTCTTCTTAATTCATGGATTGTATAACCAAATAGATGAAAGATTCAATTATTGATAAGGGTTAAACAAAAAAGGTGGAACGTTCCACCTTTTTTGTTGTTGTATTTAAGATATACTTTATTGCTTTTGCTGTTACTAATCGTGATCATGGTGGTGATCATGATTGCATTGATGGTCTTTGTGCAGGTTGCGCATTAGTATCTGGTACAAGTCAAAATTTGATTCAGTCGAAATAATAATAGCTCCGTTTGTCAGGGTCGCATTATCCATAACTAATGGGTTAACTCCTACAAGCAACTGATCGAGATATAGTTGAATACTGCTTGTAAATACAGAGTTATCAGCCGTAACATCTACACTGTCCTTTTCAGTTTTGAACATTACGTCCTCATAAACTTTGAATATAATCGGAATCTTTACACTTGTGCTATTTGTATATGAACCGGTAAGATAAAAAACAGGATTGTTCCCTGCGTCTTTTTTAAATCCCATCACATTCAGTTCAATTTCGTCATAAAAACCGGGTGTCAAAGTATAACTACCGAGTACAACGGTTGGATCAAGTAAGTTAACGGTTTGTGGACCGTTCCATTCATAACTTATTTCTATCGAGTCGCGATGAGTTACAGAATTCTTCAATTCGGCTTCATATTTTATACGTGAAATTACCATTTGGGCGGTATCCCATGTTAAGGATGCCGAACCTACTAAAGCGGATTTGGTGCCTGTTGCACTCACAGGCAATGAATAAGTTTTATTAAGCGCCAGTACCTGGAAATCCAAAGTTGAATTGCCTGAAGCAGAGCTGGAATCCTTCTTACACGAGGTGAATCCTGCTGCCAAAGTGATCAGCAAAGCAGGAATTATGATTTTCATTTTCATGACTTATATGTTTTTGGTTAGATTCCAGAACGAGGTATTTTTTCTGTTATTGTGACAGGATGCTGTTATTTACAAAGATTTAACATTGCATTAAAAAAACCGCAACGTTTTCGCGCGCGGGGTTTAAATATTTAAATAGTACATTTAAGGGATTGCAGGTACTTGTTTTACTTCTGCCGGTACTTCTCCTGTCAGCGTTTTCAGAAGAGCTGAAATATCACCATTTTGAGCAGAGTAAGCTTTTAATTCAGTTGTCCTTTAGCAATGATCTGAGTTTTTTTGTCTAATTAATCAATAAAGCAAAAATTAAAGCAGCAAATTATTCTATAAATTTCATTTAGGTTGAAGGAGGCTCGTAAAAAAACGAGAATACTGCTATATCCTCGTTTCAAAACCTAACCAAATTTCGACTCAACCCTTCTATTGAAATCCATCTTGCTCCATATTATCACCATCTCCGGGATCTTTTGGAAGTTTTTTGTTGTAGTTGTTGATTTTACACTGCAATCCGACATATAAAACCCTTGATTCGCGGTAGCGTACACTTTCGGTGGTAAAGCCGTTGCCTGAAGTGGTCTCATAAAAAGTCCTGGTGTTGAAAATATCTGTTAAACGAAGGCTTAAGGATAGTTTATTCTTTAACAAATCCTGCCGGAATGATGCGTCGGCATAATATTGTTCCTTATGATATTCCTGGATGCTACGTCTTGGTGAGTTATAGTTACCTATCAGCTGGAAAGAACCATCCTTCCATGGGATAAACGAAAGATTCAGGCGTGCGGTCCATGAAAACTGATCAGAACCTTGAATATTCTCCTCCGGCAAAGCACTCATAATATCGCGGTAAAACGACGCATTTGCATTTACCTTTAACCATTTCTGGGGGCTGACTGAGCCGATAATTTCCATACCATAATTGGTGCTTGTATTAATATTCATAGGCATAGTGAGAGTTACACCATTAGCCTGGAGGCGGCTGATATCCTCTACAACATCCTTTGTGCGGTTGTAAAAAATACTCCCGGTTATTGAACTGGTTTTCCAGAATTTCTGCATGCCTAATTCGAGGGAAGTCGCAAATTCGGGTTTCAATCCCGGATTACCTTGTTCGATATTTAACGAATCAGAATAATCAACATAAGGGTTTAATTCCCTGGGCGATGGCCGCTGAACACGCCTGCTGTAGCTGAACTGTAATTCACGTTCTTTCCCCAGGTCGTATTGGGTATGAAGTGAAGGATAAAATTGAGAATATGAACTATTATAGTTAGTATTAGTTACCCGTACCTTAGATATGGTAAATACCTGTTCGAAACGCAATCCTGCCTGGTACTTGAATTTGCCCCACGAATTACCATACAACCCATATATAGCATAAAGCTGATCAGAATAATCATACTGGTTTTTTAGTTCTTCCTGGCTTACCCATTTTCCAGTGGAATCATTAAAATTACTGTATATGTAATTCATGGTCATATCGCGGATGGCTGTTTTGTAACCTGCCTCTATGCGTCCATCACCATTCGTGGGGTAGATATAATTACCTTGAATCGTTAACGTTTTGTTGTTGTTCAGTGCGGTGTTTTGTTGAAGTAAAGGAAGTCCAATTGGGTCAGAACCCTGTGAAAGATAGTCCTGTTGGTTGATATTAGTCCCAAAATCCATAGTGTTTGAACTGTATATAATATCGTTAGTGTATTCCCTGCCTTTCTGGGGGAACATATGTTTATATGAAAGTGTATATTCATAGGCGTTTACCTTCCGATCACTTTGATTGCCTCTCTCGAAATAACGCAGCAGAGAGTCGGATACAGCATAATTGCTGTTAAGGGTATTGCCTTGGGAGTTAAATGCCATATCGCGGTAATTAAAGTTGAAAGATAAAGTATTGCGTGTGTCAAGATAATAATCAAGGCCCCCGTTAATACTGTACATATTCATATCCCTTGAACCAGTTGTATATTGCTTCAGAATTTCGGTGGCATCGCTGAAAGTAGTTGTCCTGGTGCTATTACTGGATGAGATCATATGAAACTTCCTAGCATTGCCTCCAGCAAAAACGTTGAATTTATTCTTTCTGTAATTCAGATTGATTGAACCGGTATATTTGTCGCCGGTACCTGCATTTACGCTTACTATTCCGTTAAACCCCTGCATTGATTTCTTTTTCAATACAATATTTATAATACCTGTGGTTCCGTCAGGGTCATATCGTACCGAAGGATTGGTGATTACTTCTACGCTTTCGATAGCATTAGCAGGTATCTGGTTTAAAATATCGCTGGTTGAAATCCCCGTCTGGCTGGAGGGTTTGCCGTCAATCAGAAGGGTGATATTGGCATTTCCACGTAAGCTTACGTTCCCATCTGCATCTACTGCAACCGAAGGAACATTCTCCATCACATCTACACCAGTTCCTCCACCAATGGCCATATTTTTGTCAACTGTTATAACTTTTTTATCCAGGTTATTACTTATCAAGGCCCTCTGCGATGTGATCTCAACTCCTGAAAGAGAGGAGGAACTTGGTTGAATTGAAATATCACCCAACTTAATATCAGCATTTTGAGCTGAAATATTCATGTCAGGGATTATCTTATTTTCATAACCAATAAACTGGACACGTAAATAATATTTGCCTGGTTTTATTTTATCGATCAGGAATCTTCCTTTTACATCGGTAAGAGCGCCTGTTACCAGACTACTATCGGCAGAGCGAAACAGAACAACACTGCCATATTCAACATCGTTGTTAGTGTTGGAATCATGCAGTTCTCCGGTAATCACGCCGAAACCTTCTTTAGTACCGTTTCCTGAGGCTTTTGTTTTGCCTCCGGAAGGTTGGGCACTAACCAGTATTACAGAAATGAAAAATGTAAAGATAAAGAGTGGAATTGTACGAGTGTAAGCTTTCATAATTATAATTAGATAGGAATTGGACAGTTGAAATACGGATAGGTTTAAACCCATATTGCTTTTTAACAAATTTTATTTTTTAATGGAGTGCGAAAGTAAACCTTTTGCAATTCAGGGAGTTTTTTTAACAATATATTAACATAGATTAATATCCCAGAGTGCGGTAACAATAACAGACAGTGTTATCCTGGAATTTAAATGAAGATTTCATCTGTAAAAATATTTCTTTGAGCAAGAAGGTTCAGCGGAGCAAATTTTAGGATTTGATGAAATAGATTCGTAAATAAATTTCAGGGATATTGTTAACCTATTACAGAAACCCCGATTAGTCTGCCAATTCCGAATGTAATAGCGGCTGCAGCCAATCCAAATAGTACTTGTCTGAATCCTGAGTACCAAATACTTTTCCCTGTAAACAGAGTAATGGCCGAGCCTATCAGGAAAAGCCCCAGGGCACTTAATACAGTGCTTATTAGAATAGCTTTCATTCCATTTAAAAAGAAAAATGGAATTACAGGAATGATGGCTCCAACTGAAAAGAGAAGAAAAGAAGTTACTGCGGCTTCGATAGCCGAGCCTTTTAATTCATCCGGATTTATGCCCAGTTCTTCTCTTACAAGTATTTTGTGAGCCTCATCTATATCCAAAATTACAGATGCTGCCATTTTTTGAGCCTGTTCTTCAGGTATTCCTTTCGATTGATAAATCAAAGCCAACTCTAGCTCTTCTCCTTCGGGATTGGCTTCCAATTCATCCATTTCCAGTTGCATTTGATTTTCGGACAGTTCCTGTGAACTTTTCACCGAAATCCACTCGCCTAAAGCCATCGATAAGGCACCTGCCAGGAGACCGGCCAGTCCAGCCAGCAAAACACCTTGTTGCCCGATTGTAGCACCTGCAATTCCCATTACCAGGCTGAAATTGGAGACCAGCCCGTCATTTCCTCCTAATACCGCGGCACGCAAAGCATTGCCTCCAACGGATCGGTGCCGTTTTTCGAATCGTGCCAGGTCAGAGCCTGAAACTTTAGGATGGTGATTTAAAATATTCGTAAGGATGGAAACATGGGCGGTGTCCGAGAGTGAAGGAACGGAATTACTCTTCTTTCTTGCGCTTACGATAGAAGATGAAATACTTTTTTCAGTATCCAGAAGAACACCCAGTAGATAATTATAGCCAAGAATTTTACCTATATTTTTTAGAATTTTCGCTCTGGTTGAGGGCGAAGGCATCAAAGAAATATCAATATTACTCTTCTTCATAAAAGCTAAAGCGTGACCTTGCTCTATTTCACTCATCTGAAAAAAAACATCAGCTACATTTTTGTCTTCTTCATTTTGAGCCAGCACTTTGTAAAGAAAACTTGCGTCAATTTCGGTTTGGATATTTCTTAAATCCATTGTCTTAATATTTAAGATTGTTGATAAAGGTACAAGCATTAGGTGGATATCTTATTTCATCCAAAGCTTGTGGTATTCGTTGCGCATCCTTTTTCAAACCATTTTATGCCTTGATTGGAGCCTTTTAGTTACAATTGTCGGATTAATCATTCCAATTTAGTCTGCATATGCTGAATTCTTTTTCAAGAGGTACTTGTGTTTACTTTTAATATCAATCTTTTGGTTGATGAATAAGCAGGGGAATATTGTTAAAGCTACCATAATTCCATTTCATCGGGTCATATATACGCAGCAATCATTCCGATAACAAGAAGCCAATGTAAAATACTTGTTGGTAAACTCCGGATTTGCGTTTTCATAATTGAAGTTTATTTTTTTTTGAATTTATTCTGCTGTTTCTTCTGGTTCATAATGTATCTGTACTTCACAGCGCAAGATATTTTCGCAAATAATACCTTCAACCTTATGTGAAATTGCGTGCGCTTCGGTTATATTTAATCCCGGATCGACATGGATGGTTACATTTACAAACGTGTCAGCACCGGCAACCCTGACTTTTAAATCATGAAAATAACTCACTTCAGGAACCGATTTAATAATTGATGAAATCTTTTCGCTAAGTATAACCGGACTGCTGTCGAGTAATACGCTTACCGCTCTTTTGCCAAGTCTGTATGATACGGATAAAACTATAATTGCGACTCCTAATGCCGCAATTGAATCAGCTGCAAAGAGTCCAAAATTGGCACAAAGTAATCCTATCAGCACAACAACAGAACTCCATATATCCGTCGAAAAATGCAGAGCATCAGCTTCAAGAGCCTGGCTGTTATACTTTCGTGCGACTTTATACAAAGCCCTCGATCGTGTTACATCAATAGCAATAGATGATATAACAACAATGTAACTCCAAACAGTTACCTGGATGTGAGTATTGCCTGAAATAAGCCTGCTGATTGCTTCATAAACAATCCATACGCAGGTAATAATCAGCAGTAATGTTTCAATAAGGGCGGAGAGGTTTTCAATTTTGCCGTGACCAAATTGATGTTCCTTATCCGCAGGTTTATCAGAAATGTGTACCGAAATATATGTTATTGTTGCGGCAATCAGGTCCAGGCCCGAATGCAATGCTTCCGACAGAATACCTAAACTACCTGTCAGGATTCCTATTAAGAATTTGAACCCGGTTAAAAATATAGCGGCAAATACTGAAATGCCGGCTACTTTCTTTTTTTCTTTTTCCATTTCAAGGCATACTGTTTTAAAATCCTGATGAATTTTATTCGTTCCAAGTATGGCTAAAAATCAAAATACTCAGCCAGATTTATATGTTGTGGTTAAATCTATCTCTGTTGGAACTGTAACAAATTAACAGGTCTGTTTTGGCGGTTGCCAGATGGAACAATGATATTGGTCAGCTATAAATTGAACATTCGGAATTATTCTGAATTTTGCGGAAGGAGAAGTTCCAGGGCTGCAAACAGGATTTTTATAGAAAAAATGATCAGATATTACCAGATGATGATGTGATATACCTGAACAGTCGGATTGAAAAGGTATTTGAGTTAAATCTTTATCAAAACAGGAGGAGAAACTATCATCAAAGCTCAGGAGCAATGAAATTATAACAGCTAAAATTGTTGTGATAATTTTTAACTTTTTCATACCAAGTGCAAAATTATTAAAAAGAATCAAGAGAAAGCAATTTGCCAAAGATTTAAACTAAGTACCTGTTTTCAGAATCCCAATGTGTATTTCGAAATTTTTATTAGATCAAACTAGGTATGATGATAACAGATGCGCAACAAATTAACTATTTAAACTGGCATTATAACTTTAATTGGTCCTGAATTTATTAATAAAACCTGGATCTCACATTTCGTGACATACAATATGTAAAGTTTCTTTATAGCCGGGCAAAAAATGTATTTTGTTTTCCCTGCAAAATTCCCTGCAATTAGTCTATCCAAAGACAACGTAAGCAGTTTTGGCAATATTAGCAAAGCAGATGGCGTTTATATTAATAATAGGGATTATGGCTGCCAGCAACAAAGTCATTACTCTTTCAATTTCAGAATGTTAGAAATAATGAAGTTTGTTGAAGGATTGATTGCTATTTGAAATTAAAGTCGTAAAAAGGTATTCATTTACCTGAATGCAATCAATTTTCTCAAAATAGCATGAAATTTAGAATGTTTCCAAATAACTATGGATAAATAAAAGAATGATGCGTTTATAGTAACTTTGATTCACTCCCCCAAAAAATTAATACAACATAGTGCTGAAATGAAAAGCTTTAAATAATATGAATAAAACGGCTCATCGTATTTACCTTTCTGTCTTGTCATTAATAGTTGTGCTTGCATTGGTTGTAATTATCAATAAGGGATATGCATACTATAAAATAAGTATGGAAGAGAGATTTTTTAATCCTGATCATTCCACCCTTAAACCAAGTGGCTTATGGGGGCATGGAATGGGGATATTAGGCTCATTATTTATGATACTGGGGGTTTCCCTTTATATGGCAAGAAAAAGATATAGAATTTTCTCCCGTATCGGCATCCTGAAGCATTGGCTGGAGTTTCATATCTTCCTTTGTACTCTTGGGCCTATTTTGGTGTTGTTTCATACTTCATTTAAATTTGGTGGTATAGTAGCAATCAGTTTCTGGAGTATGGTTGCGGTATTTTTAAGCGGTATCGTCGGTCGCTTCATTTATATTCAAATACCGCGAACTATCGAAGGAAGGGAATTAAGCTTGAGCGAAGTCAGAGGTTTGAAAGGAGATATAGGGGATACATTAATTAATTCAGTTCAACTGGATGAGGAAAGTCACAGGGTAATTGTTGAATCAATTAAAGTAAAGGCTGAACTCCATCAAAGTAATTTCCTCTCACGCACTATAAAAAAATATCTGGATGACAGGAAATCACTCAGAGCAGTAAAGGCAGTATTGAAAAAGAATCATCTTCCCAAAGTGCATCGTGTGATGGTTTTAGACCTGGTAAAAAATGAAATCTCGCTCAACCGAAGGATTGAACGCCTAACACTGATGCAGAATATGTTTAAATACTGGCATGTGGCACATTTACCTTTTGCCTTGGTGATGCTGGTTATAATGGTTATCCATGTCGCAGTTACAATCGTTTTTGGTTACAGATGGATCTTTTAGTTATGAATGAAACACTCCTCGAAAATATAGTCATTTATTCCCTGGTATTAATTTTATGCCTCATTGTTGTTTTTATCTATTTGCGCAGACAAAGAAGGGAATCCAGAGTGGTTGAAGAGAAAATTGTGATTGCAAAGCGTGATGGAATGTACGAACCGGTTTCGCTGCATCCGGTTATTGATGAAAATAGTTGTATTCGTACCGGAGCTTGTATTGCAGCATGTCCAGAAAAAGATATAATCGGAATAAAAGATGGCAAAGCAGTAACAATAAATGCATCCAGATGCATAGGCCATGGAGCCTGTTTTCATGCATGCCCGACTATGGCCATTACATTAGTGATTGGTACTGAAAAACGAGGAGTTGAGTTGCCGCATATAAACCAGAATTTCGAAACCAATGTGGATGGGATATTTATTGCCGGAGAACTGGGTGGCATGGGACTGATTAAAAATGCCGTAGAACAAGGCAAACAAGCAGTCGAAAACATTGTAAAATCTCTTCGTAAAACCCATCAGGCTACTTATGATCTCGTTATTGTTGGTGCCGGTCCAGCCGGTATTGCTGCCGCACTTACCGCTAAAAAATATAATCTGAACTTCCTGATACTTGAGCAGGATACATTAGGCGGAACTGTTTATACATTCCCCCGGCAGAAAATTGTAATGACTTCAGCCATGGATCTTCCGCTTTATGGAAAAGTGAAGTTATTCGAAACTAGCAAATCCGCACTTCTTGATCTCTGGAATGCTGCGCTCCTGAAAAACAACATCACGATTAAGGAACAAACCAAAGTGGAATTAATTACTCCTCAGGACGGGCATTTCGATATTGTAACACTTACAGGCGAGCATATCACATCAAAAACAGTATTATTGGCTATCGGTCGTAGCGGAACACCCCGTAAACTTGGAGTAGATGGAGAGGTCCAGGAAAAAGTTGCTTATCGCTTACTGGAACCGGAAGATATCAGCGGAAAAAACATAATGGTTATCGGCGGCGGCGACTCTGCCATTGAATCAGCCTTACTGCTGGCTGATCAGAATAATGTTACTCTTTCGTATCGAAATGAGGCTTTTAACAGAATAAAAATTAAAAACAGTGAACTGATTAAGGATGCTATTGTATCAGGCAGAGTGAAGGTACTTTTCGGAACAAATCCACTGCATATCAACAAAGATTCTGTTGTTCTTACCACCGGCAGAGAAGGGGAGGAGTTATATATTGAAAATGATCTTGTTTATATCTTTGCCGGAGGTGAACTGCCAATTCAGTTCCTCCAGAAAGCAGGAATCGGAATTACTAAAAAGTTTGGTGAAGCTGTTTTAAAGCATGAAAATTATTCCGGTAAATAAAAGATATGAAAACTAAAGTCGGGCATATCCTGTTTACTTTTTTGGTCGCCATTGTTTTCGGCACCACGGCATATGCTCAGATATCACCGGGTGAATTAGCCAATGTCCATTCGCATTTGGAAGGATTGTCCAATTGTACAAAATGTCACGAGTTGGGCGAAAAGGTTTCGAATGCAAAATGTTTGGCTTGCCACACTGAGTTAAAAGTTCGGATCGACAAGAATAAAGGGTATCATGTTTCCAACGAAGTGAAAGGGAAACAATGTGCAACCTGCCATAACGACCACCATGGATTGACCTTTAAGATAGTAAGGTTCGATAAAGATAAATTTAACCATAACCTTTCGGGATATAAATTAACCGGAGCGCACACCAGGAATAAATGTGAAGACTGTCATAATGCTGCATTTATAACGGATAAGAAAATAAGAGCTAAAAAGTTCACTTACCTTGGATTAAAAACTGAATGTTTAACCTGTCATGCTGATTATCATCAAAAAACGCTTTCGGCCAGTTGTGCCAATTGCCATAATGACGAAAAGTTTAAACCTGCATCAAAGTTTGATCACAACAAAGCTAAATTTAAACTTGCAGGAAAACACGAACATGTAGCTTGTGCAGATTGTCATAAAACATCAGTAAGAAATGGTGTTAAATTCCAGGAATTTAAAGGTGTTAAAGCAACCAATTGCACTAACTGTCATAAGGACCCCCATGAAAACAAATTCGGGCAAAATTGTTCCCAATGTCATAATAATGAATCATTTACGGTAGTTGGAGGAATAAAAAACTTTGACCATAACAAAGCGGATTTTAAACTGGAAGGCAAACACCTGAATGTTGCATGCAAATTATGCCATAAAATAAAACTTACGACACCCTTAAATTTCAAACATTGCAATGATTGTCATACCGATTATCACAACAAACAGTTCGCTAAAAACGGAGTATCTCCCGATTGTGCCTCGTGCCATACAATAAAAGGGTTTAAAGAATTTACCTATACTATTGAGCAACACAATGCAGGCGTATTTCCGCTTAAAGGCGCTCATAACGCAACACCTTGTTTTGCCTGCCACAAGAAACAGGAAAAGTGGAAATTTAAAGAAATTGGTAAAACCTGTAAGGATTGCCATGTCAACATACATAATACTTTTATCAGTGACAAGTATTACCCCAAAGCAAACTGTGAATCCTGCCATAATGTGAGCCAATGGAATGAAGTTAAATTTGATCACAAAAAAACACAGTTTGAACTCGAAGGAGCTCACTCCAGGCAGACCTGCCGCGATTGCCATTTCAATAAAGAAAAGACAGGACACGCCAACCAGAAATTTGCTGGCTTAGCCACTAATTGTAGTAGCTGTCATAAAGATGTGCATTTCAATCAATTTGAAAACAATGGAATTACGGATTGTAAAACATGCCATAATTCTGATTCGTTTAAACCTGCCTCAAAATTCGATCACAGCAAAACCAGATTTGTGCTGGATGGAAAACACCTGAATGTTGCATGTTCCAAATGCCACAAAGAAGTAATTGAACAAGGGTCAACTTTTGTATTGTACAAAACGAACAAACTCAAATGCGAAGACTGTCATCTATAATTTTGTTAATGGTGCTTTCGGTAAGCCTGTTAGCACAAAAATCACCTCATGGCGATAGTTTCAGAGCCAATTGTGATGATTGCCATAAAACAAGTGGCTGGAAAGTTGATTTAAAAACAATCAATTTTGATCATAAAACCACGAAGTTTCCTTTGGTAGGTCAGCATCAGGTAGTTAACTGCAAAGAGTGCCACACTTCGCTCGAATTTGCCAAAGCACAAACTGAGTGCAGTGCATGCCACGATGATATTCATGAACAAACCGTTGGAAATGATTGTGCCAGGTGTCATACTCCTGATTCGTGGGTGGTAACTAACATCACGAAAATTCACCAGCAAAGCCGTTTCCCGCTCATTGGGCCGCATACAACAGCTGATTGCAAGGATTGCCATAAAAATCTTTTATCTGCAACTGGTTCAGCAACTCCATCGGCTTCCCGTCTTCGGTTTGATCCAATGGGAATTGAATGTTACGATTGCCATAAGGCCAACTACCTGGCAACTACCAGGCCAAACCATAAAGCGAGCAATTATTCGACAAATTGTACGGATTGCCATAACATGAATTCTTTTGAATGGAAAGGTGCCGGTATTAATCATAATTTCTTTCCATTAACGGATGGCCATTCAAATGTTGACTGCAATACCTGTCACAAGTCAGGTGTGTTTTCAGGTCTTTCAAAGGAGTGTGCAAACTGTCACCAGCCTGATTACAATTCAGCTACAAATCCTAATCATAAAGCACTTAATTTCTCGACGACCTGCAGTGATTGCCATTCGTTAACTCCTGGATGGAAACCAGCAGAATACAAGGATCATGATGCCGGATCTTTCCCGATTTATTCAGGAAAACATAAAGGTGAATGGAACAGTTGCGCCGATTGTCATACTAACCCGGCTAATTACTCGCTATATTCCTGTACCACATGCCACGAACATAGTAATAAATCTGACGTTGACAGCAAACACAATGGCGTAAGCGGATACAGCTACAATAGTATTGCTTGCTATGGTTGCCATCCAACAGGATCGGGTGTTGGAAAATTTGACCATGCAGCAAATGGTTTTCCATTAACTAACGGACATGCATCCGTTGACTGTGCCAGTTGCCACACCAACGGATTTGCCGGAACATCAAATGCATGCGCCAGTTGTCACACTAATAATTATTCCCAAACCAGCAATCCTAATCATAGTGCAGCAGGCATCTCGAATGAATGTGCAACCTGTCACACTACAACACCTGGCTGGAAACCGGCTGCTTTTCCAACTCATAGTAATTATTACGTTATAGAAGGTGCGCATGTATCGATTGCAAATCAATGTGCTACATGTCATAATGGTAATTATAACACCACGCCCAATACCTGTGAGGGTTGTCATACAACAGATTACAACCAAACAAGTAATCCAAATCATACTACATCGCTATTCCCTAAAACCTGTGAAACCTGTCATTCGCAGACAGCATGGATTCCTGGTACATTTAATCATAGCACTGTTTATCCTCTGACAGGAGCCCATGCAACAGTTGCAACCAATTGTGCATTATGTCATGCAAACGGGTATGCCAATACGCCCAACACATGTGTAGGATGTCATCAAGCAGACTTCAATCAGTCAGCAAATCCCAATCACCAGGCAATAGGAATATCAACTGATTGTGCCGCATGTCATACAACCAACCCCGGCTGGACGCCCGCTACTTTTGCTACGCATAATACATACTATGTTCTTGCCGGAGCGCATGTTTCACTTGCTTGTGCTACTTGTCATAATGGGAATTATAACACTACACCCAACACCTGTGCAGGCTGTCATATAACCAATTACAACAATACAACCAATCCGAATCATACTGCAGCTCAATTTCCGAATACTTGTGCAACTTGTCACACACAGAGTACATGGACTCCTTCAACATGGAATCATACAACATATTTTCCAATATCAAGTGGGAAACATGCTAATATTGCTTGTACAACGTGTCATACAAATGCAGCAAATTATGCGGTGTTTACGTGTGTAACATCTGCATGTCATTCTGACGCTCATAACCAGAACCAGGGTAGTGTGGGATGTTATTCCTGTCATCCGACAGGGAAAGCTGATTGATTATGAAGAAACGTAATTATAATAGAATAACCATGAAGTATTTACTTTCAGCATTTCTAATGTTTCTATTAACATTTAGTCTGAAAGGACAAACCCCTGGCGAGTCAAAAGAGGGAACTATTTCCTTTATGACCACGCAGAATATTTATGTTAAATTTCAATCTACTTCAACTATTTCGGCTGGTGATACTCTTTTTATTGTTCAGGATGCAAAATGGATACCTTCACTGATAGTAAAGGATCTTTCATCTATTTCGTGTGTTTGTACATTGATAATTACCAAACAGTTATCAGTTGGGGATAAGGTTTCTTCCCGGCCGAAAGCAATTCAGCCAAAGAAATCAACAGAGGTTGCAACTATTCCAAATGTTCAAAAAGTCATGACTATAGTAGATACCGAAAACGTTAAAAAGGAACTGCCTAAAGAACTAAAGCAGGACATTAACGGGCGCTTTTCAGTATCGGCATATTCCAATTTTTCGAGCCAGTCAGCCTTTTCCCAGCGTCTGCGTTACACTTTTTCATTGAATGCCAGGAATATAGCGAACACTAAATTATCTGGCGAGACGTATATTTCATTCTCTCATAAAATCAACCAATGGAGTGAAGTGAAAAACAATATTTATAACGGATTGAAGATTTACAGTCTTTCACTCAATTATGCCTTCAATAAGAATAATTCAATTTCGGTTGGACGAAGGGTTAATCCTATGCTCGCCAGCGTAGGAGCTGTTGACGGAATTCAGTATGATATAAAATTAAAATCGTTCAGAGTAGGGGCCTTTGCAGGCACAAGACCTGATTATATGGATTATAGTTTTAATGCCACTCTTTTGCAATACGGCGGTTATGTAGGGCATGAATATACAAACAAGAACGGCGGCAATACGCAGACTTCCATGGCTTTTATCGAACAAAAGAACAATGGATTTACAGATCGCAGGTTTGCTTATTTCCAACATTCCAATTCACTTCTTACTAAGCTGTATTTTTTCGGGTCAGTTGAATTTGATTTATTTAACGAGGTTAGAAATATCAATAACCAGGATACGGTTTATACCCCGAATAGTAAGCCCAGCCTCTCGAACTTATATGTTTCGTTGCGTTACAGGGTGATAAAGCAATTATCATTATCGCTTTCATACAGTAACCGGCAAAATATTATCTATTACGAAACATATAAAAATATCATAGACCAGCTTCTCGCGACCTCTACCATGCAAGGATACCAGTTGCAGCTGAACTTTCGGCCCGGCAAAAAGTTATCCATCGGCGCCAATGCGGGATACCGTTTCAGTAAAACAGACCCGAAACCATCGAAAAATTTATATTCGTATCTGACTTATAGTAATTTGCCCTGGATTAATGCGTCAGCTACAATTTCGGCAACATTCATGAATACAAGCTATATTAATGGCAGCATATACAGCTTAGGACTTTCGCGCGAAATTGTACCAGGGAAACTATCCGGAGGAGTAGGTTACAGGTTTGTTGATTATAAATTTGTGAATTCCGAAATGCCATTAATCCAGAATATGGCTGAAATGGATTTGACCTGGCGCATCATGAAAAAGCTTTCATTTTCGTTGAATTATGAAGGAACTTTCGAAAAGAGCAGGAATTACAATAGCATTTATTTGAATATTACCCAGCGGTTTTAAACTAAACATGCTTTTGGCTAAGATTCTAAAAGAATATTATTTAATAAGAATAGCGCAATCGCTGAGTATAAAATTATTTCTGCCCGCCATTTACTGATTTCTGTGTTACTAAAAATTAGAATAAGGAAAGATCGGAGAATAAACTTTTTCATGGATCATTTATACTACTCCTGAATAAAAGCAAATTCAGTTTTTAAGTTTTGCAGGAAAGTAAGGATAACCTACTTTTGCAAATCATCATATGATTTTTAATAATCCTTATTCTTATGAAAAAGTACCTTGCTGCCTGTTTGTTGTTAATGACTAATTTATATGGTTTTACGCAAAATAATAATACCATTCAGCATATTTTATCTGTACAAATTATACCTGCAACAGCTCATATTGTGGTAACTGATTCTATTTTTAATTTGCAGGCTGAAGAAACAGAGTTTAGCCTCAACGCCTCGCTTTCGCCCACTTCGTATTCGAAAAATGCAAAAGTTGCGAAACTGGCTTCCGGAGAGAATGCAAAAGATGTTGGCATGGACAGGGATAATAATGGTGTTGATAGCAGCGTCATAAAACTGAATAAATGGAAAGTGAATCTGAAGAAAGGGTCGAAGTATTTTGTTATTCGTTACGAAGGGAATATTGATTTCTCTTTTTCAAATAGCGAGGAAGACTATGCAAGGGGTTTCAGCGAATCACCCGGAATTATCAGCGATTCAGGGATTTATCTTGCTGGTTCCACCTATTGGGTTCCTGCTTTTGATAAAAAACTGGTTACTTTCAAATTAACAACTTCTTTGCCTTCGGACTGGAAATCAGTTTCGCAAGGCGAACGGACTGCTGAAAAAGTTAGCGGTAATCAGCATGTTGATACCTGGAGTTGCAACACGCCACAAGAGGAAGTTTTCCTGATTGGAGCCCGTTTCACCGAGTATTCGCACAAGATGAACAGTGGAATTGAAGCAATGGCTTTTTTACGCACACCCGACGAAGCGCTTGCCACTAAATACCTTGATCTGACAGAGCAATATATGGATATGTACCAAAAGCTGACCGGGCCTTATCCTTACACAAAATTTGCCCTGGTCGAAAATTTCTGGGAAACAGGTTATGGCATGCCTTCGTTCACACTTTTGGGTGAAAAAATCATCCGCTTCCCTTTTATTTTATATTCTTCCTATCCACACGAACTACTGCACAATTGGTGGGGAAACAGTGTGTATGTCGATTTCAGCAAAGGCAACTGGTGTGAAGGAATTACAGCTTATGAAGCGGATCATCTGATCAGTGAGCAACGTAGTCAGGGTGAAGATTACCGACGTTCGACCCTGCAAAAGTTCACCAATGTAGTGGACGAAACCAACGATTTTCCGTTGAATAAATTCAGTGCCCGCCACGATGCAGCCAGTGAAGCCATTGGTTATGGAAAATCGATGATGATGTGGCACATGCTCAGGCGAAAAGTGGGTGATGAAAATTTTAAAAAAGGATTTGCTCTCTTTAATAAAAACTTCAAATTTAAAGCTGCTTCGTTCGACGGTATCCGGACTTCGTTCGAAACGGTTACGGGCAACGATTTAAAACCGTTTTTTAATCAGTGGCTCACCCGCACCGGCGCACCTGAGATTGCCATTAATGAAGTGAAGGTTACTAGAGCCAACGATAAATTTCATGTTTTACTCACCCTGGATCAAAAACAAAAAGCAAATGTATTTTTTGTTGATATTCCGGTTGTTATTGCAACTCCTAAAGGACTCGAAACTTTTGTTGTGAACATGAAAGACAGGAAGCAGGATTTTGAGTTCGATGTTAATAACGAACCACTGAAACTCGCCGTTGATCCCCAATATGATGTTTTCAGGATTCTGGACCCTATGGAAGTACCTCCAACATGGTCGAAGGTACTGGCAAGCAAAGATAACCTGGTTGTTTTACCTTCGAAGGCAGATGAAAATAAGAAATTATTATATAAAGATTTTATTGGCCAATGGAAGGCCGCCGACAATGATCAGTTTGAAGTAGTATATGATAACGAATTATCAAGCCTGCCAAATAATAGAACCAGTTGGATTATTGGTTTTGAAAACAAGTTTGCTGACAAAATAAATTCGGCTATTTCCGGTTCTCATTCATCGTTGAATGGCGATTCTGTTACTTTTGAAAACAATGCCACAGCTAAGAAAAACCATAGTTTTGTTTTAACTGTTTATAATGATCAGAACAGTGATTATAACCTGGCTTTTATCGCACTCGACAACAAATCGGCAATTGATGGTCTTATTCGGAAATTACCCCATTACGGTAAATACAGCTACCTGGGTTTTGAAGGTGATGAGCCTGTGAATGTGGCAAAAGGGGAATGGCCCGTACTGAATTCACCTTTGATAAAAATTCTTGAAAGCAGTGCTCAAAACATAAATATGATTCAGAAAAGAGAGCCTTTAGCTACGATGGCCCCGATTTTTTCTGAGCAACGAATGATGGATCATATTAAATACCTGGCATCTGATGAACTGAAAGGTCGTGGCTTGGGATCGCCTGAACTCGAAATTGCGGCAGATTATATTGCCGGTAAATTTAAAGAGTTTGGTTTGGAACCCATGGGAAACTCGTATTTCCAGCAATTCTCTCATAATTTCCCTGGCAAAGGCGAACTACAAATGAAAAATGTAGTGGCCATTATTCCGGGTACTGACACAAAACTGAAAGATTCCCCGGTTATTATTTCAGCGCATTACGATCACCTTGGATTGGGCTGGCCTGATGTGCACAAAGGCGATGAAGGAAAGATCCATCACGGTGCCGACGACAATGCAAGCGGTGTTTCGATTTTGCTGGAACTGGCCAAATCCATGGCCAAAACTGTTCAACCAAAAAGAACTATAATTTTTGTTGCTTTTACCGGCGAAGAGGCTGGATTAATCGGTTCGCGTTATTTTGTCAGCCAGGCAAAGAAATATTACGAGGGAAACATCCTGGCCGACATTAACCTGGATACCGACGGGAGTTTATTCGATAAAAACCTGTTGGTGCTGAATGGAAATTCAGCCAAAGAATGGAAATTTGTCTTTATGGGCACTGATTATACTACCGGGGTAAAAAGTGATGTGGTTCAACAGGAACTGGATGCCAGCGACCAGGTAGCTTTCATCGAAACAGGAATACCTGCCGTTCAGTTGTTTACAGGTGCTACTGAAAATTACCACAAACCATCTGATACTTTCGATAAAATTGACGGCAAAGGTCTAGTTAAAGTCGCTTCAGTTGCCAAAGAAGTGGTGGAATACCTTGGCGACCGCGACACCCCATTTGAATTTACAGGTAAGTTGCAGGCAGCCAACACTACCACTGTGGAGACACCCAAAACCAACCGAAGGGCTTCAACCGGCTCCATTCCTGATTTTGCTTATACGGGTGAAGGCGTTAAAATTGCATCGGTTATTGAAGGTTCAACAGGAGAAAAAGCAGGATTGCTGGCAGGAGATATTATCAAGTCATTAAATGGTGAAGCTTTAAAAAATTTAATGGACTATTCAAATGCATTGAAAAAATTCCAACCTGGTGATACTATTAAATTAGGTATTCTGAGGGAAGGAAAGGAAAAGGTAATTTCTATTACGTTGGGCGAAAGGTAAGGTCGGCGAAATTTTTGTTTAATGGCACCAGTGCAGCAGTATAAGTATGATTTGCTTTCACCCGGGCTTAAAAATTTCCACTCGACTAAGATAGAGACACTGATGAATTGGCTTATCATTGATAATAAAAGACAGCTCAGGTAATATTTCGATGGTTCAGAAAACCCTTGAACTGGGTTGTGGTATTTCAATCAATGGGCAGATCATATACTTTTCTGCTATTCATACAAGCTCTCAAAAATCTATCACAATAAAAATAATAGCTTTGCAAGATCAGAATGATAGTGCTTAATTTTGTTTTCCCTAAAGCTCTGAAAGAATGAAAAATTGGATATTGATCATTTTGTCACTAAATTTTGTCGTGAGTATGCAGGCCGGAGGAACCGATTCCATTCAGTATCCTGAACTCAATAAAACCTATATAAAGTCATACTGGCATGATACAAAGAGTTATGTCGTTTCACCGGCAAAATGGCGCACGAAACAATGGATTGAATTAGGTGTTGTGGCAGGAACCGGAGCGATTGCATTTACACAGGATGTGAAGATATGGGATTATTTTGAATCACATCAATTCCAAACAGCAGATAATTTGTCAAAGTACGTTTTTGAGCCTTTCGGAAATATTAAAGTTTCATCAGTTCTTATTGGCAGTTTATACCTTGGGGGTAGGCTTACAAAGGATAAACGACTTGCAGGAACCTCTCTTGTAGCTGCAAAATCCTTAGTTGTGTCTGCTGTGGTCGCAGGAATAATTAAAGAGCTGACGCATCGCCATCCTGATGAAAAAACCGGACTCCCGGTATGGGATGGCCCAATTAGTAACTCAAAGTCTAGCAGCTTCCCTTCAGGTCATACAACTGTTGCCTTCAGTTTTGCAACGGTTTTTGCAATGGAGTACAAAAGTACTATATGGGTACCTGCACTTTTATATACACTGGCGACCGGCACTGCAATTGAACGCCTGTACAATAATAACCATTGGGCTTCGGAGGTTGTTGTTGGAGCGGCACTTGGATTTGTGACCGGTAGGTTCATGTGGAAACAGTCCAGGAAAGCAGGCAGACACCTGGTTATTTTACCTACAGCAAGCAATCATTCAGCTTCTGTAACTTGCCTGCTTCGTTTAAACATGCCGAAACAACACTTGCCAAATTTCTAAATTCTGAGACTAATATTCTTTTTGCAAATCATTGTGCATTCAGGTTATGATGCATATAAATACTGTGTCTGAGGTTCGGAGTTATTTCAGTCATATATTCCTCAACCACTTTTACGCTTCCCGGCAATATATAACCGAGTATGTTTTGCTATACTCCTGCAATGACTCTAGATAAAAGTGCGTTTGGATTTAGACTTCCATAGTTAAACCGGATAAGTTCCATGATACCTGCAATTTCTAAGTCGAGAGATGGTTTAACCGCATTTGCTATTATGTCGCGTGAACCTATGCCCGTTCCTCCGGTGGTAAACACAATGTGTTCCGGAGCCGGACAAACTTAATTAGCTCCCGCTTGGTCTTTTAAATATGGGCCCGAAAATTTTTGAATACTCTGATGTATTGTTTTTCATCGATACCGAAATGCTTTCAGATGTAATGTAATTGAGTAGGAAATCCTTAAACTGGATTGTGGTAATCCGATCAGGCACCTGTAAAATTAACAATATCGAACCTTTCATATGGTTGAGACAAACGCTGTCTGTCATTCCCGATTATCCTGCCAATGAACTACACGCACTTCTGCCTGGGCAAAAGTAATACCTATAGTTTAATAAAAAGATGTAGTTGGCCGAAGCCTTACTTTCTGATAGTGTCAGATACCTGAAAAAGGTGTGCAGACACTGTTAAAAAAGGTTTTCCAGCAACTGATCATCCACCATTTGCGGCAGGGTCACTTTCAGCCTCGGTTCTTTTTCCATCGCTCTTTTGATACTGAAAACAGCGCCTTCGTTCCGTGCCCAACTGCGGCGCGAAATTCCGTTGTTTACATCCCAATGCAACATCATATTAATTCTCCGGTCGCATTCAGCGCTGCCATCGAGCAACATACCGAAACCACCGTTTATCACTTCGCCCCAGCCTACTCCGCCTCCGTTATGCAGACTCACCCAGGTGGCTCCGCGGAAACTATCGCCAACAAAATTCTGCACAGCCATATCAGCAGTAAAGCTTGATCCGTCGTAAATGTTAGAAGTTTCGCGATAAGGTGAATCGGTTCCGGAAACATCGTGATGATCACGTCCCAGGACAATTGGACCTTTTAGTTTTCCAAGCCTGATCGCTTCATTAAAAGCAGTAGCAATTTGGGTTCGGCCATCGCAGTCGGCATACAAAATACGGGCTTGTGAGCCGACAACCAGCTTATTTTGCTTGGCTTCCTTGATCCACCGAATGTTATCACGCATCTGCTGCATGATTTCGGCAGGCGATTCCAGTGCAAGTTTTTCGAGCACATTAATGGCAATCTGATCAGTTAAATCCAGGTCGGACGGATCGCCCGAAGCACAAACCCATCGGAAAGGACCAAATCCATAATCGAAGCACATCGGACCCATAATATCCTGAACATACGAAGGATAACGGAACGTGCCGTCAGGTTTCATGATATCCGCCCCGGCTCTTGAAGCTTCCAATAGAAATGCATTTCCATAATCGAAAAAATACATCCCTTTTGCCGTAAGACGATTGATAGCAACGACTTGCCTTCTCAATGATTCCTGGACTTTTAATTTGAATTTTTCAGGCTCGTAAGCCATCATCTGTTTTGATTCCTCAAATGTTAAACCTGACGGATAATAACCTCCGGCCCATGGATTGTGGAGCGAGGTTTGATCCGAACCCATTTCAACTTCGATCCCTGAATCAGCCAGCTTTTCCCATAAATCAACTATATTTCCCTGGTATGCAATGGAGACAGCCTTTTTAACTGCTTTGGCTTCCCTGATCCGTTCAATTATTTTATCCAGGTCATCATAAACTTCATCAACCCAACCTTGTAAAAAGCGTGTATGTACTGCTTTGGGATTGATTTCGGCCACAATTCCAATTGCTCCTGCAATTACGGCTGCTTTGGGTTGAGCGCCTGACATACCACCAAGTCCGGATGTAACAAAAAGTTTTCCGGCAAGCCCTTCGTTTGTTTTTTCTACTTTCCTGCCAGCATTCAGGACGGTAATAGTTGTTCCATGAACAATTCCCTGCGGGCCAATATACATATACGATCCGGCAGTCATTTGCCCGTACTGTGTAACGCCCAGCGCATTGAACCGCTCCCAGTCGTCAGGTTTCGAATAGTTTGGAATCATCATTCCATTGGTAACAACCACTCTCGGTGCTTCTTTGTGAGAAGGATACAATCCCATCGGGTGCCCGGAATACATCACAAGTGTCTGCTCATCGGTTATTTCCGAGAGGTACTTCATGGTAAGCAGGTACTGAGCCCAATTCTGGAAAACAGCGCCATTTCCACCATAGGTGATCAGTTCGTACGGATGCTGAGCCACCACCGGATCAAGATTGTTCTGGATCATCAGCATAATGGCTGCAGCCTGTTGGCACCTGGCAGGATATTGATCAATCGGGCGGGCAAACATAGCATATTGCGGACGAAACCTGAACATGTAAATGCGACCATAGTTCTTCAGCTCTTCAGCAAATTCTTCAGCTAAAATTGCATGATGTTGTGCGTCAAAATAGCGCAGCGCATTACGAATGGCTAATTTTTTATCGGACACGAATAAAATATCTTTCCTGACCGGGGCATGATTTATATCAGTATTGTAAGGCAATTCCGGAGGCAAAGCGGCAGGAATGCCCTGTTTTATTGCCGATTGAAATTCGTTCAGGTTCATGGGATTGGGAATGAGATGGCGATGGAATGAGAAGTAAAAACCTAGACAAAATTATACTCAAAACCTGATAAATCCTACATTTTTAAAAGAATCAAGTCCCAAGATTCAGGTTCCAAATTCCGAGTCCCAAAATCCAAGGAATAAATAATAAAAAATTATGATTTTAAGGGTTATCCGAAATTTGGTCTTGAAATTTATCTTGATAGCAATCGGGGTGAAACTTGGAATTTGGGATTTGTAATCAGAATGTTACATTTATCCATTTAGCTGTATAACTGTTTTATTTGTTTTGCGATTTGTATCAGAGAACAAACTGGAATACAATTTTCAATGCCATATTTTCATGTATTGTTGGCATTGCGTAAGGTCCATAGCGGTAGAACCAGGCAAACCCGACATCAGTAATACCAAGTCGTATTAATTTATTTAATACAAGACCTGACTCAAAGTATCCTTTTTCATAACCCCTGATTGTTTCGCCAAGATGATTTTCCGGGTGGCTGAGTAAACCAATACCGAGATTTGTAACCAGTTCGGGCTCTGGCTTAAAATATTTGGAACGGAATAATAATTTCCCAAAATTATGCTTCATGAATAAAGAGGCATACCTGTCGGCTGTAAATTCATTCATCCGCATAGTGGCAAAACTGCCTGGTGAATAAACTGTAAATAATTTGGTGAAGGATGCATTTGAATTATATAGGTTTACATAAGGGATATCCCTGTCGATAAACCCTGCCTGAAACGTAAAAGAAGTAGTGCCTAGGTATTTAATGAGTATCGATTTGTTGATTTTCAGATCAAAACGGTTGTATTGGTATTGCCCGCCTAGTAGCGTATTAAATCCATGTACCATCGAAAATTGAATGACAGGATAATCGGTACCAAGTGAAATGGCTGAACGAGTATTTTTAAGAAATTTTTCCCCATATGCATAGCGCATGGAGAACGAAGCCTCGGTAAAAGAAAAACCGGAAGATGTTACATCAATATTTTCGGAAGAGGAAACAATGTATTTGTAATTATACCCCGGTGTTCGGTTATAGACTGAGAGCCCTGTGCTTACAGTCATATATTTCAGAATCCGCGAGCTAAAAGTTGCATCATAACCCCGGGTGTGATCCATGCGATCAACCATAATATCGCGAAATCGTTCCGGGTTAAGCAGGTTACGCGACTGGGTGAATTTGGTGTCGGCACCGGCTTCATCCACATCATCGTAAAAACCTACCTTCAGATGAAAATTACTGAAATTACTGAATATCAACGTTCCATCGGCTCCATATTTCCATTTCATGTCTTTAAATCCATAAGCGCCATAACCGCTTAACCGAAACCATTTGCTGACATTATCGGAAGTGGAAAGCTTCAACCCGGCTCTGGCTCCTTCATGGTGGTTGACCCTGAAAAGATTATCAAGATACAAGTCAACAAAACCGTAAGTTATCTTGCCCTTCAATAGGGCATCAATCCGTTTATTCAGTTTGTCGAAATTATGTGATTTCCCAATACTATCAATAAATTGATACGTTATTTGGTCACGCGATGAGAGAGAGTCCTCTCTATATTTATTCCAAAGTTCTTCTGACTGTCTGTAAGCATCAGGCTGAACATCTACTTCGATGGCGCCAAACCGATCGCGTCGAAGTTTTGGATCCAGGTTGATATCTGAAATATAACTCTTTCCGCGTCCTTTCATTTTCAACCTGGTTTTATGGGCGCTATCAATCGTTATAGTGCTGTTTTTAACAATCAGTTCGGTGTTAAGCTGAACCGGGAACCAATGTATGTTGTTGATAAAGTCGTACTGTTGCTGGATTTTTACAGAAAATAAGCCCTCATCGCGGGCGGGCATTGCAATGACATTACGAATTGCATAACCGTTGGTACTAATTGAAACTGAACCTTTCAGTCCATCGAAATTAGTGTTAAGCAACGGTCTGAAAGAGATAACAAACGTAGTATCGTAAGGATATGGTTCGATGATAGTGTCCTGTATTTCAAAATAATATTTTTTAAAGCTTCCGTTCGAAATAGGATTTATATAGTTCTTGTCAACAATTTTTATCACCTCTTTATAAAAAGTAGTTGATTGCAATTGCGAGATCAGGAAAATAAACAAAGGATCGCTAAAACCTGATACACGGCTGGCAATCACTTTATTATAATTGTCAGCCGGAAACCTGAAGCTTCGTTTCACAACACTTTCCGTTATAAATAGATGTTGTTTTTTAAAAAAAGCTTTTGCTTTTATATATGAAGAATCGGCTGCCAGGCTGTCGATGGCCGGAATACTATCCGATTCAGGTCCAAAAACCATTTTCTCATACGAAGTATAGGAGAATGAAGGCAAATGTTCATGATCGTTGATATAACGGTTAGAAATTGCCTCGCTGATAATACGATGGGCAGGGTTGATTCCGGGCTTAATTACAATCCCGGGAAGTTGATAGATGGTTTTCTTCAAACGGATCAGGATTTCTTTACCTTCATTCTCAACCTTGAATTCCGTGGATTCATACCCAATATAACTGAGTTTTAATTTATATACAGGAACGGTTGATTTGACAATAAATTTGCCATCAATATCCGAAATACATCCTTCGGGGCCTTCATTTACCTGGATATTCACAAAAGCCAACGCATCGCGTGTATCGAAATCAATAACCTGGCCCTTGATCAGTGAGGTTTGAGCAATAGATTGAAAGAAAACCAGTATCAACAAAAAAGACAATATGAAAAATGCCTTTGAAATTCCTTGCATAGACAGTAAAAGTAAAAGACCACAAAATTAGACAAAGGAATGATACAACAGGACTGTTCAGGCAGATCTTTAGATTGAGGTTTAATAAAATTGCCTAACTTTGAAGGAGGATTCGAAGTAACTACCGCTATTCCTCAATATCTTACCCTAATCCCTTACTTAATAATGGCCGCTCACGAATCTTTACATGAGTATTATCTGCATCAGCATCGTAATATCGAACATTACCTGGAGCTATGCAGCAGCCATCCTGAGGCGGAACTTGTTCATGAACTCCGCCTCTGTATCAAGAGGCTAAGGGCTTTTCATAAACTGGCTGAGCAATTATACTCTGATGGTATGATTGAGCACATCCACATGAAACATCGTGTCAGGCAACTTTATAAAGTTGCAGGTCAATTGCGCGATACTCAGGTACAAATTCATATGATTACTTCACTCGAAGAACAAACCGGTATTAAATATCCTGAATTCGGCAACTGGCTGCTCAGGCGCGAGAAGAAGAGAATTAAGCGTTTTGGCAAAAAACCAAAGCAAGTTGTGCCCCATACAACTAATCAATGCACTCATGAGAAAATTGGCAGGTTGCTTGCGTTAGCCGATGATGAAACCATTCTGGATAATGCCGGAAAAGTATTATCCGGGTTATATTCAAAGGCTCAGGAATTGGCCGGCGGAAATTCAAATGACCAAGACTTGCACCAATTAAGGAGAATCACAAAGCAAATGCGATATATTATCAGCATTATGACACATTCGTATCCTGATTATACATATAACGCGATCTCAGTGAAATCGTTGCGTGAAATTGAAGTTGCTGCCGGTGATTGGCACGACAACCTGGTCCGGATTGTATTGCTTGGCAAGTTTATGGAAAAGAAAAAGTTTATTGCTGATTCATTAGAGTTTAAATACAAGGAGTTGTTCAACAGTTGTAAATCAGAACTGGATACAGCTTACAATATAGCATATGGAATAGTACGAAATACATTACTTCAGTGAAACCTGTGTTACGAATCAATGTAATCTGTTTTTAATGAGTAGGTTTTACAAAAGGGTAATCAAAAACTGTTTTAAAGTTTTGTGTTCAGCCTGTGCCTGTCCTTATCACGCAAGGTCTTCTTTTGCATATTTTTTTCGAACGCCGTAGTAAGATTGATACCTGTTTGATTTGCCAGGCAAACCAGAACGAACAAAACGTCAGCCATTTCATCAGCCAGGTCGGCATCTTTGTCCGATTCTTTCTCGCTTTGCTCGCCATACCTGCGGGCCATGATACGGGCTACTTCACCCACTTCTTCCATCAGAATGGCCGTATTGGTAAGTTCGTTAAAATAGCGGACACCAGTGGTTTTTATCCATTGGTCAACGGTTTGCTGGAGTTGTTCTATGGTCATTAGAGATAGTATATTACTTAGGTTGAGGTTGAGACTGAGGTTGAGGTTAATGTTAAGGTTGAGGTTGAACTGCTCAACCTTAACCTCTTTCTTAACCTTTTTTGCTTCTTCCCCAGGCTGATATTTTAGGGCTAAATCGTTTCTATTCAGAAGATAGCTACTCCTTTACTTCCAACCTGAATCCCGTTCCATGAACATTCACGATTGAAATATCAGGATCAGCTTTCAGGTATTTACGGAGTTTGGTTATAAAAACATCCATGCTGCGGCCGATGAAGTAGTTGTCGCTGCCCCAAACGGCCTTAAGCGCTTTTTCGCGGGTTATCAACTGGTTTTTATGACTGTATAAAACCCGCAACAGTTCAACTTCTTTGGTGGTAAGCCCGATACGTTTGCCATCCATACGCAGTTCGTGATTTGCCGAATCGAAAGTATATTTTCCCAAAACATAAATACCTTTGATATCCAATGCCATGGACTGAGAATTATGTACTTGATTTTGGCAACGCCGGAGGATTGCTCCGATACGCAGTTCAAGCTCTTCACTGCTGAAAGGTTTTATAATATAATCGTCGCAACCTGTTTTAAACCCGGTTATGCGGTCTTCCATCTGCCCCCGTGCAGTAAGGAAAATGACCGGAACCTGGCTGTTTAGCTCGCGAACTTCGGATGCAAGAGTAAACCCGTCTTTTCGGGGAAGCATCACATCGAGGATCAACAGGTCGAAGGGCTGTGACTTAAATTTTTCAATACCTTCAACGCCATCCATAGCCCTCTCAACTTCGTAATCCTGGAGCTCGAGGTAATCGCGGAGAACGTCGCCCAGGTTAATGTCATCTTCAACCAATAATATTTTATTTTTCATGGGATTGCTGATTTTGTGAAAAATGGCTCAGGTAATCAAGTGGCAAAGATATTTCAAACCGGCTACCTTTTCCCGGTTCACTATGTAAATTTACATTCCCGTTATGGGCTTCTACCAGGCGCTTAACATAATATAAACCCAGTCCGAACCCTTTTACATCATGCAGGTTACCTGTATGCACCCTGAACATTTTACGGAATATATGCTTTTGGTCTTCAGCACTAATTCCAATTCCTTTGTCTTCGACAGCAACTACGATATGGTCATTTCGGTTAAATGTGCTTATCGTAATATCAGGTTTTTCGGGTGAATATTTGTTGGCGTTGTCGAGCAGGTTATTCATAATATTTTCGATATGAATGTAGTCGGCATACGAATGATAATTAGTTGCATTTAGTTGCAGTTTAACTGATCCGCTTTTCTCTTTTATAAGAAGCTGAAAACTTTCAGCAACTTTTTGGATCAGCTGATGCATATCAATTGATTTATATTTCAGGTTGAAGGTTCCGCGACCGAGCACTGCAAGCTGCAATACATGTTCAACCTGGTTACGGAGCCTGATATTTTCATCATAAATAATGCCTGCATATTTACGGGTCTTTGCTTCGGATGCCAGCACCGCAGGCTTTAACAGCATTTCACTGGCTAACGATATGGTTGCAATAGGCGTTTTAAATTCATGTGTGATGTTGTTTACGAAGTCGCTCTTCATCTCCGAGATTTTCTTCTGGCGTAAAAATGAATATATATTGAAAATAAATCCGAACACAAGAACAGCCAGCAATATAAAACAAACCAGCAACCATCCGAAGACACTTTGCAAAGCCTCGTGTTTCCCATTCGGGAACCAGGCACCAAGTACTGATTGATCACCTTTAAAAATACATGACAATGACACAAAGTGAACCGAATTCAGCAATTGTTTTTCGAATCCTGGTTTAGAAATAAACTCAACATGTGAAGTCTCTGGATTATAAATGCCATAAACATAAGGTTTATGTAACCCAGCCTCAGTAAATTCTTTGTTCACAAGTAATTTTAAAGCATCAGGATTTAAACCGTTATCCAGAAGGCTTACTTTATTTAAGCAGTGCTCACTACAAAAAAGGCCTTTTTCGCAAGTATCCGATTTGCTTTCATATATTTGATTTACAGCACCTTTAAGTGCCAGTGTGACACCGTTCTTAAATTGTTCCTCATGCAATAAAATTGCATTACGGATCCAGTAGAACTGAATAAATATAATACCAGCCAATGCAATACCTGTAATGGAAACTATTAATAAAAAGGTTCTTCTATTCACATTCTCAAAATTAGGAACTTAGAGTGTACAGTCTGTCGCAGTTAACATATTATTAACAACAAAAAAATGATTTTGATTTATTCGTACTTATCTGTTCGTTCAAACTTATGAAACAAGTAACAATCAAAGCAATCTCCGGTTACATTGTCCCTGAACTCATGCTTGAAGACTACTTTCAAATACCTGTTATCTATAGGATTAGTTACACCCGAAGATATATAAAACTGCAATAGCATGAATGAAACTTCAGCTTAAAAGTAATCGGAAATGAATAATGAATCATTATAATTTTCCAGTTTCTCTTTTTTGACCTCTATATCAAAAGGAAGACTTTAGATTCCCGGCCTGGTCATCATCAGAGCCCGACTCTCCTCCTATATTTATGCCACTTGGCAATGGAAGTTAAGGCAAAAAAAAGCCCCCGGTAAAACCGGAGGCTCTATGTAATTATCAAAAAAATTACTATTTAATTTCCCAGGTGTCGCCGCTGTTAAGCAGATCATCCACACAAAGGATTTTACTTGAGGCTTTAGCCTGGGCAATCTGTTCTTCCACCAGGTCATCGTAGGTTGGGTACATAGCCGAACGAATAACGCCCAAAGCTACAGGGAAATGAGGTGGGTACATTTTAGCTATCATCAAATGTATTCCTGGATCCTGCTGGTACTGATCATGAACAAGCAGATCCTTTTCGGTAATACCATTTTCTCCCAATGTTACAACCTCAAGCTGTGTTCCGTTAATACGTATGCCTTTTTCGTGATCTTTTCCAAAAATCAATGGCTCACCGTTTCTGAGATAAATTTGAGCATCATCACGCACTTCTTTATTTGTAATGGCACCATGGGTTTTATCTGCAAATATGACACAGTTCTGCAATATTTCAATTACTGAAGTACCATCGTGGCGCGCAGCTTCGAACATTACTTCGGTCATTAATTTCACATTGGTGTCAACGGCACGGGCAAAGAAAGTACCCTGCGCTCCCAGAACCAGTTCGCCAGGGTTGAACGGATGCTCAATGGTTCCCTGGGGAGAAGTTTTGGTAATGCTTCCCATAGGAGTGGTAGGCGAATACTGTCCTTTCGTAAGTCCATATATCTGGTTGTTGAACATGATGATATTCACATCAATATTCCTGCGGATAATATGAATAAAGTGGTTTCCGCCGATAGCCATTGAATCACCGTCACCGGTGGCAATCCAAACACTCAGGTTCGGATTAGCAATTTTAATACCCGAAGCAATGGGGTTAGCACGACCGTGGATTCCGTGAAATCCGTATGTGTTTACATAATAAGGAAAACGCGAGGAACATCCGATACCGGAAACCATCATAAAATTTTCCTTACGGTAACCTATTTTAGGAAACACGTTTGCAATGGAAGCAAGAATAGCGTGGGCACCGCAACCAGGACACCATTTTACCATCTGGTCGCTAACAAAATCGGCTTTGTTCAGTTCAACAACCGATCGTTCTATTGTTTTATTAGGGAATTCGAACATAATTTTTACCTCCTAAAGCATTTCGTTAAATTTGGCTACCAACTCAGTTACGGTAAACGGAAGCCCCATTACTTTATTATATTGACTATAACTGTATTCGGGTTCTTTCATTCTCAGGTAGTTAACAAATTGCCCGCTGTTAAGTTCACAGACAATGATTTTTTTGAAACCAGCCAAAACCTCGTGTGTATTCTTAGGTAATGGCATAATATGATGGAAGTGGGCAAGGCTGATTTTTTTGCCTTGTTTCTGCAGTTCTTCAACGGCTGCTTCGGTAGTTCCGCGGGTTCCACCCCAGCTAACAACGAGTAAGTCGCCTTTTTTTGCACCTACAATTCCCTGTTCGGGTATAAAATCAGCAACTTTCTGCACTTTAGCTTCGCGCAAATCGGTCATTAACTGGTGATTTGCCGGATCAGTACTAACATTTCCTGTAACGTTTTCCTTTTCTAAGCCACCAATACGGTGACGAAGTCCTTCTGTTCCCGGTATTGCCCATTGGCGAACCAATGTTTCAGGATTACGTTTATATGGCTTATAGTCCTTATCGTTAGGCTCAGCCATTGGAGGAGTAATTGAAGGCAGATCGGCTACTTTAGGTATGCGGAACAATTGCGATCCATTACCAAGTGAACCATCGGTAAGTAAAATTACCGGCGTCATATGCTCCATGGCTAATTTAGCCGACTCATATGCATAATGGAAACAATCAGCCGGTGAAGAAGCAGCAATAACTATGCAAGGTGCTTCTCCGTTACGACCAAACAACGCCTGCATAAGGTCGCTTTGCTCGCTCTTGGTTGGTAAACCGGTTGAAGGACCGCCACGCTGAACGTTAACGATAACCAAAGGCAATTCAGTCATTACAGCTAGTCCGATAGCTTCACTTTTCAGTGAAAGCCCTGGTCCCGAAGTTGAAGTAAGCGCCAGAGAACCGGAATAACTAGCCCCGATAGCAGAACAAATACCTGCAATTTCGTCCTCTGCCTGGAATACTTTTGCGCCAAGTGATTTGTGTTTGACAAGCTCAATCAGGATTTCAGTTGCCGGTGTAATAGGATATGATCCCAGGAACAAAGGCCTGCCCGAACGCTCTGAAGCTGCCAGGAAACCCCATGCTGTTGCAACGTTTCCTGTAATATTACGGTAACGGCCGGCAGGTAATTTTGCTTTGGCGATATGATATGAGGAACCTAAAGTTTCAACTGTATCAGCATAGCTGTATCCTGTTTCGAGAACCAGTTTATTGGCCTCGATCATTTCAGGTTTCTTTTTGAATTTAGTTTTGAAATAATTAACTGTTGAATCTAACTTCCAGCTAAAAATATGATAAATAATACCCAGCGTAAAAACGTTACGTGTACGGTCAGCAGTTTTACTGTCAATACCTAATGGTTGTAAGGCATTGCGTGTTAACATAGTTACCGGAGCTTTAACCAGATTGTATCCATCAAGACTTCCGTCTTCCAAGGGATTGGTATCATAACCCGATTTTTTATAGGTAGCTTCGTCAAATAAATCAGCATCAACGATAATTGTTGCGCCCGGACGTGTCCATTTCAGATTCGATTTGAGTGAAGCTGGGTTCATGGCAACAAGGATATCAACGAAATCGCCTGAAGTCTCAATTTTTTTTCTACCCACATGTACCTGGAAACCGGAAACACCGGCAATAGTATTATGTGGTGCGCGGATTTCGGCTGGATAGTCGGGAAAAGTAGCAAGGTCAAGGCCCAGAAGAGCAGCTGCATCACTGAAAAGTGTACCTGCCAACTGCATTCCATCGCCTGAATCACCACAAAATTTTACAACAACATCTTCTTTCTCGATGAAGTTACTCTTTTCGCTCATTTTATATTTTTTTGAATGATTAGCGCTGCAAAGGTATAAGTTTTTAACAGACCCTGAGTTTAAAATCTAATTTATACAAGTTCTAAAAAGGGTAAAAATTGAATATGTATTTGTTTGAATATCATTTGCTTAAACTAACCCGAGTAAAGAATATGGCTATGTTAATTATTATTAACAGGAATTAAGCAGGACTAAAACTCCTCTAATAATTAATTTAATTCTACTTGTATAAATAGTATTACATATCTTTGCAGGATAAATTTTAAACTCAAAAAAAATGGCTTACGTTATTTCTGACGATTGCACCGCTTGCGGAACTTGTATTGATGAGTGTCCTGTTGAAGCTATCTCCGAAGGTGATATCTACAAAATAGACGCTGATATTTGCACCGACTGCGGATCATGTGCTGATGTATGTCCGGTTGAAGCAATTTCACCTGCATAATTTCACCAGATACAGCAGAAAAAAGGCCTGTTCGATGAGAGCAGGCTTTTTTGTTAAATTAATATTCCTCTATAAGTCTCCCAAATACTCAGCAAACCTGATCAAATCTTTGCTCGAATCGAAATTGACCGTATTTGATTTCAGATAATATTCAATAGCTTTTTTATGGTGCGGGTACAATTGCTTAACTTTCTTCTTGTTGAAAAGAACAAAACCGGAGGTTGGTGTTGCCAGGTAGTACTCTACAACTTTCTGAAATATTCTATCCTCGTGTACAATTAATTTATAGTATTGACCATTTGAATGAAGCGAATTATATGTATTTGTACTAGCACCTGTACTCATATAGCCATAAGGGTCTTTCTTTTTAACATCCATCAAATTAAAATACTGCTTTTCACCAACAGTAAGCTTTCCAGTGTAAATCAGTTCCAGGTATCCTTTATTGACTATAAAAACAATACCGGAAATAATAATCTGCTGAATATCATTTTCGTTGGCAATAGCAAGAGTATCCTTTCCTTGTAGATACTCCATTTCCTTTGCTATAAGATTGTAATTCAACTTTGCTTCATTATTTGAGCCATTTTTAAAATACACCGTCCCGATTGTAAACTCAGGAAATCGGTATCTTTCCTGAAACGGAATACAATCATCTACTTTTAATCCTGCTAAAACTAAAACAGGCTTACTTTTTTGAGCCAACAAACCTGTTGTTAAAAACAGGATAGAGCTAATTGTAAGAACAAATGTCTTTAATATATTCATTTTCAAATTCGTTTAATTATGCCTGCAATGTTTTGGAAACCAGTTAATGCAATTGTCACTGAATCTGTGAAAGAGTAAATTTCATTCGGTTCTCTGGCATTAATTTAGAGTAAAGGTATCTACTATTTTGATATTAAATTTGCAGTTGAAAAAAAATAAATTGACAGATTATGAACTTCCATATCAATAAGGGGAATATTAAGGCAATTATTTGTACTCCTATCTTTTCTTGCCAAAGACGAAACACTTTTAAAAATAAACTTCTGATCGCATATTTTCAGGTTCAAGCCCGGAATACTCCAGTAGTATGCTTACATCATCAATCATACCGGCATTTCCGCAAAGGTAATAAACCGCGTTTTTATTTTCAAGGCAAGGAAACGATTTTTAACCCAATTTTCTTTCAGCAATTAACCGTATTGCTTCTTCGAAAGTTTGAACAGGGGCAAGGCAAGAGGTGCCGGAACAGATATAAATGAGTGTTTTCCCTTCAACATAACGGCCTTCAAAATAGGGTAAATTGCTGCGTTCCTGACTCCCGAAAATAAGAACACCGGGAATGTTTGCTGCTATCATTTTTTTAATGAGAAGAACAGAATCAGATCCTGTTATTGCAACCACATACTGTTCATGGACTCTTGAAAGAGCAAGCGAAGCCCAATTTGAATAGGCCGCCGGATTATGGGTAAATCGGCTTGCCATCAACAGGAGCATGTGGTTAGCTTTCTCCACGTAGTCGGCTTTATGAAGGAAAACTCCGAGTATGTTCAGGACTTTTGCCAAAGCTGAATTACCTGAAGGAATAACGCCATCATAAATTTCAATTTTCCGTGCAAAGACTTGTTTATCCTCGTTTTCGGAATACCAGAAGAATCCTGAATGTGAATCGTAGAAGTGTTCGACTACATATTGAGCCAGCATTTCAGCCTCGCGCAGCCATTGCTCATCCGTTGTAACGGAATATAGTTTTATGAATGCTTCACAGGTGAATGCATAATCGTCAAGAAAAGCATTAATCTGCGCTTTCCCGCTTTTCCAGGTATGAAATAGCCCACCATCGGAACGCTTCAGGTTGTTTTGAATAAAGTTAGCAGCCTGAATCGCCGACTGAAGGTATTCATCTTTACCAAGAGCTACATAGGCATCAACAAGTGCGCCGATCATGAGCGAATTCCACGCTAGCAGCATTTTATCATCTATTGAAGGTCGCAGTCTTACCGAACGAACTTTAAGCAATTGTGCCCGGCAGAAGTTGATCAACGACGCCAGTTCCTCAGTTGAGAGAAAATGCTGCTGTGCAAACAATTCATCATTATCAGGACGAAGCAGAATATTCCGCCCATGCTCCCACAATCCTTGCGCATTCACACCAAAATATTCACCAGCTAATACTGCATAATGACCAAGGGCTTCGTTAAATTGTTCCGAAGTCCAGGTATAAAATAATCCTTCTTCCCCTTCACTGTCAGCATCGAGCGCCGAATAATATATGCCTTCGGGTGCCGATAGCTCCCTGTTTATAAATTCAATGGTCTGTTCAATAATATCTTTATAAAGTTTATTCCCCGACACCTGAAAAGCAATTGAATACAAACTTATCAGTTGAGCATTATCATATAACATTTTCTCAAAATGCGGTACTTTCCAGTCGCTGTCGGTCGAATATCTTGCAAACCCTCCTCCGGCCTGGTCGTAGATCCCTCCGCAAGCCATCTGTTTTAAAGTCAATTCAACCATTTGTAAAGCATCACATTCTCTTTGTTCATTACTGTACTGCAGTAATAACTGCAGCACAACCGGCATAGGGAACTTTGGAGCGCCTTTCATTCCACCTTTTACGGCATCAAAAACATTACATAGTGATTCAAACAGGGATATAAAATTGGTAGAATCAACTTTTCTTTCAAATTCGTCGTTAAGGATGTAATTCTGCCTGGCCACGCCTTCTGACAATTCTGATGCCTGTTGCTTGAGGTCAGCATATTGGTTAAGGAATAAATCGGTAATAGTTGAAAGTAACTGTTTCCATTGCTCTGGCCTGAAATACGTTCCGCCCCAAAAGGGTTTCCCATTTGGTAAAGCAAAACAATTCAACGGCCAACCACCACTGCCATGAATTTGTTGAACTGCATCCATGTAAACTTGATCCACATCAGGGCGCTCTTCCCGATCCACCTTCACACACACGAAATTATCATTCATCAGTTTCGCAATTCCCTCATCTTCAAATGATTCATGTTCCATTACATGACACCAATGACAGGATGAATACCCGATGCTGATCAATAAAGGCTTATTCCTGCTTTCTGCCTTTTCAAACGCATCCGCTCCATAAGGAAGCCAGTTAACAGGGTTGTGCGCATGTTGAAGCAGGTATGGGCTCGTTTCGTATATAAGTTGGTTGACGTGGCTCATTTGAGGGTATGGTTGAGGAGATTGTTATTAGATGGGTCGTTAAATTGTCATTTAATTTTCAGCCATGGTTGTAAGGCAGGTTTTCATAATTATTTTTTTTATTGAGTTGCACCATACAACAATCAGAAAAAAGTCAGATAGATTTAACACTTTAATAACCACAAAGTTTTAAAAACATCAATTTAATGATAAATCATAATATAAGTAAATTAATCTGCAGTGTTACTTTTATAAGAATTTTAGAATTGCCTTTAATTGTTTATTAATGCAGAACAGTATTGACAAGCACTATACAACATCCGGTTTATATAGTCATCCTTATCAAAAGGGAATAGAAGCCCGTAAATTATTCGTTAACTTGAGTTCATAGTGAATTTTTTGTTAATGTATGTCTATAGAGATTATTTAACAATGTTTGCTTGTGTAAATATGATCTGTCGATAGTGAAAAATTACATATATTTGTGCATTAAAAAACAGATGCTTAATAATAATCTCAATATAAAACAAGGCTTACATTATTATTATTCATCCTGAAATATCCGTAATACTTGGAGATTCCGCCTATTCTACATTCTGCTTTTTAAACTGTAAGTTATCTATTAAAAAAGTTTTAAATTAAGGAAATGTAAGGAAACCATCTACCGCTGAAACAAACCTATTGTCAACTATTTATTATACTTTTACATATGCTTTAATAAGGATTTAACAAAAGTTTATATGAATAAAAGCATCAATACATTTATTATTCTTTCTTTTCTTCTGTTGCTTTTCGGGAACGCTACTGCGCAGCATTTTTTTGTAAAAACATATACTATCGAAGATGGTTTGCCTACCCGAAATATCTATGATGCCTGCCAGGATAATGATGGCTTTATGTGGTTTGCAACAAGCTACGGTATATCGAAATATGATGGGTTCAGTTTTAAAAATTATAATTATAAAGACGGTCTTCCCAATCAGGTATTCAGAAAAATAATGATTGATGAGAAAGGAGTTCTATGGGCAATGCCGAATAAAATACTCGATACAATTGTTTATTTTAAGGATAATAAATGGAGTAGAATATTCCCGCCTGCGGAAGAGTCAGGGGGCAGCATGATGAGCGCATTTGATGTTATTTATAAAAATGGCAAGCCCGTAATTGGCATGGGCAGCGATAAGGGATTTTATATTTATGAAAATAATACGTGGAACCATTTCTCCATTTCGGGAAACAGCAGTTTGAATTATGTGTATGCTGTTGTGGCAAAAAACAATAAATTTTATCTGTCAACCAAAAATGGTATATGCATAGTTGATAATGGCAAAATAGATTGGAGTTTAAATAAACTGATCAGGCCATATGGAACAGATATCATAGCAATAAATATCGAAAACAAGAATACCCCTGATGAAAAAATATGGATGCTGAACGAGAAGTGGCTCGGGTATATTCAAAACAATAAATTCCATATGGCATCCAATAAATTCCAGTTGCCTCATCCGTCAATCTTTTACTATGCTTTCGTAACCAGCGATAAAAGTGGCAATACTTTCTTCGGAAACATCTGGGCTAAGTATTATATTTCGAAAGACAACAACAATCCGGTTCCGCTGATGTATGAAAATGGGTTTTCGTCGAACGGGGCCACTTCGGTATTTATTGACAAAGAACAAAATGTTTGGATTACCGACACAAGAGGTCTGAACAAAATCAACAATCTTAAAATACTAAGCTATTTCACAAAGAATGGAATGCTCGAAGATGAAGTGACAGCCATCGCTGAGATGAACGATGGCAGAATTGTTTTTGGGCATAACAATGGATTGTCAATATTAAACAACGATACTTTTAAAACTATTGAATTCCCTGATCTTAAATTAAATACCAGGCGCGTTTCCGACATGATGAAAGATAAATCCGGAAACATTTGGTTTTCATCTATTAGCCGGGGCCTCGGTAAATTAAGCCCCAATGGGAATATTATATGGTATAGTTCTGTTAAATATCCGGTTATCAGTGTAGTTCATGAAGATCGTAATGGCAGGATCTGGGTTGGAGCTGACACAAAGCTCTTGTATCTAGAAAACAATGAACTTACTGAATTTGTGCAGTTTAATAAAATAAACTCTACGATCAGAAAAATATTTTCCGATGATAAAGGCGGGATTTTTATTGCAGGATCATCGGGGTTGTGGCATCTTATTAACAATAAAATAGAAAAAATCCCTTCGCCGGATAAAAAAGCTGACAACGTCTATGCCTACTATAAGAGCAGGGATGGTATCGGGTTTGTCGGTACAAATAATGGTCTCTGTTTTATTGATCATGGTAGTATTGTAAAATTCAGAAATAAAGACGTCGAAATTAATACCCCTGTATTTTTTATTTTCCAGGATCATGATGAGAACTATTGGATTGGCTCCAACACCGGGGTTTATAAATGGGATGGGAAAAGCAAACTTGTAGTTTTTGATGTTTATAATGGCCTTGCCGGATGGGAAACCAATCGCGCTGCAGGAATGACAGATTCCAAAGGCCGGGTTTGGATTGGCACTGACCAGGGACTTACATGCTTCGAGCCAGGTTTTGATAATTCTGTTATTCCGGAACCCGTAATCAGCCTCCTTTGCGCTGAAGATAGTAAAGGCGAAAAGTATTCACTATCAAAGGAAAATTTAATAAAGTATAATGATAACACAATAGTCTTTCAATTCAGGGGAATTTCTTTTGTAAATGAAGATTTAATAAAATACAAATACAAACTCGAAGGATATGACCAGGACTGGCAGGATATTAACCAGTCGATGCTGGGGCAGATTAAATATATTGGGCTAAAACCAGGGAAATATACCCTGAACGTTATGGCTAAAAATTTTTCAGGCACTTGGAGTAAAGTCATCAAATCAGAAACAATAAGGATCACACCACCATATTATTTAACCTGGTGGTTCATTTTGGGAGCCATAATTTTACTAAGCGCAATTATTTTCGGGATAGTCAAACTCAATGTACAGCGATTACATAATTCGAAATTATTGAAAGAAATTATTGAAAGGAAACGCATAGAGCAAGCCCTTAACGAAAGCAAACAGAAATATAAAGACCTTGTTGAGCTACTTCCCGAAACTATATACGAAGCTGATTTCAGTGGAAAATTAGTTTACATGAACGATACCGGATTCAGACAATTTGGCTATCACCATGATGAACTTGACGCCGTAATTCTTATCGATCAGCTTATTGCTCCCGAAAGCCATGATGCTATACATCTGCACATGGAACTGGTTTACGAACGCAAAAAACCTTCCAGGGCTAGTCTAACCGGAATATCAAAAAATGGAAAGCTCTTTCCAATATCTATTCACTCGGTACCTATAATAGTTAACGGCAAATGCATAGGAACAAGAGGAATTATAATTGACCTCACCGAACAGAAAAGATTCGAAGACCAATTGCATAAGAATGCAGAAGATTTGCAGGCACTGAATAACAGCAAGGACAAGTTCTTTTCGATCATTGCGCATGACCTGCGAAGTCCGTTTAACACGTTCCTGGGTTTTACCGAAATACTTGACGAAGAAATGGAAACCCTTTCACATGAAGATCTTAAGTCTATCATAACATCCATGCGGAGTTCTGCAACTAATCTCTATCAATTACTCGAAAACCTGCTTGAGTGGTCCCTGTTGCATCGCGATGTAACTAAATTTGAGCCGGAAACCGTGCTTCTTTCCAAGGTGGTGCAAAATTGCCAGGAAACTGTTTGCATAGGCGCAAAACAAAAGGGAATTGATGTATTGATTGAAATTCCTGAGTTCCTGAAAGTTGAAGCTGATACTCACATGCTGGAAACAATCATCCGCAACCTAATGTCAAACGCAATAAAATTTACTCCCAAAGGCGGATATGTCCAAATTTCAGCCTCTGCCAATGAGGATCATTATATTACTACAGCTATTAAAGACTCAGGAATAGGGATACAAGCAGATATGCTGAAAAAAATATTTCTCATCGATACAAACAATAAAACCAAAGGAACGGAAGGCGAAGTTTCAACAGGACTTGGACTAATCCTCTGTAAAGAATTCGTCGAAAAACACGGAGGAAAAATATGGGCCGAAAGCGAAGAGGGAAAAGGTAGTACCTTTTATTTTACCTTAAAAGGTATTACAACATAAACATCGTTCTGATGAGTCAATCTGAGAAGAGCCAGGATATTACTGTTGAACAACTCAAAAAAGAGCTGCAGGAACTCACCCAAGCTTATGAGAAGTTGAAAACCATGCATGAAAAAGATGCTGTTCATGCACGTGAGCTTATCGAACTTGCAGTAGATGGAATCCTGATGGGCTCTCCCGATGGTATCATTATTGGGGCAAATACCTATATGCAACATCTTACCGGACGATCGCTCGAAAACCTGGTTGGCATTAATATCCGCGATTTGTTCAACCCCAATGATTTGAATAACAAACCCCTGCGATATGATTTATTAAAAAAAGATGAAACTGTAATTAGTGAGAGGGATCTCCTGCGGACTGACGGGAAAATCATTCCTATCGAAATGCATACCAAAATGATGCCCGATGGCTCATACCAGTCTATATACCACGATGTATCCGAAAGGAAAAGATCCGAGGAAATTCTGCGCGAAAGTGAAACAAAATTCAAATCACTGGTTGAATCTACTTCGGATATGATATGGGAAACTACCCTTGAAGGTAAATACACCTATGTCAGCCCGCAGTTCGAAAACCTTCTTGGATATTCGCCCGAAGACGTGATTGGCACATCTCCTTTTGATTATGTTGCCGACGAAAACATCGCAGTTATCATTTTACAATCCGATTCCATTGTGAAAAAAGCTATTCCATTCAACTCTCTTGTAAATAAGTATAAGCATCGTAACGGGCGAATAGTATATTTTGAAACGAGTGGTGTACCTGTGTACAACAATTCGGGCTTACATGTAGGATTCAGAGGGGTAAGCAGAGACATTACCAAGCGCTATTTAGCCGAAAAAGAACTTTATAAGCTTTCATCAGTTGTACATCAAAATCCGAACACAATTCTCATCACCGACCTTGAGGGGAAGATTGAATATATCAACCCGGCAGGATGCATTATTTCAGGTTACGACCATGACGAATTAATCGGAAAAAACCCTTCAATATTTGGCTCAGGTGAAACACCCGAAGAAACCATTAAGTCCCTTTGGACTACACTAAAAAACGGGAAAGAGTGGAATGGTATTTTTATAAATAAAATGAAAAATGGTGAGCATTTGATAGAAAGTGCTCTTATTGTACCCATAAGTGATGCTGAAGGAACAATTACGAACTACCTGGGAGTAAAAGAAGATATTTCGAAGCGCATTAAAGCAGAAAATGCGTTAAAAGAAAGCGAAGAAAGATACAGAAAGCTTTTCGAAGCTTCACCTGATGCCATCATTCTTGCCGATATTGAAACGGGAATGTTAATCGATGCTAACTCAGCGGCATGCACTCTTCTGGGATATACATCAGATGAGATCAGGCAATTGCATCAAATCATGATTCACCCTGCCAGGTTTAAGGAATTCGCTCTTAAATCGTTTAAGGAAGATGCAGAAAGATTTATGAGCAAGGGAAATCTGCAACCAGTCGAAAATACTGTTCTCCTTTCAGATGGCAGCAAAGTACCTGTTGAAGTCCTGTACAATGTCATAACACTTAATGGCAGGCAAATTCTACAGGGCGTATTCCGCAATATTACTGAACGTAAACTGGCACGCGAAGAATTAATGAAAGCAAAGGAAAAGGCAGAAGCTAATGATAAATTGAAATCAGCTTTTATCCAGAATATTTCCCACGAATTGCGCACGCCACTCAATGGCATCCTTGGATTCAGCGAAATGATCACGCAAATGGATAACTCAGAGGAGGATCGGATTGAGTTCGGCAAAATGATTAAGAAAAGCAGCAACAGGCTTATCAATACCATTACCAGTTACATGGATATTTCCATGATTGTTTCAGGAATAACTGAAATTCATCTGCTTACGTTCAACCTCAATAAATTTCTGGGTGAAATTATTGAACAAACCATCGAAACCTGCAGTTCCCGCAACCTGAACTTAAAAATAATAAAAAACATTCCTGCTGAAGATATCCGGATCACAACCGATGAAAATTTGCTGTTCAAAATATTTTTTTATCTCATCGACAATGCCATCAAATTTACAAAAGAAGGATCCATTACCATTGGATATGAATTGAAACCCGGATTTCATCAGTTCTCGATAAGCGATACGGGTATAGGAATATCCCGTGAAGACTTGCCAATTGTATTTGAGCTATTCAGGCAGGCCGACTTATCGATTTCCCGCAATTATGAAGGCAGCGGTTTGGGTTTATCTATCGCAAGTGGTTTCCTAAAACTGCTTGGAGGAGACATATGGGCTGAATCAGCATTCAGTAAAGGATCCACATTTTTATTTTCAATACCTGCTGAAACTCATGCCTCTATCGAGTTAACGGATGTTCAAAAATCTTCAGTGCCAGCACAGGTGGTGATTCTCATAGCTGAGGACGACGATTCCAATTACAAATATCTGGAATTTTTGCTTAAAAGAGCTTCTTTTAAGGTACTAAGGGCCAAAAATGGATTTGAAGCTATCGAAATCTGTCATAATCACCCTGAAATAAACATTTTGCTGACAGACATAAAAATGCCAGGTATGGACGGTATAGAAGCAACCCGGCAGATTCGAAAAACAATGCCCGATCTGCCAATAATAGCTCTTTCAGGATTAATTTCGGAGAATGAGGAAAATACTGCCCGATCAACAGGCTGCAACGAATATATTTTGAAACCGGTAGGTAAGGACAAACTTCTGGAAACAATTGAAAAATTACTTCAACCTGTTACCCGGTGAAGGCTGAAGTATAATATGTCTCTTGGCTAATACTTTACATTTCCAATAACAGTATTCAGGTATATTTAGAAAATCCGCATGCTATTTATGGACTTTGCGAATAAAATCTTCCACTTCAGCAACTCCACCCTGGTATATGAGGTAGCCATTGTAAGGTTCGCGCAAAGTAGTTTCGTCGTTGATCGGTGTAAGCATGATCCGCTTCACTTCTTCCAGGTCACTCGTTTGGCCTAAAGCCCAGCCTAACTTAATATAGGCCACTTCGGGCAACATATTTTCAGCAGGTACAACACCTTTTGCCATCAGGTCGCGGCCTGTATCGTACACAAACATGTGTACATAACCCCATAACGTCTGTACAGTCATATAAATGGCAACGCCGGCTTTGGCAGCTCTTTCGATAGCCGGATAAAGTGGTTTGTTTACATGCCCCAGGCCGGTCCCGGCAATCACAATGCCTTTATATCCATTTTCAACCAACGAATCAATTATGTCCGGTTGCATATTTGGGTAATAATACACAATGGATACTTTCTCTTCAAAATAAGGTAATATGGTAACGTTTCGGTCCTTGCGTCGATGGTTATATGTTTCTTTAATGGGTTTCAGTCCTTTACGGGTGATGGTTGCCATCGGGGTATCACCAATCGTGCGGAAAGTGGAACGGTATGATGAGTGCATTTTGCGCACACGCGTACCTTTATGAAGGAATCCGTATTCGTCGCTGGTAGGTCCAAACATACAAATCATCACTTCGGCAATATCTCCGTGGCCAGCGGCAGTACAGGCATGCATCAGGTTGAGTGCTGCATCCGAACTCGGGCGATCGCTGGAGCGTTGCGAGCCAACCAGCACAATAGGCACAGGCGAATTCTGTACCATAAAAGTTAGTGCGGCGGCTGTATGGTGAAGTGTGTCAGTTCCATGACCAATAACAATCCCATCCACACCGGCTTCGATCTCCTTCCCGATAGCAATTGCTAATTTTTTATAGTTATCAGGTGCCATGTTTTCGCTGAAAACAGCAAATATTTTCTCTGTAGTAAGATTGCAGATAGAAGCCAGTTCGGGCACGGCACCGTATAACTCCCCCGGCGAAAAAGCCGGAATAACTGCCCCGGTACGATAATCAAGGCGCGAGGCAATAGTGCCTCCCGTGCCAATCAGTTTTACTTTAGGCAGCCCTTCGGTGTAAGGAAATTCCTTTTCCGGAATTTTATAATTGGCTTTCTTATAGCCGGTTTCTTTCATCCCGGTAATGGTGGCAATATCAAGGCCTATGTTGTAGCCGGTAGGAATTTTCATCACGATGTGTTTATCATCGTCATTTTCGGAACGGGGAAGCACGGTCCCGACAAATTCACCACGTGTGGTTTTAACAATTGCCTGGCCCCAAACCCGGACATTAAACTTTTTTAGTACTTCGAGCGCTGCACCTTTGTATCCTTGAAAAATATCGTCAGTCATTTTTATTTGTGATTTTTGATTTCTAAATGGTAATTAATGTTAATGGATCTTGATTTTTAACACTGGCAGTTATTCCGTTTTTTCTACTATTTCCGGATAAACAATTATCAATTTACGATTTTACTGCAAACACGAGTATCGATCGCATTTTGAACTATGGGGCTAAAGCCTGCATTGTATTGCTTTTAATGATCCCCGACCTAAAGGTCGGGGCAAAGGTCGGGGCAAAGGTCGGGGCAAAAGTCGGGGCAAAGGTCGGGGCTAATAATATTTTGGAATCTACCATTAAGGGGAAATAACCATTTTCCATTCACCCTGTCTGCCGCCAGGCAGGTATTTTCAATTCACTATGAATTACTACCCAAAACCTTATGCAACTCCAACATGCTTATATTTCCTTCAGCCTGCCGACGCAACTGTCCCATAATCCAGTTGTGCTCCACAGTGGTTCCTTTTGAAAGCCTTATTTCAGCAAGCTTTTTCCTGAGGAAAGGTATTTTCGATACAATTTCCTCTTTTGAAACTACTTTAAATCCTATGCTGGTAAGCACCGATTCAAATTCCATTTTTGGATATTGATAAACAAGCGGAAGCATACGCCGGGCAATACCCGGATCGAGGTTCCTTTGTTTTATGAAACGCATCAATGCATATATGATTTTGTAATCGAATTCGGCAGTGGGTTTGTATTGTCCTTCGATCCATTTAACGGAATGTCCGAAAAATTTTCCAACAAAGGCAGGATTCATATCCAGTTCATTAACGATGCGCTCGATGAGGGGAAAAAGGTTTTTCCTGAAAATATAGGTGTAGCAATCTTCGGGAACAACCCATTCATTCAGGCGTTGGTAGCGTGAGATCACTTCCTCAGGCTTGTTTTTGCCCAATAATTCAATATACTCATTTTCAAGAGGAATAGGTGCCGAATCGGTATCGGGATACATTCGATCGGCGCCGGGGAGCACACGTTCGAAGATAGTAGTTCCGTTTTCGAATGATTTACGGGTTTCGGGTGGCACACCGGAAAATGCCATCCGACAACGCTCCTCAATCGTTTCGAATGCAGTTTTGATGTCTTCTTCAGGACCCCGGATAATGAGTTGTGCATCATTTTCACTGGGTTTAAGAAGGGCATTTACTTTTTCCCAATCACTTTCAGTAAACAGCGGATCAATTTCCTCGGTATGCGTCATATTTGGCAATTCGATACAAGCAATCACTTTCAGCCGTTCAGTCAGTTCGTTGGCAAACATTTTGCCAGGCTGTGTAAAATGCGAAAGTATTCCTTTAAACCCGGGCAGGTTAACAGCAACCAGTTTATACCCGTTGGCTTTGGCATCCCTGGTAAATCCGTTTTTTGAATTAAATGCATGTAAATCAAGCGCAGTATGCGACTGTTTCCAGATTTTAGGATCCGGGAACCGCGAATTAAGTAAATCCCGGATAGCCAGTAAAGCCCATTGCCTGAAACACTCGTTGTGGGTTAATTCAGGAATCCAGCGACTGTGTGCAACTCCTTTAATTTCAACCCTGGTACCGCCTTTACAGCTCACATTCACATCCTGGCGGCCAGCTCCTATCCCGGTACGGACTTTGCCCGTGCTGCGGCCCAGGAAACGAATGTAATTGCATGCTTCTTTTACCTCGTCAGGATTAGTCATGTCGGGATAAGTCACGGTTTCAATCAAAGGCATCCCGAGACGGTCAGTCCGGTAGATGCGGGTATGGCCAATATCACTAACTTCGCGGCACGAATCTTCTTCGAGGCTGAGTTGTATAAGCCGCACTTTTTTTGTTGAAAGCGGAATTTCACCTTCGACGCCGATGATGGCAGTACGCTGAAACCCGGTGGGAATACTTCCGTCGAGGTATTGTTTGCGGGTAATATGCACTTCACCAACTATATTCAGTTTCGACACCAATGATATTTCGATGGCAATAGCCAGAGCTTCGCGGTTAAGCGGAAATGGAGGCGTATCATCCACTTCGTAAGTACAGGTTGATTTGCTTTTCAACCGGTAAATAATTTCTTTGCGGGTTTTAAATTCCATCAGAGCGGTACCGTCATATTCCCCTAATTCACTCAGTGTAGGACGCATATGCCTGATAACTTCTGCATCAAAATCGCCGGGTTTCTGATAGATACCTGTAGGGCAGCGGCAAAAAAGTTTTTGTCCGGTTTTAAGTTGCTGATGAACTTCGAGTCCCGACATAAAACCAATCCGGTCGTAAATTTCCTGGTTTGATTCTATCCGTGGAATGTAGCCAATCCTGCGTTTGGTTTCTTCGTAGTTTAGTTTTGGATCTATATTCTGAGCCATTTGAAAGAAGTTTATTATCGTGGCTCAAATGTAGAAATATCTTTTATTCACGCAAGATAAATATTTGAATCAGAACATGATTTTATTAATCAGTACAGGCAGATAATTCTATAAGAGAAACCTTATGAATTGCTGCCAAATGAATCACCGGTTTTACAAGGAATAAAAATTGCCAGATGGTAGTTTTCTAACCTGCATTATTCGTGCAGAAGATAAAAGACAAAAGTAAAAAGATAAAAGTCAGACAGTTGCAAACCAATATCATAATTTATTTTGTAAATACGATTTGTACGATTGCCTTCATAATATTTTGATCCTTTTGTCTTTAGCCTTTTATCTTTTGTCTTTTTTGAAGTTTATGAATTAATCAAGCTACGATTCTTTTCCTAATCATTAAACGTAATATGCGTCTTGCCTGTAAAATCTTATATTACTTACAACTATTCCCATTAGCTTACTATTAGCCTACATTACTTACCTTTGTCACCGATTTCCAAGGATTATGTCGAGAAAGCCAATATTTGTTGTACTAGTAATCACATTGACTGTGCTTTTATCAGCTCATCAGTCCGCCCAGGCCCAGCGTATGCGTATTCGTATGACTGCTGGCGAACTCAGGCATTCGAGTGGTATGGGCGACATGACACGTGCACTCAACAACCCGGTCTTCGAACACGAAGGCGCATACCTCTATTGCGATAGCGCATGGTTGTTTGAAAGTACCAATACCATGGATTGTTACGGTCATGTAAGGATTAAATCGAGCGATACTTTAAATTTATATGGAAAATTCCTTCATTACGATGGTAATTCCAAAATAGCTACCGTTCGCGACGACGTGAAACTTGTGGATAAACAAACCACTCTCACCACTAATTTAATGATTTTCGACCGCAATACCGGCATTGCTAACTATACCACCGGCGGTAAAATGGTAAATGGCGATAATGTGCTTACCAGCCGCAAATGTTACTATTACACCAACCAGAAACTCATGTTTTTCAGGGATGATGTAGTCCTTACAAATCCTGAATACAAGATCAATTGCGACACCTTAAAGTACAATACTGTTTCACGTATCTCCTATTTTGAAGGACCAACCATCCTGAAAGGAAAGGATAATTACTTGTATTGTGAGAATGGGGAATACGACCGGGCAACCAGTAAATCGAGGTTCAGTTTACATGCTTTATTAGTGGATGATAACCGCCGGTTAACAGGTGACAGCCTGTATTATAATGAAAAATTAAAGTACGGGAAAGCCGTTAACCATGTAGTAATGACGGATACCGTTCGCGACGTGGTTATAAAAGGTAATTATGCTGAATACTGGCGCACCAAAGGCTACGCTCTTTTTACCAATGAAGCTGTTGCCGTAATGGGCGATAAAAAAGACACGCTTTACCTTCATGCCGACACGCTGAAAGCTACTTTCGATACAACTAAAAACGAAACCAAAGACTTATTTGCGTACCACAACACCCGCTTTTACCGAAAGGATATCCAGGGTGCATGTGATTCGCTGGAATACAGTTTTGCCGATTCACTCATCAGTATGTACCGGTTGCCGGTATTATGGTCTGGCGAGAACCAGCTTACTGCCGATACAATCAAACTATTGACCGGCAAAAACAGTATCAGGCAGATATTTATGTATAGCACCGCATTTATCGTTTCCCGTGATTCCTCTGATACTTATAACCAGATCAGGGGAAAGAATATGGTGGGTCACTTTGTAAATAATGAGCTTTCGAGTATTGATGTAAACGGCAATGCCGAAACTGTGTATTATGTGCGTGAAGAAGACAAAGCCCTTATCGGAGTAGATAAGGCGGCAGGCAGCCGAATGCGGTTGTATATAAATAATAGCAAAATTGAGCGAATTGTTTATTTTGACAAACCTGCCGGTAATTTGTTCCCGGAAAAGGAAGTCCCTACAGATCAGCGCATGTTGAAAGGTTTCAACTGGAGGTCTGTTGCAAGACCTTTATCAAGAGATGATATTTTTCGAAAACCGGATGTACAGACTGAAACTCCTCTACCTGATACTCCTTTACCTGAAACTCCTCTAAAAGTCGAGGAATAATATGGATTGGTTCCTGGTAAGGCTTTAAGGGTTAGAGGTATAAAGAATTAAAGAGTTTCGGGTTTAACTCTTCAAACATTTAGTTTCGCTGAGCTCTCCCGATGAAATCGGGATCGGTTCAAACGTTTTAAACCATTTTTAGTATTTCAGGTTTCAATCCGAATTTATAAATTCGCCCTTCCCCAAGGCGCCTCGCATTGTCTCTCTTCGCCCTTTCGCCCCGTCTCTCGATCGCCTCATCTTTTTATCCTCCGGTTTACCTCGTCCACCCGTGCTACTTAACCGGTTCCGAATATCCCATCCTTTTCTTCGAAGGCGGGAATACCGAGAAATTCACATAGCGATATGGATTGAGTTTCATGTCTTCAATCAACAAGTTAAGCTGTGAAGCTGATTTATTCAGATTTTCATACAGTTTCTGATCGTTAACAAGCATTCCAAGTGAGCCCTCACCTTTGTCAATCTTGGTAGTAATAGTAGCCACTTGGTTCAGGACAATATTTACATTTGCCAGTGTTCCTGCCAGATTAGACTTTGCCAATGTATCACTTATGAGGGAAAAATTGGAAAGTATGTTTGAAATATTTTCGTCATTCTTTCGGAAATTATCCGTGATCGATTCAATATTGAACATGATACGCTCAAGTCGTTTCCTTTGTCCATAAACCAACGTGTCCACATTGTAGGTTGTGTTTTCGAGGTTACTCAGCGTTGATCGAATACTTATAAAAGACGCGTTGATATTTTTACGCGTTTCGGAATTAAAAACCGATTGAAGCACGGTAACCATAGTATCAAGAGAAGAAAGCAGGTTTTCAGCTTTCAACTTCAATGGCGCTACTTGCATGTTAACTTCTTCACTCAGAGACATTTGAGAGCCACCCAGAAGGGTATCTCCATCCTGCGCTTCAATTTTTGAATCGCCAAGCTTGATTTCTATGTTTTTAGTACCTAACAGATCGAGGCTAAAAATATTGGCAACTGAATTGGAGGGCACAAACACATCGCTATAAATTGTGAGATCGATTAAAATCTTACCTGAATGTTTATCTGCAAACCTCATGCCGGTAACCTTTCCGACTTCAAGCCCATTTACTAAAACAGGTGCTGCATCCTGAATGCCGGATGTTGAATTATACATAGCATAGAAAGTACGATGTTTGTGAAACAAATCCTTGCCTTTGATAAAGTTTACACTTATAATGAAAAGCGTTAACGTCACAACACCAAATACTCCTATCTTTAATTCACGACTTATTTTCATCTATGCTTATTAATTTTTACGGGTCACTACTTATCCCGTTTTATCGGGATGAAATTACTCATTCCTTATTTATTTTTAAAGGTATTTCCCGCTGAGCGGGACAGGCTGTGAGATCGCTTCGCTTAGTTATTAACGTTTTAATTGATTTTATGGTGTTATTGAAATCGCTATGCTAAGTTACTCATATCTTGCTTATTTTTATTGGTGTTTCCTGCTGTTAGCGGGGCAGTGAGCTAAAGGTCCGGCAGAATGAATTAATCTCATTTCAATAGATCATTTATCAATTATAGCATTTCCGGCTAGCTGCTGGGCTATTGCATTGCAGTTTCCGAAATTTTGACAAATTTAATACTTTTTTTCTGTAACACGTCTTGCTTCCTCGTTTGAGATACGTACTTTCCCTTTGAAAGCCACTACAAAAGCATCCTTATATCCTTTTGCAATCAATTCCTTCCGATATTGCAGGGCTTCATCCATGGTATTAAAATCACCGGAGGTATATTTATAGGAACCGCCATGAAAATACATTTTAACATTGTCAATACCACTAAATATTTTAGAGGTGATTGGTTGGGCTTTTGGATACATAGCAAATTGCACACGAAAAGAAATTATCCCCGGATCAGCCTTTTCAGCTTTCTCGGAATCAGATTTACCTGACTGGGAGTTTGTTTCAGGTTTTGAATTCAGATTGTTCTTATAAGGGGTTGTTTCAGGTGTATGGTTTGCAACTAGTAAGGAATCCTGATACTTTTTATCCAAAGGGCGATTTTCGAGCTGGTTTTTATAATCACGCAATGCCTTAAAAATGGCTCCGGCTATCTGATCCTGCCCTTTTTCCGACAACAAAAACTTTTCATCTTTTGGATTACTGATAAATCCGGTTTCGACTAATACCCCGGGCATGGCCGTTTTGTATAATACCAGGAACCCCGCCTGTTTTACCCCCCGGTTGAGCATATGAAGATTATCCACAAGCTGGTGTTCGACCTTACCGGCAAAAGCCAGGCTGTTGTCGAGAAAAGCATTCTGCATCATGTTGAAAAAAATATTCCCTTCCGGAGAATTCGGGTCGAATCCATCATATTGCTCCACATAATCATCTTCAAGCAAAATAGCTGCATTTTCAGCTTTGGCAACTGCCAGGTTGGCGTCGCTTTTGTGAAGGCCCATTACAAAAGTCTCAACCCCGTATGCGCTGGTTGATTTGGTGGAATTGCAGTGTACTGAAATAAAAAGGTCAGCTTTATTCTCATTGGCAATACGTGCCCGGCGATACAATTCCACAAAAGTATCATCACTCCGTGTCAGTATAACTTTTATGTCTTTCATATTGTCGCGTATATAATCACGCAACTTTAGTACTATAGCCAGTGTAATATCTTTTTCCCGCGAATTTTTTCCGAGTGCCCCCGTGTCGTGTCCACCGTGACCGGCATCAAGAACAATGGTATTTACTTTTTGTGCACTGGCTAAATTCACAAAAAAGTATAAAAGGAGCAAGATAAGAAATCTCTGATCAATACGTTTATTTGTCATCAACTGAATTTGTTTAGCTTTGCATCATTGTTAGAAATACTAACAATTTTTAGAACCTGACTGATAGCCAATAATTTAACTTAAATACCCTGGCATTTAGGTCACTTAGGATACTGATCAATCTTTACATTCTATCACAAAATTAACATGTTAACCTCTTTTTCAGCCTAATTGGTACCGAAGTTACAAACAAAGCACCGGTTAATAACCATAATTCTGTTACTGTCAGTAGTGGTTACTGTTCAGGCAGGTGTTTATTTAACATGGAACAACCCTACTTTTAATCCAATATCTCTGTCTGCCGGAGACCCAGATACGCTTTTGCCACAGGTACCTGATACTTCCCGGATAAATAAATCAGATACACTAAAGGGTAACGTGCCCAGCGTGCACTTAGTATCAACAGATACAACCGAAGCAGTTAAAAAAGCAAATAAATTTATGCTCAGCGCTAAAATCGATTATGCATCGGCCGATTCGCTGAGTATGGATATTAAAAACAAAATGGCCTGGATGTATGGCAACGCAAGTATTGAATATGAAGATATTAAGCTGAATGCAGCAATTATATCTATCGATTTCGACAATAACACGATTCATGCATATGCTTCGGAAGATTCTTTAGGTAACCCAATAGGAACACCTGAATTTAAGCAAGGCTCCTTAAGTTTTAAATCGAAAGAAATAGCCTATAATTTTACCACCCGCAAAGGTCTGATTCAGAATGTTATTACCAAGGAAGGCGATGGTTATATTCATGGTACTGTAATTAAGAAAATTAATGACAGTGTTACCGATGTAGGACGGGGTGAATATACCACCTGTGATCTGGAAGAAAATCCGCATTTTTCTTTACACTTCACAAAGGCCAAAATTTTAAGTGGCAATATGATAGTTACAGGCCCTGCATGGATAACAGTTGAAGGAGTCCCGCTGCCGTTGGCGCTTCCATTCGGGCTTTTCCCCAATAAAAAAGGCCGAAGTTCAGGGCTGATCATACCCAGATATGGTGAATCTGCCTTGCGTGGGTTTTTTCTTGAAGATGGAGGTTATTATTTTGGCCTCAGCGACTATTTTGACCTGAAACTTACCGGTGACATTTATTCGAGAGGTAGTTGGGCTGTAAAACCAGCCCTTTCCTATAAAAAACGATATAAATTTTCGGGTAACTTCAGCCTTAAATATGCTGCAACTATTTCTGGGACGAAAGGCGCCAGTGATTACTATGATAAAAACGACTTTTTTGTTACCTGGTCGCACCGCCAGGATCCGAAAGCACGACCTAATTCGGTGTTCTCGGCCAGTGTGAATGCAGGATCCAGTAGTTATAACAAATACAATCCTTCCACTGTTAATGATTACCTCACCAATACATTTTCGTCGAGTGTTACTTACGATTTAAAGCTGGGTTCCTGGGGAAACCTCACCAGCAGCGCTATGCATAGCCAGAATACCACATCCAAACAAGTTACGTTATCTCTTCCTGAAGTAGCTTTCGGTATAAACAGGATTTACCCTTTTAAAAGGAAAAACCAGACAACAGGCAAACCTGCATGGTACGAATCCATTACCGTTACATATAAAATGGATATGAGGAACCAGCTGAGCACGTATGATTCCCTGGTTTTTGCAAAAGGAGTTGCCGACCGTTTTGTAAACGGGATCAGGCATAGCATACCTATAAGTGGCTCTTTTAAGGTTATGAAATATTTTTCGTGGAGTAACAGTGTTAACTATACAGAACGCTGGTACACTAAAACCGTCCGCGAATCGTGGGTTGGTGACACGATTGTAACCGGGGGCGCCACTAAATACGGCTATATTAATATTGATACTATCAGCGGATTTAAAACCGAACGTGATTATAGCTTCAGTTCCTCGCTAAGTACAACCATTTATGGCATGAAACAATTCAAAAAAGGACCTGTACGAGCAATACGGCATGTCATCAGGCCTACGGTAGGATTTAGTTTTGTGCCTGACTTTGGCAAGGAAAGCCTTGGTTATTGGCAGAGCGTTCAATCCAATGCGAATGGGGATATGGTAAAATATTCTATTTTTGGTGGCAGCGGAACGTTTCAACCCTTGTATGGTGCTCCTCCACCCCAGAAATCGGGGGCTATAAATTTCGGCCTTACCAATAACCTCGAAATGAAGGTCCGTTCACGTAAAGATACCATTACCGGAACCAGAAAGGTAATGCTGATCGATAACTTCTCGATTTCAACTTCGTACGACCTGGCAAAGGATTCACTCCGATGGTCCGACATCAGCCTGTCGGCCCGCACAACCCTTTTCAAAAAAATCCAGATCAGCTATAACAGTTTATACAGCCCTTATGGATTATACCACGAACCTTTTTATGGTTATTCACTGTTGAATTATTCCGTAAGCCCATTCTACAACCCGGTACCCGGGCCTAAAATCAATACATCGGAATACTCAATGAGCAAGAAGTTGCTGCGTTTTATAAATGCGGGCTGGAACTTAAGTGTAGGATACGACCTTAAACCGAAAAAGAAAGAAGCCAAAAAGCCTCCACCAAATTCAACAACTGATCAGGAAATTGAAGATGTGAAAAACAATCAAAACCTGTATATAGATTGGGATAACCCATGGTCGTTGCATATAGATTACAACTTTAGGTACTCCAGTGTTCCTGTATTGACAACAGGAGAAATCAAGCGTGATATTATCCAAACGCTCCGTGCATCAGGAGACATAAATGTGACCGAAAAATGGAAGTTTTCTGCACAAACCGGCTACGACTTTCAACAAAAAGATTTTGCTTTTACCCAGATTACCATCTACCGTAACCTGCATTGCTGGGAAATGAGCTTTAACTGGGTCCCATATGGAGTTCAGAAAAGCTGGAGCTTTCAGATCAATGCCAAATCGTCGTTACTGCAGGATTTAAAGCTGACCAAGAAGAAAGATTTCAGGGACAATCTGTAGAAAACCTACTGCTTTATCCCTCGTATTTTGATTAGATAATTGGTCAAAATCACAATAGGATAAAGGATTAAATGAGTTCACGGGTTTTGATTGTTTAAATTTCTACGTCCGACAAGGGAAGGGTAAAAGTAAATACGGAGCCTTTTCCTTCCTGGCTACTAACAGAAAGAGTGCCGCCATGCTTTTCGGTCATTTCTTTCACCAATATAAGCCCAAGACCGGCGCCTTGTTCATTGGCAGTTCCTGTAAGGCTGTAATGAGCATCAATTTTAAAAAGCTTTTCAATTGCATCGGGAGGGATTCCGGTGCCCGTATCCAAAACGCTTATCTCCATGCTTTTATGATTGCTTGTAAAGGAATCCCCACTATTATCTTCGCATATAGACCTGATACTTGCATCGAGGGTTACCGTGCCTTCGGAATAGGTAAATTTAATGGCATTTGATACAAGGTTTAACAAGATGGAATGCATCATTTGCTGGTCAGCAAAAACGGTGTAATTCCTGTTAATCCTATTGATCAGCCGGATATTTTTACTCTGTGCATTTGAGCCTAATAAACTAAAAATCGAATCAACATTTTCATGCAGATTGAAATCCGATGGGTTATATGGCAACCTTCCGATTTGAAGCCTCGACCAGTTTAACAGGTTTTCGAGTAACGAAAACGTGTTGTACGCAGAATCATGGACTTTTAACAAATAATCCTTAATCTCTTTTCTGCTAAGTGTATCCAGTTCGTCAAGAATAAGGTCAGTAAACCCTAACAAGCCTTGAAACGGGCTGCGCAAATCGTGCGCCACAATACTAAAAAATTTATCTTTACTCTGGTTGAGTTCTTTAAGTTCATTGTTGTATTTCAGGAGCCGGTCTTCAGACTCCTTCTGAATAGTTATATCACGGGCAATGTGAAGGCTTCCTAATAAATTATTATCTGAATCAAAAATTGGTGTAGTCGAAATATCGAGGTGCAGACCAAATTTGGATTCAAATAACTCAATGGCATGAGGTTTCAGGTCATTGATCATGCTTAAATGCGGGCAATTTGAAATAGCACAACCTTTATCATGCATAAGATTATAGCACAAATGCCCGGTTAAACTCTGTTCACCAATATTGATCTTTTCGCGCATTGCTTTGTTAGCCTTAACAACAATATTGTTAAGATCAATTAACGCAATCATATCGGGCATGGAATCAAAAATAAGTTCCCAAACACCACTGTCTGGATTTGATAGCTGTGAGAAAAAGTCAATACTCCCATCTTCCCGGGTTGAAGAATTCAAAGTATCTGACGGATCAAACATATAGACAAGTTGAGAATAAATATGATAGGCTAAACAAAAATATGATCAGCAACTCATGCAAAGATCGCAACATAATTGCAACCTGCAAAATTCTAATAACTATTTTGTAAGTATTTTGTTCATTTGTCAATGCAATCTTTCAAATTAATTCAGATTTCAGCAAGGAGTATATAAAAGGAAAAGGGAGTAAACAGAACCTGTGCCACACCGGAAATGTAGTTTAAATAGTATTAATCTGGAGCTGGTTGAACGATTTGCAAGATCTGTTTCAGGAGTTTTAACCCTGTCAGAAAATAATTCAATAGATTGATATTCAATATACTATAATCGAAACTTCAGTTGCCGGAAATATAAAAAACAAAATATTTCCCAGGTATATTCCCGTTTTATATTTTTTATACAGATGCCCCGCAAATCCAACTATAGGTTAGTTAGCAAGTGGGAGTGTAAAAATAAAGGTTGTACCCTGCCCGGCGATACTTTCAGCCCAAATGCGCCCTCCGTTCTTCTCAACCATTTCGTGACATAACACTAAGCCAAGACCTGTTCCCGGTTCATTGGCAGTTCCGGGCTGCGAATACTGACCGTTAAGTTTGAAAAGCCTGGGCAGTATTTCATCGGGTATCCCAATTCCATTGTCAGCGATGCTGATCTCAAGCCACATGCGTTCGTCAGATTCACCCGAATTTTTAACTTTTGCATAGGTCTGTGGTACCCGGCCCCGGATAACAACCCTGCCTTTTGTATTTGAAAACTTAATGGAATTCGTTACCAGGTTTTGTATCACGGAGTGAATCATGTTCTTGTCAGCCTCCACCATAATGCCCGAATCTACTTCATTAATAAGCTGAATTTCTTTTTGAATGGCATTATTATCGAGGATCGATATAACCGAGCTGATCTCGTCACGAATGTCAAAAACAGTAGGAGTAAATGACATTTTCCCGCTCTGGATTCTCGACCATTCGAGCAGATTTTCGAGCAATGTATAGGTATGGTACGAAGCGCTACGCACATTTGCAAGGTATTCTTTAACCTGTGCGTTGCTTAGTTCATCCAGATCTTCATAAAGTAAATCGATGAATCCCAACAAACCCTGGAATGGGTTTTTCAAGTCATGGGCAAAAATGCCGAAAAACTTATCTTTACTTAAATTGGACTCTTTAAGCTCGGTATTCTGGCGTAACAATTCATCTACTTCCTTTTTAGTCTCTGTTAAATCACGGCCTGTTGCAATAACTACATCATGATCATAATACTTGCTATTTGACAGACTGATTTCGAACGGAAATGCCTCACCATTTTTATTTTTTCCCCACCATTCAATTTTCTGGGGTTCCCCTTTCAGTGCCTTTTCAAATAACTGATTAACCAGTTCCATATTATTTTTATCTTCAGCAGATAAATGAGAAAGTGTTTGCCCGATTAATTTTCCCCTCTCCAAACTATGATACTTTGCGGCACATTTATTCACTTCCATTAGAATACCATCTGCTGAAAGGATATAAACTGGTTCCGTAATGCTATCGATGATGTCACGAAACGAAACCTCTGGCGATATAATCTCCTGTATAGTATCTCTTCCTGCATTCCCAATTACCTGTGCAATAGTTTGTATATAAAGCTTATCGATATCGGGGAACGAATAGTTGAAGGTAAAAACGGCAGTCAGAATTCCATTCACTGCATTATTTTTCCTGATTGTAACGCCTAATATTGCCTTGACTCCCCAATCTTCATTATACAAAGGTTCCGAAGCCAGAAATTTAGTAAGTACTGGTTTCAGGATCAGAATACTATTTTCACCCTGATCAGTTAAGTGGTCAAAAAGCTGTTTGCTGCATAGTTGCGGATTGATTCCCTGATTAAATGGCGATTCCCATGAAGCCAGGGGATACAAGTCGTCTTTTTCGAAGCGGTTGTAAGTACAAGTCGTTGCACCAAGAGTTTCTCCAATTTGGGACACCAGGTAACGGGATCTGTCCTCCTGATTGTCGGCATGACCAATTAAAGTTTCGAGTAAGCGGGAAAGCCTGACGTCTTTTTTATGTAAAATTTCAACCCCGGAATCAGCTAACGGAGCCTCGCGGAATGTTACCAGAATATATTTATCTGTTTTAGTCTCAGGAACAATAGATGCAAAAGCAATGTCAGCATAAAATGTTTTGCTTAAGCCTTTGCGTACGAGAAATTTGCCCGCTAAACGGCTATTGTCTTCATTTACAGCTTTTAACAGAAGGTAATATGCTTCGTCAATATGCTCATGTGCAATGTAAGATTGGAAGCTGCTTCCTAAAATCTTTCCTTTATCAATCAGACCGAAGAACGGGATTACCTGCTCAGAATATGCAACAATTCGTCCTGTATGATCGCAAACAAAAGCAGCGTCAGTAAGAACGTTCACCAATTGGTAAGCCGAAATCTCTGACACTGTTGATAAATTTCTACCTGTGTAACTTTCGTCCATTATCTGAGCTTTATTCAGTAAACTAGCATTTTCCTTTTTTCAGGAAAGAGTAAATGACTGAAAAACAATAACCCTGCCAAGGTTCTATTCAATTATATTTAAATACCTATCTGTTTATTATTCACTTACTTATCTAATCATAAATAATGCTTTTGTCGTATATATGGCATATATGGCAATTGCCTGTATAAGTCCATTTCGGGACACATTCGTTCCAAAATCTATACAATTGCTTAAAATGAGTGAAAAACCAGATTTTACTCTTTAAACTTTGAACATAAAAGAAACATCAATAACAGCATGCATCCTTCATGAAAAAATATTTACCGCCTGGAACTGCAGTTCCACCCGGGATAACCTGATTTCTCAAACTACAATAATTTATACTGAAAACGGGATAAATTTCCGCATTCATTAAGTGACTTCCCGCCGCGGTGGGACCAAGCTTCAAGTTCCAAGCGGGATTGACCATTGCCTGAGTTATCTTTGCAAGAAGCTTTTCTGAACAAATGTTGATTAGTTCTGTATAACTTGTATTGATATTAAAATATTTCCTATCTATTTACTCTTACTTTTGCAAGCGAAAAATAGCTTGTATGAAGATCATCACCTATAACGTAAACGGGATACGGGCCGCTATCAGCAAAGGCTTTCTCGAATGGTTGCAAGCATCAGATGCTGATGTTGTTTGCCTTCAGGAAATCAAGGCCAATCCGGATCAGATTCCCCTCTTCGAATTTGAGGCACTAGGATATCATACGTACTGGTTTCCGGCCGAGAAAAAAGGTTACAGTGGCGTGGCCATACTTTCCAAAACCGAACCCGATAAGGTTGTATATGGAATGGGTATCACGAAATACGACTTCGAAGGAAGGCTTATCCGGGCTGATTTCGGCGATAAAAGCGTGATTTCGGTATATCATCCTTCGGGCACAACAGGTGAAGACCGCCAGGCCTTTAAAATGCAATGGCTCGCCGATTTTCAGAATTACATCCTTGAACTAAAACAAAGCCGTCCTCACCTGGTAATTTCAGGCGATTACAACATTTGCCACCGGGCAATTGACATCCATGATCCGATACGTAATGCAACGAGCAGCGGTTTTCTTCCTGAAGAGCGTGAATGGATGACAGGTTTTCTCAATTCCGGCTTTATCGATTCATTCAGGTATTTTGTAAAAGAGCCTCATCATTATACCTGGTGGAGTTATCGTGCCGGTGCCCGAAGCCGGAACCTGGGCTGGCGAATTGATTATAACATGGTGAGCGATGAACTGGAACAAAAAATGAAACGGGCTGTTATCATGCCACTGGCGGTTCATTCCGATCATTGCCCCGCTTTGCTTGAAATAGACCTTTAAGGATTCATACTTCTATTAATTAATTTCTACAATTTAAACATTATGAATAAATTAATTTTAAGAAAGGCAATCACTTTACTGGTTATTGTTCTTTTGGCAGGCAATTTTACGTCTTGCGTTTCCACGAAAAAATACAAAGACCTGACTGCAAAATGCAATGAGGAAAGTACCCGCCTGAATGGGAAAGTTGATGAGCTCAGCACCCAGGTTAATGAACTTTCATCTGAAAATCAACGCTACAAAAAAGATGTTGCACAATTTAAAGCAGACACGTCACGGCTCGGTTCCATGTTGCGTTTGCTTACCGCTGACTACAACGAACTTGATCGTTCGAACGAATTGCTTAAATCGCAGTTTTCGGCAAATTTCGAAGATGCCGAAAAAGTTATGGCCGAATTAAAAGCATCTCGGGATAAACTGCTGGCTCGTGAAGACCGCTTGAAGGCCATGCAGGCTGAACTTGATGTAAAAGGTAAAAATCTGGTTGAACTTCAGTCGGCTTTGCACAGAAAAGATTCTATCACCAATGCCTTGCGAAAAGCTGTCGCCGATGCACTTATGGGCTTCGAAGGCAAAGGACTTACTGTACATATGAAAGAAGGTAAAGTATATGTTTCGCTCGAAGAAAAGCTTCTTTTTGCTTCCGGCAAATGGGATGTAAGTAATGATGGTATTGCTGCGCTAAAGAACCTGGCTAAAGTGCTGGAGAATAACCCAGATATCAACATTCTTATTGAAGGTCATACCGATAATGTGCCTTTAATAAGCCAGAACCAGGTTAAAGACAACTGGGATCTGAGCACGATGCGTGCCACATCCATTGTGAAAATATTGCTTGCAAACGGCAAAATAAATCCAACCAGGCTTGTAGCATCAGGCCGCGGCGAATTTTTACCCGTTGAGCCTAATACATCGGCTGCCAATAGGGCGAAAAACAGAAGGACTGAAATAATCCTATCGCCTAAACTCGACGAACTAATGCAGATCATTGGTGGCAATTAAGCGTGAACATCTTCAAATAGCTTAAATTTGCACTTTATTGAATTTGCAATAAGCCTGGAATTCCTGAATTAACAGGGGGTTGTTGATATACTCAGCAATCCCTGCTTGTGTATAAGAATAATATTAACGCACAAAAGCTTGATTTGGATTTTTGAAAATGGAACAGGCTCAGACCTGAAAATATATTGCATAGTGAAAATCCTGAACGTTCCCTATTCATACAATGTTTAACACTGAAAAACAGCATAATGGCAAATGAAATCACAGCAAAACTTGTACTTGAAGATGGCACCGTGTTTACCGGCAAATCCTTTGGCTTTGAAGGATCTGTCGCCGGTGAAGTAGTTTTTAATACGTCCATGACAGGGTATCCTGAAAGCCTGACCGATCCTTCTTATGCCGGACAGATTATGGTAGCGACTTATCCCCTTATCGGGAACTATGGCGTACCTGAGGCCGTGATGATTGATGGATTACCCGATTATTTTGAGTCGGAACGCATTCAGGTTACAGCGCTTATCGTTTCGGACTACTCAGAACAATACAGCCATTGGAGTGCAAAAAGAAGCCTTGGTGACTGGCTGACAGAGCACCGTATTCCGGGCTTATATGGTATCGATACGCGGGAGTTGACAAAGATTATCCGCGAAAAAGGTGCGATGATGGGAAAAATTGTTTTCGATGGTAACGATCCGGGATTTCATGATCCGAATACTGAGAATCTTGTTGCCGGAGTGAGTACTGATAAAGTTATAACTTATGGTAAAGGTTCTACCCGGATTTTGTTGGTGGATTGCGGCGTAAAATACAACATTATCAGGCATTTTTTGAAACGCGATACAACGGTGATCCGTGTCCCCTGGGATTATGACTACTCAAATGAAAATTACGATGGCTTGTTTATTTCAAATGGCCCGGGTAATCCAAAGATGTGTGATACCACTATAAATCATCTTGCAGTATCACTTAAGCAGGATACTCCCATATTTGGAATTTGCCTTGGAAACCAATTGCTTGCCCTGGCTTCGGGCGCTGATACCTACAAATTAAAATACGGGCATCGCAGTCACAACCAACCTGTATTGCAATGTGGTACCAACAAAGCGTTCGTAACCTCACAGAATCACGGTTTTGCAATCGATAACAAATCACTCTCAAATAATTGGGAACCGTTTTTCGAAAATCTGAACGACGGGACCAACGAAGGAATCAAGCACAAAACAAGGCCTGTATTCTCTGTTCAGTTCCATCCCGAAGCTTCCAGCGGCCCAACTGACAGTGAGTATTTATTTGATGATTTCTTAAAAATTATCCGCGGAAATCAGAATCATCAATAAAAGAAGAACTACCAGGTGATCTTAGTATCAATTTAAACCCTGATTGCTTAAATGATCAATAAGACTTTTATCTTTGTTAAATAAACCAATCTGAATTAACTTTTCGAATGATTTAAACTGAACACCCTATGAAACTGAAATCCCTGATCCTTTTAATAGTTGTTTTTACGTTATACACAACTAACAACCAATTGGTTGCACAGAAAAGCAGAAAATCAACTGAAATCATAATCCTGCATACCAACGATATGCATTCCAGTATCGACAATTTCGGGAAACTGGCATACCTGGCCGACAGCCTGCGCAAGACGCATAAATATGTTTTCCTGGTTTCAGCCGGTGATAATTTTACCGGAAATCCGATTGTGGATATGTATCCCGACAAAGGTTTTCCCATGATTGAACTGATGAATAAACTTCATTTTGATGTTACTGCAATAGGAAATCACGAATTTGATATGGGCCAGGAACTGCTGAACAAACGCCGGCAACAGGCCACTTTCCCGTTTATCAGCGGTAATATAGATGCATCAGGAGCCGTGTTAAAGCAACCCGAATCATACGTTATCCTGAAAGCCGGGAAAATAAAACTCCCTTTCCTGGCTCTGATTCAATTAGGAGAGAATGGGTTGCCCGATTCGCATCCATCGCGGCTCGAAGGTCTTAAATTCACTAACGGAATTGAAAAAGCCAAAGACTTTTTATGGCTGAAAAAAAAATACGGAATGCTGATTGGCCTTACTCACCTTGGTGTGGAGGACGACGAGGTTCTTGCACAGGATTATCCCCAGTTTGATCTGATTATCGGCGGGCATTCACACACCACCATGTCAAAGCCCATGATGGTAAATGGTGTTATGATAGTTCAGACAGGATCGTACCTGAGAAACGTAGGGATTACCACACTCCAGGTTAAAAAAGGAAAAATCACGGATCGCAGATACGAACTCGTTCCCCTGGCAAGCATTTCGAAAACCGATCCCGAAGTGCAGGCTATGATCGATAAATACAACAGCAACGAAGAGATGAACCGCGTTGTTGCTTATGCAGAAACCCCTTTCAGCAACCATGAAGAACTTGGTTGCATGATGACAGATGCCATTACTTCACGTATGAACGTGGATTTTGCTTTCCAGAATGGCGGTGGAATCCGCATTTCGAAAATACCACAAGGCGATATTACACTTAAAGATATTTTCCGCCTCGATCCTTTTGGCAACCAGGTAGTTACATACACATTAACGTATGAGGAAATAAAATCGCTGATTTGCAACTCATACAACCGCAATAAGTCCATCGACCTGGTACCTTCAGGGATGAGCTACAGTGTAATTGTAAACGCTGAAGGATTATGCTCTGATGTTGAAATGAAAGATAAATCAGGTAACCTGCTGGATACAAACAAAACCTATACAGTAGGACTCAACAGCTATATTGCAGCCAGCTATAAATTCGACCATAAAGATCCCGGCACAACCAATTACAACACCTCCGCACAAACATTGCTTGATTACCTGCAAGATGTCAAAAAGGTTAATTATTCCGGAGTAAAACGTGTAAGTGTACTGAAATAAATTATCGTTTACACTAACGCTTTACCACACATCTGGTTTTTTAGGTGTCGGTGGTTGCATTCCCAGTTTGAGGCTGTCAATCAGTTTGTGCGTAAATTCATCAACCTGTTTCAGGTAATCGTCCCATGCTGGAACATACGATTGGTCCTTTTTATTCATATAGCGCTCGAGTGGCTGGCGCGAAATATCTTTAACATTAAAACGCGTTATCGTATAACGGTAGCGACCTTCTTTCAATTCCAGTTTCATGGAATAATCCACCACACCTGCCAATAATGTAGCACCCTGAACATTTTGATTGAGTTCGATGCGATGTATAATTTCAATTACCCCGCTAGCCTGGTCGCGCACCTTGGTGGCATCCACCGGGTTTTTGTATTGCTTATTGATCCATTCGATGGCACGGTTATAGAGCTCGCTGGCGTTACCGGCAGAGGAAACCACTTCTTTATAGGTAATCAGCTTTGTTTCCGGATCAACAGGCATTTTTACAGTCAAATTCTGACTTTTAAGGCTTAACCCAACCAGCATTATAACCGAAACCAATATGTTTATAAGAGAAGTTTTCATTGAGAATTATTTTAAATCAGGTAAACAAATACACTGCTTCCAGGTTAGTTATTTCTTTACAGCAGGTTTTCTTACAATAATGTATATGTCCTCGCTGTCGCGTTTCATCAGATATTTTTCGCGCCCCAGTTTTTCCAGCTCCAGCGAATCTCCCATCAGGCGGCTAAATTCGATACTATCTTTTTCTGCCTGATCCCGGTAGAACTTCAGTTCTTTTTTCAGCCCGCTGAGTTCCCTTTTCATTTTATACTGCGAAATCAGGTTGTTGCGGTCAAGGAACAGCATTAATATCAGGAAAACTGAGCCCGTGAGCAGGTATTTGTTCTTAAGAATGGGTGGTATTTTATCAAAAAAAGTTTTTATCATGATATTGGGGAAAAGAAAGTCGGATTTAGGAATTGGGGATTGAAGGGTTTCAGATTTACAAAGTTACAAAGTTAAAGGATTACAAGGTTTACCTTTGGTGAGCTCTCCGCCTAAGGCGGATCGGTTCAGGATTTGAGGTTATTCATTGGATATTTTACATCTTTTCGGAGGTCGATTCATTTCTGAAAAGGAAAGCGGGAACTTTATTAACGCTCAATTATAGATAATTAGTGCCCACTTACCGATACTAATTTTATAAAAAATCATTCTGAATCTATAATCCGATTTCTCCGGCAATTTCGTTCATAGCGGCAATGGAAATAGCGGCAAACTGATCAATTGGAATACCTATCATTTCACATTCCAGGATATTTTCGCGTTTCACGGAAGCAGCAAAAGCTTTTTCTTTCATGCGTTTAACAACCGATTTTGTTTTAACTGCTGCGAGTTTCCTGTCAGGATATACTAATGCAGTTGCCATGATAAGCCCTGTTATAGTTTCGCCAGCAGCAAGAGCATGCTGAAATTCAGTGGTTCGCACTTTACCGGAGGCAATTTCGTTATGCATCCCGATGGCATCTACAATATCATCATCTATGCCCATTTCCTTAAGCCATTTTGCTGCTTCAAGGCCGTGTGTATAGGCATCTGCATTGGTAACTTCCACATCCAGGTCGTGGAGCAACCCGGCTTGGGACCAGGCTTCAGCATCACGTCCCAGGTGAATTGCAAGTGCTTTCAACACAACTTCCGATGCCAGGCTATGGGCAATCATTTTTTCGTTCTTTACATATTTCCGAAGCAGTCCAAGGGCTTCTTCGCGTGGAAGAATCATAAATCTGGGGGTTAGGGGTTAGGATTTAGGATAAAGTCATTTAGTTAAGGATGTTTCATTTGAATATTGAACAAGGAACATCGATTTTTGATTTTCGAAGTTTCGTTAAATCAACTATGTACATCTTACATCTTAAATCGTTAATCCTTGTCCTTAAATCAGCTAATGCTTAACTACATGACATTGGGATTTAGGGGTTGGCCATATAGCTTTATAACCAATTCCGCAAAGTTATTAAAAAAGTGATTTTATAACCTGGTATTGGCAATTGAAATGAAATGAATATTTTTGTCTTTCATTTTTCTACCTGACCTGCTATGAAATCAATTCGCCTGCTCATTTTCGTCCTTTTTCTTCTGCCATTACTTACTGTTGCCCAGGAAAGCGAATTGTTGAAATTCCTGAAAACAATTCCCGGCATTGAGATCGAAAAAAAGGATACTACTGCATTTAAGGAATTTTACATAATTATGCTTCCGCAGAAGGTCGATCATACCAATTCGAATGGAACGATATTTAAACAACGCATTTTTGTAGGGCACGAAGGCTTTGATAAACCAACCGTAATGGAAACCGAAGGCTACGGTGCTGATTGGGTAACATCTAACACCATGTCGGAGCCGACCAGACTTTTGAATGCGAATCAACTCTACGTTGAACACCGTTATTTCGGGCCTTCGACTCCCAACCCTATCGATTGGAAATACCTTACAGCCGAACAGGATGCAGGCGATTATCATTATATCCGACAACTCTTCGGACAGGTTTATAAAGGCAAATGGATTGCAACCGGTGTGAGCAAAGGAGGCCAGACAGCTACAGAATACAAGGTTTTTTATCCCGATGATGTAGATGTGACCATCCCGTATGTTGCGCCCATAAATTATTCGAGGCTTGATCCGCGTATTGAGGCTCATTTTAAGAAAGTCGGCACCAAAGACCAACGTAGGCATATCAAGGATATTCAGTTGTACTTGCTGAAAAACAAGAAAACAGTCTTACCTGAATGGATGAAGATTGCTGCTAAAAACGGGTTTAAATTCACCCACATTGATGAAGAATCAGCTTATGATTATTCCGTACTTGAATTTCCGTTCTCATTCTGGCAATATACTGCCGACGAAACCAAATTACCGGATCTGAGAACTGCTTCTCCTGGCAAAATGGCGCTTTACCTGGTTCAGATTGTATCTCCTTTCTGGTACACCGAAGCTGCCAACTCATACCAACCAGCTAATTATCAATTCTATACTCAGCTTGGATATTACGAATACGACGAGAAACCCTTCAGAAAATACCTGAAAAACAAGGACTATCCCAATTCTGTTTTTGTACCGAAAAATGTGCAGATTGTATGGGACCCAACGTACCAGGAAAAGCTCAGGAAATTCATGGCAGGCAACCCGCAACACATAATTTTTATTTATGGGGAAGATGACCCCTGGGGTGCGACAGCGGCAGATATTAAACCCGGAAGTGGAAGCTTGAAAATGGTCCAGGCGGGCGGAACGCATGGCGCAAAAATTGCAACACTCAGCCCTGAACAACACAAATTGGTAATTGATACTTTTGAGAAATGGCTTGATCTGAAAATTGATTAAACAGTCTTCTTCTGATGTTTAACGTGGAAAAATACGAACCGGTTTTATAAATGCGAGAAAAGTTTCAATTCCTGATCCTGCCCTTACTTTTTATATGGGAACTACCTCAGAACCTTTTGGGCTTTGTGGTATTTGTAATCATGAAAACCAGGCGACGGATTATAACAACAGAAAAGGAAGCACATCATTTTTATATCGAAACACCCAATACGGGAGTGAGCCTGGGTTGGCTTATTTTCTGGACACCCTCCGCTAACCGTTTTTCACACCTTATAAATGACTGCCGGATGCATGAATCGGGGCATGCCCATCAATCCGTTATTCTTGGGCCAATCTATCTTCTAGTAGTTGGAGTTCCGTCACTGGCAAGGGTAATTTATAGCCGCTGGTATCGTAAAAAATACGACCGCGAATGGGAAAACTATTTCAATGGCTTTCCAGAGAACTGGGCTGATAAGCTGGGAGGTGTTTCAGTTTAATACAGCTGTGGCAAACAGAGTAAATTCAGAATACGTTTCCAGCCTGGCACAAAATATCTGATTTGTAATTCTAACCCTATTGATTCTTCGCACTATGAAAGATTACCTGAACCAGAATAAGGCTTTAAAACGTGTTGTTAGCGAAACATCCGAAATAGCCGGATACCTATGGCAAAGAGGTTGGGCCGAACGTAATGCAGGCAATATTTCAGTCAATATTACTGATTTAGTTCAGCAGGAAATCATAGAATTTGAATCCAATCCATTTTTTAAACTTGCATTGACCTATCCAAAATTGGCCAATAGTTATTTTTTTGTCACCGGCACCGGAAAGCGCATGCGCGACCTGGCCCGTAAACCGATGAAGAATGCTCTCATTATCAAACTCAACGGGGAGGCAAACGGTTATTGGATCACCTCGCAAAAAATAGATGGGACCAACTTCATGCCCACATCGGAACTCCCGACCCACCTGGGAATACATCAGATGATTGCTGAACGGGGTAGTTCCGAGAAAGTTGTGTTACATACCCATGCCACTGAACTGGTGGCATTAACACATGCAAAAGAATTCTGCAAGCAGGATGCACTCAACAAGCTGCTATGGGGCATGCATCCCGAAACCATTGTCTTTGTACCGAAAGGTGTTGGTTTTGTGCCGTACACCCTACCCGGATCAGTTGATATTGCGACGGAAACCATAAAAGCGCTACAGGAGCATGATGTTGCTTTGTGGGAGAAACACGGTGTTTTTGCAATTGGCAAGAACGTTCCCGATACGTTCGATATAATTGATATCCTGGCAAAATCGGCCCGTATTTATTTTATGTGCCGTTCAGCAAATATAATCCCCGACAGCCTGACTAACCTGCAGTTGGCAGAATTGAAAAAATTGGCGGATTTGTTTTAATTCCTGGTATTTTATTTCTATCCATACAGATTTATCATAACACAAATGGCATAAAAAAACCGGCTCAAGACCGGTTTTTACATTTATTGTATTTCGATATTAATGCCTGCCAAGGTATGAGGCAACACTTTCGGCAGTTTCTTTCATGCCTTCGTCGCCTTTGTGCCAGTCGGCCGGACAAACTTCACCGTTTTCTTCAAAAAACTGGAGTGCGTCAACCATCCGCAGGGTTTCCTCAACACTACGGCCTAAAGGCAGGTCATTAACTACCTGATGCCGAACAACACCTTGCTTATCAATGAGAAACAGACCGCGGTAAGCAAGAGCATCACCATTGAATTCCACATAATCTTCTTCTTCGTCGTATTCCCATTCACCGGCTAATACATCATAATTTTCGGAAATGGTTTTTGAAAGGTCCGAAACCAATGGAAAAGTAACTCCTTTAATACCACCTGCTTTTTTCTCGGTATTGAGCCAAGCCCAATGTGAAAATTTACTATCGACCGAGCAACCTACAACTTGTACGTTACGTTTTTCGAATTCGGCAAGTTTGTCCTGAAATGCAATGATTTCGGTTGGGCAAACAAAGGTGAAATCGAGGGGATAAAAGAAAAATACTACATGTTTTTTGCCGATATACTGAGCGAGTGAAAATTTTTCAACAAATTCGCCTCCATTTATTACGGCATCTGCCTCAAACTGAGGCGCTTTTTTTCCTACTAATACAGCCATATTGATTTTTATTATTTATTGTTTTAACTATTTTTTACAAAGGTAAACACATTTTACCCGAATTTGTTAAATAGATCCAGAGGTTTTATAAAAACTGTTAAAGGATTGAATTTGTTCAGTGAGTCAGATATTTTTTAAAAACCGGCATCATTATAGCACCGGTTTCTAAATATCAATAGCACCTTGGCGCACTATCAGGATTTAAGTGCGGGATTACAATTCCAACCCAATAGTGAAAAAATAGCGTTGCAATTAATTAAACTGGCTGTCTAAATAATCTATGCATTCATACACGGCATCGAATTCATCTTGTGTTTTTGTATGCATAGCAATTTCGTCTTTTTTTTCTTCCAGAATTCTGGTCAATTCCTTTGCTTGTCTGTCGAACTTAGAAATTTCTGATGAAGTTTCATTTTTCTCATCTTCTATGGCTTCGCACAATTTTTCAATCTTATCAATTGAATCAAAGAAACCCCATAAGTGAGGATTGGTTTTGTATTTTTCTATTTTGTCTAAACTGTCAAAAAATTCTTTGCCAAGAGTCATGATAAGTGTTTTAGTTGTAACTAATTGATCACAAATATAGTAAATTTTATCAATATAATATGTCTGTTCGCTTTTGGCAAAACGCCGCCATGTCGTTTATTTTTTATAATTAGTAAATGTTAGCCAGCCTGATGTGTGCTTTCATCCAATAACTATGCTACTCATACGAATACTCAATTTAAAAAAAAACCGGCACCATAACGGCACCGGTTTCTGTATTTAGCTAATAAATATCTATTTCAGCAATTCATTAACAATATCTTCCTCTTTGATTCCTTCGGCTTCAGCTTTGTAGTTACGCACAAAACGATGGCGGAGGATAGAAGTTGCCACAGCCTCTACATCGGCAATATCGGGTGAATATTTACCGCTTACGGCAGCATGGCATTTAGCCCCCAGTATCAGGTATTGAGAAGCGCGCGGGCCTGCGCCCCAGGTGAGGTAATTATTTGCCCAGGCGTGAGCCATTGGCGTTCCAGGGCGTGTTAGTGACGCAAGTTTAACAGCGTATTGATATACATTATCGGCTACCGGAATGCGGCGTATCAGATCCTGGAAATATTTAATTTCGTCAGCAGTAAGAATTACATTAAGTGTGGCTGAGTGCATGGTGGTAGTATTTTTCACTACCTGTATTTCCTGTTCAAAAGTAGGATAATCTAACCAGATATTGAACATAAACCGGTCGAGCTGGGCTTCGGGCAAGGGATAGGTTCCTTCCTGCTCAATAGGATTTTGCGTGGCTAGTACGAAGAAAGGTTCGTCCAGTTTATGGCTGACACCAGCTACGGTTACCGCTTTTTCCTGCATAGCTTCGAGCAAGGCACTCTGGGTTTTGGGCGGCGTACGGTTTATTTCATCGGCAAGGATGATATTGGCAAATACAGGACCATGTATGAAACGGAATTTACGATCCTGGTCCAGGATTTCAGTTCCAATAATATCGGATGGCATCAAGTCGGGAGTAAACTGTATTCGGCTGTAGGTAAGGCCCAAAACCTGCGATAATGTATTTACCATCAATGTCTTAGCAAGTCCAGGAACACCAACCAGCAAGGCATGCCCTCTCGAAAAAATAGCGATAAGAAGGTTTTTCACTACTTCATCCTGCCCAACAATTACTTTACCAATTTCGGAACGTAATGCATTGTATTTAATAAAAAAATCGTTGAGTGCTTCAGTATCTGACTTGTATTGGATCATGTTTGGTGCATTTTTAGCAGACTTTATTTATAATCCGCGTTCGATGTTCGATGTTCAATTTACGATGTACGATTTACGAATAACGAAGTACGATTTGCGATTTACGAATAACGAAGTACGATTTACGAATAACGATTAACCATTTTCCATTTTTACCCTGAGCGACGATGACTGAGCGAAGTCGAAGCCAGCCGAAGGGAACCATTTTCCATTTTCTATTTTCTGTTTCCCACTTCCCCCAAACCTACTTCTTCGTAAAAGTCCATTTGTACTTAAAATCGCAGGTTTTAAACTTATCGCCTAAACGTATATATGCCGTTTTTGATTTGTTTTCGATCCATTTAGCAGTCACTTTCGCTTTTTTATTTTCGAGTGCCCAGTCCTGGATTTTATTATAATCATCTTTCAGGTTTGCCCTATGAGGTTCGGTGCGCAGTTTGAGATATAATACGCGGTAAGCCTGGGTTCCGTCTTCGGTGGTGTAGGGAACACTGCCGGAAATTTCGCCTGGTTTCATTTTATCGATGATAAAAAATACTTTGGGGTCAAGTTCATCAGCAGCTAGAAGTGTATTTCCCGAAGACTGGCTTTGTATCAGGCCACCGTTAACCCTGCCAGGATCGTCACTATACAGGAAAGCAGCTTTCGTAAATGTGAGTGAATCGGTCCTTACCAAATCAGCAATACTATCGAGCTTAACAGCAGCAGCAGCAAGGTCTTCAGGCGAAACCTTAGGGATGATAAGGATGTGACGTACGTTTACAAAATCACCTTTACGTTCGATAAGTTGCAATAGGTGGTAGCCGAACTTTGTTTTTATAATTTCAGAAATATCGTTTTTGTTCTTAAGATTAAATGCAGCAGATTCAAATTCAGGCGCCATCGAACCACGACCGAACATGCCGAGTTCACCACCTTTGGCAGCTGAGCCAGGATCTTCGGAATATAATACTGCCATGGTCGAAAATTTTTCACCTTTAAGTATCCGTGCCCTCAGAGCCTCAAGTTTATCCCGGGCCTCCTTAAGCTGCGTCGCTCCAACAACCGGGGTTTTCACGATTTGACCTATCTCATATTCAGTAGGGATAATGGGAATACTATCCGGTTTTAGACCGTTAAAATACTCTTTTGTTTCGTTGGGTGTCATTTTAACACTCTCAACTATCTTTCCTTGAGCCTGTTGCGAAAGGAGTTCAAGCTTTAATGGCTCCCGGAGTTCATTTTTAAACTCATCGAGCGACTTGTCATAAAATTCTTCGAGTTTCTTTTGCGATCCAAACTGCTGAATGTAATAACGCAAGCGCCTGTCGAGTTCACTGTTAACCTGGTCATCACTTACAACAAGGCTATCAGTTTCAGCCTGGTACACCAGCAATTTCTGAAAAATAAGATTTTCGAATATTTCGCACCGCAATTTAAATGGATCTCCCGTCATGCCTTGGGCCTTAGCTTGTTCGTATTGCGCTTCCACATCCGACCAATAAACAGGGTGGCTTCCAACCAGGGCTGCTATTTCGTCAATTACTTTTTCGTTCTGAGCTTTCACCTGGACTACTGATCCAATGAGAATGATCAGCAAAACCGGCATTAACATTCTATTTATCATATACATAGAGAAATTACTTCTTAAATATTTCATATTGGTTATTCTTCACAGCATCGGTGAAGAGTTCTTCTTCCATTCGTTTCAGCAATTCAGCTTTCCGTTTGTTTAACAGGATGGTGCGAATATTTTCGATTTCAAAATTCAGGGGAGAAATGCTATCCTTACCTTTATAAGCAAGTATAGCCACATAATACATTGTAGTTGAATCTTTTACCTCAAAATATTTATTCTTGTTCAGAAAATCTTCCTGATCTTCAACAGATAAAGGGATTTTTTGTGTAAAATCAGCAAATGACATCCAGGTGCTATCATTGATCAGATATTCAAAACCGTTTTTCTGGCAAAGATCCTGAAGCTTTTCCTTATCCGCTTCACGGGTACTGAGCAATAGCGATTTTACTTTATTTGCAGCAGGTGAATTTTTAGGAGTTATCACATAGCTTGCCAACACGATGTTCTCCCTGAGATGAAAATTATTCTGGTTGTCCCGGTAATAGTTTTCAATTTCACTCATTGAGACAACTGTATCCAGTTTTTGTTTTACCAATTCCGATTCGTAAGCATAAATAATTAGTGAATTACGATATTGCTCAATCAGTTTGCTGAAATCACGATTGGTTTCTTCAAGATTGTCTTCTGCCTGCTTAAGCAAGAGTTCCTGTCGTACCCAGTTATTTATATATGCAGCAGTCATTTCCATACTGTCATTTGAATTTGTACCTACAGGGATTATACCTTTAAGGTCCTCAGCATATAGGTTCTTGTCGTACACCCTGGCAATGGCTTTTCCTTTGCTCTTTCCCTTTTGAGGAAGCAAGTTACATGAGCTCATAACGGCGATCAGGAAAACCGGAATCAGGAGAAAACGCAGCATGTGCTATTATTGGGTTAATATTGATTTAAATATTTCACGATTAACGGTAACCGGGTATTTTGAACGCAGTTCGTTTATCCATTCTTTTTCAAGGTAGTTCTGATAATCGGCAGTAATAGCACCCCTGGTTTCGTCAAGCAATTTAGGTTCGGGAGCTCTAACCTCATGAACTACAACAATTACATTTTCGTTGTTAGCCAATGGAATCAGTTCCGATATTCCGGGTTTCCATTCAATATGTTCGAGGTTCACATTATCGCCCTTCAGGAATTTTTTATGCTCGATGGTTACTTTTTGTATAGTATCCTGGTTAAATTTTGCCAAAATCTGTTCGTCACTGGCTTTCTTTTTCAATAATTTTTTCAGGCTCTTGATTATAGACGGATCTTTTATGGTAATTACTGATGCATCGAGTCTGGCATCCCACATGTATGTGTTCTTATTTTGATCATAGAATTGTTCCAGGCCTACCGTATCTTTAACAGCCTTTGACCATACTTTTTTATCCGTCAGATCGAAAAGCAATATTCCATCGTGATACTCACCCATAAGAGCTTTAAAATCCGGATTTTCCGTTTCAAGCTGACTGTCAGCATACTTGAGTATAGCATCTTTCACAAAAGCGATATACTGCTGATAAACGTATGCTGCAATATCGTGTTTTTGCCCACGTCCCTGCGTGGCAGCCAATTGTTTGGCGAAATCATACTGAGTATAAGATTTAGTTCCAATGCTGAAAAGATTTTTATCCAAACCGGCAGCCTGTTCCAATTTCCAACTTGCCACAAAAATGGAGTCGGTAACCGCTTTAGTCAGTTCGTCGAGTGCCTGTTGATTCTCAGTAAAGCCATATCGGGCCTTTGTTTTTGAGATAAAGGTATTCTGAATATCAGTATTACGGTCGCTGCGCGGAATACGTTGCTTTATTTCATCTTTCTCTTCATCAAAACTTCCAACCGGTTTACGATCAACAAGCTTAATAATAAACCAACCATATATAGTTTGGAAAGGCTCCGAATAATCACCTTTCTGTTTCATTTTCTGTATGCTATACGTAAAATCGGGCAGTAAACGGTTAACACCGAACCAGGGTAATACACCACCTTTCGCAGAGGTGGAAGCATCATCTGAAAATTTCCTGGCAAGCACTCCAAAATCGCCGCCAGCTTGTAATAACTTGTAAACCATATTGGCTGAATCGGCCACTTTTAGGGAATCATCGAGTGAAGCTTTTGCAGGATAAACAAACATAATATCTGCAAGCTGAACCTTTCCCATTGCCGGTATTTTCTCGGTAACTTTTATCAGGTGGTATCCGAAATCCGATCTGACGGGCATAGTAACTTCATTGACTTTTGCATTGTACGCTGCTTCTTCGAAGGGATATACCATATCAAATGCAGTAAAAAATCCCAGATCGCCCCGGTTCCCTTTAAATTTTTGCCCGTTTACTTCGCGGTTTTTAGCTGAAGGATCTTCAGAAGCTTCGGCAGCTATGCTACCAAAATCCTCACCTTTAAGAATGCGCTTACGCAATTGCATAATCTTATTCCAGGCGGCCAGGGTATCTGCGGCTGAAGCCAACCTATCTACTCGAACCAGAATATGGCTGGCACGTACATCGTATAGCTTATGCTGGTAAGCTTCCCGGATCATTTTATCGCTCGCTTCATTGTCAGCCAGGTATGGTTGGGCCAGTTGTTTCCGGTAACCGGCTAATTCATCACGGAACGATTTTATGGTATCCATACCAAGCGCTTTGGCTTCAGCTACCTTTAAGCGGAAATTGATGTACAAGTCAAGGTATTCTTCAAGTGCATTTTTATCAGATTTTTCACTGTTGATGTTATTCTTTTCATAGACTTTAATAAACTCGTTTTTTGTCACCTTTTCGGTACCGATCTGGATTAAAACGGGATCAGGGTTCTGACAGAAAGCTGATAAGGAAAAAATGCCAAATAATAATGTAATAAAAGCATTAAAAAATGTCCGTTTCATAGTTGTTTTAAGATTAATGTTTTTATAGTCTGATATTTTGAACTCAGTGTTTTATAGGTTATATTTTGGGGATTAGGTGTAAAAACAGAACAATTTAACGGCTATAATTAGGTGCTTCGCGGGTTATGGTTATGTCGTGAGGATGACTTTCGACCACCCCTGAAGATGTAATTTTTATAAATTTAGCATTTTGAAGGCTGGCAATATTTGCTGAACCTGTATAACCCATGCCGGCCCGCAAGCCACCTATCATCTGGTGAATTACTTCTGAAAGTGTACCTTTAAATGGCACCCTGCCAACGATACCTTCGGGAACCAGTTTCTGAATATCATCTTCTGCATCCTGGAAATACCTATCCTTGGAACCTTTCTGCATGGCTTCGATGGAACCCATACCACGATATGATTTAAATTTGCGGCCTTCATATATAATAGTTTCTCCCGGTGATTCTTCAACCCCGGCAAACAATGAACCGGCCATAATACTATAAGCGCCGGCAGCAATGGCTTTCACAATATCTCCGGTATAACGGATACCGCCGTCGGCAATTACAGGAATTCCGGTACCGCGTAATTCTTTAGCCACTACATAAATAGCCGAAAGTTGAGGAATACCAATGCCAGCAATAACCCGGGTAGTACAAATTGAACCCGGGCCAATTCCAACTTTAACAGCATCGGCGCCCGCATCAACTAATGCACGTGCAGCTTCGGCTGTGGCAATATTGCCAACTACAATTTGCAGATCAGGAAACTGCTTTTTTACCATGCGGGTAGTTTCGATTACTCCTTTTGAATGACCGTGGGCAGTATCAATTACTACAGCATCAACTCCATTTTTCACAAGTTCGGAAACACGTTCCAGCACATCAGCCGTAACTCCAACTCCGGCAGCAACGCGTAGTCTTCCATGTTCATCCTTGCAAGCATTGGGGCGGGCTTTTATTTTACTGATATCTTTGTAGGTGATAAGGCCTACAAGTTTATAATTTTCGTCAACGACCGGCAGTTTCTCAATTTTAAATTCCTGCAGTATATCCGAGGCTTTATCGAGATCCGTCTGTGCATTGGTTGTGATCAGGTTTTCGCGTGTCATAATTTCGGCAACAGGCCTGAGGGGACTGCGTTCGAAGCGAAGATCGCGGTTAGTAATAATACCAACCAGTTTCCCTTCAGCACTCACAATGGGTATTCCTCCTATTTTGTTCTCGCGCATGATTGTGATAGCATCTTCCACCAAAGCATCTTCTTTCAATGTGATTGGATCCGTAATCATGCCGCTTTCCGAACGTTTAACTCGTCTTACTTCTGCTGCCTGATCCAGAATACTCATATTTTTGTGCAACACACCAATTCCGCCTTCCTGGGCAATTGCAATAGCCATGGTCGAATCGGTAACTGTATCCATGGCAGCGGATACAATAGGTATATTGATTTTTATTTTTCTTGAAAACCACGATGAAGTATCTACATCCCTCGGTAGTACTTCTGAATAAGCAGGGATGAGCAAGACATCATCGTACGTCAGTCCATCGCCGGCAAATTTTTCATCATCAATAAACATAGCCATTTTTTTTGAATCTGCAAATTTACTAATTTTAACGGAAGTCCTTGTTAAAAAATCTTAAGGTTTTGAGCAACAACAAATAGTTGAAAATCAATATAATTGAAGGGACAGATCAATTAGAAAACATATAAATACAATAGCCTTATTTACTAGAGATCGTAGCAAACACGAAATCCATAAGGTGCCTCAAATAATCAATGAAAATCTATTTTTTGTGGTTAGCTTGAAATGAATATGGGTATTATAACCCAAAGCTATCTTGACAGGAAAACTGTTCCCCGTTTTATATATTCTTTTCCTTCCAGCGATTTGTATGTAAGCAGATACACGTATAAGCCAGCTGTCAGAAACCGTCCGTTAATTTTGCCATCCCATCCCTCAGTAATATCTGTTGTCTCAAATAGTTGCTGTCCCCACCTGTTGAAAATAGTCATAGTAAAACTTTGCGGATCAACAAATAAAGGACTAGGCTTAGGTCGGAATTTATTATTTATTCCGTCTGGGGTAAAGGCATTAGGCATAAATAATATCGGATCTTTATTAATTAGGCAAGTATTTGATTTTGATGCGGCATTACTATAATAAGGATTTCCAGGATTTTCATTTGCTACCACCCAATAAAGAGGTATTTGATTGGGATCAATGTTTGAGTGTTGATCAGCAAATGAATACGTTGCCGGATCAATTGGACTATATGGTATTAACATTATAGGCTGCCCATCCAAAGTCCGAAAGACGCTGTACTCTCTAACACCTTGTGTCCAGGTTTGATACCTGTTCCATGTTAAAGTATTCTCAGTTTGCGACGAATTACATTTCAGAAAGATAGACTCAGCCTTATTAATAGATGGCTTTTCGTTACCACAACTGTCGATTGCCACAATCAGGTAACAATAACTTTGCTTATTTACATCTGCAGTTGTATCATTGATAAAAGAGTCCTGAGAAATAGTTACAGAGTCAACCGTTAACGAATTAACAACATGAAAATTTGCACATCCATTATCTGAGCGTTCGAGAATTAGTTTTTCAACCAAACCCGGAGGGGAAAAATGATAACGAACCCTGATATACCTATTGGCTTCAACACTAACCTGTGTAATATAAACTGTATCTAAAGCAACAGGGTTAAACACCCATGACCACTGGCAGGAGGACGAAGTGTCGTTGCCACTAAGGTTGAAAGCTTTTACTGAATAAATATAGGTATGACCTTTTTCTAAATTTTGATTATCATTATAGATCGTATCATAAACAACAGTTTTACGAGTCGAATCGCCGTCGGTCCTGTAAATCACATATCCACCAATGACACCAGGCATAACATGCGGCGAATTCCAGGATAATTTTGCAACGCTGTCACAGGGCCCCGGTGGAGCCACATCAAGTTTAATGGTTTGAACAAACAAATCGTAATTCGGGGCACTCGAATTCCAACATTTGTCAGTAGTCAATATTACATATTTAAAAGAACTGTCGCAAACATGAGATGTTGTTGAATCATTATAACTACGGGAATCAGCTTGAACAGTGCCAACTACCGGCCAGTTAAATCCATTATAGCGTTGAATACTATAAGTTAAAATTGAGTCATTTGTAATCCTTGACCATGAAATAATAGGATTAAACTTCCCGCTGGCAGTGGTACCCAAGGCCACAAATAGATTCTGAACATTGGGAGGAGGGGTCAGGTCTGATAAATCAGCAGTCGGATCAGGATTCAGTGAATAAACAGGAGGTCCTGAAACAGGAACAAAACGCACACGGTATGTGAAATTAGTTAGAGTACAATAAGGATAGGAAATGGTATCATTGTATGCCAAGGTTGAATCATACGGAACCTGCTTTAATGCAACCCACACCACTGATGGTGAAACCTGCCGTTCGACACTATAGTAACCTTGTATAGCAGGATTCGTTGTTGTCCAGGTTAGCTGCGCAATCCGCGACTGGTAAGAGAAAACTGTAAGTGTAATTGTCTGAGTAAAAGCTCCTATATTCATAACCAATACAACAAAAATCAGGAATAAGACCCGGAGCGTATTTTTACCTGATTTTACAAACATTGTAACCATATTGATGTATGCAAATATAGTCATTAAATTTTCTCAGGCCCGACGACCAGTGTGAACAAATTTTCGGGATTGAGATACTTGATTGCCAGGTCCTGAAGTTGATGTGCAGTTATATGTTTAATGGTATCCATTAATTCCTCGAAATGCGATATATCAAGCTCATCTTCAATCAGTTCCCGATACAAGTCGGCCTGGGCAAAAGGCCCATCAACAGCCCTGAGCATTTCGCCCGATAAATAACTTCGCACCAGCGAAAGTTCGCTCTCCTTTACCTGCTCATCACATAAACGTTTTAATTCTGATTTTATTTCGGTCAGGGCTTCCTGAGTAACATCAGCTCCAACTTCGCCCGAAATCACGAAGTATCCGCCATTGCGTAAAGGCACTACCGAGGATCCAATCCCGTAAGTATATCCTTTATCCTCCCTCAGATTGTTCATTAACCGGGATCCAAAATAGCCACCCAATATGGCGTTAAGCACTTTCATGCCGGCAAAATCAGGGTGATTGCGGTTGAACATAAGTCCACCAATGCGGATAGCTGATTGCATGGCACCTTCTTTTACCAGGAAATGATTCTTCTCGTCAGACCCTGCCGGTAAATATTGCTGGCGCCTGCTGGTCATTCCGCTCCAGTCATTACCCCCAAAATGCGCTTCAAGATCATTAATCAATTCCGGTTTGATGCGTCCTGCAACGATAATGGAACAATTATCCGAATGATACTGAAGTTTATGAAAATCAGCCAGATCTGAATCAGTAACATTACCAATATCATTGGGTTCCAGATACATCCCGTAAGGATGTTTATTCCCGTAAATTATTGAATTAAAATGTGTGCGGGCCAGAAAATTCACTTTTTGCCGGTTTACTTCTAACATCTGTAATTGTTTTCCGGCCAGAACGCTATATTCATAGGCTGGGAAAACCGGGTTTTTTACGATCTCACTCAGCAAGGGCAGCGTACTGTCGAGGTGTTTGTTGAGAGAATATAAAGTAACGTAGGCATTGTCGCGCTCGGTGGTATTTTCAAAATGAGCACCATAATAATCGAGTGATTCCGATAGTTTCTGAGCTGAATAATTTTTCGTTCCTTCACGCAGCATCAGGTTAGTAGCCATTGCTGTAAATGGTTTTTTCTGGAACCAGCTACCGGCAGCAAACATTATCTCAATAGATATTACATCCTGAGTACCCGAATTGAATTGGTAAACTTTTATGCCGTTGCGCAATTGAAATGTTTCCGGTTGTATAAAATTAATGCGTCCGGGCAACTGTATTTCAGGCTGTATTTTTCGGTTGAGAATTGTCATTAAATATATTTATTTTAAATAGCTTATTATGAGATTGATTTGGCGAGAGACTTTAAAAAAGACAAGGTGAGAACGGCCTGATCTATTATTTTGCTTCATGATTTCTAGCAATATAATAGAGCGTCGAACAGTTTTCGGGACTGAAAATTTTATTTGCCTCAACAGCAATGTCGGCAATTGTAACTGAATCATATCGCTGAATAAGGTCATTTACTTTTCCTGCATCGCCAAGTAATTCGTAATAGGCCAGGTTCATGGCTTTATCAAGTACACGCATCTCGCTGAATTCCATTACGGCCTCCACCCTGTTTTTTACCTTCTGCAATTCCGTTTCTGTAATTAAATTCCTGCAAATTTCATCAATTTCCATTTGCAAAGCATTTTCAGCCTCAGCCATGGAAACGCCTTTCATCAGTTTACCTGTAATTACGAAAAGCCCGGCTTCGATATCGCCAGAAATAAAGGCACTTATATCACTATAAAAGCGCAACTCTTTAACCAGCTTTTGATTCAGCCTTCCCGACTGACCGGCTGAAAGAATATCGGATATTAAGTCGGTAGCAAAAAAACTATCATCCGCCCGGCTGCACATATGCCAGGCTTTATATATGGCATCGTAAGGCACATCACGCTCGACTGTAAGTGAACGTGCTTCGGTCTGTTCAGGTTCAACAGGCAGATCCCGTGAGTTCATTCTTCCTTTTTCAATATTGCCAAACCATTTCTCAGCCAGTTCCCTGATGCTTGCAGTTTCAACATTTCCTGCAACTACCATGATAGCATTGCAGGGATTATAATATTTTAAATAGAAATCACGTACTTCGTCCATGCTTGCCTGTTCAATATGCGAAGGATCAATACCGATCGGAGCCCACTTGTACGGATGAACTTTAAAGGCCAGCGGCCTGAGCAGGAGCCATGCATCACCGTATGGTTGGTTTAAGTAATTCTGCCTGAATTCTTCAACAACCACGTTACGCTGCACATCAAAACTTTTAACTGAAAATGCCAGGTTCAGCATCCTGTCCGACTCAAGCCAGAAGGCTGTTTCGAGGTTATGCCCGGGAACGGTAAGGTAGTAATTGGTAAAATCGTTGTTGGTAAAAGCATTGTTTTCGCCACCCACCCTTTCGAGTGGCTCGTCGTAACGCGGGATATTTACTGAACCCCCAAACATCAGATGCTCGAACAAATGGGCAAAACCTGTACGATCGGGATGCTCATCACGCGAACCCACATTATACAGGATATTCATTGCAACAATGGGTGTACTGGAATCACGGTGAACGAGCACACGCAAGCCATTGTCCAACGTAAAACGATCAAATTCAATCATAAAGTAATTTTGAGTACTAAAGCAAATTAATAAACTAAATATAGAATCAGCGGATGATTTACCCTGTTATATATAAAATAACGTACCAACCATTTTTTTGTTTTGCTGTGTTTGCAAAGTTAAAGGAAAGTTTGAAGTACAACCATTTTAGATTTTCAGGTATTAGGAATAAAAAAACTCCAAAATACTGTAATCAAATTTTCACTAATTAATCTCACGGCTTGTGGGTATCATCATATTTTTTACCTTTGTCGCGACCTATTCCAGGTATTTGTTAATTGATTTGTTTACAATACTCTGCATAAAAAAAATGAAAAAAGACAAAGTTATTTTTGACCTCATCCGTGAGGAAGAAAACCGGCAGATGCATGGCATCGAACTCATTGCTTCTGAAAATTTCGTTAGCGATCAGGTTTTAAAAGCAATGGGATCGGTATTAACCAATAAGTATGCTGAAGGCTATCCCGGCCGAAGGTATTATGGCGGTTGCCAGATTGTGGATCAGACCGAACAAATTGCCATTGACCGCGCAAAAGCACTCTTCGGCGCCGAATGGGCCAATGTACAACCACACTCAGGCGCACAAGCCAATATGGCTGTATTGATGACCATCCTGAAACCTGGTGATACTTTCATGGGGCTGAATCTTTCGCATGGTGGCCACCTTTCGCATGGTTCACCGGTAAACTCTTCAGGAATTCTTTACAACCCTATTGCCTATGGCGTTGAAGAAGAAACCGGGACCATTGATTATGATAAAATGGAAACTGTCGCCCTTGCCGGGAAGCCCAAACTGATCATTGCAGGTGCTTCGGCCTACAGTCGCGACTGGGATTACAAACGCATGCGTAAGATTGCCGATAAAATTGGCGCATTACTCATGGCTGATATCGCACATCCTGCCGGACTTATCGCACGGGGACTTTTGAACGATCCTGTTCCATATTGTCATATTATAACAACTACCACTCATAAAACTCTTCGTGGTCCCCGCGGTGGATTGATACTGATCGGGAAAGATTTCGAAAATCCATGGGGCATAAAAACTCCTAAAGGTGAAATTAAAATGATGTCGGCTATGCTCGACAGCGCCGTATTCCCAGGCATACAAGGCGGACCGCTGGAACATGTGATTGCAAGTAAGGCAGTTGCTTTCGGCGAAGCCCTTTCAGATGGATTTATGGACTATGCATTGCAGGTTAAAATGAACGCACAGGTAATGTCAAAAGCCTTTATGGATAAAGGGTTTAAAGTAATTTCAGGCGGTACTGACAATCACCTGATGCTCATCGACCTGCGCACCAAATACCCCAATATCACCGGTAAAATGGTCGAGAACCTACTCGTAAAAGCCGATATCACCCTGAATAAAAACATGGTACCTTTCGATAGCCGAACGCCTTTTACAACTTCAGGCATCCGCGTCGGAACTCCTGCAATTACTACCCGTGGGCTTAAAGAACAACATATGCCAATGATCGTTGACCTGATTGACGAAGTGATCGCTAACAACGAAAACGAAGATGTCATTATCAAAGTACGTTCACGGGTGAACGAAATGATGAGTGAATTCCCGCTTTTTGCGTATTAAAAAAGGTGCCGGGTGCCGCCCTCTAATCTGGGGAACCCGGAACACGGCACATGGAACCACCGGAAATATTTAAATAATGTTTTTACAAGAGCGATTCATGTAAATTTTCGTGTATCGCTTTTGTGTTTTAAGATATTTTGTATGTTTACCAAAAATAAACTCCCGCTTATGAAGACTGTATATATTGTACGACATGGAAAAGCCATTCCGGCAAGTGCTAACATTGCTGATGCTGACCGTTTACTTACGGATACCGGAGTTGCACGCACCTGGAAGATAGCCGAATATATGACCGAAAGTATGCCTGTGATTGATCAGATTATTGCAAGCCCGGCTGAAAGAGCATATGCAACTGCACTGATTATTGCCGATAAGCTTGGGGTTCCTGCCAATAAAGTTGTTTCTCATGATAAACTATTTACCGGTGACGAAATGGATGCACTTGATCTGATTGAGGGACTTGATGATTCGATAAACAGTGTTATGATCGTGGGTCACAATCCGGTTATAACCATGGTTGCAAACCGGTTTGCAAGTCCAAAACTTGAATCACTGCCTACAACAGGGGTTGTTTCGGTACACCTCGATACCGATAAATGGGTTGATCTGAAAAAAGCGAAAGTCATTCAGAACTTTACCGTTTGGCCGGGGATGTTGTAAAAAAACATCTTTGTAGTAGAATTAAACCTGGTATCTGTATTAAATTCCTTTCAACAGTTACCAATTCATTCGTATGTCTCGGATGATCGGGTGGAGGAATTTGAACTGATTCGAAGTTATAAACGGGAATAATTCTTTTCTTCAAAAAAATATTCCTGTTGCAAGTATATTACATATGGTAACATTAGTGAACGACTAAAAAATCCAGTATTTTGCTGAAAGGCATAGCTGACGGGAGATGTAGCCCCTCTCCTCAAGGAGAAGGGGTTGGGGTGAGGTATTACTTGGATTTCAATCTTTTAACTCGTTTTGTCGTTTAGTAGTGATATGGTAATCATTCACACAATTTCTACAGAGTCATGAATCCTAAATTCTAAAAAGCGCTAAAATATAAAATGAACATCAAGCCGAGGTGACACAATAGCGTCCAAAGAAGTAATAAGGATTCCACAACGAACTTGTTTCTTTCGGACCTGGAGAATTCAGATTGATTCATCTTCAGTGTAAACTTCAGAATATATGTCATCTTAAGTTAATGAAGACGGAATTTAATAAAAACTTAACTTACAGATGCCTGCTTGTTATTTTTTTGACAAAAATAACCCTGATTCATTCAATTTGTCTGTGCTTAATTTAAAATCCGGATAAATTATGGTAATTTTATATTTTTATTAACAAATAGTGCTGTTGCACTGTTAAGACTATATTCCGTCTCACACCAGGGATAAAATAGCGATTCACCATGGCTGGAAATAAAAGTAATATCATCAACCGGGAGATCAGCTGGCTGCATTTCAACGAAAGGGTATTGCAGGAAGCATCTGATCCGGCTACGCCATTGGTTGACCGCATGAAGTTCCTGGGTATTTATTCCAATAACCTCGATGAATTTTACCGTGTAAGAGTAGCTACCGTAAACCGTATGATAAGCATGGAAAAAGGTTTATTCCATGACAAATACATCAATCCGCGCAAAACCCTTCGCGAAATAAACCGAATTACCAAAATACAGCAGAAAGAATTTCAACGCATCTATAACTCTGTTATACAGGAGCTTGCGAAAAATAATATCTTTGTTATAAATGATACTGATTTAACACCCGAACAGGGCAAATTTGTTAAACTGTATTTCAGGGAATATGTACGCCCAAGTCTTTTCCCAATCATTCTGAACAACCTGAAGGCAACATCATTGCACGATCATTCTCTATATCTTGCTGTGGTACTGCAGGTAAAAGGCAAACCTGCACAGGAAAAATATGCTCTTGTTGAGGTTCCGGTGAACACCCTATCCCGTTTCCTGATCCTGCCATCGGAGGAAGGCAAACGGTTTATCATTTTGCTCGATGATGTAATACGTCATTGCCTTAATGAAATTTTCGAGGTCTTCGGATTCAATTTCTACAATGCATATGCCGTTAAATTTACCCGTGACGCAGAACTCGATATTGATAACGATGTCTCGAAAAGTTTTATTGAACTGATGACGGAAGGGCTGAAACAGCGCGAAGTAGCTCCTCCTGTCAGGTTTATATACGACCGCAATATGCCTGAGCGACTGCTGAAACAGTTACTCGCTAAACTTAATATCAGCCAAAGCGATACCGTTTCAGCAGGCGGTAAGTATCATAATTTTAAAGATTTTGTGAATTTCCCTAATATGGGCACACCGGAAATGGAGTTTGTCCCTATGCCACCGCTTGAACATCCGGGAATGAGAATTTCGAAAAGCATTCTTGCCGGCATTAAAGAAAGAGATTACCTGCTGCATTATCCCTATCAATCCTTCCAGTACCTGATCGACCTGCTCCGCGAAGCTTCTCTTGATCCGCAGGTGAGAGCAATAAAAATGACTCTCTACCGCGTAGCCAGCAACTCCAATGTGGTAAATGCCCTGATCAATGCCGCCCGGAATGGCAAAGAAGTAACTGTTTTCCTTGAAGTGCAGGCCAGGTTCGATGAAGAAGCTAATATTTACTGGGCCGGAAAAATGCAGGAAGAAGGAGTACGGGTTATTCAATCCATTCCCGGGTACAAGGTACACGCTAAATTATTACTGATCCGCCGCAAGGAAGGTGTAAGAAATGTTTATTATGCTGGTGTTGGTACGGGAAATTTCAACGAAACAACAGCTAAAGTTTACACTGACGTTTCAATTTTTACAGCGGATAAAGAAATAGTATCAGATGTAAACAGTGTTTTCCACCTGTTTGAATCTATTTACAATACACCAAGGTTCACCAAGCTCATTGTTGCGCCCTTTCATATGCGGAACCAGTTCTTAAAACTACTAACTAACGAAATCCGGAATGCCAAAGCCGGGACAGATGCCTGGATTATTTTAAAAATCAATAACCTCACTGATATCAAAACTATTAAGAAACTTTATGAGGCCAGTGCTGCAGGTGTGAAAATAAAACTGATCGTCAGGGGTATTTGTTTGCTTCAACCTGGTGTTCCAAATCTGAGCGAGAATATCGAAGCCATTGCTATCGTTGGTCGTTTCCTGGAACACAGCCGGGTAATGGTATTTGCAAATGCTGGGAATGAATTGTATTACCTTTCATCGGCCGACTGGATGGAACGAAATTTTGATAACCGCATTGAAGTAGCCTGCCCCATATTTGACCGTGATCTGCAGCGCGAATTAATGACTATGTTACAAATCCAATTGCGCGACAACACAAAGGCACGGTTAATCACCCCTACAAAACCGAATCAGTATGTTAAAGGAAATCCTAACCTGAAAATGAACTCCCAGGTGGAAACATATAAATTTTTTCAGGATAAAATACTGTAAAGCGATTGACGATTTACAAGGTACGATGTACGATTTATGGTTTTAACGTCAACTTCTTAGGCAAGAAATAATTTCCCCTAGGTTAAATCCCATCTGTTAATCGCAAATCAATCTATTCACTCAACTTCACGCTGTCAACAATATAGGCGCTTTCGCCCCGCCATGGCAAAGTTTTATTTTTTTGCGTATAATGAACACTTATATTTCTGCCCTGCACGGTATCAAGCTGAAGGGCAATTTTTTTGTCAGCCACCGAGAAAAGAAACTTTTCGGAAGCAATGGCAACATTTTTATTGCTCTCAACACTACTCAGTACCATTTCACCTTCGTATGTTTTAAAAATATTCCCTTTGCGCGAAAACTTTTGCAACAGCCCGGCGCGGTAGCCATCGCTATAAGTGAAGTAATAACTCCAGTAAATCCATGTCCCAAACAATATAATTAAGAATGTCAGGGTAACATAAAAATACTTTTTAATTTTCTTTTTAAAAACACTAACCGGTTTGGCCGATGGCGACTTAGTGCCATTAGATTGATTATTATCTGTCATAATGTTTTTTTTACAAAGATAACAAAATAGATAATGCCCGACCGGTCATATTCTCACAGGTTAATCTTAAGCAAATAACTCCACCCGAACAGAATCTATCATCCATTCGCATTAAAATGATAATTATCTTTGCCGCATTAAGCGAAGCACCAAGAATGATACTATTTGAAGAAGCACTGGAGATCATACGCACATCTGCTGTTCCCCTTAGATCAGAAAAATTAAGATTTGAAGATTGTTTAGGCAGGGTATTAGCAATGGATGTATTTTCGGATATAGATATGCCTCCGTTCGACAAATCTGCTGTTGATGGGTATGCTTGTCGAAGGAATGATCTTGAAATGGAGTTAAAAGTCCTTGAAACTATACCCGCCGGTAAAGTCCCTGCAAAACAAATTGGTCCAGGTGAATGCTCAAAACTAATGACCGGTGGCATGTTACCTCAAGGCGCCGACACGGTAATAATGGTTGAAGATGTAGAAATTACAGGACCTGATACCATTCGGTTTGTAGCACAAAAAACGGCTTCGAACTTTTGCACACGCGCTGAAGATATTACCCTTGGAGAGAAAGTACTTGATAAAGGTACCCTGATCAGACCCCAGGAAATTGCTATACTGGCTTCGGTAGGTTGTGTCAATCCGGAAGTTTACAAACAACCCCGTATAGGAATTATTTCAACCGGCGACGAACTTGTTGAACCTTCAGATACCCCTGTCCTATCGCAGATTCGGAACAGCAATGCGTATCAGTTACTGGCTCAGGCTAAACGTGCTGATTGCCTGGCAACCTATTTCGGGATTGCTTCCGATAATGAAGAAGCTACACTTCAAATCATACAACAAGCCGCTACCGAAAACGATATCGTTATTTTAACAGGAGGAATTTCTGCAGGCGATTTCGATTTCGTACCTGCGGTAATTCAGCAGGCTGGTTTTGATATTAAATTCCGCAGCATGGCAGTTCAGCCTGGTAAACCGGTTATTTTTGCCACCCGTAAAAATCAATACCTGGTTGCTTTGCCGGGAAATCCGGTATCATCCTTTGTTCAATTCGAATTACTGGTGAAACACCTGATCAGGTTGATAACCGGAAATACAGGGCAGGAAATGCAACTAAAAATTCCCATGGGTGCCGATTATATCCGGAAAAAGACTTCACGGAAAGCATTTTTCCCTGTGTTTCTTTCTGACAATGGAACCGCCATGCCTGTTGAATATCACGGCTCAGCACATATACATTCCTATATTTATGCTCAAGGAATTGCTACGATCGAAATAGGAGAAAAAGAAATAAGGAAAGGAGCTTTGGTAGATGTTCGACTCGTATAACCGACGTATAAATTACCTCCGCATTTCGGTTACCGACCGATGTAACCTGCGCTGCACGTATTGCATGCCTGCCGAAGGGATTACTTTAATGCCGCACAGCGATATACTCTCTTTCGAAGAAATAATGGAAGTGGTGGATGCTGCTCTTGCACAGGGTGTAGATAAAATACGAATCACCGGTGGTGAACCTTTGGTACGAAAAGATATTATTACCCTGATTCAAATGATTTCTTCAAGACCAGGTATCCAGGATTTAGGCATGACAACCAACGGGCAATTACTTGAAAAGTACGCCCAATCCCTTAAGGATGCCGGACTTCACCGTGTTAATGTCAGTCTCGACACTTTGAATCCGGAAACTTATCGCCAGGTAACCCGAGGGGGCGATATCGATAAAGTGCTCAAAGGAATTGAAGCCTCAGTAAATGCAGGTCTTGCACCCGTTAAAATCAACTGCGTAATTGTAAAATCATCATCTGAACCTGATGCGGTTGAAGTTGCGGAATTTGGCAAGAAACTTGGATTGCAGGTCCGTTTCATAAGGCAGATGGATCTTGAGAAAGGTGAATTTTATATCGTAGATGGTGGCAGCGGGGGCGATTGTTCCACTTGTAACCGTTTACGGCTTACAGCCAACGGGATGATCAAACCATGCCTTTTTAATGATATGGAATATAACATTCGCGAACACGGTGCGCACAAAGCACTTCAGTTGGCTCTGGGAAACAAACCTTCGTGCGGAACTATTAATAAGCATGGTGAGTTTTACAATATCGGGGGATAAGTTTGGGGTTTGGGGCTTGGATGAAAGGCGAAATGGAGAAATGGCGAGAGGCGAAAGGTGAATGATTTGTGGTTTATGATCCTGGAACTTGAAACATGAAACTTTGAACGCCGAAGGCATTGAACCCTTGAACGCCGAAGGCATTTGAACGCCGAAAACATTTGAACCTTTGAAATTAAAACCTATGAATAAATTAAGCCACACCGATGATGCAGGAAAAGCCAATATGGTGGATGTTGGTCATAAACCCAATCAGTTACGGATTGCAAAGGCTCAGGGATTTATTAGTTTGCAACCCGAAACAGTTAGACTGGTGCAGGAAAACAATATGAAAAAAGGTGATGTACTCACGGTTGCTCAGCTTGCAGGCATTCAGGCGGCAAAGCTTACATCGTCCATAATTCCGCTATGCCACACATTGATGATAACAAAAGTGGATGTTAAACTTAGTCTTGAATCCAGGGGAGTGTCAGCACTTAGCGAAGTACATTGCATTGGCCAGACCGGTGTTGAAATGGAGGCGCTGACAGCAGTTTCGGCATCGCTTCTAACAGTGTATGATATGTGCAAAGCTGTTGATAAAAACATGGAGATCAGCAATATAAAACTGATCAGCAAAACTAAAACCGATATTTGATACTCAAAAACCCAATTTATGACTAACCAAATCCTTCAAACATTGAAACCCGGTGTATCCAAACCGGTGCTTATTGCACTCGGGGCTGCACTCTGGGGATTTGCGGCATACAGGATACTTAAAATGGGTTTTATTTTCATTGAACGTCATGCCCTTCATCATATGCTTAATTACCTGATAGGCATTTCAGGTTTCATCCCTTTCTTTCTCCTTGTGTTCCGAAAAGTTAGCTTGCGTTATATAAACCGTATTAAAAATCTGCCCCAGCACAGGCCTTGCATGTTTGCGTTTTTCGATGTTCGCGGGTATATCCTTATGTCATTAATGATAACAATGGGGATTTTAGTCAGCCATTGGAAGATCATACCTGAGCTTTATAAAGGAACATTTTTCATCTCTCTAGGGCTATCTTTGCTGGCATCATCCATCTTCTATATTATTGAAGGGGTGCAGTTTGTGATTCAGAATCAGAAAGATAGACACAACGACAGTTAAAAAAATCAAATTCCTCCCGCCAAAGGCGGGACCAAGTTCCAAAACCCAAGAAACAATTGAATGACCATTTTCTGACAACTCATCCTCCTCTAACACTCAAAATAGCTTAACCCTCCACAATTGAATGACCATTGTATGACAACTCAACCATCTCGATAAAACTCCGTTACTCAATCAACAACTATTGAATGACAACCGAATGACTACTCGCCCCTCTAAAACTCCATACAACTCTATCCTCAACAATTGAATGACAACCGAATGACAACTCATGTAACTCAAGCCCTCAAAATAGCTTAACCCTCCACAATTGAATGACCAAAATCCAAATCCCCTAAAACACATGTCAACTCCCATCACTGTAGTATCAGTAAATATAAGTGAGAAAAAGGGAACTATAAAAGTCCCCGTTTCCGAAATTGAATTAAATAAGCTTGGAGTTGCAAATGATGCCCACGCCGGCGACTGGCACCGGCAGGTTAGCCTGCTGGCCGACGAAAGCTTTCAAAGGTTTACAAATGCTGCCGGACGCAAAATAAATTATGGCGAATTTGCCGAAAACATTACCACCAAAGGTCTTGAACTGGTAAATACACATCCACTTGACAGGATTACCCTTGGTGAAGTGGAACTGGAGATCACTCAAATAGGGAAAGAATGCCACGGTACTTCCTGTGCCATATTCAAAGAAGTTGGTAATTGTGTTATGCCGAAAGAAGGAATTTTTGCCAGGGTATTAAAAAACGGAATTGTAAAAGCCGGTGATAAAGGAATTTATACGCCTCGCATTTACAAAGTACTTATCATCACGCTCAGCGACCGCGCCAGCCGGGGAGAATACAGTGACCGTTCAGGACCTAAAATCGAACAAATACTATCTTCATTTTTCGAAACAGAAGCCTGGCAATTTGCTATTGAACGCAAACTTATTCCTGATGATGCAACGGAACTCAAGTTGCTTCTGAAACAGGCCCGCGAAGCTCAGGCAGACATTGTATTTACCACCGGCGGAACAGGCATCGGCCCACGCGACATAACACCTGATGCGGTTAAACCATTTCTTGACAAAGAAATTCCGGGTATAATGGAACTTATCCGGTTTAAATATGGAAGCCTTAAGCCAAACGCACTTTTATCAAGAGCCATTGCAGGGGTGATGCAAAACACACTCGTATATACATTGCCGGGAAGCGTAAAAGCGGTTGAGGAATATATGGCTGAAATAACTCCGACCCTCAGGCACAGTATTTATATGCTGCACAACCTGGACGCGCACTGATTCCCAGGAATCAATATTTGATGTTGATTCCATTATTGATCATTTGTTTGCTGAAGCAATGGAATTATCATGGTTCATGAAAAAACTATCAAGATCAATTGAAACTGCAGGAGGATAAATCGAAGTAACTGTAACATTGATTTTATGTCTTTTTGCTTCATGCAGATCTACTACCCAATTACCTACAAAATATCCAATTGCTGCTCCCAGAAGTTCATCAGATATCCAGTGCTTATCCTGGTATATTCGGGAAAGTAGCGTAAAGGCGGCAGGTGTATAGGCTATAATTTTTAACGCAGTCGAATGCGCATGCCTCGACATTACTGTTGATAGCGCAAAGGCACTTGTTGAATGCCCGCTTGGGAAAGAATTGTAGCCGGCATTTAAAATCGAAAATGGATGAAAAGAGCCTGGGCCTTCATTCATATATGGTCTCGACCTGCCGATGACATTTTTTAATATTCCGGTTACAATTTCGGAATACAGCCCTGCCTGGAACAATTCAATAGCTATTTTTTTTGCCGCTGTATCGTGTGCTATCATTCCGTATGCGCCAAATGACCCTGCAACTCCTACGATAGAATACAATTCGCCATATACCCTGCCAGCTACAACCGGAACACTATAATAATATTTCTGATTCCCTTGGGTTGCATCACGCAATGGCTGATCAGCAAGAGTGAGTAATGCTGTTCCCCCGGCTAAACCGCCAACAGTAAGCCAATCCTTAGCCTTCCATCTCAGCGGTTGTTTTATAAACAGAACTGATTCACGTCCGAATTGGGAAATACTATATAATTTCTTCTCTTGTTTCTTCTCCTGCCTGGTTTCCGGTTTAACGTCCAATTTCCCCTTTGTCCCTGCTATTGTATCATGCTTCGTTTCCTGGGCGATGACAGAAACTTGAAAGGTGAAGATCAGCAGAACTGATAGAAAGAGTTTATTTAACATACTACTATTTACGGATTTTGAAGTGTTGTATTGTTCTCAATGCACAATTTATTTTTAATTGTAATGACCCCTGCGCTGTGAATCTTCAAGATAGATCATCACGAAAGCTTTCCACTCAGTGCGGGCAAGATGAACGACTGGTGAATTTGGAGAATGAACATCATTGTAATAAAAAGCCGGTTCAAACCCGACAGCCAGGTTTTTGTAAACACTAACTGTAACTCTCGGTTTTATGATGGTAATGAAATTATCTTCCTTTAACCCGACATAGCTATGAATCCAGTAATAATAAGCAGTCAGCGTTGCAGTCGCCCGCTTACCGGCATTAATTGTACTTTCAAACTTCCCTTCCAGACCACCGCCGAAGTTATAATCCCTGTATTGTGAGGTATCGGGTCCAAACCGGGTACTGCTTCCTGCAAAAGGTATCAGTGCAAGATGTACTGAAATATACAGATTTGATCTTGAAGCCTTGTGCACAGGGAGTTTTGTGATAACACCACTGCCGAAACCTATAGCCCCTAACTCAAACGTTTTATTATCCCAGTAGTCATAATATTGGTATAACCCAACCAGCATTGCTTTGTTTCCCGAATCTGAAAGGAAATTTTTACCATATAAAATGCCATAACCTCTGATATTGTCAAGAATTTTGCGTCCTACACCGTAGTTTAAATCAACTCTCAGTTTGAAGAAATCATAAGGTTTGCGGGTTCTGTTTTCAAACGGGTTACCATAATCGAGCTGGAGGTTCAGAATTTCATTGTAAGTTCCTGTCTTTGAGATATTTTCAGGATCATTTTTCAGTTTTTGCATCCCGGCATATAAGGTAATGTTCAGGGGTTCTTTCTGATATACTTCCAGGTTGGTCTTCCTGAAACTCTTTCCCTGCATTAACCTGTTCAATCCTCTTACAGGATCAATAATACCGGCTGCTATTTCGCGCATAACACGTTCCATACCCATGGTACGGTCGTCAAGAATATTTGAACTGATTCTGTATGAAATTTCGCCCAGGAAAGCCCCGTTGATCGGTGTATTGATTATATCATTATAGGATGGCAGGGTATTCTCCCCGAAATACTCCCACATTAAACTGCCACCTACTGCAAAGGGAACGGATTGCCAGTAATTATATCCATTTGAACGGGCTGTATTAAACGAAAGCGTACCTGAGTATGGATGAGCGATAAAATTCATACCAAATCTGTCAGTGTCCCATTCCCATCCTGTTTTTATATTATGATTCCAGGAATTAAATCCGACCTGGGTTGAAAAATCATATTTTAACACATACCTGTCCATCGAAAATATTAAAAAATCAAATCCAAACGTTTGAACAGCAGGAATCCACAAAGGATATCTTTTGTTATAGGCAGTATCGTCATTCAGCAAGTCGCCATATTTATTTTGTATTAAAGTATCAATTTGTGCCAGCCTGGGTTGACTCCCTGTAGAATCAGAATGATGTTCCACTTTTTCTTTTTTGATCTCTTTGAGTTGTCCTTTCACATTTCCTTTAGCCGGAACAATTGTATCATGACTAACCACATTTTGAGCCTGAAGCCAGAATGAAGTAAGTATTAAGAATAATACAATGTAACGATGTTTCAAAGGAATCAATTCGGTTAAAAGGTTAAAATGGCTATTTTCTTTTTGAGCCCTGCCAGAGAACGACTCCTCCAATTCCCATTACAACAATGCCAATAATGGGTGACCAACTTATGTTATGAGGTTTATTCCTTGATATTTCAACAGCTCCCAAATCAACAACTTTTTCTTTTGTGAAAAAATTGAATGCGGTAAATACGGTTAACACTAATCCCAGAAGAATAAGAACGATGCCTGTTGTTTTCATGGCTTAATTATTGAAAGGTGAATGAATATAATTTTTAGAGTAATCGGCAAATCAAGTATGTCCAGACTAAAAAGCACAATTAATGTGAACCATTGTGAATGAGTAATAATTTGCTTTCATTGAAGTGAAGTATTATAAATAATACAGTAACAAAGTTCCATATGTTAGGAGTGAAAAGCGTTACACAACTTTGGTGAATATTTACATAATTCACACATTTAGCTGCGCATGGGCTTTTTGACTAATAGGTATTAGGATAGAATATCCAGCCGATAATTATGATAAATGCTTGCAGAATAAAAGAGCCGGTTCTTACAAGCCGGCACTTGATCAAACTCAGATAATGTGCAGGAAAACTTTCTGGCAGGGGTGCTTTTAAGCTCTTCTATCGTCCCTGACATCTTTGTTTATCTTATTCCTGAAATTGTGACCTTATCCGAAAACCGATAAATCAATCATTTCATTCACAAATAATATCCATGGAAATGTAACTCTTGCAATATCCGATTTGAAAGGCCGGCAGCTTTTGACAATCGTAAATGAATAATTAGGGTCTGCTGAAAAACTCAAATACATCAAGTAGTAGGAACCAGTTGAGAATCCGAAATTTGATGCTGAAAAAGCTGAGTGTTCACAAAATGATGTACACGATGAATAACTGCACACAAAA
>JBAZWY010000002.1:0-301442 GCA_041660125.1 Lentimicrobiaceae bacterium
ACTTTGATGATAGAACGATTTATGTGCGTGTTTGCTATTAACCCTAACTCTGCTAAAAATCAAAAACTTGTCAAAGAACTACTGGATTATGGTAAAATTGCTGCTTAAAATTTAACGGAGTATTGCTTATTGAAACGGGATAATATTAATTTCACAATCTGGCCCTTACTGATCCAAATTATTTCCTTAGGTTTGTATGTATAAATACCATTCCGTAATTCACTTATAAATCATTCATATCATGGCAAATACAACTATTGACCCCGCAATTTTAAAAAGAGCACAAGCCTGGCTCGATGATAAAAATATTGATAACGATACCAAAGCACGAATCACCAAAATGATTGAGAATGATCCTGCCGAATTGGCTGAGAGTTTCTATTGCGATCTCGAATTTGGAACCGGAGGTCTGCGCGGTATTATGGGCGATGGCACCAACCGCATGAATAAATACACCGTTGGAATGGCCACCCAGGGACTTGCAAACTACCTTAAAAAAGTATTTGCAAATGATAATGAAATCAGGCTTGCCATAGCATATGACTGTCGTAACAACAGCACTTATTTTGCAAAAATAGCTGCGGAGGTGTTGTCTGCAAATGGGATAACAGTTTTTCTTTTTGAGCATCTCCGTCCAACACCTGAACTTTCCTTTGCAGTTCGATACCTGCATTGCCATAGCGGAATTGTAATCACGGCTTCTCACAATCCCAAGGAATACAACGGTTACAAAGTATATTGGAATGACGGAGCACAACTGGTTCCACCCCACGATAAAAATGTGATTACCGAAGTGCAGAAAATTGCTACAATCGGGGACGTAAACTTTACTGGTGATCCTATGAAAATCAATATGATAGGCGAAAGTATCGATAAGGAATTCCTGAAAGCGTCGAAAAGTTATTCCCTGGCACCTGAAGTTATTGTTTCTCAAAAGAACATGAAAATCGTGTACACGCCTTTGCATGGAACCGGTATCACCCTTGTGCCCCAGGCGCTTAAAAATTATGGATTCCAGAATATTCATATTGTTGAAGAGCAAGCCGTTACGGATGGAAATTTCCCAACAGTCGTCTCGCCAAACCCGGAAGAAAAAGCAGCCATGAAGATGGCTATGGAGAAAGCACTTGCCATCAATGCCGACCTTGTTTTAGCTACAGATCCTGATGCAGACCGAATAGGAGTTGGTTTAAGAGATCTGGATGGAAATTATATTTTACTGAACGGAAATCAGACCGCTTCCCTCCTCACCTATTACCTTATCAAACAATGGCAAGCCAAAGGCAAACTTACCGGCAACGAATACATCGTTAAAACTATTGTTACCACTGAGCTTATCGGTGATATCGCCAGGAGCGCCGGAGTGGAATATTTTGATGTTCTCACCGGCTTCAAATGGATTGCCGAAGTTATCAGGAATCTTGAAGGTAAAAAAACATTTATTGGTGGCGGTGAAGAGAGCTATGGTTTTATGATCGGTGACTTTGTGCGTGATAAGGATGCCATTACAGCATGCAGTATTTTTGCTGAATGTGCTGCCTGGGCTGCCAGCAAAGGGAAAAGTCTCTACGAATTATTGCTCGACATATACCTGGAATATGGTTTATATAAGGAAAACCTTGTAAATGTAATTCGGAAAGGCATGAGCGGCCAGGCAGAGATTAAGGCTATGATGGAAGGTTTCCGTGCCAATCCGCCGAAGGAAATTGCCGGCTCGAAAGTTAAGTTGATGAATGATTATGAACTCAGCCAGGCAACTGATATTGCATCGGGAAAAATTACGCCAATTAAAATTACAAAGAGCGATGTACTGCAATTTTTCCTTGAGGATGGAAGTAAAATCTCCATGCGTCCTTCCGGAACTGAACCAAAAATCAAATTCTATTTCAGCGTACGAGCCAATCTCGCTGCTGTAGCTGATTTCAAAAAAGTGGAAGCAAAACTTGATGGCAGGATTGAGGAGATTATTGTTGCCATGGGACTGAGATAATAAAACTGATAACGGATTAAACAACTTCAAGGTGTGACTTATGGTTGCACCTTGATTTATTTTTAAACTTATGATGATCACTGAACAAATTGAAATCCAATCTATTGCTGTTCATAACGTTGGCAATAAACTAAACGATGAAGGAATCCGCTTTTCAAAATCCGAATTGCGCACCGATGAAAGCATCAACAATCTGCTGCTTACCTATTTTTTTTCACCTTTCAAGTCGAATGAATATTATAACTTATATCACGAATCTGATTTAAAACTAAACGAAGTTTATTCATACGTTTCTACAATTTTCGACAATCCTGAATCGTTGTTTGACCAATCGGTAAACCTTGCCAAGCATCTTTACGAACAGTCTGTACATCCAAAAATTAAAGGAGGAGAAATATACGTTGTGTATTTCCGCGATTGCATTGTGGATGGTGAAACGTTGGATGCCGTTGGTTTGTTTAAGTCGGAAACAAAGGAAACTTTCCTCAAAGTTTATCCGAAAAACGACGGATTTGCTGTTGAAAGCGAAGCCGGCATTAACATTCATAAGCTTGATAAAGGCTGCCTGATTTTTAATACCGAGCGCGAAAAAGGATACAAGGTTTCCGTTGTCGATAACCTGAACAAAGGAGGTGAAGCGCAATACTGGATCGATCATTTTTTGCATGTGCTGGCACGAAACGACGAATACTACCAGACTAAAAATGTACTGAGCATGTGCAAAAGTTTTGTGGTTGAAAAGTTCCCTGAACAATTTGATGTTTCCAAAGCCGACCAAGCCGAAATGCTGAACAAATCGGTAAAATTTTTTAAAGAAAATGACACCTTTGGCATGGACGATTTTGCCAATGAAGTGATGCAGGCGCCAGAAATGATCAGCAGCTTCAAATCGTACAAAACCGAATTTGAAGTTGAACATGGCGTTCAGCTTACAGATAATTTCGATATTTCAAACGCCGCTGTTAAAAAGCAATCCAAGTTTTTTAGAAGTATCATCAAGCTGGATAAGAACTTTCATATTTATGTTCACGGTGATAATCAGCAAATTGTAAAAGGTTTCGACCAGGAGTCGGGAATGAATTATTACCAGTTGTTTTTTAAGGAAGAGAGTTAAAAAAACTTCATGATTCCACTGAAAAATGGAACGCGGATGCCGCGGAAAAAACTGGTTATACATTAAACGGGATAAATTACCGCAAAATGTTGCCCGGTTCAGTGCTTGGGTTGCAGCTCGAATAAAGAACAGATCAGAATGATGTGTGCCTTGACGATTCCATGAACCCACATTCCTGTTGTTCGGACTTAGTCGCTCACCAAATACTTTTCCAATCCGATATAGCCCATAGGGCTTTAAGTTCAATAGATAAAAGCTCCTGGATGTTAGCCTTGCCCGTAGGGCATTAACAATCTGGCTCCCGAACTGAATGAAAAACAGGGCTAATCGCTGTTGATTCCCTATGGGAAAACACGTTCAATCGGTTGTGGGTTTCTATTGAATTTAATGCCCTACGGGCAATTTGTTCCGTAAATCTTCCACACCTGTGGCAGAACTTTGTTTATATCGCTTGCACAAAGTTGAATAGGCACGAAATTCAATAACAGTTTATGCAGAAATTTATCCCGCGCGAAGTATAAATACAAAAAAGCCACCTCTCCTATACGGAAAAGTGGCTCTTTCTTTTGATAAAATAGATTCTATAAACTCATCCTCAGCAAATTAAGCGCTCCACCCGCTTTAAACCAGTCAATCTGCATCTGGTTATAGGTATGATTTACAGGAAATTGATCCTTTGTACCATCCGAATGATGTAATACAAGGATAAGTGGTTTACCCGGTGCAAATGAGGTTAGTCCTGTGATATCGATGCGGTCATCCTCCCGTATCAGTTCATAATCAGCTTTGTTGGCAAAAGTAAGCGCCAGCATTCCCTGTTTTTTCAGGTTGGTTTCGTGAATACGGGCAAATGATTTTACTAAAATCGCTCTTACGCCCAAATGACGTGGCTCCATGGCTGCATGCTCGCGCGAGGAACCTTCGCCGTAATTTTCATCACCCACCACAATTGACCCTAAACCGGCAGCTTTGTACGCCCTTGCTGTGGCAGGAACTGTTCCATACTCACCATCTAATTGATTTTTAATCAGGTTAGTTTTCTCATTAAAGAAATTCAACGCTCCGATCAGCATGTTATTGGAAATATTATCCAGGTGACCGCGGAACCGTAACCATGGTCCAGCCATCGAAATATGATCGGTTGTACATTTGCCTTTGGCTTTGATAAGCAAAGGGAGTGCCAGCAAATCGGCTCCTTTCCATGCTCCAAATGGTTCAAGCAATTGAAGTCTTTCAGAATCAGGTTTCACCACAATATTGATGGCCGAACCATCGGCAGGTGGTGCCAGGTAACCGGGATCTTTTACATCAAAACCTGCAACCGGTAGCTCGATGCCATTGGGCTCATCAAGTTTAACTTTTTCACCGGCTTCGTTGACCAGGTAATCGGTTAACGGATTAAAGCAAAGATCGCCTGAGATAGCATAAGCAGTTACAATTTCAGGAGAAGCTACAAAACTGTGTGTATTGGGATTGCCATCGTTACGCTTGGCAAAATTCCGGTTAAAGGAAGTAATAATCGAATTTTTCCTCTCAGGATCATCCGTATGCCTTTTCCATTGACCAATACAAGGTCCACAGGCATTTGCCATTACAACACCACCAATCTTTTCAAAATCGCCCAATAAACCATCCCGTTCGGTAGTATAACGGATCAGTTCCGATCCCGGTGTAATCACGAATTCAGCCTTGGCTTTCAGGTTTTTAGCGGTAGCCTGCCTGGCAATGGAAGCTGCACGGGTAAGATCTTCGTATGATGAATTTGTACATGAGCCGATCAAACCAACCTCAAGCTTCTGAGGATATCCTTTTTCTTTAACCTGTTTCACAAATTCCGAAACCGGATAAGCTGCATCCGGTGTAAAAGGTCCGTTAACATAAGGTTCAAGAGTATTGAGATCAATTTCTATCAACTGGTCAAAATATTTATCAGGAGAAGCATAAACTTCTGCATCAGCGCGAAGATCTGCAATAATGCCATCAGCAAGTTTGGCAATTTCTTCACGTCCGGTTGCTTTGAGGTAATCACTCATTTTGGCATCGTAACCGAAAATCGAAGTAGTTGCACCAATTTCGGCACCCATATTGCAAATGGTTCCTTTTCCGGTTGCAGAAAGAGAATCTGCGCCATCGCCGAAATACTCAACAATGCAGCCGGTTCCTCCTTTAACGGTAAGGATTCCGGCCACTTTTAGAATGATGTCTTTAGCTGAAGCCCAGCCATTTAATTTTCCGGTAAGTTTAACACCGATAAGCTTAGGCATTTTCAATTCCCAGGCCATTCCGGCCATAACATCCATGGCATCGGCACCGCCAACTCCAATGGCGATCATTCCAAGTCCTCCTGCGTTAACAGTATGCGAATCAGTACCAATCATCATTCCGCCGGGGAATGCATAATTCTCAAGAATTACCTGGTGTATAATTCCGGCTCCAGGTTTCCAGAAACCAATGCCATATTTCGCCGACACGGATTCAAGGAAATCATATACTTCCTTATTCTGAGAAAGCGCAATTCCTAAATCCGCGCTTGCACCAACGGATGCTTGAATAAGGTGATCGCAATGCACTGTACTTGGTACTGCTGTTCGGTTTCGACCTGCGGTCATAAACTGCAACAAAGCCATTTGTGCGGTTGCATCCTGCATGGCAACCCGATCGGGACCGAAATTCACATAGTCATCTCCCCTGCCGAAAGGTTTTGCCGGAAGTTCATCCCAGAGGTGGCTGTAAAGTATTTTTTCGCTGAGTGTAAGTGGTCGGTTTACTAATTTGCGTGCTTTGTCAATTTTGGAAGGCAGCAATGAATATACTTTCCTGACCAATTCAATGTCAAACAACATATCGTATCTATTTAAATAATTTGATGTTTTGCAACGACGAAATTACGGTGAACTTTTTATTTAAACAACTTCTGGTACTATTCGTTCAATAAAATCTTATTACTTTTGTCTCTATGCAGAAAGCTACTCTGAAAATATCTTCTATATTATTATGTGGATTATTGATTTATAATTCATTAGGATATTTCCTGGTACTTTCGGTAATGCGTATGGCAGTTCGCCAACAAAAGTGGGCGCAGTTGTCAACTCTTCCTGAACAGCAACTTACAACATTTATTTTTACCAGGAATATTGCAGATTCAAGATTGAAGATTTTGGACCAACGGGAGATTCTGGTGGATGGGAAGTTATATGACGTTGTCCGAAAGACAGATGACGGTAAGCAAATAAAGTATTTTTGTGTTTATGATCATGAAGAAGAAACCTTAATTTCAAAAACACGACTCTTTAATTCAAAAGCTCAGCAAATGCCTCTGCAGAGCACAGCAAGAAATATTATTGACAAGATAATTAAATCAGGTATTTTTACCGAAAAGACCTTTTTCCTTACAGAAAATCCAATTTCTTTTAATCCGGCGTGCAAGGGAAATAGCTATTCAGATCCCATTATTCAGGTTTCATCTCCGCCTCCTCAACAACTTAGTTAATTTTTCATTAATTGATCTCTTGCTCTTATTCTGAAGATTAAGACCGCAAAAGCTAAATTTTCCAGCTGTAACACTTTGTGATACAGTTGAAATGTAACATTTTATACTAATACTTCCATTTTTAAATGAAAAGATTAATTACTTTATTTATACTGCTTTGTGCAGCGACATCAATGGCCCAAAAGGTTCGCGTAATCAACAAATCCGATCTGCAACCTGTTAGTAACTGCTCGATTTATAATTCTGATAAAACAATTTCTATTACCACTGACAATAAAGGTATAGCTGATATTTCTAAATTTAAGAACAAGGATAAGCTTTCATTTACACATATCTCTTTCCTTCCGGTCGAATATGAAAAGTCGTTTTTTACAGCCCCAATAACTGATATTGAACTTACCGTTGCTGTAATTAATCTACAGGAAGTAGTTCTTTCGGCGAATAAAACCGAAGAGAAATACCGCGACCTGCCTGTCAGGATTGACATTATTCCCGCAAGGCAAATACAATTCAGCAATTCACAGACAACTGCCGATCTGTTACAGCAGAATGGAACTGTATATATTCAGCAAAGCCAGCTAGGCGGCGGAAGTGCAGTTTTGAGGGGCATGGAAACCAACCGTATATTGATGGTTGTTGATGGCGTTCGGATGAATAATGCTATTTACCGTGCCGGTCACATTCAAAATGTTATTACAATTGATCCGAATATATTGAGCCGCGTTGAAGTTGTTCATGGCCCGGGTTCGGTGATTTATGGCAGCGACGCCATGGGCGGAGTGATGCATTTTTATACACGTAATCCTGTATTATCAACTAACGGGAAAGTTTTTACCTCAGGAAATGCAATGCTCCGCTATTCTTCTGCCGCCAATGAATTCTCACAGAGTTATAATATTAATGTTGGCGGAAAGAAAATTGCCGCATTGATTGGTGGAAGCACTAAAAAAATAGGTGATTTACGCGAAGGCAGTAATCGCAACAGTAAATACGGTGACTGGGGAAAACGATTGTATTACGCTGAACGTATTGACGGGGAAGATGTTATGACAGCAAACAGCAATCCATTGGTACAAAAAGGTTCAGGCTATTCGCAGTACGACCTTTTCGGTAAAATCCTGTTTAAACCAACTGAATATTATGCGCTGACATTGAATATGCAATTCTCAAATTCGAGTGATATTCCACGCTACGACCGCCTGACTGAAATGTCGGGAACAACCCTTAAATATGCAGAATGGTATTATGGACCTCAAACCCGCGCTTTGATTTCTTTAAAAAATGAATGGTTAAAGCCAACAAATATTTACGATAATGCCTCTGTTACAGCTGCTTATCAAAACATAAGTGAAGACAGAATCAGCCGGAGTTTTGGAAAATCAAAAACAAAACACCAGGAAGAAACAGTTCATGTATTTTCGCTGAATGCTGATTTTCTGAAGAAAATATTCAATAAAAGTGAGTTGCGTTATGGACTGGAAGGAATACTTAACCTTGTGGATTCAAAAGCTTATAATAAAAACGTCAATACTGCTGAAATTACATACGATGCTGCCTCACGTTATCCTGACGGAGGTGATAATATGAAGAATTTTGCAGCTTATGCTTCCAATAACTGGGAAATAAATGAAAAACTGATTTTCTCCCAAGGTATCCGTTTTAACTATGTTTCGCTCGAAGCCAGGTATCTGCAGGCTATGATGGATCTGATAAAATTTCCGTTTGATGCAACCATGACACAGGACAATACTGCTACAAACGGAAGCCTTGGTCTTGTATTTATGCCAGGAAACGGTTGGCGGATGGCAACAAATCTTTCGACAGGTTTCAGGGCTCCAAATATCGATGATTTGTCAAAACTTAATGACTCAAACAGTACGGACCAACTCATTATCGTTCCAAACCCGGAACTGAAACCGGAAAATGCCTACAATGCAGAACTCACTTTGGGTAAAACATTCGGAGATTTCCTCCAACTGGAAATTACAGGATATTATACCTTACTAGCAAATGCTTTTGTAACACGACCGTTCCTGTATAATGGACAGGATTCAATAGAATTTGATGGAACTCTCTGTGCTGTGCAGGCGATGCAAAATACTGAAAAGGCAATTATTTACGGTTTTGAAGGAAATTTACTTGCACAGATCACCAAATCGCTTTCACTTCGTAGCTCTCTAACTTATACTTATGGTCATGTAAAAACTGAAGATGTGCCTCTCGATCATATTCCTCCAATGTTTGGGTTAACTTCTATTAAGCTTGAACTCAGCAAATTTACCGGAGAGTTTTATGCCCGATACAATGCATGGAAACACATTAAAGATTACAGTCCAAGTGGAGAAGACAATGAAGCATATGCCACCGTAGATGGAATGCCTGCATGGTTTACCTTGAATCTGCGGGCAGGATATCAGTTCAACCGGAATATCAGCCTGCAAGCGGGCATTGAAAATATACTTGATAAACATTACCGCAATTTTGCCAGCGGAATCAGCGCTCCGGGAATAAATGTATTTGTAACGTTGAGAGCGACTTTGTAATCAATCACATAATAAAATAGCAGCCGTAACTCCAGGTAACCGGCTGCTATTATCTTTTTATTTACTTTTTACTCCTTACTCCTTATCCTTGCTCTTTGCACCTTTCACCCTTCACCTTTCTCCTTTCTCTTTACTCTTTACTTGTCACACTGAGCGAAGTCGAAGTGCCTTACTCCTTCCCGCCTCTTTCTCCTGTAAACTGATCTTCCTTATTCTTAAACAACACATTAAATGTTGTCAGGCTACCATAAATCCGGGTTATATATTGTTCCAGGTCAACCTTTTCCTCATCGGTAAGATTACTGCCGTTGATGCGTTGTTCCATCACCCTAACCCTGTCGCGTATCATTACAATTTTATGAAAAAATGTTTCAATAGGGATTTCCTTTTCTTTTAACAATTTATCACCTGGATAAAGCACCATTTTGCCTCCGGTCCATTTTTGTCCAAGCGGAACTGTTTCCTGAATATCGCTGAACCTGCGAAGCACACGGGTGAGGCTTTTCTCAATCTTTTCGTAAGTAGCCAGGTCCGAAGGTGTTTCCAAAGCTTCTATTATTTCAAGTCCTTCGTAATCGCGCATTATCTGGCGTACGCCATGTTCAATAAAGCCAATTTCGTATGCATCCGAACGAATCTGGACCACCACACCTTTCCCAAATTGCGGGTGCTTAACCCTGGAACCTACTCCCAATAACATTTCTGACATAATAATAAATTTAATTAACTGCCTATCTCCTTCGGCCAAGTAAGATTTTTTTGATTTAAGAACAAGGAATACTGATTAACGATTTTTGATTTATTTGCGAACCAATTGAAATTCAGGAGACATCTTAAATTAAAAATCGTTAATCCTTGTTCTTAAATCTTTTTTACAGAACCATTCGCTAAAAATTCTTACAACTTGTTTAAAGGGTATGAGCAGTTTTAATTAATACTGTGTGCAAAAATAGGATTTCCAACAATACATTTCAGATAGAATTAATAATTTGTTGCATTGTACTTAATGTAAAAGCTCAATATATGAACAGGTATAAACTTTTAGCATGCCTGCGTGTTTAATAATTTGTAAAACTTTAAAAAATGAAAAAGATATCAATTCTGGGAACCGGAATGGTTGGTGATACGCTTGGGACAAAATTAATTTCACTTGGGCATAAAGTTAAGATGGGTTCCCGAACAGCAAATAATGAAAAAGCCACCGGATGGGCGGTTCGCAATGGCGATCTTGCCTCGAACGGAACTTTTGCTGATGCTGCTGCATTTGGCGAAATAATTTTTAACTGTACAAAGGGGCAGGTTTCGCTTGAAGCATTGCAGCTTGCCGGACGCGAAAACCTGCAGGGAAAAATCCTGGTTGACGTGTCAAATCCACTCGATTTCTCAAAGGGAATGCCTCCTTTATTAACTATCAGCAATACCGATTCTTTGGGCGAGATGATCCAACGCCAGTTTACTGATGTTAAAGTAGTTAAAACATTAAATACTATGAATTGCCAGTTAATGGTAAATCCTGGCGGATTAAAAGACCCAGGAAATGTATTTATCTGTGGCAATGATGCTGATGCAAAAACTGAAATCGAAAGCTTGCTGAAATCCTTTGGTTGGGAAAAAATTATTGATCTGGGTGATATTTCTGCTGCAAGGGGAACTGAACAGATTCTGCCAATTTGGGTAAGGTTAATGGGCAAATTGGGTACACCAATGTTTAATTTCAGTATTGTTCAGTAGAAATCTAATAGATAAGACTTCTCAGAAGGATTATGACATCCGAATAATAAATTCCAAAACTCAAAATCCATCCCGCCACGACGAGATGGATTTTAGAGTTTATCCCCCAATTTCGAGGTGGATGGCTAATACCTGAGGAATAACCATCGATATTTCATCATTAATTATTTCGTAATCAGCCAGTTTCTGCTTTTTATTCTGGGGCCATTGGTTAAGAATGCGATCGGAAACCATTTCTTTGCTTATTCCATCACGTGACATTACCCGCGAAATACAAAGTTCCTCCGGGGCCGTTACCAGGATAGTTGCATCGAATAAGCGATTAAATCCACTTTCGAATAAGATCGCTGCCTCTTGTATAATATATTTTTGATCAGCATATTGTTGACACCATTGCAGAAAATTTTCTTCCACAAGTGGATGGATAAGGTTGTTAAGCGCAGCAAGTTTATCTTTATCATTAAAAACAATGGCTGCCAATGCTTTACGATCGACCTTATGCATTGAATTGAGAACCGGTTCACCAAATAAAAGATTGATCTTTTCCGTAACTTTATCCGATTCTACTATTTTACGTGCCTGCATATCAGCATGATATACCGGGACTCCAAGTATTTCAAAAATCCGGGCTATTGTAGATTTCCCGGTTCCAATATTTCCAGTAAGCCCGATGCGCTTCATTTCGAAATAATAATATATTCCACTTCAGAAGGAATAATTTTCAAAACTTTTACCTTCCCGGGACTTTTCACCAGGTTTACACTAAGTTTCAGGCCTTTACTGGTTGAAGGCAGGTACACGACCTGTGTTGAAAAATCGGAGGCATCGATATGAGGATATACCGAAAGTGGCACCCTGCATATAATTTCTACTTTATCAGGAAAAATCTTCACATTTGCGCCATTCCCTGAAATTGTAACAGGAACCGTGTATCCGGCTTCTGTTACCTTCTCAATGCTAAATTTTACAGTAACCGAATCATTCGAATATCTTAGCAAACCAGCCTGTGGCCCTTTAAATAAAGCAATTTTCACTTTTGTGCTGCTATCGAGTTGGCTCAGATTGAGTTTCTGTGTTTTAATAAACGATAAGGTGTCAATTATACTTTTTATGCTCGAAACTGTAACAAACCGGGGCCTGAAACTTATACTATCAGTTAAATCACATTGCCCGCTTACTGTATAGTCTATATCCGGTCGGATTGGAACCTGTTTGCGGAAAACCTCCGAAAACCGGAAGGAAAGTGTATCCGGTTTAATATATGATATTTGCTTTTCGAAGCGGATTTGAGACCCTAATTGCTCTATGACCCGGGCTGATGGCAGGTAGGCGGAATACCCATCTTCGGTGGGACGAATTTTTAATGTCGAAAGATCTATTGTAAGGGTCCGTCGTTTACGTGAGAATCGGGCAGCAAGCAGTTCAAAGCCTTGCGCATTCATTCCGATGCTGATAACGCTCTCACCACTTTTAGTGAGAATAAGATCTTTAGGCGGATTAATATAAGTTACCTTATACTGGATTTCGTCATTATAATCTTTCATCAGTTCAATAAACAGCCACATGAAAATACTAATCACAAAACAGACCAGAAAAACAATCAACCTGGGATGAGATCGATGTGTTTTCTGGCCTGTTTCGGTTGGCTTACTATTGGGTTCTTTTTGGCTGTCAATGGCCATATTACATGTAGAAATTTGAGGTTAGAAGTTTGACCAGGAATTTCTCCTTCACACTGTCGCCCTTCGTCTTGCCTGCACTGAACGAAGTCGAAGTGTCGCCATTTCTCCTTTTCTTAGGATATCAGGATTAGTAATTTCAGCTATTTAGCGGTTTCGCTGGTAAGCTGATCCTGCGAATCTGCGGCAACAGCCGATTTCTCAAGTTTAAGCTTAACGCCACCTTCTACTTCAATTGTGCATGTAGTTTCCTGTAATTCAACAATTCGGCCATGAATACCACCAATGGTGATGATTTTCTGTCCTTTGGAAAGGCCTTCCCTGAATTTCTTCTGCTCTTTCTGCTTCTTAACCTGGGGGCGGATAAAGAAGAAATAAAAAACCACGAAAATAAGTACAAGAAAAATAAGTGAGCTGGTCATTCCACCACCACCGGTACTACCTCCTGCCGGAGGAGCCATAAGCAAGATGTTAAGTAAATTCATTTGATTTAATTTTTAAATTATTGATTATTAATTATTTGAACAAAAACTATTTTAATTATCTTCCGGCTCAACTACCTGTGATTGTATTCGCAATGTAGTAGTTGCTGGCTGGGTATTTGAGAAGACGGTTATCATTTTCGACTGCATCCCATTCCTTCCTTCACTGTCGAAGCTAACATCAATGGATGCCTCTTCTCCTGGTTTAACAGGTTGTTTCGGGAAAGCAGAAATAGTACATCCACACGAAGTACTCACATTTGAGATGATCAGCATCGATTTCCCCATATTTTTAAATTTAAAAGCATATGTAACCTTTTCACCAGAAACCAGCTTCCCAAAATCATGAAAATCCTCTCTGAAACTTATTACCGGAAAAGCATTTTTATCAGAAATACCACTTGTTGAATCTGGGTTAATATTGCCGGCAGATATCTTGGTACCATTTCCATGCGAAGTGCAGGATATAAACATCGCAATAATAAATACCGGAATTATCAATGCAAAGAGATGCTTTTTCATTAAGGTGTATGGTTAGTAAAGTGCAAAAGTAACAATTCGTAGCTTTATGTCAGTTTAATCTTCGAAATATCACGCATTATATAAACCTGGTAGTCGCCGAGGTAAGTAAATCCGACCTTTTTATATAATCCAAGTGCTTTAAAATTATCCTTGTGAACTTCAAGTTTTATTTGCATTCCAAATGTTCTGGCAAGTTTTAAAGAGGCGTCAAGTAAAATATTTGCAAGTCCATTACCCTGATAATCAGCATGAATTCCAAAATGATGCAGATAAGTACGCCTTCCATCAACAGTGAGCCAGGATGTTCCTGCAATTGCTTTTGAACTTTTTTCGATCAACAATAAAAGTTGACCACCCATTTGAATAGTACGCCTGATAACTTTCCCGTCATCTCCCCGGTGAGCTTCTCCAAGTCCAAGACTTTCCCATAACAGAAGCATCTCAGGAAAGTCGCTATCAGCATATTCGCGGATGTAGAAGTCAGATTGCATTGGAGTTTGAGGGAAAATGGTTAATCGTTATTAGAAAATAGTAATTTGTATGTGGGATGTGGGATGTTGGATGTCGAATGTCGGATGTCGAATGTCGAATGTCAGATTGATGAAATTATTAAATCGCAAATCGTACATCGTACATCGTACATTACTCCAAAAGTCCCCTGCCCGATTTTTTAATAATTCCTTTCTCTTTATAATCGACTATCAGCTTGTCGAGTACACCATTAATAAAAATTTTGCTTTTAGGGGAGCTGTATTCTTTCGACAGTTCAATATATTCATTCAAGGTAACCTTGATAGGTATCGAGGGAAATTCAATCAGTTCAGTAATAGCCATTTTGATCAGGATAGTATCCATAACGGCAATACGTTCGAGGTCCCAGTTTGAAGCACGTTCGCTGATTACCGCATTTAGATCGTTGCTTTTTATCAGCGTTTTACGATAAAGATGTCTGACAAATTGCATATCTTCGCTACCATCGCTATTATTTTCATCTTTGAGTAAAGTTGGCAGGCTGGTAAACTCATCCGCTGTTTCTTTGAATCCTTTTATGGTTTTATCAACCATCATTATCGCGGTATCAAAATCTTCGGTCCAGTATATATTCCTTTCATCGAAATAACTCCTAAGGTGATCCGATTCGGAAAAAAGGCGTAGAATTACCATTTCAACAACATGCTTCTCATCATTATAGCTGACTTCCGGCTTATTCATGTACGAAATATAGGCTTCATCCTCACGCATCAGGTTATAGAACTTCCTGATCATTTCTTCCTCATCTGCCCAGTTGATTTTATAGGCAGCATTCCACCTGAGGTATTCGCGGTTATTTTCAAGCTGTTGGATAAAACGGTTTTGAATAAAACGAAGATTGGGACTGAGATCTTCTGGTGTTGGGAGTTGTTTCAGCCGGTTTTCTTCTATCCGCCTGCGGGCGAAATCAGATAACTCAATAATGAGTGAAAGTTGATAAATATATAGTTCGTAAAGTTTATCGAGACTGACAATCAGTTGTTTTTCGCCTGCATTGATACTTTCAGGACCCTCCTGTTGAAAAGCGTATATCGCCTGCATTACTTTTATCCGAAGAAACCTTCTGCTTAGCATAAAATGGAAATGAACCTTTAATGAATAAGGGTGCAAAGGTAAGGAATTTGGCTAAACCAGTAGTTGAAAATTTTAAAAGATTCGTTTCCGTGTTTTTTAAACACGCCTGATTTCGTTCAGAGAATTTCTACAAATGCAAAGTTTATAAACATCAGCAATAAAGAAAAAATAATTTAAACATCATTATTCTCCACAGAGGAAACCAATCATCAGCAATATCCCTTTATTCAATATTATCCTTATCAGCCTTTATTCATGTAAGGTTTCAACTTCATTATTAATTGGCAGAACACGTTTGAATCGCCACATCTGTTAAATAATTATTGTAAAAATACAAGACCTTTGCCGATTGAAATATTATTTCTACATTTGCGTTAGAAGAAGGAGTAATTATTAACCAGTAATGCTACCAAAAGATGGAAGAATTTGATTATACGGATACCAGGGAAGATGTATTCTCGAGAGCGGTGAAAGCAGGGAAACGTACCTACTTTTTTGATGTTAAAAGTACGCGTGACAAGGAATTATACATTACTATCACCGAAAGCAAAAAACGGTTTGATAATGCACTTGCCAAATTTGTTTACGACAAACATAAAATATTTCTTTATCAGGAAGACTTCGAGAAATTCATGCATGGGCTGCAGGATGCATTCTCTTTTATCGAAACAGGAAAAGAACCACCCGAAAGAATTTACAAAGAAGTTAAAAGGCTGCATACTGATATTGATCCGGTTAGCACAAGCAGTGAAACAACTGATTAACATTATAAGGGATATTGTTCTTTATTCCGATTTCAGTTACCTGAATAGTATCAGGCTCTTTTATTAATTTCAAACTTAAAAACTTATTAACACAGGTTCAAAGTAGCTATCGCTTTTTTGTACCTTTGCCAGCTATTGCATCCATGAATTTTATATACTTTATCGTAACTTTTCGTTTAAAACCTAAGCATCTGGTTACTGGCGGCTGGTTTCTGGTTACTGATTTATAATAAAAATAGGATAAAATGAGTTACAAAAAGCTTGATATATGGGAAAGGGCAAGAGAGGTTAGTATTGCCATTCATAAAATGACATTGACAGAACTTCCTAAATTAGAAATGTATGAAGAAGGAAGCCAGATACGAAGGTCTTCAAAATCAATCAGGTCGAATATCGTGGAGGGATATGGCAGAAGTCGATATGCGATGGAATATATCCGTTTCCTAACTTTTTCAATTGCCTCAAACGATGAGACAATAGATCATTTGGAGACACTTTTTGAAACAGGCTCCTTGATAAACAAACCATTGTACGATGATTTGCATGAACATCTTGAAATTTTGGGTAAAAAGCTCAATCTATTTATTCAGGCAATTGAACGTAGTATTCAACAGCAAAAAGCAACCAGTAACCAGTAACCAGCAACAACCAACCAGTAACCAGCAACCAGTAACCAGTAACCAGTAACCAGTAACCAGCAACAACCAACCAGTAACCAGCAACCAGTAACCAGTAACCAGCAACAACCAACCAGTAACCAGCAACCAGTAACCAGTAACCAGCAACGCATTAGCTTATAAAATTAGCCACAACACACTGAATTTAAACACATTAACATCTAAATAATACCTTCACAAATGGGCAAAATAATCTCCATAGCTAACCAGAAAGGTGGTGTTGGAAAAACCACCACTGCTATTAATCTGGGTGCAGCTCTGGCCGTATTGGAATTCAAAACTTTAATTATTGATGCTGACCCTCAGGCGAATGCAACATCCGGTCTTGGTTACGATCCTAAAAATATCAAAACAAGTATTTACGAATGTATTATCGAAGCAGTTGAAGCTAAAGATATTATCCTGGGTACCGACACTCCTAATTTATTTCTACTCCCTGCTCATATTGACCTGGTTGGTGCCGAAATAGAAATGATAAACCTCCAGGATCGTGAAATCATGATGCGAAAAGTTGTTGAACAACTTCGCAATGATTACGACTTCATATTGATTGATTGCTCCCCTTCTCTCGGATTGGTTACCATTAACTCACTTGTGGCCTCCGATTCAGTTATCATTCCTGTTCAATGCGAATATTTCGCACTCGAAGGATTAGGCAAATTGCTGAATACTATAAAAATAGTACAGTCGAGGCTAAATCCAAAACTCGATTTCGAGGGAATATTGCTAACCATGTACGACGGTCGCTTGCGCCTTTCGAACCAGGTTGTGGAAGAAGTAAAAACACATTTCCAGGATATGGTTTTTAATACGATTATTGCACGCAATACACGATTGGCTGAAGCTCCGAGTTTTGGACAGACTGTTTTTATGCATGATGCCGGCAGCACAGGTTCACTGAATTACCTGAACCTGGCCCGTGAAGTATTGCAAAAAAATCATATGACTACGCTCACCCAGGAACAAAAAGAAATAAAGGTTCAGGAATAATGGCAATTCAGAAAAAGACAGGATTAGGACGTGGATTGAGTGCAATACTCGAAAGCCCCGAAACAGATATTACATCTAAAGATATTTCAGGTAATTACGTCGCAGGCGCAATTGCCAATCTCTCGATCAGGAAAATTGAAACGAATCCTTTTCAGCCAAGGGAAGATTTTGACCAGGCTGCATTAGCCGAACTCTCGCAGTCTATCCTCGAACAAGGTATTATTCAGCCTCTTACGGTCCGGAAAATGGGATACGACAAGTATCAGCTCATTTCGGGCGAACGAAGGTACAGGGCGGCAAAACTTGCCGGAATTGAGTCGATACCCTGTTACATCCGGGTTGCTAATGATGAGCAAATGCTCGAATGGGCATTGATTGAAAACATTCAACGCGAAAACCTGAATGCCATCGAAATTGCCATAAGCTACAACAGGTTGGTCGAAGAATGCAGCCTAACACAGGATGAACTCAGTAAACGTGTAGGGAAAAACAGGACTACAGTTACCAATTATATGCGATTGCTCAAATTGCCAGCAGAAGTTCAGGCAGCGATACGCGACGGATCCATCAGTATGGGGCATGCACGCTCCTTGATTAATGTACAGGATGAGGCAAAGCAATTAATAATTACACGAAAAATAGTTGCAGATGGACTTTCAGTACGTGAGGTTGAAAAACTCGTACGCCAACTCGATAAAATTGTTGAGCCTTTAACAAAACCCCAAAAGATTACGCTGCCATTGAAGTATGAAGTAATGAAAGATTCCATCCAGGAACGTTTAAACAGGAAGATTGAGTTAAAACGCACACCAAAAGGAAAAGGAAGTATTGTTATTCCTTTTGTTTCGGACGACGATCTACAGGCAATTATTTCAAAGTTAGGAGTTGAATAACACCAGTGATAAGCACAGCAAGATACACTTATATCCCTCAGGAGCAAGGCCGTCCGTTTCCCTTATTTCAAAAGGTTCGCTGGCTTTGTTTTGTTTTTATTCTTTTAGCAGTTTCTGCAAATCTCTCGGTAAATAAAGTACAAGCCCAGGATACCAATGTAATTGTAACTGTAACTGATACTGTTCCGGTTGTAACTAAAGTACGCCATTCACCGAGAAAAGCAATGATATATTCAATGGTTTTACCAGGCTTGGGACAGGCATATAATCATAAATACTGGAAAATTCCTATAGTGTATGCAGGTTTTGGGACTATGGTATATTTTATAGTAACAAATTCCAAAGCTTATCATGATTGGAGGGATGCGTATCAATACGTTTCTGTTACCCAGCAAACAAGTTTCCCACCAATCCCGGTTAATTTTTTTCCTATACCCGGGCCGCCAAATGATTTGGCTGTAAAGTATGCGGAAGACCAGTTAAAAACAGGCAGGGATTACTACAGGCGTAATCTTGAAATATCCTATATACTTACCGGCGTGTGCTACATTCTTACGGTTGTTGATGCTGTGGTTGATGCTAACTTTTTCGACTATAATATTAACGATGACCTTACTCTTAAAATACAACCCTGGGTTCCGGCAATGGGTATGACCTCAACAAACAAAATTTCCGGAGGCATTAACCTGACGTTGCGATTCTGAAATATCCGGACCGCAGGCTATTTATAGCCTCTTAATGTTTCAGATACAACTGCATGAAAAACAATTGTTTCACTTCAATACTTAACCAATATTAAATCTAATATGAAAATAGCTCTTCTTGGATATGGCAAAATGGGCCACGAGGTCGAAAAGATAGCAATCGAGCATGGACATACTATAGGTGTAACTATTGATAATAGTAAGGAATGGATTGAAAAGGCAGGGCAACTCAGGGATTGTGATGTAGCCATTGAATTTTCGACGCCTGCCATCGTTGTCGAAAATATTCAAAAATGTTTCGATGCAGGAATTCCTGTAGTGGTAGGAACTACAGGATGGTACGATAAGTTCACTCTGGTATCCGATAGTTGTAATAGCTCCAACAACACGCTGTTTTACGCATCTAATTTCAGCATCGGAGTAAATATCTTTTTTGATATAAATAAAAGGCTTGCAACCCTGCTCGAAGATTATCCCATGTATTCGCCTTCAATAGTCGAAATACACCATACACAAAAACTTGATGCTCCAAGCGGAACGGCAATATCACTGGCAAATGATATCATTGGAGCAAATCCGAGGTACACTAAATTCACATCAGTAAACCCTCTGCCTGAAGAAATTCCAGTTCAATCCATACGTGAAGGGAATGTGGCTGGCACTCACACAATAACCTGGAAATCCGACATCGACCAGATAACCATCACACATGAAGCCTTGAACCGGCGAGGTTTTGCTCTCGGAGCTATTATGGCTGCCGCATGGGTGAAAGACCGGAAAGGGGTTTTTACGATGAAAGATATGCTGAATTTGTAAAAAAACCATTCCAATGCAGAGTTTCTTATAAACCTGTATTTTAACACATTTTAACTTAGCTTTAGCAGATATCTTGTAACTTTGAGCAGATTTTTGCGCCAAATATGAATTGCTGATTTCACTAAATGACTACCTACAAATTTGAACATCTAAAACTTAACTAGTTTTTAATTTATAAACTGACCTACATTTTAACTTAACTAAAGATACCCTATCATGGATCTGATGACAATTTTACTGCTTATTATCATACTCTTCCCGATGTTGAATTACTGGATATTCGACGAAGCTGGTGTTGGAGGCTACAAAGCGCTGATACCATTTTACAATTACTACATATGGCTTAAAGTGATCGGGAAACCCTGGTGGTGGCTTATACTTATGTTGGTCCCTTTTATCAATTTCTTTATGATCATGCTTATGCTTGTACAGACTGCCCTGAGTTACGGCAAGCACAAACTGGGGGATCAGGCACTTGCTGTTTTAGTTCCGGTAGTGTACATTCCATACCTCGGCATATCTGATAAAGAACATTATATCAAACCTGAAAACAGGGTTAAAGTTAAGAAATCACAGGTTCGCGAGTGGACTGATGCCATTATATTTGCCGTGGTTGCAGCATCCATAATCCGTATTTTCATGATCGAAGCCTATACAATCCCGACTTCATCCATGGAAAAATCATTGCTGGTAGGCGATTTCCTGTTTGTAAGCAAAATGAGCTACGGGCCAAAATTGCCCAATACTCCACTCGCTTTCCCGTTTGTACATCATACTATGCCATTGACTAAATACACAAAATCATACGTCGAATGGATTGAGTGGCCATACTACCGCTTCCCTGGTTTTACCACCATAAAACACGGAGATGTCGTGGTTTTTAATTATCCTGATGGCGATACCGTTGCTCTTAAACAGCAGAATTCGAGTTATTACTCCCTGGTGCGACAACTTGGCCGCGAAAGGGTTTGGAATGATAAATTCAATTTCGGAGATATTGTGGCCCGGCCTGTTGATAAACGCGAGAACTATATAAAACGTTGTATTGGATTACCTGGCGATACGCTACAGATTATAGATGAAGTTGTGTATATCAATGGCAAACCAACCGATTTTCCGAAACTATCCCAATTCCATTACAAGGTAAGAACGGATGGAAATCCGATCAACAGGCGGATAATCAGCAAACTTGACATCACAGAGGAAGTTCAGATGACAGATTCGGGTGACCAGGTAATTACACTTACACAGGAATCAGCGGCTAAACTCAAGGAACTTCCTAATGTTCTATCAGTAGATAAAATGATTGAACCAAAAGGTTTCTGGCAGCCATATATTTTCCCTTTCGATTCGACTTATGCCTGGAATGTGGACAATTTTGGCCCGTTGTATATTCCCAAAGCGGGAGCTACTGTTCAACTCACATTAGCCAATCTTCCATTGTACTCGAGGATTATCAACGCATATGAACTGAATTCATTGGATGTTAAGGATGGTAAAATATTTATAAACGGCAAAGAATCAACATCTTACACTTTTAAGATGGATTATTACTGGATGATGGGTGATAATCGCCACAACTCTGCCGATAGCCGGTTCTGGGGATTTGTACCTATTGATCATATTGTAGGAAAAGCTGTTTTTGTATGGCTCTCGCTCGATAATAACAAGCCACTTTTCGATGGAAAGATCAGGTGGAGCAAATTATTCAGAGTTGTACGTTAACGGCGTGAATTCAGTAATGTTTTACTGAAGACATTTCACTTTAGTGGACTTACTGCAAGTAACTGTTAAGCATTTCCAATATTTAAACAGATCTTTTTCAATAATTGAGAAAGATCTGCTTTTTTTGACATAATGAGCACCGATACATTACCAAAAAATTCATAATTTTGCAAATAGCGCCAAATAACAACATACAGCCAACAGGAGGTGCAATTGAACTTACTGATTTTACCTGATATAAAATAATGCCCCGATACACGTCAAATTCGCTTCCCAAAAACACGCTTCAGGATGAGCCGGCTAAGGCTCCACCTGAACCTAAAGAGAAGAAGAAAACCCCTACTCCCAAGTCGAAGCAGGTTGAAAACCTGAATCCTAAGAATTCACGCCTGGAAAAAATTTCGCAGGTAGTTGGAATTTTCTCATTACTGACGTCATTTTTCCTTTTTGTCGCCATTATTTCATTCCTTATTAACTGGTTCTCAGGAGATTCCGATGATATTTTCTCCGGAGTAGGTTTCGCACGGGTATTCTCAGATAAAACGCTTGAAGCCAACAACCTGGGAGGCCGTTTAGGTGCAGCGGCATCTATTTTACTTGTTAAACAAGGATTCGGGATCGGGACCTTATTTGTTCCTATCTGGTTATTTGTTCTTGGAGTCCGCTTAACATTAAAACATAAAATAATCGCCCTGGGTTCGAGCTTTGGATTTATTTTATTAGCCATGGCCTGGCTTTCAATTACCCTGGGGTTCTTATTCCGAAATTCTGCTCTTTCCATTCTGGGAGGTATCTCAGGATACGAGTCATCACTTTATCTCGAAGGTCTGATGGGTAAACTGGGGTTGATGCTTCTGTTAATTTTCATTTTTGTCGCATTTTTGGTCATAGTATATAATTTCTCGCTTCACCAGGTAAAACATTGGCTCGAAAAACGCAAAAGACAAGGCTTCGGAAGTTCCGGAGAGGATCTCAATAATCAGGACCTTGAATATGCTGTTAATGCACGTAATGCTCAGGATATTCCTGTTGACAAGTACAATACGGTTGAATTTGCTGTAAAAGATTTCGAAAAAGATAATACGTCCGGCACACAATCAGCAGCACAACCATCAAACGGAAAAGAACAAGCTAGCAATACCCAGTTTGAACCGGTAGCATTTCCAAAAACAAAACCGCAGGCTAATGCTGAGGTTGAATTCACAGTTGAAACACCCGAAACATCTGTTGCAAATTCAGATTTCACTACGGTTACCTCCATGCCCGAGTTTGTTACACCCGGCTCTCAAATTCCGGACTTTATGGGAGCTGACGCTGTTGAACACCATACAATGGATACAGCTTACGATCCCCATCTTGATCTGGCCACATATGTGCTTCCAGGAATCGATTTATTGGATGAATATGGTGCAGGTACCATCAGCGTTACAAAAGATGAACTCGAAGCCAATAAGAACCGGATTGTTTCCACCCTGGGTAATTATGGTATTCAGATTGACAAGATAAAGGCTACCATTGGTCCGACGGTTACTCTTTACGAAATTATTCCGGCCCCTGGTGTGCGCATTTCGAAGATTAAAAACCTTGAAGATGATATAGCTTTGAGCCTTTCGGCACTTGGCATACGAATTATTGCGCCTATCCCCGGGAAAGGAACCATTGGCATTGAAGTTCCTAATCAGCACCCGGCCATAGTAGGAATGAAATCGCTGATTGCTTCCGAGAAGTTTAAAAACAACCAATATGATCTTCCATTTGCTATCGGCAAGACCATATCAAATGAAGAATTCATAGCTGACCTCACCAAAATGCCCCATATCCTTATGGCTGGTGCAACAGGACAAGGCAAATCAGTCGGGCTGAATGCTATTATCACTTCGCTGCTATATAAAAAACATCCGTCAGAGCTCAAATTTGTGATGGTTGATCCTAAAAAAGTCGAGCTGACCCTTTTCTCAAAAATCGAACGGCATTACCTGGCTAAACTCCCCGATTCGGAAGAAGCTATTATAACGGATACGCGTAAAGTTGTCCGCACCCTGAATTCGCTGAACATTGAAATGGATAACCGTTACGACCTGCTGAAAGAAGCCCAGGTCCGGAATATCAAGGAATATAACACCAAATTTATAGCTCGTAAGTTGAACCCGCTCAATGGGCACAGATTTATGCCTTACATCGTTGTTGTAATCGATGAGTTTGCCGACCTTATACTTACGGCAGGAAAAGAAGTTGAACATCCTATCACAAGGCTTGCTCAACTTGCACGTGCCATCGGAATTCACCTCGTGATTGCCACACAGCGTCCGAGTGTAAACATTATAACAGGAACTATAAAAGCAAATTTCCCTGCACGTATTGCTTTCAGGGTCATTTCAAAGATCGACTCCCGCACTATTCTTGATACCGGTGGTGCCGATCAGCTGATCGGCCGCGGTGACCTCCTAATGTCGCAGGGGGGTGATATGATCCGCCTGCAATGTGCTTTTATTGATTTGCATGAAGTTGAACGTGTAACCGAATTTATTGGTTCTCAGCGAGGTTACCCTACTGCTTATGCCCTGCCTGAATTTAACGAAGAAGAGTCAGAGATGCAGCAGGAACTGGATCCCGGTGAACGCGATGAACTTTTTGAAGATGCGGCTTACCTGATTGTTTCAACACAACAAGGCTCAACCTCTTTATTACAGCGGAAACTCAAATTGGGTTACAACCGGGCAGGGCGTATAATCGACCAGCTCGAAGCAGCCGGAATTGTTGGCCCTTTTGAAGGAAGTAAAGCTCGTGAAGTAAAAGTTGCCACTGAGTTTGCTTTGGAACAGTTTTTGAAAGATTTAAACAGTAAAAAAACACCTGAAGAATTTTAAACATAAAACATAATGAAGAAACTACATTTAATTGCCTTACTATTGGTTTTAACCGTTTCCGGCTTTGCCCAGAATGATAACAAAGCTACTGCCATTCTCAATGATGTATCAGCAAAAACAAAGTCATTTAAAACGATTAAAATCGAATTTACTTACGCCATGGACAACGCAAAAGAAAAAGTCCATGATACATTTAAAGGAACATTACTTTCAAAAGGAGATAAATACAAACTAACTGCTGCCGGACAAGATGTGATCAGTGATGGGAAAACGGTTTGGACATACCTTAAAGATGCTAAAGAAGTTCAGATCAATAATGTTGGCGAGGATGAAGATGCTTTCACACCTACCAAACTTCTGAGTGGATATAACAAAGATTTCAAGGCGAAATTTATCCAGGAAAAAGGAAATGAGCAGATTATCGAACTTTTTCCTCTGAAAAAAGGCAAAACATTTACAAAAGTGCGTTTAACTATTGATAAGACAAAAAACCAAATCAATAAAATCATGATTTATGACCGCAACGGCAGTACATTCTCGTATATTGTCAATAAATTTGTTGCGGACCAGGCTATTGCGGATAATGTTTTTTCATTTAATAAAGCTGATTTCCCGGGAGTTGAAATGAACGATATGCGATAGGTTGTTTTATTGAAGGATTTGGGGATGAGGGTTTAGGGATGAGGGTAGATTGATTGTGGTTGCTTGTTACTGGTTACTGGTTGCTAACACAAATCCGACATCCGACATCCAACATCCGACATCAAACTTCCGGCTTCACCTTCCCAACTTCCGCTGCAGAATATCTTTATCGATCTGACGCATCATTTTGCTCCCAATGCTTTTAAATCCAGGCGTTCCATCCGCAATTTGAAATTCGATGGTATCATATAATTCCTGCAATATATCAGGTTCCGTTGCCGAAAGCCGGTATAAAATCTGGATACAATACATTTTCACTGCAACACTTTCGGTTGTGGATAATAACCATTCGAAAGTGATATTCATCAATTCGCCTTCAGTACCAATAGGAAAATGCGAACGCGCAATCATCCGTAACGCATGGCGTTTCAATCCGTCGTGATCGAACACAGGTAGTTTCACGATCAATTGAGGCAGAAAGGGTTCAACCCATCCCGATTTATCTTCCGATGCTGTATCAATGATCCAGGCTGCCCTGCGCGATACAGGCTCTTCCATAGCAAGATAAATTTCCCATAGTTCACTAACCAGTTCAGGTCGTTTTGTTACAATATCAGCAACAAAGTCAGTATAGGAACGGGAATTCCCTTTTAGGAGCAATTCACGAAAATTGTACTGTTGCAAAGCCATTTTGTATTGGTTGAGTTAAAAAAAACATCGGGAATAAAAACTTGTATCAATAAGCCAAGTTATCATAAATATCTATAATTCTGCAGCTAGTCTTGCTTTTTTACTCAATTTTGCGGCATACATTCCAATTCTCACTCTATGAAGAAACGAATTTCCGTCTTCTTACTTTACCTGGTTTACTGGTATTTCCTTTTTGTTTTAGCACGGGTTGCCTTTCTGATAACCTACTTCGAGAAAACGATGCAATTATCTGTATCCGAAATAATTAGTACTTTTATTTACGGATTTAAACTCGATATGGCTATAGCAGCCTATATTGCGATTTTACCTTCATTAACACTCACATTGACTTCCTTTTTTAAAAGCAATTTTACAAAGTATTTCTACCATATTTATACTGCTACGGCTTTATTTTTCAGTTCACTAATTATTTTAGGTGATCTTTTTATGTACCGGCACTGGGGATTCAGGTTAGATGCTACTCCCCTATTCTATATGACCAACCTGAAAGCCATGACTGCAAGTGTGAGCACCTTTACAGTGATTGAAGGCATTCTGGGAGTTTTAATCGTTACCGGGGTGTTGTTTTATGTTTATTTCAAACTGTTCAATAAGAGGTTGGCATCGCTTCAAAAAAGCAGCAAAGCAGTCTTGATATTGCTTCCCGCTTCGCTTTTACTTGGAATTGTAATGCGCGGGGGGCTAGGCATTTCGAGTCTGTCAACAAGTTCGGCCTATTTCTCGAAAAACCAATTTGCCAATCATGCAGCCATCAATCCGATCTGGAACGTGGGGTTTTCAATCACCGAATCCGGTGATCTTCACAAAAAATATGTTTTTTACAGCGATTCTGAAATGGAGAAATTTCTTGCTCCACTAAAATCAGGCAATGGCACAACACTAAACCTGCTTAACACGGATCGCCCGAATATTATCCTTTTTATTACAGAAAGTCTTACGGCAAAAGCCCTTGAGGCAACCGGGGGACGGCCCGGCATAATGCCTGAACTAAACAAACTGGTTAAAGAAGGTGTATTATTTAATGATGTGTATGCAGCTTCCGACCGCACGGATAAAGGAATGGCAGCTGTGCTGGCCGGTTATCCTTCATTGCCTGGGTCGAGCCCATTGAAATACCAGAAACTTACCCAGAAACTGGCTTTTATTCCTCAAAAACTGAAGGCGGCAGGTTACAGGAACGAATTCTTTTATGGCGGCACCTTGGTGTTTGCTAACTACCAGGCATTCCTGGTTCAGGCTGGTTTTGATAAAATGGTTTCGGATAAGGATTTCCCTGCTGCTGACCTGAAATCAAAATGGGGTGCATTTGATCATGTAGTCTTTAACAAATGCCTGGCCGATACACCTGACAATGATACTAAATTCTTTAAAACGATACTTACCCTGACCAGTCACGAACCCTTCGAAACACCGGTTCCTGTAGTTTTTAAAGGTGATGATGATGATACCAAGTACTTAAACTCCTTACATTATACGGACGCATCAATAGGAAATTTCATTAAAGAAGCAAAAACCCGGAAATGGTGGAAAAACACCCTGGTTATCATCATTGCCGATCATGGCAGTGCGAGACCGGGAAATTCGGAAACCTGGGAAAAATCAAAGTATCATATTCCCATGATCTGGCTGGGCGGGGCCTTAAATGTGCAGGATACAGTAATCAGTAATATGGCGGCACAAACTGACGTGGCAGCAACTTTACTGGCGCAACTTAAAATAAAGGCGGACGACTTTCGGTTCAGCAAAAATATTTTGACGTCGGACTATATTCCATATTCATTTTTTACTTTTTCCGGAGGATTTGGATTTCAAAAACCAGATGATTTACTGATTTATAATACAATCACAAATACATACAATGAACCGGCACCCAAATCGGACAGCATTAATGAAAAGCAGGGAAAAGCCTATCTTCAATCAGTTTATACGGACTTTTACAATAAAAACAAATAGACTTAGAGACTGTCTAAAATTCTTAATTTAATTCTAAAACTGTTAGTTCTTTTGAATATCGAACAAGGATTATTCGCTCATTGCTTATTTTAAAAAGTGCTCATGAGTCGCTTCGCTTGTTAACGATTTTTGATTTAAGAAGTATCCCAATCTACAGGGTTTATACCCACTTCTTAAATCGTAAATCCTTGTTCCTTGTTCTTAAATCTATCATTTAGCTAAATTTAGACAGTTACTTAGTCAATACAAGTTTATTTCCTTTCAGGCTGATTTATTGATCGTCCATATTTTTCATACTCAATTTTAACAATGGTTGCGGGTTCATCGTCGTCATCCCCAACCTGTGATACTTTAGTGAAAATTAGCGGATACTTTTCCTGTATGAATGCCATATAGCGCTCGACAGTATTAATAATCATGCCATCTTTCTGAGCACTGTTACGGCGAATGTTTGCTGTGAGAATATGAGTTACACCTGCATTTTGAAGCTGGCTCAGCAACGAATCCGGATAATATACTTTCATTAACTTACCTTCATTCAGCATAGATTTTATTGCATTTGGAGATGAAATATATGTAACACCTGCTAATTTTATCTCTTCCGAAAAAGCTCTTTTGATACTGTCATTAATTTTATCTGCAAAGTAAACAGTGTCGCCTACAAATACCAGGGCCAACATATTTTCCTTCAGCATTTTATAGAATTGAGGCCTGAGTTGTTTACCACCGAAATCTGCATAATCAAACAACCGGTAGGAAGATTCATCCTTCGTCCAATTGTTTAAAAAAACATCAGAACTATACGTTGGCAACTGCATGATACCATAAAAGTTACGTCCTTTCCCATACACGAATGACAAAGATGGTTTTCGGCATGCAATTATTGCTTGTTTGGAGAGTTTATCAGCGGCCCATTCACTTGCTTTGAGGTAATTTTTCCAGTCGGGTGTAAGCCCGCCAAACCGGCCACTAATCTGCTGGTTCGCTTTCACTGAATTTATAGTAACAGCAAAACTCTGGAAGAAGATCAGTATAGTCAGCAAAGGAATGGTTACCTGGAGCAGTTTATACTTTTTTATACCTGAAATATAATAAATCAGTGAGAAGATCATAAGCAACAGAGTTGGTATAGCAGGAATGATCAACCGGCTCTGGTCCCATTTGGCTTGCAACATAATAAAAGTAACAAGCAGGAAAGCCCCTGTGAGCAAACCCGTAAAGAACAGGTATTTGTTCTTTTTAAATGTAATAACCAGTGACCCAATGCACAGGATATAAATTAGAATGGATACCAGAGAACTAACAGTCATCATGGGTTGTACTTTCCTTAATCCGATTACTGAAACAAAATGCTTCGAAAGATACAAGTTAGAGTTATCGATAAGCCTGTGAAAAAATCCGGCCAGGTCTTCTTTTCCTGCCTGCGGATTGTAATAATCCTTATTCATCAACCCGGAGCCCTGTGATGAAAACTGCAGACCCCCATCGCTCCAAAGCATGTATTTAACTCCCTGGAATACAAGCACTAAAATTCCAAATGCCGCCATTGAGTATAAAAGGTTCTTCCACTGCCCGCGCAGTAAAAAATAACCGGCCACTGCAAACACAGCCGAATACCCTATGTTTTTCGTAAGCGTGAGTGCCAGCAGGCTTAAGGCAAGTATAAAGTGTCGAATTATATCCTCCTTAAATGGAACAGCTTTTTCGTTGTCAATAAAACTGCGAAAGAAAACCAACACAAAAAGCATTTGCATAAAGAGGTAGAAAGTTTCATTATAGGTTTGGCTTGCATAATATAAAATGAAAGAGTTGATACTTACTAAAAATAATGCAATAACCAGCAATGTAGAAGGAATACGCGAGCGAAATCCTATATAAAACAAGTATATAAAACCCAAAATGAAAAGAAGGGATATGGTTTTAAGCGGAACCAAGCTGATACCAAATAAAGCTATAAAGATCGAAAGCACAATGGGATACAATGGCCCCTGGAAACTCGGGTACTTAAAAGAATGTATAAAATCAGAAGCTCGTATAATGTAAAATGCATCATCACCTGTCAGGCTAACCCGTGAGTCGAAAAGCAGCAGGCTAAAAAAAAATGTTACTCCTAAGAGTATCCAGATGATCCATCCAAGTCGCTTGTCAAGATATCCATCCATTATGCCCAATAAGTCCCTTGATTCCTGCGCTGCGGTAGTTTTATTAACTGGAACAGACACAGGTTTTTGTTTTTTTTGATTCACATTTTTTTTAGCCATAATTATGTATCGAATACTGATTGCTTAAAGTGCATACAAATATCAGTATTTTTCCTGAATGATAAAACCGGGATGTTGGAATTCGTTAAATAAACAATTCATACTATGTTCTGATTACTTCACAATAATACTAATCTAATATATTGAAAATGAAACTGTTTCATCATTATTTTAACGCTTAAACCGGAAAAAGCAATGGCAAATAGTAACCAAAACAATGGGGAAATGCAAATATTTTATGTAGTTTTGTAAAATAATACATTTTGAAGCTGTTTTTATGAAGAAAGAAGATATCAGGAACTTTTATACTGGAACAGCTGCTTCCCGGAGCAAATGGGAAAGGATGAACCGCTTCTATCATAAATCGCTTGAAAAATATATTTCATCGATAATTCCTGAAGGTAAACGAGTACTTGAAATTGGCTGTGGAAACGGGAACCTGCTTCATACAATCCGTCCTTCTTATGGTGTAGGTATTGATTTTGCACCCGTATGCATCGAAACTGCCTGCAAACGATATCCTGATCTCGTTTTTAAGGTGGATGATGTTGAAGAACTTCAACTTGACGAAACATTCGATTATATAATACTCTCAGATCTCACCAATTGTTTGTGGGATGTTCAGACCGCTTTTCACAATATGAAAAAACTTTGCCATTCACAAACGCGCATTGTAATTTCACAATATAACTATCTGTGGGAACCTGTTTTACGCTCAGGTGAATTCTTCCGGCTTAAGCTCAAACAACCCGCACAAAACTGGTTTTCCAATAACGACACCAGCGATCTCCTGGAACTTGAAGGCTATCAGGTCATCCGCATCGAGCGAAAATTGCTTTTGCCAAAATATATTCCAATTTTAAACTTTCTATTCAATAAAATTCTTGCCAATTTACCTTTAATCAACCGCCTTGATCTTGTTAACCTCATAATTGCCAGGCCATTACTCAGCGATGACCAGCAGTACAGTGTATCTATTGTTGTGCCGGCACGAAATGAAAAAGGAAACATCGAAAATGCTGTTAAAAGGACTCCTGCTTTCGGAACCCACCAGGAATTCGTATTTATCGAAGGTCATTCGGCCGATAATACTTACGAAGAGATGCTCAGGGTGAAAGAAGCATATCCTGAAAAGGATATCAAAGTTCTCAGGCAAAGCGGAAAAGGAAAAGGAAATGCTGTACGCGAAGCATTTGAAGTGGCTTCGGGCGAAATTCTGATGATCCTGGATGCCGATCTTACCGTGCCTCCCGAGGAATTACCAAAGTTTTACGATGCATTGCGTTACAACAAAGGCGAATTTATTAATGGCAGCCGGCTTGTTTACCCTATGGCAAAAAACGCCATGCGGTTTCTTAACCTTTTGGGAAACAAATTCTTCGGGATGTTTTTCACCTATCTTCTGGGCCAACGGCTAAAAGATACACTTTGTGGAACCAAAGTCCTGTATAAGAAAGATTACGAAGAGATTACACGTAACCGCCATTACTTTGGCGACTTCGATCCGTTTGGTGATTTCGATCTCATATTTGGTGCGGCAAAGCTCAACCTGAAAATTACTGAAATAATCATACGTTACCGAGATCGTGAGTATGGAAGCACACAGATCAACCGGTTCACGCATGGATTACTTCTCATCCGTATGACTTTGTTTGCAGCGCGGAAGTTAAAGTTTTTTTAGTCCGGAAGTAATCAAAATTCAACACTGTTCAGCATCCTGATCCTTACTTTATGAGCCTGAAGTATAATTTTAACATCCCATTGGATTCGCCCGAAAGGACAATCCTGCATAAAAATATCATACTTTCAAAACCATTTTTAAAAAACCTTTATCATGAATGGTATAATACTTTCGTTCAGGAAAGTAAAAATCTTCCGGATGGCAAAATTGTTGAGTTGGGTTCCGGGGGAGGGTTTTTAAAGGATTTGATTCCTGATATTATAGCTTCAGATATTCTTGAATTGCCATCGAATGACATTACTTTTTCAGCGCTTGATATGCCTTTTAATACCGGTTCTGTAAGCGGTATATTTATGGTAGATACATTTCACCATCTGCCCGATGCATATAAGTTTTTAACTGAAGTTGACAGGGTTCTGCAAATAAAAGGCAAACTCATAATGCTAGAACCGGCAAATAGTACTTGGGGCAGATTCATTTATTCGAATTTCCATCACGAACCATTCAACCCAAAGGGAAACTGGCAGATTCCTGATACAGGCCCTTTAACCGGCGCCAATGGTGCGGCTCCCTGGATTGTCTTCGTAAGGGATAAAAAACTTTTCAACTCTGAGTTTCCAAACCTGGAAATTGAACAAATTACCTATCATACACCCTTAAGGTATCTTCTGAGTGGCGGAGTTTCATTCAAACAATTGGTTCCAGATAGTTCATTCCGGTTTTTCAGGGCAATCGATAATTCTTTAGTTTCAATATCAAAACAATTTTCCATGTTTATGACCATTCAAATAAAGAAAAACTGATTGTTATGCCCTAACTTCCAGTTTAATCAAACATTTTAAATATTACTGAATTCCAGCTGATTACCCTTGCTGTGAATCACAATTTTTTTATCTTTTTTTATTTCATCAGCCAGGATCATTTTCGAAAGTTTATTCAGAATTTCGCGTTGCAATACCCGTTTAAGCGGACGTGCGCCATATAACGGATCGAAACCTTCAGCAGCCAATAGTTTGATAGCATCGTCAGTTACGTCGAGATGGATATCATTGGCAACCAGCATTTGTTCAATCTTTTTCAACTGGAGACGTACAATTTCCCCGATTTCCTTCTCAGTGAGCGGCGTGAACATGATCACTTCGTCAATACGGTTCAGGAATTCAGGCCTGATCGTCTTCTTTAGCAAATCAAAAACTTCTTCCCTGGTTTGATCCAATACTTTTTCACGGTTCTGATTGTTGATGGATTTTAGTTTGTCCTGTATCAACATTGAACCAATGTTAGAAGTCATTATAATAATTGTATTCCTGAAATCTGCAGTACGGCCCTTATTGTCAGTCAAACGGCCATCATCAAGAACCTGTAACAAGATATTGAAAATATCCGGATGCGCTTTTTCCATTTCATCGAATAATACAACTGAGTATGGTTTACGGCGAACCTTCTCAGTCAGTTGCCCGCCTTCATCATAACCTACATATCCCGGAGGCGCTCCAACCAGGCGTGAAACCGAATGACGTTCCTGGTATTCGCTCATATCGATACGTACCATGGCATTCTCATCATTAAACATATAATCGGCTAAAGCTTTGGCCAATTCAGTTTTACCCACACCGGTTGTTCCCAGGAAAATAAAGGAACCCATTGGTCGTTTTGCATCCTGCAGTCCTGCCCTGCTGCGGCGAATAGCATCTGAAATAGCCTGAATGGCTTCGTCCTGGCCAATCACGCGCTTATGAAGCTCGTCTTCAAGATGCAATAGCTTTTCGCGCTCACTCTGAAGCATACGCGATACCGGGATACCGGTCCAGCGTGCTACCACTTCAGCAATTTCTTCAGAGCCGATTTCTTCTTTCACCAAGGTTGAATTCACCTGCAAGAGGTCGAGTTCTTTCTTTAGTTGTTCCAGCTTTGCTACAGCTTCCTGAGTTTTTCCATAACGAAGTTCAGCTACCAGCCCATAATTGCCTTCCCGCTCAGCCTGCTCAGCCTCGAACTTATAGTCTTCGATATTCTTTTTTTGCAGCTGAATTCCATTAACCAGGTTTCGTTCAGCTTCCCATTTGGCTTTCAAATCCTTACGTACTTCATCAAGGTTTGCTATTTCTTCGTTGAGCTGTTTCAGTTTTACCTCGTCCTTTTCACGTTTGATGGCTTCACGTTCGATCTCCAGCTGACGGATCCGGCGTTCCTTTTCATCCAGTTCTTCGGGAACTGAATTAATTTCCAGCCTTAGTTTGGCGGCAGCTTCATCAATCAGGTCGATGGCTTTATCCGGTAAAAACCTGTCGGTGATATAGCGTTGCGAAAGTTCAACAGCCGAGATAATAGCTTCATCTTTAATCCTTACCTGGTGATGGGTTTCATAACGTTCTTTCAATCCACGAAGGATAGAAATTGCGTCGAGTGTATCCGGTTCATTTACCATTACAACCTGGAAACGACGTTCGAGGGCTTTATCTTTTTCAAAATATTTCTGGTATTCATTCAATGTGGTTGCGCCGATTACATGCAATTCGCCGCGGCTCAGAGCCGGTTTCAGGATATTTGCAGCATCCATTGCTCCTTCCGAAGCACCAGCTCCAACGAGGGTATGAATCTCGTCAATAAACAGGATAACATCACCATCGGAAGCGATAACTTCTTTAACAACACTTTTAAGCCTTTCTTCAAATTCACCTTTGTATTTTGCACCAGCGATAAGGGAACCCATATCGAGAGAGAAAATAAGTTTATTTTTCAGGTTCTCAGGTACATCGCCGCTCACTATACGGTGCGCTATACCTTCTGCAATAGCAGTTTTACCAACTCCGGGTTCACCGATAAGAATCGGGTTATTCTTTGTACGGCGGGTAAGTATCGTTAAAACACGCCTTATTTCTTCATCACGGCCAATTACAGGATCCAGTTTGCCCTTGCGGGCAAGGTCGTTCAGGTTGCGGGCATATTTGGTAAGGGCGTTGTATGTATCTTCGGCGGTAGCGCTGGTTGCTGATGAGCCTTTACGCAGTTCGGTAATAGCTGCCTTCATATCTTTTTCGTTGGCGCCGAGTTGTTTCATGAGTTTCGAAACATTGTCGTTCGATGCCAGAATTCCAAGTATAACCAGTTCAATGGTAATGAATTGATCACCAAAGTCTTTCATCATAGTTTCGGCCTTCTGCAAAGCTTTTGAAGCATCATTCGACAGGAATTGCTCACCACCCTGCACTTTTGGATAAGATCCGATAATGGAGTCGATTCCTTTTTCAAAAGCATTGAAATCAATTCCTAGTTTGTTGGTAAGAAAACGAAGCACATTCTCATCTGCCGCCATAATACCTTTTAAAAGATGTGCAGTTTCAATAGCCTGATTTTGATTCTCGGTAGCTAATTGCTGAGCCTGCTGAATAGCTTCCTGCGCTTTAATAGTGTAATTATTGAAGTTCATTTTGATTGTGATTTTTACATTTTGTTATAAATCAATAAGCAAACCAAAAGGAAAATAACAGGAATGTATGTCGTTTTGTCAATATATTTTTATACGTATATGCCATTTTGACGCAAATAAATACATTATGAATCGACTGTGATACACAGTTGAAGATAGTTTAAACATGATAAAATTGTGAACTTGAAATTGAATTCCGATAGACTTACATACAGGGAATTTAAATTAAAATAGTATCAATCCCTGTGATCTATAATTCCTTAATTGTGATATCTATAATTCCTTAATCTTGTCGAATGATGCTCTTATTCCTTTGATCAAAGAAGAACTAAAGCCCTGGTGTTCCATTTCATTCAGCCCGACAATAGTACATCCCAAAGGAGTGGTAACCCTGTCAATTAATTGTTCAGGGTGAATTTTCTCATCAAGGGTCATTTGTGCAGCGCCTTTAACGGTTTGCGAGGCAATAGCCAATGCAGTTGGAGCATCAAATCCAATTTCGATACCTGCTTGCATGGCGGCGCGAATGTACCTTAAAGCATAAGCTGTGCCACATGCTCCAAGAATGGTAGAAGCGTCCATTAGTTTTTCCTCAATGGTCAGAGCTGTCCCTAAGTGGTTGAACAAGTCAAAAACCTTTTGGCCACTTTCTTTGTTCTTTTCCGAAAATGAAATACAGGTAGCTGATTCGCCGAATTGCGCTGCAATGTTAGGCATAATCCTGACGATGGAATGAGCATAGTTTGTTTTTTGCTCCAGCATCGCGCTGCTTAATCCGCTTACTGCTGTGGCAATAATCTTATGTGAAATATGCGGTAATATTTCCTGAAGAACAGCATCAACCTGGTATGGCTTTATCGTGAGGAGGATAATATCGGCTTCGTTGATCTCTAAAGTATTGTCTGACGAAACCCGAATATTCTGGCTCTCAAGGAACTTAATTTGTTGCACATTTCGTCGCGTAACCGTCACAAAGGAGTCAGGTGAAAACTTTGAAATCCCTGTTGCCAATGCAATACCTAAATTTCCGCCTCCTATTATATGAATTTTGATTTTTCCTGATTCCATGATAAATTAGATTTGCCGGTTTATTGATGAGTAATTCTATTTCATTTTAAACAGATTCATTTTAACGCTTTACCCTTCGTATTGTTCTAATCTGGTCAAACTTATTTCACTACAAATAGGATTCAATTTCCCGCTGTTTATTCTGAATACAAAAACTGCCAGTTCCTATTTAAGAGCTGGCAGCTATAATTCTTAACTGAAAAATGACTGCTATTTAACCAGTTTAACATTCACTGCATTAGGGCCTTTGGGACCGTTCACTACTTCAAATGTCACCTTATTGTTTTCCTTAATGGGTTCTTCGAGCCCATTGATATGAACGAAAACGCTTTTACCTGACAAGACATCATTAATAAAGCCATAACCTTTAGAATCATTAAAGAACGCAACGATACCTGTCCGGATCAATTCACCCTCGCCAGGTTCAACATATTTGGGAACACCGATCTGAATATCTTCGGCTTTAATCGCAACTCTTTTGGTTAAATCGGGAGGTGTGGAGGATATTCTTCCAAATTCATCAACATAGGCAATCATTTCATCCATGTTATTGCCGTCTCTGCCATCTTTCTTATCAAGCCTCTTTGCTTCTTTTTCTTTTCTTTTTTTCTCTTGTTTAGTTCGATTTTCCCTTTTACCAAAAGTTTCACGTGCTCTTCCCATAATTTTGTTTTAAGTTATTTAACTGAATTTCAACCTGATCGCATGAATTACTAAAAATGTTCAAATATTTCACCTGAATAGATATCAAGTGCAAAAGTACATTAAAATCTTGGCAATCATGGCATTTTGTCAAAGAAAATAAAATTGGTTAATTGTTTAAGGATTAATATTCCCTCAACATTTGTAAGCAACCGGGAAAAGTGAACTATTATCAGATTCCAAATAACCACTAAATTCAGAAGGGAACAGATCAATTGTATATCAACAACTTATAATATCCGGAATTAATTTTATAAACATCTTTATCAATTAATCAACAATAATGTAAGTTTTTGATTCTATCACAGTAAGATTATTACCTTTGCCACAGTATTAAATAACGTTTAAAAACACATAACTATATGATTACCAGCAATTTTATAGATCGACATAACGGGCCTGGCATAGAAGATACCAAGGTCATGTTGAAAGCTATTGGTGTTGATTCGATTGAACAGCTTATCGACGAAACTATTCCTGCTTCAATCCGATTGCCTAAGCCATTAAATCTCGCCGCAGGCCTGAACGAATACGAATATCTGAACCATATTAAAGTCCTGGCATCCAAAAATAAGGTTTTCAAATCATATATTGGGATGGGTTATTACAACACTATTACTCCTGGTGTTATTTTAAGAAATATTTTTGAAAATCCAGGCTGGTACACTTCCTACACACCATACCAGGCTGAAATATCGCAAGGACGCCTCGAAGCATTGCTTACATATCAGACCATGGTTACTGATCTTACTGGAATGCCTTTAGCCAATGCGTCACTACTTGACGAAGCCACTGCCGCTGCGGAAGCCATGATTATGCTTCATAATGCACGTTCGCGGGAAGCAGTAAAAGATGGAGTTAATACTTTTATTGTTGCGCAAAGTACCTATCCGCAAACTATAGCTGTACTTCAAACCCGGGCCAAACATCTTGGTATTGAAATTATAATAAAATCATGTGATGATTTTGAGCCGGCAGCCAATATTTTCGGAGTTTTGCTTCAATATCCAAATCAATTTGGCGAAATTCATGAATATCGTACACTTGTTAACCGAGCTCACGAAAACAATATTGCGGTCGCAGTGGCTGCCGACCTGCTGAGCCTCGCATTACTCACACCTCCCGGTGAATGGGGAGCAGATGTTGTTATTGGTTCGACTCAACGCTTTGGTATTCCTATGGGATTTGGTGGTCCTCATGCTGCCTATTTTGCAACCAGAGAAGATTACAAACGTTTTATTCCCGGCAGGATTATCGGCGTTTCTGTGGATGCGCAAGGCAACCGGGCTTTACGTATGGCGTTACAAACCCGCGAGCAACATATCAAACGCGAACGGGCTACTTCAAATATTTGTACAGCCCAGGCCCTGTTAGCCATTATGGCCGGAATGTATGCAGCTTATCATGGGCCAAAAGGGATTCGTGAAATTGCCCGTCATATAAATATCCTCGCCGGAGTTTTAGCCACTGAAGTTGAGAAATACGGGTACAAACAACTGAATGCAAATTTCTTCGATACACTCCTCATAAGCATCCCTGAAGGTGTAAAAATTGAAACCATCCGTAAACTGGCAACCGAAAACCATATTAACTTAAATTATATCGATGACAACAAAGTAGGTATAAGCCTGGATGAAACAACTTCACTCGATGATCTGAACCTGCTATTGCATATTTTTGCATCAACAGTAAGCAAACAATTTTCTGAATTTGTATGTATTCCTGATGAATGCAATCAAATACGGACTTTTGCACCTGCAATGGACAGACAAACGGATTATCTCACTGAACCTGTCTTCAACAGCTACCATTCAGAAACAGAAATGATGCGGTTCCTCAAAAAACTTGAAAATCGTGATCTGGCTTTGAATCGTAGTATGATCCCACTCGGATCGTGCACCATGAAACTGAATGCTGTTGCAGAATTAATCCCATTGAGCTGGCCTGAATTCGGCGCAATTCATCCTTTTGCTCCTGCTGACCAAACCGAAGGATATAATATTCTGATCCGCGAGTTGGAGAAAGCGCTTTGTGAAGTTACCGGTTTCAAAGCTGTTTCGATGCAACCCAACTCCGGCGCGTCTGGCGAATATGCCGGTTTGCTGGTAATCAGAGCATATCATGAAAGCCGAGGTGAAGGACACCGAAAAGTTTGTCTGATACCTGCTTCAGCACACGGAACCAATCCGGCCAGTGCAGCTATGGCTGGTATGGTGGTAGTTGTAGTAAAAACCGATCCTAATGGCAACGTTGATGTGGTTGACTTACGCGAAAAAGCAATTAAACACAAAGACGATCTGGCTGCATTAATGGTTACTTATCCTTCGACACACGGAGTGTTTGAGGAAAGTATCCTGGAAATTGCCTCTATTGTTCACGAGAACGGAGGACAGGTTTACATGGATGGAGCAAATATGAATGCACAGGTTGGCCTTACCAACCCGGGAACTATCGGCGCTGATGTTTGCCACCTTAACTTACACAAAACTTTTGCTATTCCTCATGGTGGTGGAGGTCCTGGCGTTGGTCCAATTGGCGTTGCCTCGCATTTAGTACCATTTCTTCCAGGTCATCCGCTTGTAAAAACCGGCGGTGAAAGGGCTATACAAGCTGTGGCTTCAGCACCTTATGGAAGTGCACTGGTTTTGCCAATTTCGTATGCTTATATTAAATTGCTTGGAGGTAACGGACTAACCGAGGCAACCAGGTATGCGATTCTTACAGCAAATTACATTAAATCCCGTCTCGAAGGTCATTATAAAATTCTTTATACGGGAAGCAAAGGACGTGTAGCTCATGAATTAATCCTCGACTGCAACCAGTACCTGAAAACTGCTGATGTTGCAGCAATTGATATTGCCAAGCGCCTGATGGATTATGGATTCCATGCTCCTACAGTTGCTTTCCCGGTTGGAGGTACCCTGATGGTTGAACCAACTGAAAGTGAGCCACTCAGCGAACTCGATCGCTTTATTGATGCTATGATTGCTATTCGCAAAGAAATTGCTGACGTTGAAGATGGCAAGGTCGATAAACATGATAATGTTATAAGTCACGCACCCCATACACTGGCAATGGTAACCACTGATGAATGGAAGTTGCCGTATAGTCGCGAAAAAGCAGCTTTCCCAATGCCTTGTGCCAAGGAGGATAAATACTGGCCTGCCGTCACCCGCATTGATGATGCCCGGGGCGACAGGAACCTGATATGCACATGTGGTCCGGTTGAAAGCTACAGTTAAGAATTCGAATTAATTGTATTGTCAAACAGCATAAAAGGCTTCCTTATTCAGGAAACCTTTTATGTTATATGGCTGGGTACGAAAATCAACGATAAAGAAATATTCAGAGTTATTTCCTGTCAACAAAAAACTCGGAACCGGTTTTCCATTCAGGAAATAAATTAGAATTGGCCACATGAAGCCCTACCTTGTAGAACAAATGAACATCATCGGCAAGGCCATCCAGATTATCCTTTTTTGAGTCAAATTCATCACAGGGTTTATGATAAATATTTTGCCAATAACTTTTTATTTTCTCGGCAGTTTTTTCCTTTCCCAATTCTTTCTGGTCGGTATAACCTTTGGCAAAGAGAGCCGGAACGCCTGCTTTCATGAACGAAAGTTGATCGGAACGGAAAAGCATACCGTTTTCAGGGTTTGGATCAGATGCTATATATCTGCTCTGGGTTTTAGCTTCAGCACTTAAAATCTCATCCAGTTCCGATTGTCCTAAACCGGTTACCGTAACATCGTTAAAGTGCCCCAGAAAGAGATAAACATCTGAATTAAAGCAGGCAACTGTATTTTTAATTGGAATTGCCGGATGCTGAACATACCAGTCGGAACCTAACAAACCACTTTCTTCGGCGGTTGGAAACAGAAAAATAACTGATCGTTTGCAAGGTTCCTTCTGATTCTTAAATTCTTTGGCAATGGCAAGCATCCATGCCATAGCAGATGCATTGTCAGATGCTCCGTTATAGATCGAATCACCATCAACAACAGCACCAATACCAAGGTGGTCCCAATGTGCAGTGTAAACAATAGCTTCGTCTTTTTCGCTGCTACCACGTAAAATACCAGCTACATTATGGGATGTACAACGTTCAAAATAGTTCTTAACATCCAGGGAAAGTGTAGTATTAAGTGGTTTGGCCCTAAACCCGCGTGTGGCGGCTTCTTTAATCATTTCATCAAGTTCAAAGCCATTTTCTTTAAACAATTTCCGGGCAGCATCCGTAGTAATCCATCCTTGCAATTTACATTTTGCTGTGGTAAGTTTCTCATCCGAAAGATAATATTCGGTATTATTGTGATGGCGGTTTACAATAGCCCACGGGTAACCAGCAGCTTTTTCCTGATGAATTATCAGACAACCAGCTGCGCCCAGCCTTTCGGCTTCTTCAAATTTATAATGCCAACGTCCGTAATAGGTCATTGTTTTCCCCTTGAACAATGTAGAATCACCGGTGTAGAAACCCGGATCATTTACTACTACTACAATAATTTTGCCTGCAACATCGATACCTGAAAAATCATTCCATTGCTGTTCAGGAGCGTTTATACCAAATCCGGCAAATATCATTTCAACGTTTTTAAGACTTACTTCATTTTGAGGAACAGGGCTCCACACCGAAATATCACTTCCCCCGTTCATGTGCAAAGTACTATTTGGAGTCTTAAAGCTGATAACATCCGGCACTTTGGTTGTGATTTTTACAAGAGGGACTTCCTGAAAGAAGCTGCCGTTAAATGCCGGATCGAGTCCAATGTCTTTCATCCTTTTTTCCAGGTACGAAATTGTACGATTTTCGCCTGGGGTACAGGGAGCCCTGCCCTGAAGACTATCAGAAGCCAGAACTGAGATATCTTTTGCCAGATCATCCGTTAGTTGGTTGTTACCGGAAGGTTGGTTGTTTTTGCATGCGAGCATGGCAAATAACAGAAATGGAAGGTAGATTTTCATATGGAACTGCTTAATTGTGAAGATACCTGAATACCTCACAAAAGTAAGTGAATTATTAAGTATAGCAAACCAGTATTTTAAGAATCAACTTCATACATTTCAAGTAATAAATTGAATGCCGGCCATTCCTGCGTGAAAGCGTAATAGAAATTATCTTTCATATTTGGCATGAAAACCAGGTTTGAAATATGTTGGGCAACCCTTTCTTCCTGGTTATATGCTTCTTCAATAAACATTGAGTTATCTTCAACAGCCGGTGAAAAAGAATTTTTTTCCGTAGTTTGGGCATTCGTAATCCCTGATAAGAGTAGAAATAAACCTTATATCGATTTATGTATAGTTGTGTCCATCTGATTTTTTTAATCTTCGAGTACTTAATAATTTGTGCAACCAAACTTAAGATTTGTAAAGTTTGGCAAATATGTAATTATGCCCTTTTTCAGGAACCCACTTTATCCCCTAATGCTAAAACAAGAATACAAAAAAAATAGATACAGTTTAACCAACCGGTACATCGTAAGCAAAAATTGACTATTTTTGCAGCCCTTTAAGGGTAAAATCTTTTTAATACATAATAAACACAAAATTAAATGATTACAGTTTCGGACCTGGCTATTCAATTTGGAAAACGGATATTATTTCAGGATGTAAATATGAAATTTATGCCTGGCAACTGTTATGGCATTATCGGTGCCAACGGTGCAGGAAAATCAACTTTCATCAAAATGCTTTCGGGCGATTTGCAAAGTACAAGAGGCAATGTATCTTTTGGTCCGGGAGAGCGGCTCTCAGTTCTCAGGCAGAATCACTCCGAATTTAATGATTTCACTGTTTTAACCACTGTATTGATGGGCCACTCGAAATTGTGGGCCATTATGAATGAGAAAGATGTCCTTTATGCCAAAACCGATTTTACAGAAAAGGACGGACACAGGGCTTCGGAACTGGAAGAGCAATTTGCCGAAATGGATGGCTGGAATGCCGAAAGCGATGCCGCCAACTTATTAAGCGGATTAGGTATAAAAGAAGATCTGCATGGCAAGTTAATGGATGAGCTTAGCGCCAAGGAAAAAGTAAAAGTATTGCTGGCACAGGCTTTGTTTGGCAAACCCGATAACCTTTTACTCGACGAACCTACCAATGACCTTGACCTTGAAACTGTAAACTGGCTGGAGAATTATCTTGCTGATTTTGTAAATACTGTGCTGGTTGTATCGCACGACAGGCACTTCCTGGATTCGATTTGTACACATATAGTTGATATTGATTTTAACCGGGTTCAACAATTTCCGGGTAACTATACTTTCTGGTATGAATCGAGCCAGTTGGCTTTGCGACAGCAGCTTACGCAGAATAAAAAGGCGGAGGACCGCAAAAAGGAATTACAGGAATTTATTGCCCGTTTCAGTGCCAATGCTTCAAAATCGAAACAGACAACCAGTCGCAAGAAGATGATTGAGAAGCTGAATATTGAAGAAATTAAACCTTCGACACGTAAATATCCGGGTATTATCTTTACGCCTGAGCGCGAACCCGGAAACAATATTCTGGAAGTAAAAGGTCTGACTAAAAGTCTGAATGGTAACCTGTTGTTCAAGAACGTGAGTTTTACCATGCAGAAGGACGATAAAATTGTATTTCTTTCGAGAGATGCACGTGCCATGACCACCCTTTTTGAAATATTAAAAGGGCATGATCAGGCTGACAGCGGAACTTTTGAGTGGGGACAAACCATCCTGAAAGCATATCTTCCGTTGGAATACGAAGAATTATTTCAATCGGATATGAGCCTTGTGGATTGGCTGGCACAATATTCGGAAGATACACATGAGAATTATCTCAGGGGATTTTTAGGCAAGATGCTTTTTTCCGGGGAAGAAATTTTCAAGAAAACAAATGTGCTTTCAGGAGGAGAGAAAGTGCGTTGCATGATTTCGCGAATGATGACCCGAAATGCAAATGTAATGTTGCTCGATTCACCCACCAACCACCTTGATTTGGAATCCATACAGGCATTCAATAATACATTGATCAAGTTTAAAGGTAATATCCTCATGTCATCGCATGACCATGAGTTTATCCAAACTGTATGCAACCGGATTATCGAAATCGGGCCTAAAGGAATGATTGACAAGCTCATGGATTACGACGATTATATCAGTGACGATAATCTGAAGGAACAGAGAGCTAAGTTATATTAGGGAGATAAGAATAAATAGTAAAATAGAAAAATGGGAAATGGTTCTCTATGGCTAAGGGTGGTAGTCGAGTTGAACTTAGTCGGAGTTTAAGTTGTTATATTTGATAGCATGAAATATCAATAAACTTCATCGTGGGTTCCTATATCGATGAAGACAGCTTTTGGTGGCTTATCTTTTGTGAAATAGAATACAACTCTATGATCGTACCCAATAGAAAATCCCCACAAGTTCTTTAATTTGCCGGATAATTTATGTGTTTTTAGTTTTGCATTAAAAGGGTCAAGAATAAAAAGATTCAATCTTATCCAGAATTCAGGTTCGAACTCATTAGATTTGATTCGTTTGTTAAATGCTTTTTTGAACGAATTACTAAAAGCAACTTCCATTACAGTATTTCTTTTAGTTCAGTAATATTTGATGAGAATATTAATTTGCCTGAATTTTCTTCAACCAAAGATTTTTTGAAATTGATTTCAATCTCGTTTCTTCTTTCATCGGCAATATTATGTTCTAAAAGATTTTTAATTTCTAACCTATCTTCAAGAGGCAAACTATAGATCGAGTCTATTATATTACTGAATTTAAGTGTCTGTGTCTTCATATTGTAGTATTTCTTACAAAGATAACTGATATTCCACGAAATGAAGTTTCTGTATTATTTTTTTATGGTATTACTTTCAATCTCATTTTCCTTCCCGGCCGAAAAAATAAAATCAATCGGGTTATCCAGATCATATAAAATCCGGTAGGCATCGGTTTCTTTGATGCAAAAGGGTTCAATCAGTTTTATCATTTCAGTGTAGCCTTCCAGGGTGAGGTCGCAGAAAAAGTGCTGATAATCGTCAGTAATAATTCCTTCGTCGGTTTCGGCTTTCCGAAGCGTTAGTTCACAATTGATGGGTTCAATAAATTCATAATCAGAAAGACTGATGAACTGCTTGCCAGTTGTGGTCAGATCAATCAGAATCTGAAGAAACAAAGAGGCTTGTGCTTTGTCAAAGTCGTTGAGGCGAACTGCATGTTCGTCGTATTCATTTATATTTTCGAGAAATTTCAGTTTCATTATGGTGAATATTTAATGGCTTTTAAACCCAGACGCGTAATTGTAAGCTGATGATATTAAGGGCTTAAACGATTTTCATTAAACTAATTAGTTGCAAGAAATAGTCCTGTGACCATATCTCAATCTCATTTCTGTTTTTTAAGAATGGCATCGCATCATTTTTAAGAAGTGAAATATCTATCTGGCTTATTCTTTCGTGAAGCAGATCCCGAAAGTCTGATTTACTGAACGGTTTTACTGTTATATCTCCACTTTGCCGGCTACGTTCAACGAAATGCTGCAAATTCATTTCTATTCCTTGGCTTACGTACCATTGAAAGTCATACCAGTCACGCCCTTTAATCCTGGTTTTCCATTTCCTGAAAAGACAGGCATGCATTTTACCTGCATACAGATCCTGAAGCGAATAGCAGCGCGTCATAAATGAAAATGGATGCATTAAAAGCTTGTATTCAGTTTGAAAACCTCCTGGCGGATTTGTATCAACTTCCAGTTTTATTTTTATCGATTTCCGGGTTTCGATAAGGATGTTATAATGAGCAGTGTCATCTTTTAAAAAGGCGGATTCAACGGGTGAAGAAGTCCGCTTTATTTTTCTCTGAATCTGAACATCTCTACCAACAAGATTAAATTCATTCAGGATGCTATCAAAATAATTTTCTAATGAGAAATCCTTTTCGGGCTTAATCAGCGAGAAGTCCATGTCCTCCGAAAAACGCTGCATGCCATGAAATATCCGCAGGCATGTGCCTCCGTAAAAGGCAGCTTTTTCGAAAAAACCGCCGCGGTACAAGCCTGCAAGCGTTATTTCCTGCATTATCTCACGAACAGCATTGTCGTGTTCTGTTGGAGTTTGTATTGTGTATCGCGATAATAACTGATCGAACAGGCTCATCTCATTTTCTTTATTAGCTTGTATAAATGTTGTAACTGGCTGGCTTTCATCCCTGTTTCATAACATTGTTTTATAATTTCAGTGTTCAATGTTCTTAAAGATTCCATTTCGATGCGTAAATCCTCTTCAAGATATGTTTCGACGGATTTTTGAGATGTGAGATTCAATTGCCTGGTATATACCATTTTATCACAGAGAGCTTTTTCCCGGGAGGCAATCAGGAATGCATAGTTTTGATTTACCATTTCCTGAAGAACTCCTATACAAAAGTATTCAGTATTTGTTTGGATGTAAGAAAAACTGCCAAGCGAAGTATTAAAGGTCTTTGCTCTTTTTGTAGTCAGCGATAGTATTGAGTAAACCCGCTCGGGAATCATTCCATAGTGTGCTAATGCGGTTTCCATGGATACATAGGAAGGTCCAAGCAGGTGATTGGCAATTAATTCTGGGGATAGCAAAATTCCGTTATTTCCCGGTGAACTTACATATAAACCTCTTTTTAAACGGATAAGTCTGCCTGAAGCTACCAGACTGATGATCTTGTTATTAGGTGCACTATATTCAGAAAGCAGATTCAACAGCATTTCGTGCCGAACCGGTACAGGACCCAACTGTTCAATATCTGTCACACATTACATTTTGTTGCAAATATAATAAATATTACACAGTTAATTGAGAAATATTAATTTAACTGTGTTAAAATATATAGGTTTTGGCATTGTCATGCAAAAGATGCGAATGTATTTTGTGCGAGTTTATGGATTTTCCTGCATTAGAATTAGTTTGGTAACACCAATAAATTCACCGTCATCTTTGTTTCTTACTATGAAAACCCCTGCATCGGGATTTTTTTCTGTTTGCTCCAAAGCTTTCTGAAAACGTTGTTCCGCTTCGTCCATGGTCAGCGCTTTTCCGGTGATATATTTCATTACATCCTCGTTGGTAGCAAGGCTGGCATACGAAGGAAAATCACCAGGAGATAACCTGCTAAACAACAATCTTTCCGTAGTGATTTCCACTTTTTAGGCTACATATTATTTTGATGTGCTGGACAATTAAGAGATAGTCAACATTAGATTTATTAAATCATATGTATAATAGAAGACTTTGGAATAAATTACGAACAGAATTGAATCTGACTAAAATGATTATTGTTGAATAGAAGTATCATTCCAAATTAGTCTGAAAAAATATTTTATTCTTTTTACTTTTTGCATGATCAAAAAGTAACAAAAAATCTAGGCGGTATAAAAATGCTGGCGGTTCTAAGCCGGAGGTATCTCCTCGCAATACAAGGCATGATAAATGGCACAAAACCAGGCATTTGTCGTTGCTGTGTATTGCTACGCACATGCCCTCCGCACATACCTCCGACAAGAACCGCTGGCGCATTTTTATAAGGCCGTTCCCTTCTAAGAAAATCTTCCCATAGGGCAAAATAGCGGAACAACGATTTGGATTTACAGTAAATTTTCAGGGTGTAGGTACCGGCCTAATAGAAATTTTACAACAGCTGTAGACGAAGGTAAAACGCGAGGGAATGTGCGTAGCAAAACACCAGCTTCACGTGCTCTCAGGATGATGTCCCAAAAGTGTCAAGCCTTGTTTTGCGGGCCTTTACCGAGGCATACAGATGTGTAAAATTTATATTAAGCCTAGACTTTTTGGTTCTTTTGTGTCATGACAAAAGAACAAAATCAAAATCACTTTAGAAATATTTCGTTTGACGGAAATATAGCCCAGCACATCAAAATAATATCCTGCCACTTTTTAATGGATTACCAGATGATTTATAGAAATTTACATAATTTGTCGGGCGGAATTTGCAATCCTGCCCGACAGATTTTACATTCCCAACTGGTTCATTATAAATTCAAAGATAAAATTCCAGTTATCAATACTCTGCGAGGTAGCTTGTCCGCTTCCATGTCCGCTGTTATAATCCATATGCAGGATTACAGGGCTTATCTGACCGGGATTATTTTGCAGGGCTGCAACAAATTTCTTAGCATGAATTGGATCAACCCGGCTGTCGTTTTCACCGGCGGTTACCAGCATAGCGGGGACATTAATTCCTCTGCGTATATTCTGATATGGTGAATATTGAAGCAACCAGCGGAAATCAGCTTCATTTTCGGCAGTGCCGTATTCAGGAATCCAATAGCGGGCAATCAGGAATTTCTCAAAGCGCAACATATCCAGCAATGGAACCATACAAACAATGCCTTTGTATAAATCAGGCCGTTGCGTTGCAACGGCACCCATCAGCAAGCCGCCGTTACTGCCACCCATAGCCACAATCTTTGATGGATTGGAATATTTTTCAGTAATCAGCCATTCGGCGCAACTGTTAAAATCGTCAAAACAATTTTGTTTGTTCGCCAGCATGCCATCCTCGTGCCATTTTTCGCCGTATTCATCGCCTCCGCGGATACCTGGTTCCACCACTATGCCGCCCTGGTTCAGGAACGACGCATAAAACCCGTAATATCCAGGCTGAATGCCAACGTTAAATCCTCCATAAGCCGTGAGCAATACCGGGTTATTGCCATCGAGTTTGATATCCTTACGATGTACCACGAAAACAGGAATCCTGGTATTATCTTTCGAGTTGTAAAATTTGATTTCGCCAATAATATTGCTCATATCTATATTCGTCTCACGCTGGTAGTACAACCGCCATTTAAAATCAGAGGGAGAAGCAATAAATATTTTAGTTTCGGAAGTAAATGTGCTGAGCGATACATAAACTGAATCCTCATCCCGATCGTAGTTTAACGACCCGACATTGCCGGTTTCGGGTAAATCTATCTGTTTTATACGTTTCCCCTTAAGATCGTATAAGGTAAGCCTGCTCTGGATATCAAATTTATCCTGGATAATAATATTTTTCTTAGTTACAGCATAGCTCTGCAAAACGGTTTTTCCTTCCGGAATCAACACCTTCCAGTTTTTAGATTCCGGGTTGTTTTTATCGCCAACCATCAGTTTATAATTCGGGGCATTATCGTTGGTAAAAATATACAGTTTATCGCCAATGTCTTCGGGATAAGCGGCTGACTTTTTGCTTTCGTAAATCAGCTTGCCTTTGTCAAAAGAACCAGTCTTACGGATATAGCAACTGTTGGAATAAAAATCGCCTTCGCCCGAAAAACTAACATCACTATAACGATTATCATAAATATAGAAACTGTTCTTGGCATCAGAAGTTGTACCCACAACCTGGGCTTTATCCTGTGGATCGCCCACTTTCCAGTAATAGGTTTTAAGTGGTGTCTGTTTATCGATATCTTCCTTACTCCGCAGGGTAAAATACGCATGTTGCTGATCCTTGGTCCACTGGTACCCAAATGTATTCCTGAGAGGTGGAAACAGGATTTTACCAGTCATTGTTTCAATAATATAGGTGGTAGTGATTTCAGCACCGCTTTTCTGCACACTTACTGCAGCTCTTTCACCGTCGTAAGTATAAGCAACACCGGATGTGGAAGTATTTCCTGTTGTATCCAGTTTTACAGGATCCCATATCAGTATTTTTTCCCCATTAAAAATGGTGTATATTTTTGATTGCTTTTCGCCTTTTCGTTTAATAGTCTGGAATACACGTTTTCCCTGTTTATTCAGCGGGCTTTCATAATCTCGATCGATGTAGGTCGCTATGTCTTCACGCAGGCCATCATGCTTTTTCTGGGTAGCTTCCAGGAAAGAAATTCCATAATCGTGCTGTGCACGAGTCCAGCTTACTACAGCCGGATCAGATTTGTTTTCGAGCCAGCGATAATCATCAGTGATCAAAACACCGTGCATAGTATCGGTTACCGGGTGAACCGGTGTTTTGGGCGGAAAAAAGGTCGTCTGAGCCTTTAATGAAATCTGGACAACAATTAGTAATGCAATGAATAGAGCTGTTTTCATAATAACTATCTAAAAGGATTATATTATTGGATTAGTTTAATCTCAGGTAATATATTTTTTTAATAGAACAAATATATGATTATGACTTGATAAAATTTTGATTTTTCGATGAAATATGAATTCTGACAGATATGTAACAGGAAATAACCGGTAAAAGATGTGCGATGGCAGATGTTGGATATCGTACATCCGTAGTCCGGAATCACAAAAAGCTTACTTTCACCAATATATCTGAATTCCTGCCTTTATCATCGCTGCATGATATTTTTATTAAACCTGCATCTGGCGTAAAAAACAATTTCTGTCCACGTGAAGCTTCCTTAAAGAATTTATCATTAATATACCAGTACACTTTATTTACATCCGAAGTTGCTGTAAAGGCAAGCTGCAGCTGTTGTTTCGCGGCTGCATACAGGATATATTCCTTACCATCAGATAATGATGTGATTACGGGATTATCATTGTGATATACCCTGTTACACAATGGATTATGAGTGGGAATTTTACGGTATGGAATTTGTTCCTCTTCGTAAAAAGCAATAAGCCCCGGACTCAGATTAGGATAATAATCGGTACGATAACCAGCCACAGGAAGGCACGAACGACAGTACGAAATACTTCCGGATTCATCCACAAAAACAGGGACCAGGTGATCACATTTCCGGTTAGGTGAAACAGCCGGGATATAGTCATCCATAACAAGATTAGTGCATGATTCGTTGGGAGGAAGCCCCGACTCGCTGCAAACCAGCCTGAAATCGAGTCCGGCAGGGCGTATAAACCAGGTTGATTTCTGATTATAAGTCAGAAAATTGAATATTTTGAAGAGAATGGGAGCCGCAAAATCAGCGCCCGAAAGTTCAGGAATTCCTGTGCCATCAAAGTTGCCAACCCAAACCCCGACTGTATAATCCGGATTGTATCCGAAACTCCATGCATCCCGCCGGCCATAGGATGTCCCTGTTTTCCACGCAATATGTGGTAGGTTTACCGAGTTTTCAAAATTATTAGGGAGGTCGGGGCGTTTAAGGCCGGTGAGAATTTCGTGAATCATCCAGGTTGCCTGCTCGCTGAAAAGTGTGTCGGAAGTTTGTGTTGTTTTGTCAGGAGTAAAAAGCAAAGGATATTTTATGCCCCCAGATGCAAGGCAGGAGTAAAGACTTGTAAGCTCAGTAAGTGTAACTCCGCAGCCCCCAAGAATTACTGAGAGTCCTAACGTTTTTTTTCGTTCTCCAATCCATTTCAATCCGCCACGGCTGAGTTTTTCATTATAAAGATCAACTCCAACCCTGTTGGCAAGATCAACTGCCGGAACATTAAGTGAAAGCGATAAAGCCTGTGAGGCAGTGATTCGCCCCCGAAAAGTTTCATCGTAGTTTTGAGGGCGGTAACCATTGAAATTTTGTGGGATATCCTGCAAAACTGTTTTTGGAGTTATAAGTCCGCGATCCATTGCCAGTGCATAGAGAAAAGGCTTTAATGCGCTTCCCGGCGAACGTAAGGAAGATGCTCCATCCACCTGTCCCTGGAACCGGTTTTCCATAAACCCGGCAGAGCCAACGTATGCCACTACTTCATGTTTGCGGTTATCAATCAGCACAACCGCAGCATTTCCAATGCCCATTCCACGATAGATATGAATTTCATTGCTGAGTGTATTTTCAACAAAATCCTGGAGGCGGATATCAATAAAAGTTTGAATTACAGGCTTTTCAGGATAGGTATTCGAAAGCAATCTCGCAAGGTGAGGAATTTGTTTCGGTGCATCAAAGCGCTTTGCCGCAAGTGGTTCGAGTATCGCATCGTCCAAGGCTGTTTTGCTAAAAATTCCTTTTGAGCTTAATTTCGCAAGCCATAGATTGCGTTCTTTTACAATCCGGTCGTTATTGATTCCTAATCGTTGATGATTGGGATCATTGGGGATAATTGCCAGGGTAACGATTTGTGCCAGGCTGAGAGCCTGAGGTTCCTGTCCGAAATACAAAAACGAAGCAGCTTTAACGCCCTGGATATTACCACCATAGGGTAAAAGGTTTAAATACAATTCGAGGATTTCATTTTTGGAATGATGAAGTTCGAGTTGTACTGCCCTGAAACACTCAATCAATTTATTCCCAACTGTCCGCTTGCGTGGCTCAAGCATCCGGACCACCTGCATGGTAATAGTTGAGGCACCCGAAACACGTTTACCGGTGCTTAAATTTTGCCAAAGTGCCCTGGTAACTGCAAAAGGATTTACTCCGGGATGAAACCTGAACCAACGATCTTCTTTTGCAATAATTGTCCTGATCAGCAACGGGTTTACTTCATTTATCCCAGTTTTCATGCGCCATTGCTGGTCGGAAGATAAGGATGCATTCAGTAGCTTATGATCATCCGAAAGGATTAACTGTGAATAACGGATATGGGTATGAACGGGGAAAATGAGATCAATAAGCAGAAACAAGAAAATAAGGGAAAAGATTGTCAGTATTGTACGCTTTGTAAAACGTGATAGGCCAAAATACCAGCTCTTTAATTTGCTGACAATTTTTGAAACCCTTTTTAAAACAGCTGACATATTCAAATCAGAATTCAATTAAACAACATCAATAAAACCCTTACCCGGTCCGGAAATCCGACCGATAACAACAGCACTATCAATACCTTGAGCCAATAATTCCTGTAAAGCCTGATCTTTGAACTTTTCAGGAAGAGAAACGAGCAATCCACCCGAAGTTTGAGCATCGCAGAACATTAGTTTCTCTGTCCCCGAAAGCACGGCATTCCACCTGATCCATTCTTTATAAAAATCAAGGTTTTTGTGTGTTCCTCCTGGAATAGCTCCCGCCAATGCGAGTTCTTTCACTTGGTTCATAAAAGGCAAAGTATTGAAGACTATTTCCGCGTTCACATTACTACCACGAGTCATTTCGCTGAGATGCCCAGCCAATCCGAAACCGGTGATATCGGTACAAGCATTTACAGGGAGTTTTAAAAATGCAACAGAAGCTTTCTGATTGAGTTGTTTCATCCATTTGGTAGCTTCTATGGTAGTGGTTTCGTCAGCAAGACCGCTTTTAACGGCTGTTGAGATTATACCGGTTCCCAATGGTTTAGTTAGAATAAGTATATCTCCCGGTTGAGCTCCGATGTTTTTCCAAGCTTTTTCAGGATGAACTAATCCTGAAACGCACATCCCAAATTTGGGTTCGGTATCATCAATACTATGACCGCCGATGATGCTGATCCCGGCTTCAGTGGCTTTGTCTGCAGCGCCTACCAGGATTTGTTCAAGAATTTCGAGCGGAAGCCGCTGAACCGGGAAAGCAACAATATTAAGGGCAAACAACGGCTTCGCGCCCATGGCATAAATATCACTCAGTGCATTTGCAGCAGCAATGGCTCCAAAATCGTATGGATCATCAACTATCGGAGTAAAGAAGTCAAGTGTCTGAACAATAGCCTGTTCAGGATTCATCAGGTAAACAGCAGCATCGTCACCCGAAGCATTTCCAACCAACACATTGGGATCGGTTGTAACAGGAAGTTTTCTCAGCACATTTTCCAGGTCGGCAGGCTGCATTTTGCAGGCACAACCCAATCCGTGAGTAAACTGGGTAAGCTTTATTTTACCGGATGAAATCGGTTTATCCTGAATATTTTCCGGAGTAGCTATTGCATTATACGCATCCGCTATCATTTTAGCTGCCAGCTTCATTTCTTCCGCGGTGGAATGTTTGCCGGTCGATAACCGGATGGTTCCCATAGCGTATTCGGTGGTAACACCCATTGCAATAAGCACATGCGAACTGGTTACGCCAGCCGGATGACACGCAGCACCTGCCGAAGCAGCCAATCCAGGTAAGGTTGAAAGTAAAGTATCCGCCGGAATACCCCTGAAAGCTACACTTAGCGTATTAGGTAAACTCTTCTCAATATCTGTATGAATATGCATTCCTGGAATTGGTGCGAGCATTTCATCCAGAAGTAAATCACGCATATCTTTCAAGTGCCGGTTATTTTTCGAAAGATCACGAGCGGCAATCTCAGCAGCTTTTCCAAATCCCACTATTTCAAGCAGATTTTCGGTTCCGGCCCGCAGATTATGTTCCTGTCCGGCACCATGGATAAGGTTATCAAGTACAACGCCTGTGCGGATATAAAGTGCTCCGATCCCTTTTGGTGCATATAATTTATGGCCTGCAAGTGTAAGCAAATCAACTCCCAATTCATTAACGTCAATTTTGATTTTTCCAGCCGACTGCGCTGCATCGGTGTGGAAAAGTACTCCGTGACGGTGAGCTATAGCGGCCAGTTCAGCAATGGGTTGAATTGTTCCAATCTCATTATTGGCATGCATTACCGATATGAGAATAGTTTTAGGCGTAATCAGGCTTTCCAGTTTTTCAACCTCAACCATACACTTGTTATCGACCGGAAGATAGGAAATCTCAAAACCCTGTTTTTGCAGCCAGGTGCAGACTTCGAGTATGGCTGGATGTTCGATAGTAGAAACAATTATATGGTTTCCTTTATTCCGCAAAGCAAATGCAGCGCCTTTCAAGGCATGATTGTCAGATTCGGATCCTCCGCTGGTAAAAATTATTTCCTCAGGGGATGCTCCGATTAAGGCAGCAACGTTGGCACGAGCCAGTTCAACAGCTTTGCGGGCATCAGCTCCATAGCTGTAGCGGCTCGAAGGATTTCCGAAATACGTATTCAGGTATGGGCGCATAGCTGCTTCAACCTCAGGATCAATCGGGGTTGTGGCATTATAATCGAGGTAAATCAGGTCTTTCATTTAATATAGAGGGTATTAAGGTCTTATTTTATAAAATCATTTTTTCAAATGACCACTGCAGCAAGGCGAACGCCGAGGGATACTAAGATATGTGATTTTATAGTTAGTTTTTAATATGTTTAAAAAATGAACCATAAAAGGCACAAAAGGGCTTGAGTTAATATTTTTTTGCGCCTTTTGTGTTTAAAATAACAGAGTTAACCACCATAGGCACAAAAGAGTTTGGGTGAAAATTTCTTTTGTTTCTTTTGTGGTTTAGAAAATGAAAAGGCACAAAAGAATTTATTTCGAATGACATGCTTTTAAAGTAGGTTTAACTCCGACTATATATCTCCTGTTACTTTTATATCCAATGCTTTTTGTAAAATTATTTCCGCATGTTCCTTCACACTTCCTGTTTCCAGAGATATTCTCACAATCTTTCGCACCGGTCTTCGGGCAAGCGAATTATCGTAAAGCTTGTCATAATAAGCCAGCGAGATGTCGGCAACCTTTTCGAAATCATCGTTTTGCAATGCAACAAGCACTTCACGAGCCTGATAAGAACCCATGTATTTTCCTATATGCTCAAGCACAGCCTGAAGTACAGGTTTTTCAAAACATGCATATTCGTCAACAAGCCTTTTGATGCGGTAGTGTTTGGGAAGTTCAATAAAAAACAACTTTCCTTTGAGCATGGCTGCATGAAACGTATCCGGCAAAGTTACACTGCCAATGTTCATGCTTTCGTGTTCAAGCCAGAGTGGTTTTAGTGGTTCAAGTTCAGCCCATTGCGAATAGAGATTGCTCTCGAATTGCTCCGTAGTGGGTTGTGCCTCTTGTCCCAAATGCCCGAAATTAGAGCCTTTATGGCAGGCCAGTGCTTCCAGATCAATGATCTTATGACCTAGCTTCCCGATTTCCTTCAGAATTCCCGTTTTCCCGGAACCGGTATATCCACCAATCAGGAAAACCTGGCGGCCCGACGAAAACTGTCTCCTGATATAACCGCGATATGCTTTGTAGCCGCCTTCGAGTACAAAAACCTGGTATCCGTTTTCTGCAAAAAAAGCTGCAATTTTAGCACTGCGCATGCCACCTCGCCAGCAATGAAGAAGCATCTGCTTTTCAGGAGCAACTTTTTCAATAGCTTTCAGGTAATAATTTGTCTTTTCACCCGCAATGGATTTCCCAAGCTCAATAGCAGGTTCTTTCCCGATTTTGACATATGTAGTTCCAACCCTTGCGCGTTCGTCGTTGTCGAACAATGGAATGTTATGAGCTCCCGGGATATGGCCCTGCAGAAATTCGCCGGGTGAGCGCACATCAATAACCGGAAGGCGGAGAGCCAGGAGTAGAAATGTTTCGGGAGTGAGGATTTCGGGAGTCAAAGGGATGTCGGATTTTGGATGTGGGATGTCGGATTTTGGATTTTGGATGTCGGATGTGGGATGTTAGATGTGGGATACCGGATGTGGGATATCGGATGTGGGATGTTGGATATTGGATGTTGGATGTTTTTAAAGATAATTAATTACAGCACTTCCACATTTACAGTTTCATCAATATAAACCAGTAATTTTCTGATCGTTGAATAGCCCATTTGTTCAAGCAGGTCTCCATAGTTATCGAGCTGTTTCCGATGCTTATCAGGTTCGGGAATGCCGGTTTTAAATTCCATGATTACCGTCTCATCTTCATTGAAGATAACGCGGTCGGGGCGAAAAACATCACCTTTGGGAGTAATAATTCCGGATTCAGGTTTCAATTCAACATTTTCGATGAAATATTTTTTCAGCAAATTATGATTAACAGTTGCAGTTACTCTTTGATAAAGTAAGGCGGTTTCCTCGTCGGTGAGTAAGTTTGTATTTGCCTGTATGGAAACAATGACCAGAATATCTTCTTCTGTCCGGATTGCAGCCAGAGTGTCATGAATAAGCATTCCCCAGGCTTGTTTGTTATTGGTTTGTTCCGTGCTCCAGTAAACAGGGGCACGTCTTGCAACTTTTATTCTTCCCTGCCAGGGTGATGAAATCATTTCGGATAACATGCTGGCTTCTGGTAAAGTCCTTGCTACCTTTTGAACTTGCTCGTCAGTGCCTCTGAAAAATACATTGTCATTTTGTTTCCAATCTTCGGAATTGTGTTCGATAAACTGGGTAAGCAGGTTGGGTAAGTTATTGGAATCTCCTTTTCCGGGTTCACGGGTAATAACATACAATCGCTCAGCCGGACGAGTAAAAGCAACATAAATCAGGTTGATCATGTCGAGCATCGAACTGTTTCGTTCCTTTTGATACTGCTCCGAATATCCGACTTCTTCCATGGTTGTCCCGGTTTGTAAAAGAGCAATGGGTAACCCGGGAATTAAATCCCCTGGTAAATCAACCCAAAGCTGATCGAAAGTAGTCTTGTGTTTTTCCGTAGCCATGGGCCATATTACGACCGGGAATTCCAATCCTTTGGCTTTATGAATGGTCATAATACGGATAGCATCGATTCCTTCGGGAACCACAACCGAGAGTTTTCCTTTTTTCTCTTCCCAGGCATCGAGCAGGTCGGCAAGATGAGTACCTTGCCGGGCAGAAACCTTATTCACAAAATCGAGGAAAAACTGAAGATAAATATCATATTTACCCGTATTCAATTCAAAAATCCGGATGACTTCTTCGCAAAGATCATACAAAGACAAACCTCGCAAAGCTTTGACATTAAATTCAATACCATCCTCAAATAAAATTTTTTTGAGAAAAAACCTTTCAGTTTTCTGAACCGGGAAGTTTTGAATCAAAGTAGTATTTATTTTGCCTTTACGGATAAGTTCGTTCAGAATGCCTGCAACAGCTACCAGGTTCTGAGGATTAAAGATATGCTGCAGCACTGTAATCACAAAGTTTACATTGGGTGATGCAGCGAGAAGAAGTGCCTCCGCTGAAACTACATTAACACCATTCGACATCAGGTGACGTGCAATAATACTGCCTTCACGATTGGAGCGGGTAAGTATGGCAATGTCAGCATTTGAAAAGCCTTTTTCATTCAATTCATAAACCAACTCCTGAACCCGGTTGATATTAAGCTCGTCAAATTCAACTCTCGAACGATATGGCAGGAATTCAACTGATACCAAACCGCCGGATTTACCAGCAGAGGTTTCCTGTGAATGATCGGTATAAATGTTTTGGAATCCGGCGCTAAGCTGCTGTGAAAGAAAACCGAAAAAATCATTGTTAAAATTTATAATCTCGGGCAATGAGCGGAAATTGCTTTTCAGCACCCGGGGATTATAATTTGTGCCCAAGGCTTGTTCAGTATCGCCAAACACATCTTTTTCATAATTTTCGGGCAATGCAGGCAGCAGCATAAACTGCTCAACCTGTCCGTTTCGGAAGCGGTAAATTGCCTGTTTGCCATCACCAACAACTAAATTATAACGGCCATACGCTAACGAGTCGCCGATTAGCGGCAGCAGGTTCTTCCATTGAAGTTCCGAAGTGTCCTGGAATTCATCTATCAGGTAATTATAATATTTTTCTCCTATGCGTTCGTAAATAAATGGGACAGGTTCTTTCAGTATGATGTCGGTAATCCGCTTGTTGAATTCCGAAATATGAAGAATTTTTTTTTCGCGGCGTATGGTATCTATTTCCTGCTCCATAGCATTCAGCACTCCCATCTGGAAAATATTTTTTTCGATCATTCCCAGCAAAGCATATCGCACTGAACCTTTTTCTAATAATCCATCGCATTGATGGTAAATATCTGTTAGCTGATCTTTAATTGAATTGATCGCCGATGCCTGTAAAATATCAGCTTTGGCTGATAGCCATTTGTTATCATTGATGGTAGCAAGCACAAAACTGTTTGGCCCTGCAATAATTCCATCAGCTAATTTGAAAAAGTAACCGCCTATTCCGCTTGTTCCCCTGGCAAAAGAGGAGTTGTCAATACCATTGTCAACAATCAGTTTTTTAGCGGATTGTGCCGGGGTAATAATGCTGTCTTCGAAACTTTTCCTGGACTGCCTGATTTCACGGGCAATTTCATTTAACCGGGCCGGAGGAATTTCATGAAGTTTACTGATAAATTTTTGGCTGCCTTCCGAAAAAAGGAAGCCGGCCGTTTTTTTTATATCGGTTTCAATCTGCCAGCTTTTTTCATCCTCGGCTTTTGCTTCAGTAAAATCAACAAGGATGCTGGTAAGTTCTTTATCAATCCCGGCTTTACTCAAAAGTTGTTCAACAGCTTCATCGAGCATCAGGTCACGGTCCATTTCGATTTCGAAATCTACCGGCAAATGCAGATCGTGGGCGAAAGTGCGGATAATACGCGACACAAAACTATCGATGGTACGAACCGAAAAGTCGTCGTATTCATGCAAAATCCTGGTAAGGACTGCTTTTGCACGCTCAGTTACTTCGGGCACAGAATAACCTGTAGCGCCTGAAATATCAGGAAGCATAAACTTAATAACAGCTCCGTTGGCATAAGTAACCGGATCGGCAAGTTGGACCAATCCCTGAACGATACGCTGCTTCATTTCGTTAGCCGCCTTGTTGGTAAAAGTAATGGCCAGTATATGCCGGAAATAAGCAGGCGATTGCAGGGCTAATGCAATATATTCGCGCACCAGGGTATAGGTTTTCCCTGATCCTGCCGATGATTTATAAACCGAAAAGTTCTGAGTTGTATTCACCTTGCTAAGGTAGGCATTTTGTTGGGAAGGCGTATTTAAGATATCTGTCAATTAAACAAAAATGCTATATGCTTTTTGGGGTAAGGTTATATTATTCTATATCAAATAATTGCCTGATCTTTGCGGAAACCTCGGTTTCAATGGATTTGTTGATTGATCCCAGCTTCCTTTGTATCAGATGCTTAGGGATAGTCACAATCTTGTGTAATCTGATCACTGAATCGACTGTTAATCCTGAACCAAAAGAATTTTCCGATTCTTTTTTGATAATTAAATCACTATCAATCAAATCATCAGGAATTTTGCTTGAAATAAAAGCAATTATCACGTGATTATATCTTCCAATTTCTGATGTCAGGCATAAAGCGGGTCTGACCTTTGAAACTGAAAAATCATCAAATGGAAATAGGACAAGTACAATAGAATTCTTAATCATTAAATGGTTCCCCGTCCGTTAAGGAATAAATATTCTCACCTGGTTCTTTTAAAAAATCAAAAGCCGGATTTGAAGCAATAGTTTTCATCCATAACTTCTCTTCGTCAACTTCATCTGTTTTTTCATCAACCAGAATGATAATACGAACATTACTTTCCGGCTTATTTACAGGATAGTTTATTTTCAAATGCCCATATTTATCTGTCTTTGCGTTTAATTCTATTGCCTTCATTTCTTTTTTGTTTCTACAAAGATAAAGAATAATAGCTTGATATAAACCGATTAACATGGTCTTTAAAATACTGAATCCTATCGGCAAGTTGTACAAGTCCCTGTACAATACGCTGTTTCATTTCGTTGGCAGTTCTATTTTTTCACTCTTGTAACTTAATAATAAATAAGGGCCGGAAGCCATTCTTTATTTTTTCTTTTTTGCCGGAAGCTTAGTCTTTTTTGTTCGTTTGAATAACTCGCCGAAATCATTGAATTCCTTCTGGAAAACAACACCAACACCCTGTGTATAAGGAGAATATCCTGAAAACAATACATCTGCGGCAGTATTGGTTCGGTTAAAGGCTTTAAACCTGAACCTTCCATCTTCGGTTATTTTTACCTGTACAAGTACATCACCAATAAGTTGAGTAGGCTGGCTGGCATCGTTATATGCATTCATACCTATGGCTCCATCAATTGTGACCCTGTTATCAAATAATTGTGTGGATAAAGCAAGTTCCAGTTCCTTTGGAGTAAGCTGATCGCCGGGCCTGTAGTTCACACCAATATCAAAATCTTTCGAAATCTGTGAAAGCATCCGGCTAAGTTGTGCGCTTAAAATTTCATAGGATGAAATTCCGAATGTAGCTCCCGAAGTGGTGATTCCTGAAGAAGAACTAAACGTATTCAATACCAACAGTGAGATCATTTGCTGGTTCATTTCAAGTACATTGCTTGTATCAACGATACTAAAAACCGTTCGCTTCATTTCTTCGGTTGCATCAGGCAAGGACAAACTAAATCTGATATTCGGATTATACAGATTACCTGATAAATTAATGATGCAATTTACATTTACACGGGTTCCTTTGTAATCCGCCGGTATTCCAGGTAAACTTACCAGAGATGTTTTTACTTTATAAATGGCCTCAAGTCTTATATCAGCATCGTACGGACTGCCATTAAAAGTAATGGCTCCGCCTTTTTGAATTACAAAATTTTTCTTCAGAATATTCTGGAAGTTAAACAGAAAAGTCCCGTTATCCATAATATAATTTCCATACATTGAATATTCGCCGCGCGTGTCAATTCCCATATTTACCAATCCATCGCCATGCACATCAATAGTTCCCATCTGGTAAGGCAGAATAATGCCAATATCCGCATTCCGCTTAACATCAAGGCCAAGCTGGAGCGCAAGCACTGATGACTCGTAAGGGGTTATGTTTCTGTTAATTGTGCTTGTATCCCCATGTTTGATATAATGAATAAAACTATTCTCTGATATGCTTCGCGAAAAACTGATTGGAATTACAACATCTGTTCCTGTTTCCGATTTTAGATTGGCGCTGATCATCAGGTTGTCAACAGGACCGTACAATTTCATTGTCCCGGTGGCTTTAGCCCTGCCATAGAAGGCTTCGCTCGAGCTATAAGGCGTATTGAGAGAGGCGAGATGATCAGCTGTTAAATCGATATCAAGAGCCCAATCCGAAAAAGCTTTATGGTATATAATACCGGAAACAACCCCTTTCCCAAAAGTGGAATCCCGTAATTCAATGTCATTAAACCACATTTTATCTTTATCAAAATTAAAATCGCCGGTAAAAGAATATGAAGTCCGTAGGTAATTCACCAACAATTCAGTTCGCATAAATGTAACTTTACCTTTAAGAACGGGGTCAGAAAAGTCGCCTGTTAGTGTTACGGCACCAGATGCGTATCCCCTCATACGGGAAAAAATATCGGATAGGAAGGGTTCGAAGGTGTGTACTTTCAGATTATCAACATCAGCTTTAAGATCAAAATTGTCGTGTGTGGCCTCCGGATAGATATTCCCAACAACTTTTACAGGATAGTGTGTACCGGCATTTCCAACATACACTACCTGCATATCAACCACAAGTCGTTTCTTTTCGTTTTCCCAATAGCTTTGAATTTTAGCATCACCAAGACTTTCATGGTTAAAGCCAAACTTTGTAATTGCAATATCAGCTGAGATGCGTGGTACGGCATATAATTCCGAGAGATTTACCTTTCCGCTTATATACCCGTCAAAATCAATTCCTAATGGCTCGGTTAACATATCCAGGAACGAAATATTAAACGACTTTACATCAAGTACTATTTGGCTGAGCGGGTCATTTGATGCTGTGCCATTTAAAATTAAATGCCTGTCTTTATCTGTAAATCCGAAATTCCTGGCTTCGAAGTATGACTTATCAAAGGTCAAGAGGTTTCCAGGAATTAAAGTCCATACGGTGTCGTTAATCATAATATCAGCATTGTCGAATCGCATGGTAAGCCGAGGATTTTGTTTAAACGATACCGCACCTTTAATATCACCTCTATTATGGTCGGGCACATTTCTATCATCCCATGAAATGCCGAATTTTACACTGTCATCTGATGCTACAACATCAACTTTGAACTGTTCAACTTTCTTCACATTGTTCTCGCTTATTGTAGCCTCCGACATGTTAACCGAGCTACAGTCCATTCGTACCTTAAGGCTTTTATTCATCGATTCTCCGGTCAACGTCCAATCGTGAAGTGCAAATCCGTTCAACACCAATAATGGTGAACGTCCATTAACATTTATCAAACCAAGCGCGGGATCAAATGTTCCTGATATCACAGTTCTGGGATCGACTTTAAGCCAAGGTAAAAACATTTCGGTAACCGAATCGGTATGATGCAATTGGATTGTATAATCAAAACTTCCTCTAGTTAACCTCACGGGAAGGACTTCCCCCTGAGACAGAGAAGGTAAAAATTCAGTGAAAACCATCCTTAGATAATCAGCCATATCATCAAAGGTATATTGGCCCGAGAATACTGCATTGACAAAATCGCTGCTGAGTTCCATTCGTTTACCACCATTTCCGAGAGACTTAGTCGTTAAATACAAATCATTCATATTCAGTCGTTTCGGACCCATTGTAAGACTTGTTTTGCTAAAATGAAGTGCGCCGATCAGGTTATCAATCGTATTACCCCGGAACTCGAAATCAGCACTTGTGGAAAGTAAAACAACGGAATCACCCGTTAGGAGGTTAAGTTTTACCAGATTTGCATGATCAATACCGGCCTGAAAATTAAAAGCTGGCAGTTCTCCCGAGAAATCAGCTGAGCCTAAGAAATTTAAACCTAATAATTCGTCGTTAATGTGTACCCCGCCTGTAAATTTTTTTCGTTTAAATTCACCATCAATATTAATACGTCCGAATGTATTACCTTCATATTGAAGATTCGTTATTTCTCCTTTAAGTGTCAGATCCGCTTTATCAAGCGAAAAGTTTTTACCATTGATTGCAGCAAAAAGACTGAGTGTACCTAATTTTTCTACATTAAAAACTTTACCAACATTGAAGGAATCAGCCAGTAATTTCCCATCGTAGGCATAAATACGAGTTGACTTGTTATGGGTTAGCAGGATATCGGTTGAAATTGCACCAAGATCGGTAATAAAAGTTGCCTTTGAAACAAAATCATTGTAAAAACCTGTAAAACGTCCATTTACACTAACGTTGCCCAGCCTGATTACTTCATCAGGCAACACAATTGTGTTTGAGTCTCCCGAAGAAGGAAGTGTAAATGACTGAATATCTGCGACATTAGTATAGAATTCATCCGTTTTGAGGTTGACAAAGGTCTCTTCAATATCCGGTAAGCCATTCATAGTGATATTACCTTTAAAAGAAGTGTATTTCCCGAAAGCCAACTTAAAGTCCTTAGCTGAGAAAGAGGAAACCGTACCTTTTATTGTTCCTGAGAAATCGAAAATTTCAGTCATGCCATCCACATCGGGGGCAAAGTAAACAATATCACGCATATCAAGCTGGGAGGGCTCCACAATTGCAGAAATCTTAACACTATCGAGAAAATAATCAATGGCATTCCAATTCGAATATTCCAATTTCATGTCCATCGAAAGCCTGCTATTTGGAGTTGTAACCTGGAGTTTTTCAGCAGTTATTCCCCGGGGACTTATAACAGCCCGGGTGGTAAAATCATCAAGCCGGAATCCACTCTTCTCCCTAAAAGTAAATTGTTTTATATCAGCGCTGATAGTGTCACCTTGCACAAGGATATTTTTTATTTCGGCATTTAGTTTGGAAAGATCCATATCTGAGAAGTCAATGCCTTTTCCAGGATTCATATAGCGTTCGTCGCGGTAAGCGAAGTGCGACCGGATCAGCTTTAAATTATCGATCTGAACCATCCATGGCTCAGTATGAGTTGTATCGACAACCGGCGAAGCAAAATAATCGAGAATAAACTGCAGGTTTAAACAGCTGTCGGCCTTGTAGTATATAAGGTTAACGTTGGCGTCACCAAGAGATATTTCATTCAGTGTTAGCTTGTGTTTGCGTAAATCCACGAATTTAATATCAGCCCTTATCTTTTTTGACTCCAATAAAACCTTTTTATGCTTATCAACAATTTTAATATCCGTAATTACTGCCTCCAGAAACCAGTTCAGCCTGAAACCTCCGATAACAACTTCCGTATTGAGTTGTTTGGATAGATATGTTGCTGCACGATGAGCCAGGTAGGTCTGAACGGGGGCCGATCGCAGCATAACAAACGCAGCCAGCGGCGTGAGCAGCAGAGTTACAAGGATGATTAATAATATGCTAACAGGTTTTTTGATACTTTTGCAAATTATTACTAATAATTACTTCCCGATTGGCATAAGTGATTTCGATCAGCTTAAAAACAACCGGATAACTTCATTTTCATTTATGCCAGTATATATCCTTGGAATTGAATCATCCTGCGACGACACGTCGGCTGCGGTGCTGATGGATAACGTTGTACTCTCAAATGTCATTGCTAACCAACAGGTTCACAAGGATTTCGGCGGAGTAGTTCCGGAACTTGCTTCGCGGGCACATCAACAAAATATCATTCCAGTAATTGATAAGGCACTAAAGAATGCAAATATAGGAAAAAGCGATCTAAATGCGATAGCATTTACACGTGGTCCGGGATTGCTTGGGTCATTGCTGGTTGGCACCTCGTTTGCCAAGTCGTTTTCACTCGGGTTAAACATCCCGCTTATTGAAGTAAATCATCTCAAAGCCCATATCCTGGCCCATTTTGTTGCACAACCCGGCAAAGCTAAAGTTTTGCCTGAATTCCCTTTTTTATGCCTGACCGTTTCGGGCGGGCATACACAGATCGTGATTGTAAAAGGATACAACGAAATGCAGATTATCGGTCAAACTGTTGATGATGCTGCAGGCGAGGCATTCGATAAATCGGCAAAAATACTCGGACTTGAATACCCGGGTGGTCCACTGATTGATCAATATGCCCAAGAGGGAAACCCCTATGCCTTCACATTCGCAAAAACCAACGTTCCTGACCTGAATTTCAGCTTCAGCGGATTAAAAACTTCTATTCTTTATTTCCTGCGGGATAAGTTAAAAGAAGATTCCCTGTTTATGCAAAATAACCTGCCTGATTTGTGTGCATCCATTCAATCGGCAATTGTTAATACTTTGATGATTAAACTGAAATTAGCCAGTAAGAAAACCGGAATAACCGAGATCGCAATTGCAGGCGGGGTTTCGGCAAATTCGGGATTGCGCAAAGCGATTTTGGATATGCAGGAAACGGCCGGATGGAAAGTTCACATCCCTGAATTTCAGTTTACTACTGATAATGCAGCTATGATTGCCGTAGCAGGATATTATAAATTCCTCGAAGGCACTTTTGCCGAACAGAATGTTACGCCTTATTCAAGAGGAGGCATTTAGCGGTAAAGGCAGAGATACGTTGAAGCAATTTCAGCTTTCACTTTAAAAGTCACTCCTTTGCCCACTATAAAAGTTTCGGATTGTTTATAGGATTTCCATTCGGTTTCGTTTGGCAGCATCACTTGTAATTCCCCTGAAGTAACTGTCATATATTCAACTGAAGTAGTTCCGAAATCGTATTCTCCGGCAGCCATTACACCTATAGTAGCAGGGCCGTCAGGCATATCAAATGAAAGGGATTTAACATTTCCGCCGTAGTATTCGTTGGTTTTAAACATGGAGTCAGGATTAGGATTTTAGGGGTTCAATGGTTTCATGTTATTCAATGGTTATTCACTTGTTGATGAAAGAGTTTTTGGAGTGTTTGAGATTGATGAGTGGTCATTTAATGGTTGAGACTGAGTTAGTAGCGGATTTGAGTTTGCTGAGTGTAATTCAGTAGTCATTCGATTGTGGACTGTTAAGTTTCCGGGGTTCTGAGATAAATAAGTGGACATCCAGTCTCTAAATAACCATTTATCTAAATTCTATATTTCTCAACCACCTGTCGCCCTCTCCTATCGTTACTTGCCTTTTATTCATTTACCACCTCGAACCGTTCTTTTAATCCCAGTTTTAATGTATTCGATTTACGGTTGTAATGAAAATACCGCCTGTTGACGACTCCGGCCGGAAGGTTATCACGAATGTAGTCGTTCATAAAATAATCGAAAAGCAATTCCGCATGTTTTCGTCCTGATTCAAATGCCATTTTGTAAACATCATCCAATTTAACTGAATCGCGGTTTTGTTCTAACCCTATACTTCCTTCCAACAGGTTTAGATCAATTTTATTCCTGAAATTATCTTTAATATAGCTTTGAAGATATAGCACCTGCTTGTTTTCAGTATTTGCACGGCTCACCTCGAGCCACGTATCTAAACTAACTTTGTTCATGCGGATTCCTTCTGTATAGGGCTCACCGGTTTCGACTGAATATATGTCAAAATAATCAATCGGATGATCCTCATCAAGTTGCATCTGGGCAAGGTTTACAACCCATTTAGGGTCAGGTAACGAAAGAAAAACATCCGAACTTCCATCTACATAAACATCATACCCTTCGCTTGTCAGTTCCTTAATCAGACTGTTGGTAAATGCGGTCAGAAAAACCGAATCAGAAACATGCTGAATAAAGTAAGATTGGACCCACGCAATCGAATCGAACTGTTCAGGAGTATATTTTACAGCAGTATCGAAGCTGATTGACAAGTTATCTTTAAAAAGCTCATACAACGGAACGATCATTATGCCGCTACCATTATGTTGCTTTACATAATTCCGAGCGAGATTACGTTCGGGACTGCATGCTGCCAGCAGGAGCATTGCGACTAAACTTACAATCCCAGCAAATCTTAACATCAATTATCAATCTGTGTTTATAATATAGTGTTTTATTCTATTGCAAGATTCCGCAACATTTGTTCAGCAAATGCCTTGCCATACGCTATCCCTTTACTAATCCCCTCTTCGTGCGGAGTGAATTTGATATACAATCCCTCACCGAAATATTCCAGTTTGAGATTAGCCAGGTTGGATTCAAGCATTTTGGCTGCTTCGCCACTCCATCCGTACGAACCGAACGATGTTGCGAGTTTGCCTTTGTCGCGAAGTGGGTTTATAGCTGCAAATAACTGGTACACAGGCATGAGAATATTCTGATTGATGGTTGGTGTGCCAATTATCACCCCTGTACAGTTCGACATGTAATATTCCATATGCTCCAGCGACATATTTTCGATATCATGAATCTCAACATGCACACCTGGAACCTGGCTTATCCCTTTTGCAATGGCTTCGGCAAGTGTGGATGTATTATGATAGGCTGATACATAAGGGATAAAAACCATAGGTTTCTCTCCAAGTGTAAGCGCTTCTTTTGCATACTTTTCACTCAGATCTACATATTTCTTCCAGTTGGTGCGCAATATCGGTCCATGCCCGGGACAAAGAACAGCGATCGGCAAAGGGCGGATTTTTTCGATGGCTTTCAGCATAAATTTGCTGAACGGTTTCAGTATGACATCAAAATAATACCTGAAAGCATCATCCCAGTTGCCAACTTTATCGTCGAACATACGCGAATCGCAGTAGTGAGCGCCAAAGGAATCGCAGGTAAAAAGGATTTTTTCTTCTTCCAAATAAGTATAAATGCTGTCGGGCCAATGCAGGTTTGGAGCTCCAATTACTTTTATTTTTTTATTTCCCAGGTCGAGCACATCGCCATCGCGTACCTGCAGGTGTTTGAAATCGCGACCCAGCATATCTTTCAGATAGCGGATTGCATTTCCACTACCAACTACCGTTGCATTCGGAGCTAACTCGAGCAATTTGCCAAGGCTGCCTGAATGATCGGGTTCCGTATGGTTTACTACAATATATTCCAGATCAGCCGGATCGGTGAGTTGTTTCAACTTTGCCAGAAAAACCGGGAAATATTTATCCTTCACCGTCTCAACAAGCGTTTTTTTATCGGCATTAATAAAATACGAATTGTAGGTAGTTCCATACGGCGTATGCATTACAACATCAAAAGTAACCAGTTCGCGGTCGAGAATGCCTACCCATTGCACGTCTTTGGTAATTTCAAGAATTTTATCGTCGATCATAATTTTTATTTATTTTGATCCGTAGAGACGCGATGTTCGCGTCTCATAGGGTATTGTTATTGTTTTGTCATCAGAGACGCGAACATCGCGTCGCAAATGGCAATGTTGTTGTTTTATCATCAGAGACGCGAACATCGCGTCGCAAATGGCAATGTTATTGTTTTGTCATCAGAGACGCGAACATCGCGTCTCTACGACATTAAAACAATGACATCTGGATTCCCAAAGCGGAATCATCATCATCGGGGAAATCAGGAGGTTTTACAGGAGGTTTAGGTTCCTTTGGTTCCCTGGGTACCTTAGTTCCTTTGGAATCTTTCGGCTCCCTAAGTACCTTATGTTCTGTGGGCTTCTTTATTTCCTTTATTTCCTTTATTTCTTTTATTTCTTTTATTTCTTTTATTTCTTTTATTTCTTCTATTTCTTTTATTTCTTTTATTTCCTTTATTTCCTTTATTTCCTCTATTTCCTCTATTTCCTTTATTTCCTTTATTTCTTTTATTTCCTCTATCTCCTCTTCTTCAGGAATTTCATTTTCATCAGATTCAACTTCATTTTCATCAGCAAGTTCATCCTCAGTTTCTTCGGTAAGATCTTCTTCAGTTTGGATCTCGTTTTCTTCTTCCTCTTCCACTGGAATCGGGTCGAGCCATGTAATCTGACTTACTGTATGGGTACTGAGTTTTTTTCCTTTCGCTTTCACACCCATTATTTCAACAAACTCATCGAGAATTATTTCTTCAGGTTCCACCGGTTTGCGGGCACCTTCGTTATCAAACTCAACCCTGATCTGAGGTCTTTTATCGGCAACCACTGCAATAAATTTGACACCATCTTCTTCGGGGAACATACATACCTTTTTATCCGAAAACTCAGGCACAAACCGTTTGACGAAATATGCCTTCTTCGGCTCATTATAATATACTACAGTAAGGGCCTTGGTCGGATTGAATTTTTCTATCAGGCTCATATCTTCCTCGAAATGATTCGAAAGGTCAAAGCTCATCAGTTTATAGAACCCTGAACGGGTAAGGGTCAGAATTTTATCATCTTCTTTGAAAGCGCCAAGGTATTGACCACGCTGATCCGTATTAAGTCTCATCACCGTATCGTCGTACCATATCTGGCGCGCACCCAGGGTTGAAAAGCCTTTTTCGGCTTGCAAAATCTTTTTCACCGGGTTTTTACTGAGTACATTCCCCTGAGAACCACGTCCTTTGATGGCTAACTCCGAAAAGTCGAAATCGAAATTCAACTTTTTAAGCCGTGGTTTTGGTTTCAGACTTACTTTTATTATCTCAGACTCGCCGTTGGGGTTAACTGTAAAATACAAAACCTTTGAGCCCGCAGTTCCTTTAGTCAACACATAATCCTTGTCGCGTACCACACCGGTTACAGCAAAACGTTTAACATATACCGCTCCCATTCTTCCATCCTGGTAAACAACATGATACACCGTACGGTCATCGTTCTTTTTAAATACATCGATATGGATCACGTTTTTACCAACGAAGGCTTTCTCTGCAACACGGGTAACAGCAAAAGTTCCGTCTTCGCGGAAAACAATGATATCATCAATATCGGAGCAATCGCAAACAAATTCATCCTTCTTCAGTCCGAAACCGGCGAAACCTTCCTGGCGGTTAACATATAGTTTCTGAGTGGCCGCGGCAACGGCAGCAGCTTCAATACTTTCGAAGTTGCGGAGCTCGGTTTTACGCTCACGGCCGGCAGCATATTTTTTACGGATGTTTTCGTAAAATGCAATAACAAAGTCGGTAAGATGCTCCAGGTTGTATTTTACCTGGAGTAATTCTTCATTCAAATTCCTGATATGCTCATCAGCTTTGAAAGCATTAAACCTGGAGATGCGTTTGATACGGATCTCGGTAAGTCTTACAATATCTTCTTCAATAATTTCACGGTAAAACTCCGGCTTATAGGGTTCAAGGCCTTTATCGATAGCCTTTATAACAGCTTCCCATGTTTTGCATTCTTCAATATCACGGTAAATACGGTTTTCGATGAAAATCCGTTCCAATGATGCAAAAAGCAATGATTCCATCAATTCCTGTTGACGTATCATCAACTCCATCTGAATCATTTCGACCGAACGCTGAACTGATATCCGTAAAATTTCCTTAACGCCTGCGAAATATGGTTTTCCTTTGTGAATCACGCAGGAGTTGGGTGATTCGGAGCGTTCGCAATCGGTAAAAGCGTACAGGGCATCAATGGATTGATCGGGCGAAACCCCCGGTTGCAGATGTATCAGTATTTCAACATCCTGAGCCGTATTGTCGTCAATTTTGCGGATTTTTATCTTCCCTTTTTCGCTGGCAGCAATAATGGTATCAATCAAATCGCCGGTAGTAGTACCCCAGGGAATCTCCGTAATAACGAGTGTTTTTTTATCGAGCTGACTGATCCGGGCCCGGATTCGTATTTTACCTCCGCGCAGACCATCGTTGTATTTGGTTACATCGGCCAAACCTCCGGTAGGAAAATCAGGAACCAACGTAAAATCCTCACCTCTCAACACAGCCACCGAAGCATCTATGAGTTCCACAAAATTGTGCGGAAGCGTTTTTGATGCCAGTCCTACTGCAATACCCTCAACCCCCATCTGTAGTAATACAGGGAACTTCATTGGCAGGTTAACGGGTTCCTTATTACGTCCGTCGTAGGATAGCTTCCACTTGGTGGTTTTCGGATTGAACGCAACATCAAGTGCAAACTTCGAAAGACGGGCTTCAATATAACGAGGCGCAGCAGCCCTGTCGCCAGTAAGGATATTCCCCCAGTTTCCCTGTGTATCAATAAGTAAATCTTTCTGACCAATCTGAACCATAGCATCGCCGATAGAAGCATCGCCGTGCGGATGGTATTTCATCGTATTACCGATAACATTTGCAACTTTATTGTACCGGCCATCCTCCAGTTCCCACATGCTATGGAGGATACGCCTCTGAACAGGTTTCAGCCCATCCAGGACTTCGGGCACTGCCCGGTCGAGAATTACATAGGAAGCATAATCAAGGAACCAGTTCTGGTACATCCCTGGCAGAAATGTAGTGTGATGTAAATCATTATCATCGGATGATTCTTCACTTACAGGCATTGTAATTTCAACTCCTTCAGCAAGCAAATCCTCGCCGGAGATATCCTCTTCAAAGGTTCCTTCTTCCAATTCGTCGTTCTCGTCCATTGCCTGTATTGATTTTACTGAATTCCTAAATCCTGATAATTCCGTGCAAATTTACTCTTAGAATGTAATTTATAAAATCTATCCGACTATTTTTTAAATAATCTTATCAACAATATTTCACCCAGCAGAAACAGCAATGTAAGCCAGATAAAATAACGCCAGAGTGGTGTTCCGCTATTAATCCGGGCAATCACTTCATTTAAAGGCCTCTGCCCGGTTTTCATAACACTGAAGGCATTGAGATGTGCTTTTTCAATTATTGATTCCAGTTCACTTATGCTATAACAGGATAGATCGCTCTCGCCCCGGCTGTAATTAAACGCAAATGAAGTAAGAATATTTTTTCCATCCGTAAGTTCAAAATTACCCGCCATTGGAATCTGGTTTCCAACAAATAAGCTTATCATATTTCCGTTTCTGTTGATTTGTGGAATCATTTCAAAATCACTTCCCAGGTATCTGATTTTATACACTTTATCCCCACCGGGAACATTTGTACCAATACGAATTGCTTTGTTATCGCCGATGATACTATACAAATTGTGTGAAGGATGGCTGATTAGTGCAATATTGTATATTACCGGGACAAAAATTGCCTGTTGCGGGAAATTGCTGAAAGCAGGATCGATCGGAACTGTAAATTGCAGAACCTGACCCAATCCACTGTTTGTAAGTGTCAAAAAATACCTGCCATTAAGCATTTCCATAAGCGGAACCGTAAGCATGGCCGATGAAACTACAATCGGGTAATATTTACTTACTTTTGGCAGATCGGTATTAGAAGATAAAATTTGCTTGCCTTGTTGCCTTTCGAACACATCACGGAACAGGTAACTCTCTTCACTCAGCCGCTCTACCCTGGTATCAGTTGTGTCGATCTGCATATACGATGGAGAATTCATAGAAGCCAAAAAACTGTTATACGAAACCATATCCGCATTCGGCGAAGGAAGAATTAAAATAGTACCGCCATTACCGACATACCGTTTAATCTCTTCCGACAGGCCTGTGGATATCGAAGGTATCTCGTTTAAAATGATCAGATCAAATTGCGGAAGACGACTATAATCAAGTGATCTCTCATTTAAATTGGTTAGCCTGACCGATGAATCCTGGGCATACAATGAATTCAGAAAACGGTTCTCACTTCCACCATTTATTGCAAGCACATTTATCGACGAAAGTACATCAAACGAAAAATAGAATTTATCATCGTATGTCACCGGGTAGTCCGTAACCTGAAGCAAGCCATGTTGGGGGCCTGCCTGATGAATGGTAAAAGGCAATTCAACTGTAGCCGACTCTCCGGCTTTGATATCAATGCTGGCTACGGATTTTTGCTGGTTATTGATCAGGAGTTTCAAAGGAATTTTCTCCAGGTCATTTTCAGATTTATTCCAAACCCTCACCGTAAGCAGAGAAGTTTTTCCGGGCAGTTGCATGGGTTGTGCAAACCAGCAGGTATCAATATATACGTTGGCAACTGCTGTTGATTTAAGAGGAACCAAATATGTATTTATTGTTGAATCCTGATGAAAATCAACCCGGTTGAATGATGATTTCTGAAAATCAGAAACCAGGAATGAGGTTTTATGAGCTGAAGTTTCATTTTTAAGAAGATCGTATTGCCTGTGCACAATTTCCGAAAATGAATGTACCGAAGGAGATACTTTCACTTCTTCGAGCATGGTTAGAAACTCGTCGCGGGTAACAAGCCTCTGGTGCCGTCCTTCGAAATCACAGGTAAGCAACTGGAACAAATCAGTTGACTTATAAGCTGTTACTATTTCGCGGGCTTTTTGTTTTGCCTCATCCAGCAGAGTGCTATTGGTACCCGTGGCTTCCATGCTGAACGAATTATCAACAAATACGCTGACCGCACTGCGCCTTGCCATCTTCGACTGTTTATCAGAAAAAGGGATATAAGGTTGTGCAAACGCCATTACCAATGCTGAAATGGCAAGGATCCGCATTATCAGAATCAGCAAATGGCGCAGTTGCGATTGCTTTTGGGTTTGCTGTTTGAGTTCCTGCAAAAAGCGCACATTGGTAAAGTACACCTTTCGAAACCGCCTGAAATTAAACAAGTGAATTATTACAGGTATCGCAATTGCAAATAAGCCAAAAAGATAGAAAGGGTTAACAAATTGCATAGAAAATACGTGCTTCTAACTTAAGCATTCGCAAAAGTAAGTAATTTGAAGGAGACGAAAAAAACAGGTATTTCCTTTTGATGTTGTATAATCTGGTTCTTTTGGAACTAACCTGATAAAGGGAAATTTCAGGAACTGGCTTTTAACCTGCCAACTCTTTGTACCAGCGATAGTTGATGTTCTTCCTCTGAACTATTGGGGTCCTTCATTTCGCGGAACATCTTGCAGGGTAATTCTTCACAATCACCACAGCTTATAAATCCTTTTTCATTTACAGAACAATTGAACAAAGGGCAGGTTTTATCCGGCATCATTTCTTTTGCCCAAAAGGTTTCCCCCTTCACTGCATTACAGCCATTGCATTCCTTGCCGTAAAATTCGCATTCGTCGCAGATTAATCCACATGCTGAGAGTATCATAGTTCAAAATCTTATTTATTTACAAATTTAGTTATTCCATCCTGAAAAATCAGGAATGATTTGAATGGAAAAGAGACTTAATGCAAATCAAAGCCCTCTTTCACAACTTTTCTTGATTCTACAAACCATAGTAACTTATTGCTTTTGCTGTTTTGAGTTCCGGGAATTACAAATCCGGCACAAGTACATTAATTAATGTAAAATAATATCTGTATCTTTGTAAGCGAAACTTTACCCGAAAAATGAATTATACTGAAACCGAATTTACATTTAATACAACCCAACCCACATAGGGTTGAGACGGAATGCATATAAAATACGCGCCTTTCTCAACATCAGGGAAAGGCGTTTTTTGTGTAGGCACATAAATAGATTTAATCCTGAATTACTATGCGTATCTTAAAATTTGGCGGCTCATCCATAGAAAACCCCGAACGGATAAAAAATGTGATCGGTATAATCAAAAAGTCTTATTCCATCTATCACGATATTACGTTGGTTGTATCGGCGCAGGGAGGCATAACTGATCAGTTAGTTAAACTTTGCGAGTTAATACCTACAGGTAGATCGAGTTACGAATCCATCATCCTGGAGATTGAGCAAAGGCATCTGAATGCTGTCAAGGATTTGCTTCCAATGGCTCAACAACCTTCAGTAATGGCTGAAGTAATGGCAATCTGCAATGAGTTGTCGGGCATCGCGAGAGGTGCATCGCTGGTAGGAGAATTAACCTTGCGTACCCGCGACCTGATCCTGAGTTTTGGTGAACGTCTTTCGGCTTTTGTTATTACTCACGCGCTGAAACCAGAAATTAACACTGCAAATTATACTGATGCGCGAAACCTGATCAAGACAGATACAAATTTCGGATATGCCAGGGTGGATTTTGAACTCACCAACCGGTTAATACAGGAATATTACACCGTTAACAACGGGTTGAATGTGGTTACAGGTTTTATCGGCAGTACATCGCAGGGACAAACCACAACACTGGGTCGAAGTGGCTCAGATTATACGGCCTCTATCCTGGGTGCCGCATTAAAAGCCGATGCTATCGAGATATGGACCGATGTGGATGGAGTGATGACTGCTGATCCCCGCTTTGTAAAAGAAGCGCAGAGTATCAAACAGTTGTCGTACAACGAAGCTATGGAAATAACGCATTTCGGGGCAAAAGTTATATTTCCCGCCACCATGCAACCGGCCATGGCCAAAGAAATTCCAATATGGGTAAAAAACACTTTTAATCCATCGCATCATGGAACTCTGATAAGTAAGGAATCGGGCAAGGAAAACGGGTTTATAAAAGGCATTTCATCACTCCGGGATATTTGCCTCATTAATATAGAAGGAAGCGGAATGGTTGGCGTTGCCGGTGTGTCAGCAAGAATGTTCCGGGTTTTGGCCCAACACCAGATCAGTGTTATCCTTATCAGCCAGGCATCATCGGAACATTCGATATGTATTGGTGTTATGCAGCAAGAAGCTGAACAGGCCAGTACCCTGCTTCGGAAGACTTTTTCGGAAGAATTACATTCAGGATTAATATCCGACATTAATTACGAGGGAGATTTAGCCGTTGTAGCTGTGGTTGGAGAAAACATGCGCAAGATGCCGGGGGTTTCAGCCCGTGTTTTTGGTCCGCTGGGGCGAAATGGAATTAATGTAAAAGCCATCAGCCAGGGTAGTTCCGAATTAAATATTTCAATCGTAATCGATCATAAAGATTTGAAAAAGGCACTGCGTGTATTACACCAATCTCTGTTCAACTACGAGTTGTTGCAGCTACATCTGTACATAATCGGAACCGGTGTAATTGGCAGTAGATTGCTCGAAATGATTGAAAGCCAGAAAGAATCCCTCAGGGAGCAAAAAATCTTACTCAAAATTTGCGGTATCTGTAACAGCCGCCAAATGATTGTAAGTGAAAAAGAAATTGAAATTCCGGGCTGGAAGAATTCGCTGGAAACAAATTCCCAAAAATCTGATCTGAGTTTAGTAACAGAGAATATTATCCATCAGAATCTCGAGAATAGCGTTTTTATTGATGTAACGGCATCCGATGAGCCAGTGAGATATTATAACGAACTACTTGCGAACAACATAGCCATAGTAACTGCAAACAAGCGGGCAAATACTCAGAATATGCACCAGTATAAGCTGTTACATGCTTCAGCAAAAAAAAGGAATACCCCGTTTCATTACGAAACCAATGTTGGTGCCGGATTGCCGGTTATTAACGTTTTGCAAAGCCTGATAAACAGCGGTGACCATGTGAATAAAATTGAAGCCGTTCTTTCAGGAACCATGAACTATCTTTTGTCGGAATACAACGGTGAAAAACCTTTCAGCGAACTAGTGAAATTTGCAAAGGAAAATAGTTACAGCGAACCCGATCCCCGTGATGACCTGAGCGGAATGGACGTTGTACGAAAATGCCTTATCCTGGCAAGAGAATGTGGCTGGGGAATTGAAGAGTCGGATATTGAAGTTGAACCACTGATGGCGGCTGAAAGCGCTATTGCAAAAGATATTCCTGCTTTCTTTGAAGAATTAAAAAAGTATGACAAACCGTTTCATGAACGGTATGAATCCGCAAAGGCAAATGGGAAAAAGTTACGCTACGTGGCTGTGATTGAAAATGGAAAAGCAAGGGTTTCAGTGATGGAAGTTGACGAAACACATGCCTTTTATAGTTTGCGGGGAACCGAAAACTGCATTAGTCTCACTACCAAATATTATGAACAATATCCATTAGTTGTAAAAGGGCCAGGCGCCGGGGTTAATGTAACCTCTGCCGGAGTGCTGGCTGATATTGTGCGGATTGCCGAAGGGCTGAAACATTAAATAATGTCGGATGTCGGATGTCGGATGTCGGATGTCAGATGTCGGATGTTGAATGTCGGATGTGGATGTCAGATGTCGGATGTTGAATGTCGGATGTCGGATTTTGAACCTTATTCATTACTCCCTACTCCTTACTGCTTACTGCTTACTCCTTACTCCTTACGCCTTATACCTTATACCTTTACCTTATACCTACCCCATTCATAACACTATAACAACACTTTATGACTAAATACAAATCAGTAACAGCTTTTGCTCCTGCAAGCGTTGCTAATGTGGGTTGCGGTTTCGACATAATGGGCTACGCGGTTGAAGGCACTGGTGATAGCGTGACCATCTCGGTTCAGGAGAATGCCGACAATTCCAAGGTAGTTCTTTACGGACTTTACGGTCATCTTACACCGGCTGACCGGAACAAAAACACGGCCGGTGTTGCTGTTGATGCCTATTTAGAGGCTATCGGTAAAAGCGATCTGAACCTGAATATTACACTTGAAAAAAATATGCCTTTGGGCAGCGGAATGGGAAGCAGTGCAGCAAGTTCGGCGGCAGCCGTGTTTGCAGTAAATTATTTGCTTGGCAATCCACTAAGCACCATGGAGTTAATCCCTTTCGCTATGGAAGGCGAACGCATTGCCTGTGGATATGCTCATGCCGATAATGTGGCTCCTTCCTTGCTGGGCGGCTTCACGCTGATACGCAGTTACCGGCCCCTGGATGTTATTCCTGTAAAAGGTCCTGCTGATTTATATTCTGTAATTGTACATCCTCATATTGAGATTAATACTTCCGATTCGAGAAGAGTATTAAAAAATGAAGTTTCAGTTGAAAATGCAATTATTCAAAGTGCCAACACGGCCGGGTTTATGGTTGCCCTGATCAAGGGAGATTATGAATTAATGAAGCGTTCCATGTCCGATTTATTGGCCGAACCTTACCGGATGCAACTTATCCCCGGTTTCGACACTGTAAAGAATGCAGCCATGGCAACCGGAGCAATAGGTTGTGGAATTTCAGGTTCGGGACCTTCTGTTTTTGCTTTGTGCAAAGGAGAATCAACTGCCAGGCTTGTTGCTAAAGTGATTCAGTATGAGTTTTTAAAGATCGGCCTTCTGAACGAAGCCTATATTTCAAAAACAAATGCGCCGGGAACCCGTATAACTGAATATATTGAATGATAATGAGTTGGGTCATGGATTTAGAAAAAAAACAAGGGTTATCCATTGATGCCAGGAATTGGGAATTAATGTTTGGAATTTACCTCCCGGCACACGGCACCCGGCACATTTTAGCATAATAATAATTGAACATGAAGCACAAGACAGTATGAACTACTACGATATAAAAAATCCGCATCAAAAAGTATCCCTTGAAGAAGCTGTGTTAAAAAGCATTTCAAGTGATTCGGGATTATATATGCCTGAACGGATTCCGGTTCTGCCCGCTTCGTTTTTTGCGAGTCTCCCGCATATGGATTTACAGGAAATTGCCTTCGAAGTCTCAAAAGCCATGTTGGGAGAGGATATTCCGCATGAAGCATTAAAACAGGTTGTAAACGGGGCCCTCTCCTTCCCTATTCCGTTAAAGAAACTGGATAATAAACTGTTTGTTCTTGAATTATTCCATGGTCCGACATTAGCATTTAAGGATGTCGGGGCACGTTTTATGGCAGGGCTTTTTCAATTTTTTTTACGTAACGAAAACCGGGAAGTTGTAATATTGGTGGCCACTTCGGGTGACACCGGAAGTGCCGTGGCCAATGCATTCTTTAACAAGAAGGGCATAAAAGTGGTTATCCTGTATCCTTCCGGTAAGGTAAGCGGATTGCAGGAAAAACAACTTACCACCATGGGCGGGAATATCACTGCACTGGAAGTGGATGGCAATTTTGATGATTGTCAGCTTATGGTAAAAAGAGCTTTTGCAGATAAAGAGCTTAACCGGCATTTAAACCTGACTTCTGCTAACTCGATTAATTTTGCCCGTTTATTTCCGCAATCGTTCTTTTATTTTAATGCTCTTGCACAACTGGGCAAAGTTGATAAGCCGGTTGTCATAAGCGTTCCCAGCGGGAATTTCGGCAACCTGACTTCCGGCCTCATTGCCAAAAGAATGGGATTACCGGTACATCGTTTTATTGCAGCCACCAATCAAAATCATGTAGTGCCTGATTATTTAAGAAACGGCGAATACCGGCCCCAGCCGACGCATCATACCATAACTAATGCCATGGATGTAGGAAATCCAAGTAATTTCCCGCGTATGTCGGAAATCTATCAGAAGCAACACCTGGCAATGGCAGCCGATATCGAAGGGTATTGGTTTACAGATGACCAGACCCGCTCATCCATGGCCGAATTGCAGGAGAGATATGCTTATCAGTGTGATCCTCATGGAGCTGTAGCCTATGCAGGATTAAAGGAATCGGGCTCTCTTAACGGCAATATTGGCGTTTTCCTGGAAACAGCACATCCCGCAAAATTTCCTGATGAGGTGGAAAAATCAACAAACCATAAGGTTCTGGTACCAGATGCTCTAAAGGTTATACTTACCCTGGAAAAGAAATCGGTTAAACTTTCGAACAAGTACGAGGATCTGCTAAAAGAGCTTCAGCAAATGTTTTAAGAAATTCATCTTCCTGTGATGCCGCTTTAACTATTTCGTTAATAAAACGCCTACTAATAACCCGATTCCAAAACCACTGATACCCGTCAGGAGCTTTTGGCCTTTCGAGTTCCATTTAGCCTGCCGGATATAATCATGAGCCATGTCAATGCTTTTCAGGGACTGATCAAGCGTGGTTTGGGTAAACTCCAGCGTTTTCTGTGTTCCTGCCAGCGATTTTTGAGAATATGCAATCATATCGAGCGAGATTTTTTCGGCCTGCTTGCTGTTATCGAGCAATTTATTGTAAGCCTGTTCATGTTCTGCCAAACGTAACTCGTATGCTTTCAATAATTTATTGCAAACAGAGTCGCTACCAGCTAAAGTTGCTTTATGAATGTTTTTATAGAACGTGTACCTGATCGGGTTCATCAGGTAAATTGTATCGCACGTAACCCGCACTGTATCACCTTTTAGAAACAGTAATGGCGAATTTATTGATGTGCAATAATCAACAGGAACAGATTTCATATTTCCACTCTGGCTATATAAATTAATCGCAAATCCGGTGGAAAAAACCAATAGAAAGATAAGTTTTTTCATAAGTCGCAATTTATGTTTGACTAATTCTTTTAATTTCTTAGGTGTTTCACAAAGGAAACTGGCTGGCAGCTTTCTTCAAGCTATCTTGTAAAGCCTCATTCTGTTTAATATCCTCTTTAATTCCCTGCAATTCATTCCAATTAGCGGCTTTACGCCGCTGCTCTTCAAGCTCCAGCATATCACGGTTTGCTTTTAATATCCTCAATTCGTTTTCACTAAATTCAAGTTTTTTCATTACCCCTTCAATGGATTGTTGTGCGGAATGCAAACTATCTCCTGCACTCTTTACCTGGGCACTTACATTATCCAATGTTTTTAAGGTCTCATTTAATTTACTGTTGCCACTAAAAACGAAGTAGAGTAAAACTATCAGTAAAACAACTGTAACAATGCTTAATATTTTATTAATGTCTGTCATGGCTTTTATGATTAGGATAGGTTAATAAAATAGTTTTCAATTAAATGCGCAATCAACAATTGATTCCTGCCAAATGTTTTTTGAAATCTCATCTAAAAATACAATAAATTCACGCTTTTGTCAATAATCGCAGGTAAAATGAACGCTTTTAATCAGCAATAAAAGCACAAAGCTTTTATCATGGCATAGATAAATTCAAACAAAACTAATGTGATGAAGAAGAGAATTGCCTATCCATATCCGATCTTAAAATAGTATTATCCTGTTAAAACAACACGCCGCAAATCCGTTCAATTTTCGCCTGCCTTTCGATGGAAAAGGTTAAATCCCGTTCGTTCAGGTATTTATAAACTCTCAATGCTTTGTCATAGAGATTCAGGTCCCGCCTGCTGCCAGGATCACGCTGGTTTATATCGTCCGCGATATGTAAAAGAATATCGGCCAGCAATTCCAGGTTAGCATAATTGAATTTTTTATCTTCCTTCATTCGGCTCACGAAATCCTCGGCAGGAATTGCCGACAATTCGTCCAGATCAAGGTCCAGTTCAGTTTTCAACGATAGGTTGGTGAGCTCAATGCTTTCCGGTACTTTCCCTTCATTTCTGAATCCTAAAAGTTTTGAATAAATCATTGCCAGCGCCTGTCCGAGCTGTTCTATCTGATTCATTAAATAATCGCGCTTTTCCAAAATTATATGTTTTAGTGATTAGTCTTTTCCTGATTTTTTAGGAAATATTAAAAGTAAAGAGATACAGCAATTTCAGGGTAACGGTTTGGTGGCATGTTTTTGTTGCGCATTTCGAATCAATTTCCTGTCAATTCTCCTGATTTAATGCATTGCTCTGGTATCCAACAAAAATAAAAAGTATCGCATTTGCTGGAAACATGAATACCACTAGTGCAGATGGATTAACTATGAATAAAGCTATGAATGCAAGAAGCGAGAGGATGCCACCTGTTAATTCCCATTTCCATGCAACAACTAATCCCAGAAGCCCGATACCGAAAAAGGTTAATTGTAAAATTGTATTAGAGGTCATCAGTGTTGATGTACCCCTTTTGGCACTTTCCATCGATTCTCCAATAAACATTACCAAAAAGAAACCAACAAGAATTACACTCAGAACACGCGCAATGATGCGTGGAATTTTCATTGGATTTTTTAGATTTTCTTTCATTTTTTTTGTCAGTGGTTATGGTGCTGATTCCGAATTTATTAATTTCTAATTGTTTTTCAAAGTTGGTTCTTTGTTTTTGGCACAACTAGTTAAAATCCCCCAGGTACACTTCCCAAACCTTGAGTTTTGTTTCACCAAATGGTTTAACTTTTCGTAATGCGTAAAAATCTATTTCCAGTTTTCCTGAGTTTAGAGCTCTTTGATCAGGATTTATTGAAGGTATGGACTGCTGATAAAATGACAGTTTGCCTTTGAAAGTGGAATCATTTTCTTGCTTCAGAGGAGGGCTGACAACAATTTGAACCGGTTGCAACCAGCAAGACATTCCTTGCGACAAGCTTTTCGCCAGAAGTTGTTCCAGTGTATTCAAATCAATAACATGATAAGCCTTGCTCCAGTTCCGGGTGTCAATATCCCTGGAAATAAAAAGTTTCCCTGCCATTTCAGCAGCCTGTTTCCTGAAAACCATATCTTTGGTTGAATCTGATGCAATTTTCAGATAATCAGCAAAATCCGCAAGTTTTTGACAGGCTGTTTCCTCATAAGCTTTTAACTGCCGTGCATCCGGAGTATCAACTTCAAAAGCCTTTTTTAGACTATCCATTGATTTCTCAACCAGATTCTTCTCATACCTTTCCCGGGCGCTACCGCCATCATTGCAATTTGGCGCTCCACATAATATCCATATCAGGGCCAGGAGAAATATATTGATTATCCGCTTCATTTCTGAATCATTTTACTTTAAACCTCAGTAGTATAATCTGTCCATCATCATAACGGGAATCCAGTATTTCGATCTGCTGCAGACTCGACGCCGGCATGGTTAGTTTATCAATGAATTCCCATTTATTAAACAATTCCATTCCACGGCCCTCTTTCTGATCAGGAACCTGGTATATCATGGCTCCGTCGTTGAACATTTTATCGAGTTTTTCACGACGTTTCTGCCAGGATTTTACATCTGTTTTCGAAAAATAATGAATCATAAGCGCATACGCATCGGCATGGAGCCTGATGAGTTCGGCATGGTTGAATTTCTTCAGGATTCGTGTTACCGTATCCGGCTCATAATATGGTGAACGGATTACCATTTTAATTTTACTCTGATCCGTCCGCAAGCCGAAGCTACCTTCCTTGTTGCAGGCATAACTCACAGGCGATTCATCTTTCAGGTACAGATCAACCTGTATTTGAGTATTTCGGATGGTATCACCGGTATCAGCGTCAACAAAAGTGAACCGGTAATTCTGCGTATTAAATATTTTGTAAAAAGCAAAGAACAGTATCATGATAACCAGAACAAGTAAGGGAATCCAGATAAAAATGTTGTTACTTTTCGTTAGTTTCTCTGTTAATGGGATTGGCCCCGAATTTTTAAACCTGAAATCATCCCAATTGCTGTAACCGGCATATTTGCTTAGCATATTCAATACATCGATACGAGGTAATGATGGATTTAATGCTTTAACATGTGTGTAAAACCATTTTTCACTTAGCCGGCCATTCACCTTTATCAGCAGGTCTTCCTGGAAGTCGGTAATCTCCTGTCCCTTCCAATCCGATAGGTCAGGATTTATTCCCGGATACGATAGCTTCATGGTAGCTACGATTTCCTTTTTTAGGAGTGCGAACAGTATTTTATCTTCTTTTGGCAAAGTTGCGAAGGAATTAGAAAACCTGGTTGCTAAATACTTGCAAAATACTTTACAGCTAATTTACAACAGATTTTCAAGGTTTTCGAGCCGGAGCAAACTAATTTTATATGTTGGTAACGAAATAGAAGGTGCATTCGGATTTTCAATGCATTTAAAAAGGGAAAATACAAAATGTGAAATATGGGAAAATATAAACATACTAAGACTTTCAAACTATGCATGCCCGGTATTAAATCAAATTTAACAATGCTTGGAAGTTATGCTGTAAAAGCAATATCTGTCTTTTCCCTTTGTCAGTTCTTTTGTTGTTGTTCGCTAAAATCTCAGGAAGTACATCAAAGCATTTCTGGATTTGAGAGTATCAGAAAAAATTCTATTTACCTCGAAATACTCGGGAATGCTGCATATTACTCAGTAAATTATGACCGGATAGTACCTTTAAAAGATAAAAAAGCCTTGTTTTTAAGATTCGGCGGCAATGCATTGAGCGAATCGGATTCATCAGATAAGATTTGTTTGGGATTACTCATTGAGCCGGGTATTCTGATGGGTGGCCCAACCAGCTTTTTTGAAACGGGAATAGGGTACACGTATTTTACCAGGTTTACCGACCAGCTTTATACATTCACTGCCGGGTATCGATACCAGGGTGCAAAGGGTTTTGTATTTCGGGCTACCCCGATGTATATCATGAATACAGAAAAAGGAGATGTTTTCGGAAATCATTTCTGGTTCGGGATATCGTTTGGATATTCCTTTTAGGATAACATGTATGAACTGTTGAGGCATATTCAAATGAATGCTTCATAGTAAAGTTTAAAGCAGCCGATTAAGTCACATTTTGAAAAATAAAAATTAATCAAATTCGCAGAGCGAAAAAATAGATAAGAATCTGACATAAATAACTTAAAACCAATCGTTATGAAAAATCTGATCTTTTTTATGATTTTAAGTATCGGGCTGCTGGCAACCAGCTCTTTTGCAGGCAATAATCCCGATAAAGAAGTAATGAAAGCCTTTGAATTAAGAATGAATGGAAAGGTGGACGAAGCAAAGGCAATGCTGGATGGAATTCTGTTAAAAGATTCCACTAATGCTATGGCCCATTACGAAATGGCCCGGATTAATCAATATATGTTTATAGGTGGTGGAGGGATGAAGATAGAAGATGTTATTTCTTCCATCAATAAAGCGGTGACCTATGATCCGAAAAATGTTACTTATGCTTATTACAAAGGAATTGCTTATTTCCTGAATGCTTTTATGGCGATGCAAATGGGACAGGAGGGTGAGGTGAAAAACCGGGTTGCAGAAACCTGTAAACAGTTTGAAAACGTGCTCACCTTGAAACCCGATTATTATGAAGCTATGCTTTACCTGGTGGAAATATATGGTCTGTTGCCCAGGGAAATGGGAGGCGACAGCGCGAAAGCTATTGCTTATGTAGGGAAATTGGCGAAAGCAAACAAATATTTTGGTGCTAAAGCTAAAGCCGTATTGGCATCGGAAAACACTGACCTGTTAAAATATTGGGAGGACCTGCTTCTCTTAAACCCTAAAGATCCAGAATATTATATGGAAGCTGGAAATGCATGTCTTTATAAAGATGACGCAGTAAAAGCGGAAAAGTATTATAATGAGGCTATAAAGTTGGATGCTTCTAACAATATTCTGATTTTAAATCTGGGCAGGTACCACATGATGAAAGTAATGCAGAACCAGGATCTGGCTAAAACCGAATTGCCTGTTGCAAAAACATACCTTGAAAAATATCTGAAATCAGTACCGGAGCCTGTTGTCCCTTTGAAAGCCTATACTTTGGGAGCAATTTCTATCTGTGAAAGATTCCTTGGAAACCAGGCTGAATCGGATAAACTGGTGGCTGAGGCTAAGTCGCTTGATAAATATTTCTCAAGAGCTTCGGCTGTTCCAAGTTTATTGTCGTTTGACCCGCCTGACCAAATTAGCCATCATTACTTTTCGTTTTTCAGCCCTTACTAAGTTGTTTGCAGATTTCAGCGAGCTCGATTTGTAAATCGGTTAAAACGGTTGTAACTTTAATCCATTACGCATAAACTGAAGAAGAACAGAGTTTTTCGACTATTGAAGATACTCAGCCATTAAAAAAAATAGTATTGATCAATTCATTTAATCCCCGAAGCCATGATCGAACATGTTCACAATCACATCACAAGCGAATTACAGCAGAACACGCGCACGGATACCATTTTTATCCTGAGTGCAATCTTACTGAACCTTATTACCCTGGCAATTAATTCAGGGATGGTAGAGCAATCGCGGACTGACGAATCTATGCTCATTGTAATGTTCCTTTTTGTTGTTCTGATCGTTTTGGTGAACCTTGTTGTAATTTTCGGGCTGTTGAAAGGTAAACAAACCCGGATGAAACTAGTGTCAGGATTGCTGAAGATGTACAAGGATAAGGAGGTTGATAAGTATTACGACGAATCCTTGTTAGGAAATTACAATGTGCGCTATAACCTGTTTATAATGGTTGTTGTTTTCACCGGCATTATTGCTATCGTTGTGCCTTTTGTATTGCGCTGATAAAACCATGAGTCCTGAGAGTTAACTTTTTTCAAGATCTCAGGAGTGATGGAACTTAAATACGAAATTTATTGGTTTTAGGTTAGCTACAAATGTTGAACCGGAAGAAACAGCCAGACCGAAGGCTTATTTTTTGCGTTCCGGCTTTGCGTTTTTTGTTGATCCTGCAGTATCCGCTATTTTATAAAGGTTAACGGTAAACTTCTGATCTTTAACGGCTTCTATAATCTTCTTTTCAAGCATAACATCGATATAATCCTCTTTAAGTTTCATATTCTCAGCCTGGTGCTTTTTATCGATAAAAGTAAAAGTATATATACTGGCAAAAACCAATGAAATAACAAGGGCAGCAAGTGCAATAATCTGAGTAAGCCGGGCGCGTTTTGTCCGGAGAGATTTCTCCGATACAGTAACAGAATCAGTCAGGGTAATAATTTCATTGTCATTGGAATTCACTGTTACAGTCACCGGAATATGCCTCTCGAGCAGGTCTTCGAAATATCCGGCTATTGAATCTTTGACCAGCATATCAAGTTCCTGACGCAATGAAGCGTAAACGGAATAATTGGTTAGAACCAGTATAGTGAAGCCAATATCAAGAGAGTCTTCCTTTTCCTTATAATTTAAAAAGTACACGTGTGTATTTTCACGAATCACAACACTTCGCTCAATATTGGCCTGTATAAAATCGCGGACCGGATTATCCGTTCCGTGTTTGCCTGGCTTCGAATTCGGCTTGAATGCAGTTAATCCTTCCTTAAGCAAATCAAGCAATTCCGCTAAAGAAGCATTCTTATCCCTGATCCGGATGAAATATTCAATTTCACGAATGGTAACATTTGCGTTGTTATTCACTTTAAGCATGTGCACTTTGTTGGAAACTATGGATATCTGATGGTTCTTATTTATTAGTTAATTAACAAAATGGCAAAAGGTAATATTTATTTATGATGATTGTGTTTTAGAAGGGATTGGCAGTTTCAGTTTGATTTCCGGAAGCCAGAGGTCTCTAATTGGTTTTGTGAATCCATAAATTGAATTCACTGTTTCTCGAAAAACCATATTGTGCTGATAGGATGCGTTTTAACTTCGCCTCACAATAAACTCCCGATAAACTCACTTTCCCTGTGTATCTTTGCAGCTTTTAAGCCTGCATCATGAAATTTGAACAATATAATTTTGCCCCGGAAATAAAACAAAACATTGAAGAATCGGGATTCAGGCGCCCGACTGATATTCAATACAAAAGCATTGGCCCGATATTGCATGGCGACGATGTGCTTGCCATTGCCCAAACCGGAACAGGCAAAACCGCCGCTTTTGCCATACCAGTTATCAATATGTTGCACGAAAATAAATTTTCGAGCCGCAGCGATGGCATTCGGTGTATTGTGATGGTTCCCACGCGCGAACTGGCATTGCAGATCACAGAAGTATTCCAGGTCCTTTCAAAACACACCCGTGTAAAGGTTTTTTGTCTGATGGGTGGCGTTGAACAGGATCCGCAGATTGAACGTCTTGAGCAAGGAGTCGATATCCTGGTATCAACACCCGGCCGAATGTTCGACCTGGTGAGCCAGGGACACCTCGACCTGAGTAAAATTGAAATCCTTATCCTCGACGAAGCCGACCATATGCTCGATCTGGGTTTTATTAATGATATCCAGCAACTTGTAACGAAACTGCCGCGAAAGCGACAAACGCTTTTTTTCTCGGCAACGATAAATCCTTATATCAAAAAAATAGCGTATTCACTGGTTACCAACCCGATACGCATACAGATTTCGCCCAAGGATCCTGTTGCCCGTAATATCGAACATGCTGTGGCATTTATCGAAATGGACGACAAGCGCTTTTTCCTCGAACGCCTTGTGAATGAAAATCCGGATAGTAAAATTGTAGTTTTTGTCCGGACAAAAGTACGTGCCGAACGTGTAAGCCTCGCCATGGAAAAGTTGAATATCAAATGTGAAACCATTCATGGCGATAAAGAACAACTTGACAGGCTCCAGGTAATGAAAAGGTTTAAAAACGGTGAGTTTAAAATACTGATAGCCACCGATGTAAGCGCACGCGGAATTGATATTCCGAATGTAGATTTTGTGGTGAATTACGACTTGCCTGAGAAGCCCGAAAACTATGTACACCGCGTGGGCCGTACAGGCCGTGCTGATAAAAAAGGAATTGCCGTATCATTTTGCAGCAACGATGAAAAGCCCTTACTCGAAGAAATTGAAGAGTATATCGGAAAACCTGTTGAAGTAATGGAAATAAAGAATCAGGATTATAAAGAAACCCTTGCTTTTACAGCCGAAACCAAATCGGACTGGAAGACCTTGCTTCGCGATGCTGAGGAAGAAGAGAAGAACAGGAAGAAGAGGAAGAAAAAAAAGTAGAAGGGCCGACAAGGCGAGGGGGAGATTAGGAGATGGGACGACCAGCCAAATCTTTTCACAAACTTCATTTCGACAGGATTGACTCTGAACCGATCCACCTTAGGTGGAGAACTTACCGAAGGTAAACATGAAACTTTGAAACCTGAAACTCTGAACCGATCCGCCCTAGGCAGAGAGATCAACTAAGCTAAACACACAAACTTTTTAGTCTATTCCCTGATTTTCATAAACTTTTCACTATCCCTGAAACCCTCGTTGCCAACAAATTTTTTAAACTGATACTTTGTGGGTGAAAATACATAAGGCATAGTATCCTGGGTGGTTTCAGTAAGTATTTTGAGTTGCTCAATATCTTCCTTTTTATTTATGCTGCTAAGTGAAAGCATCCCGCGCGAAACATCAAGTTTCTTAACCTGCCAGGTATCCGGTGGTATAAAAATATTTACAAAATAATATCCTTTGAATTTTTTTAGAACATTTTCTTCATCAATAACAAATAAGGTATCCATCTCGTGTATATGCATTATTATAGAATCGCCTTCAATCTGAATATGCTGACCTTCATTGGTTTTTAAATTGAAAAGCGTGTCCCCGATAATTTGCTGATTGCTATCGACTTGACTAAGGTGCATCTTTTCATCAAAATCATAAATCCTGATTATGGAATTGCCTGTGATTTGAAGAATAGAACTATCCTCAGAGCTCAGGTATTTCCCCTGTATCCTTTTGGGGAATCCGCCAAGATCTGCCACATCGGCAGGCTGCGGTTTATCAAAAACTACAGGAGGCTCGCATGCAAACAGGAAAATAACGACCATTGCCAATAAAAAACACAACTGCTTTTTCATAGTTCAGGAAATTTAATTAAATAACAATGATAGTATTATTGGAAGTATAGAATAAAATAATTTTTATGAGGATAAAGATAAGAATAAAACAACGAACTTTCGATTCAAATTGATATTTCAAAAAGGATTTCAAAAAATCCCTCAGAGCATTTCATGATTTTCCTTAATTTCATCCCGAAATTTATACCCCATTAATGGAAAAGATTGAACCTCGGATCGAACCGGAATGGTTGGACGTATTGCGACCGGAATTTGAGAAACCTTATTTTAAAGAATTGAAATCATTCCTGCTAGAAGAAAAAAAACTTTACCGCATTTACCCTCCCGGCAACCGGATATTTGCTGCATTTGATTATACACCTTTCAGCAAAGTTAAAGTGGCAATCCTGGGCCAGGATCCGTATCATGGTGATGGACAGGCACATGGTCTCTGTTTTTCGGTTCCCGATGGGATTGCCTTACCCCCTTCACTCGTAAATATTTACAAAGAGCTTTCTACCGATCTTAGTATTCCAATTCCGAAATCGGGAAACCTCGAAAAATGGGCGAAACAAGGTGTGCTTTTGTTAAATGCAACGCTTACTGTTCGTGCCAACCAGGCAGGCTCGCACCAACACCATGGATGGGAAAATTTTACCGATGAAGTGATCAGGCAACTCTCGGCACGGCATACCGGACTGGTTTTTATCCTTTGGGGAAGCTATGCCCAGGCTAAAGAAGCATTAATAGATACTTCGAAACATTTTATCCTTAAATCAGTGCATCCATCACCTTTATCTGTTTACCGCGGGTTTTTCGGATGCCGCCATTTCTCTAAAACCAATGAAATGCTTATCAAGGAAGGGAAAGACCCGGTTGATTGGAGCCTGGTGTAAAGGGATGGGACCAGATTGATAATGTCGGATGTCGGATGTTGGATTGAAGAATAAAAATTTTTGTACCTTTATAAACTCTGAAACTCTGAACCGATCCACCTTAGGCGGAGAGCTCATCGAAGCTAAACACTGAAACACTGAAACACTGAAACACTGAAACACTGAAACTCTGAAACCCTGAAACACTGAAACACTGAAACCCTGAAACACTGAAACCCTGAAACCCTGAAACTTGAGACCCTTCAAACCCTTATATGTCAACCGAAGCCCAATATTATATTCCACTGTCTGACAAAACTGTACAATGTACGCTCTGTCCCCATAATTGTATTCTCAGGGAAGGGAAAGCCGGGATTTGCAGGGTACGTGTCAACCAGGACGGAAAATTATTCACGGAAGTGAATGGATATGTTTCCGCATTCCATTTCGATCCTATCGAGAAAAAACCTTTGTATCATTATTATCCCGGATCGACTATTTTATCTCTTGGAACATATGGCTGCAACCTGAGATGTTTCTTCTGTCAAAACTGTACAATTTCGCAGACAGCTGCTGAGCCTGAGTTACCCCGAACTTATTATACACCTGAAGAAATTGTTAACATAGCGCTTAAACGGAAAGGGAATATGGGTATTGCCTTTACATATAACGAGCCGATTGTCTGGTTCGAATATATGCTCGACATTGCCCGGTTGGCAAAACAAGCTGGTCTGAAAACCGTAATGGTGACAAATGGATTTATCAATAAGGAACCTTTGACTACGCTGCTTGCATTTATTGATGCTTTCAGCGTTGATCTTAAAGCTTTTAAAGATGAATTTTATACAAAAGTAACTTCCTCAAAACTCGAACCCGTTAAAGAAACGCTGAAGCAAATCAGCCAGGCAGGCAAACACCTCGAAGTAGTAAACCTGGTAATCCCGGAACTGAACGATGATGAATCTACTTATACAGCCATGGTAAATTGGATAGCATCCGAACTTGGGAAAGATACTGTTTTTCATATTTCACGTTATTTCCCAAGCTACAGGCTAACCACAGAGGCTACTCCCATCTCTTCGATCCGCAATCTGAAACTCCTGGCCGAAAAATCCCTCACTTATGTGTATGCAGGAAACATCTCCACTGAAAGTAATGATACCTATTGCCAGCAGTGCAATAATATCCTGATTACAAGGAATGGATATACTGTCAATAAAATAGGGCTGGATACTGAAGGGAATTGTACCCGCTGCGGGAAATTATTTCTTAAAAAAACATAATTTTCTTTTCCGGTTCATTTGTTTTAAACTACTTTTGAAAACTCAGGATCAATATTTTTTAATAAGTCATATATTTATTTGAATCAAAATTAGTTGCATGGCATCACAAAAAAAAGCAATAATATTTTTTATTTCACTGGTAATCAGCCTATCCGGAAGTCTGGCATGTGCGCAACAACTTGCCGGCGAACCAGCAGGCGGAATGGATGAAAATGAACTGGAAAAAGCAGAAATGTTACTTCCACCTTCCAATTCAGCGGTTCCTTTAACTTTAAATATCCCGGTCTTAAACAAATATTATACAAGTTGGGATACTTTATATGTACGCCGTTATTCCGAAAATCCACCTTTCGCTGGTGATTCAGTCAGACTGCCCCTTTTAAATGAATATTCAACAGGATTTGTGGCTCCGGTAGAAGGAACTTTTTTATCCCCTTTCGGGAAACGTGGCCGGCGTGTCCACTCAGGTGTTGATATTAAACTGGAAGCTGGTGATCCAGTAAGTGCGGCTTTTGATGGGGTAGTTCGTATGGCCCGTAAATATTCAGGCTATGGCAATTGCGTGGTAATAAGGCATTACAATGGATTGGAAACTCTTTACGGGCATCTTTCGAAAATAAAAGTTCAAGTGAACCAGCGGGTAAAAGCCGGGGATATTATTGGGCTGGGTGGGCACACGGGACGTGCTACCTGCAACCACCTTCATTTTGAGACTCGTTTCCAGGGGAAAGCATTTAACCCTAAACAATTAATTAATTTTGATACATACTGCCTGGTTTCCGATACTTTTTCTGTCACAAAAGCTACATATGGGTTATCCCGGGATTATCTTCCGGGAAATTCCTCCACCGATCGTCTTGTGGATGACGGCAATTCCAGTTCCAAATCTAAATCATCAAAATCAAAAAAATATTATACCATCAGAAGCGGTGATACACTTTATGCTGTTTCAAGAAAATACGGGACTTCTGTAAAACAGTTATGTTCTATTAATGGGATTAAACCTACAAAAAAGCTTCAACTGGGAACCAAATTAAGGATTCGGTAGTCAATGTGCCTGATAACTCAATGTATTTTGGGGCCGGAATTTTCCGGCCTCTTTTTTTTGTAATTTTAACCCAAAATTAATCCAGGATAATTTTGAAGTTTTTTACCAGACATTCTGTTCGTAATTTCATATTCACTAGCCTTTTGCTGATTTTGTTTACCGGCTGCAACCCGGCACTGAACATTACAGGAATGGATATCAGCAGCATTTATACAGGTCATAAAGAAAATTCACTGCAGCTCAGCCAGTTATACAATAATAACGACAGTATTTCAACCATTAGCATTATTTTGCCTGCCGGCCTTATATTGCCTGATCCCGGCACAAAAAAATATTCCAGGAAAGGTACATTAAAATATGAAATTATCGGGGAAGGAAAACATATTGATCTGATCGACAGTGCTACTTTCGCCATAGCAGATACTTCCGGCAACAAAAGTTACATCAATCATACCTGGACTTTCAGGGCGCCAATGGATATGGACTATTTTGTAAAAGCAACGTATTCGGTCCCCGGAATACTTGATGATTTTTTGCTGCTCGAATATTTCAGTAAGAAAAATCACTACAGCCAGTCCTGGTACCGTTTTCAAAGCGAATCGGGTGAATATCTTCCGGGCAATATTACAGCATATCCACAGCCTTTGCGAATTATTACCACAGACAGCAGTACCCGGAAATTGCTTGTGAAATTTTACTCCCGTAGCTTCCCCACTCCTATTCCGCCTTTCGTCGTAAAATCGAGGGCAGCTTTCAATTATTCCCCCGACAGTACTTTTAAACTGGAACTGAAAAACGGGAAATCCCCGTATTTTACGCCCGAACAAACCGGATTCTATTTCTTCCAAGCCGACACTTCTGTATTTGAAGGACCTTCCCTTTTTAGGATGGGTAGCGGTTTCCCTAAAATCACAATGCATTTGCAAATGCGTGATGCATTGCGGTATATTACCTCGGCAAAAGAGTTTCAGAAATTAACGTCATACCAAATACCAAAAGCAGCGGTTGACAGTTTCTGGATTGCTAATGCGGGACGTCCAGACCTGGCAACCGAACTCATACGAAAATATTACCAGCGTATCGAAACGGCAAATGAGCTCTATACATCTTTTACTGACGGGTGGAAAACCGACAGGGGAATGATCTATATTGTGATTGGAAAACCTAACCATGTTTTCCGGAGTTTTGGGCAGGAAGTATGGATTTATGGCGAATCCGACGATCCAAGAGCGTTGAGGTTCTATTTTAATAAAGCACAAAATCCTTTTACCAACAACGATTATGTCCTGATCCGCAACGAATACTATAAATCAGTATGGTACCAGGATGTACAATTGTGGAGAAGGTAGAAAAGGATTTCGGATCGCAGATCGCGGATGTCGGATGTTGGAGTATGTAACACTCAACCAATCTGACTCAGGCGGCGAGTACATCTGATGAAAACATGAAACCACGAATTGATCCCGATTTTTATCGGGAGAGTTCACTGAAGGTAAACACTGAAACTTGAAACACTGAGACCTTTCAACTTCCCCTAACCCCCAAATCCTAACACCCAACACCTCCAAAATATATGTACGAAAAACACTTTAAAGGCCCGCGAAAGCAACCCGACAACCTGATCTACGGTATTCATCCTATCCTCGAGGCTCTGAATGCCGGGAAAGATATTGAAAAAATATTGTTATCGCGTGAACTGCGAAATCCACAGGTACGTGAAATAACTGCTATTACTGAGAAACTTGAAATTCCTGTTCAGAAAGTACCAAACGAAAAACTCGATTCATTTACCAAAGCCAATCACCAGGGAATTGTTGCTTTCGTTTCGATGATCGAATACCAGCCGATTGAAGATATCCTTTTACATACTTTCGAAGCAGGCAGGCAGCCCATGTTTATTATACTTGATCGCATTACTGACGTTCGTAACTTTGGAGCAATAGCCCGTAGCGCCGAATGCGCCGGAGTGGATGCATTGATAATTCCTTCACGCGGAAGTGCGCAGGTGAATGCTGATGCTATTAAAACATCCGCCGGAGCACTCAACCTGGTTCCTGTTCACCGAAGTCCCAACCTTAAAAACACATTGCGTTATCTTAAAGATTCGGGTATTCGGCTTATTGCTGTAACCGAGCATGGCAGTACGGATTACACGCAGACTGATCTAACGGGGCCAATGGCTTATATCCTTGGATCAGAGGAAGACGGTATTTCGCCTGAATATCTCAAGCTTTGCGACGAAAGGATAAAAATTCCTTTGCTTGGAACAATCGGTTCTTTGAATGTTTCTGTTGCTACAGGTATAATTATTTTTGAGACTCTGAGGCAGCGGAATAAATAGGTTATCATTCTTTTCTTAAACTGAAAACGGGATAAATTTCCACATTCATTAAGTCTCAAATTCCTCCTGCTAAAGGCAGGATCAAGCTCCAAACTACAAGCGGTGTTGTAAAGTAGATATTGGTTCTTGTCCCACCGCGGCGGGATGGGCCTTGGGAATTGGCTTTTTTTTGAATGTGTAATTTTATCCCACTCTAAGTATAGAATAGGATAATGTTATAGTTTAACTTCAGTTTCAAACTAAGTTTAAGATACTTTGAAAGAAGGCTTTTTGATAGAATTTGATTGATTGCCAAATAATCTGCTGGGACAATCACTGATTAACAAAAAATATTTTTCGTTTTGTTTAGTAAACTGATCAGTTTTCGCTTCAGTAAAATTAACATCACCTTTTAAAAATAAATACCGATAAAATTACCGGATCCGCCCAAACATTAGTATCTTTATATGTTCCAAATACAGTAATTAACTTTAAAGCTGAAGTTATGAAAAAAAAATTACTACCAAACAGCTTAGACCTGTTATTACGTCTGATTTCAGGAAGTGTTGAACCAAAACAAGCCGGCCTTTTAAAATTACTATTTATACTACTTGTCTTTCTTTTAAGTGTTGGAAATGTAAGCGCCCTGCCCAGTTTTGCACGGCAAACAGGAATGGCTTGTACTTCATGTCACAGTTCGTTTCCTGAACTTACCGCCTTCGGAAGGCTATTTAAACTTAATGGCTATACCTTGGCAACAATGCAGTCGATTGATGTAACTGATGACAGTACCCAGGTATCGAGGTTGAAATTGCTCACAGTTTTGCCTTTATCAGTTATGTTACAAACATCATTTACCAAAATGTCCAAGGATGTTGAAGGCGTGCAAAATAATTCAGTTGCTTTTCCCCAGCAATTAAGCATGTTTTATGCAGGGGAGATAACCCCGCATATTGGTACATTTATTCAAGTGACATATGATGGCCAAAGTATTGGTATGGATAATGCTGACGTACGCTATGCCAATCAAGTAGCCATTGGAACAAAGAGCCTGCTTTATGGATTGACTTTAAACAACAACCCTACTGTACAGGATGTTTGGAACACTACGCCAGCCTGGCGTTTTCCCTATGCATCATCAGAAGTTGCATTAAGCCCCACAAAGTCGACAATAATCGAAAACCTCGGCATGCAGGTAGCCGGTTTAGGAGCTTACGCTTTATTTAATAACCTGCTTTTTGCCGAATTATCTTTTTACCGTTCGGCTCAGCAAGGAGCGGCAAATCCGGCAGATTCAACAACCGCATTGGCAATAAAGGGTGCTGCCCCATACTGGAGGTTGGCTTTACAGCATCAATGGTCGGGTACTTATCTTGAACTCGGTACCTTTGGTATTGCGCCAAAACAATATGCAAATGGTATTTCAGGCAACATGGACAACTTTACCGATTTGGGGTTTGATCTGCAACTTGAACAGACCCTGCCTTTTGCCCAACTCACCTTACATTCATCATTAATAAACGAGAAAGAACGCCGTGATGAATCCAACAGCCAGCATACTAATCTAAATTTTAACTCCTTTAAAATTGACGGAAACCTGTATTTTAAAAAAGGCCTGGGAACAACAATAGGTTATTTTAACACATCCGGTACTGAAGATGCCGCAATTGGAAGTTTTAACAACAAACCCAATAGTAGCGGCTTACTTTTTCAACTCGAATACTTGCCTTGGTATAATACAAAATTTATACTTCAGTATATTGCCTATACTAAATTTGACGGAAGTTCAAATAACTACGATACTTTAGGAAGGAATGCTCCCAACAACAATACCTTGTTCTTAATGGCATGGCTTAATTTTTAATTAACCTTAACAACTGTTTATCATGAAAAAGTTTTCTTTAATAGTTTTTTCGATGTTGTTGATTATTTCTTTTCTCAGCATTGGTGCCGGTTTTATGTCCAATGACCCGCAAAATAAGGATCTTGGAATTGGCCCTGTAAAAAGTGTGGAACTTGGTCCATTGGATAAAAAAATGTCTGACAAGGGTAAAGCTATATTCAATAATAAATGCATGATTTGTCATGATCTGGATCAAGCCAAAATTGGCCCAACTCTAAGGAATGTGACAAAAGTACGTACTCCTGAATTTATTATGAATATGCTGGTAAATACAGTTCAAATGCAAAAACAAAATGCTACTATTAAAGAACTGATAAAAAAATATAATAATATTATCATGACCCCGCCTATGCTTAACCAGGATCAGGCAAGATCTGTGCTTGAATATTTAAGGTCTGTAGCCAAGTAAATGACACCTGGATGGTATTAATGCATATAATGTGTCGGAAAATCGCCAGAACAACATGAACTTTTAATCCCTAACCTGGACAAGTCAGAACCAAACAGGTTTTTAAAAGTTGGCTGAAAATAATTCCTTCTGTAACGCTTATAAATAAAGAGATACAGAAGGCGGTTTGAAATATTGTGCTCAATTAAAGTATCCACCTTCTAAGAAGGTGGACTTGAAAAGCCCCTATAAGGGGCCAAAATCAAACTTTTGTTGCTCTTCTAATCGTTCTTGCTTTTCTTGATACTGAACACACTTCTTGATTTTATCTTCATCAAAACCAAATTGTGTCAACACAATATCCTCTAGCCCCAAAACAATTGCCCCAATCATGAAACAAAATCAATAATATTCAGGCATAGCCAACTGAACATAACCACCACCAAAGGAGGTGGTTTTAAATTTATAATAAACATCAAATTAAAAGATTACATACTAACATGGAATGTCGATCAGGATGTGGCGTTTGCTGCATTTATATATCTATCAGTTCACCAATTCCCGGAATGCCTTCAGGTAAACCTGCCGGTGTACGATGCATCCAGTTGACGGAAGATTTTAAATGTGCAATTTTCGGTCATCCTTCGCGTCCTGAAGTTTGTACCGGATTTAAACCTGACCCGTTATTTTGCGGAAATTCAGCCGAAGAAGCAAAAGAAGTAGCTGAATGGTTAATGAAATCATGACTAAAAAATGAACTCACAAAGCAACAAATCCTATTTTTTTTTAATTTGTTTGAATTTAACACATAATAGATGGCCTTAATTTACACATTCAATATGCTGTATATCAATTCGTTAAAATATTATTACCTAAAAAGTATCAATTTATAGAAATATACCATATATTTGTGATCAACTATCAATTAAATAATTACTAATACCCATTACAATGTCCACTGGAAAAGTAAAATTTTTCAACCAGCAAAAAGGATTCGGCTTTATTGTTGATGATGAAACTCAAAAAGAAGTTTTTGTACATGTTACCGGGCTGATCGACAAAATTAAAGATGACGATTTAGTTAGCTTTGAAGTTGTTGAGGATCGTCGCGGGCCAAAAGCGATCAATGTTAAGATGCAATAATTCAGCATTGAAAACTACTATTAAAGCTTCCACGAGGAAGCTTTTTTTTTGATGTTAGTTTCCCTTTTATATAGTCAAAACACTTTCCCGGAATTTTCATTCAATATTATTCGGGCATTCTGGTTACTTTTGCAAACGATTACCTAAAAACATTTTCCATCATTGAACTATCTCCAGGTTGATAATTTATCCAAAGCTTACGGCGAAAAAGTACTATTCAGGAATATCAGTTTCAGTCTCGACAAGGGGCAAAAAGTAGCGCTAATTGCCCGAAACGGAACAGGGAAAAGCTCACTCATGCATATCCTGGCAGGACTTGAAGCTCCCGACTCAGGAAATATTACCATGCGCAGGGATTTACGGATTGATTACCTGCAACAAAATCCTCAACTTGACGAATCGAAAACCATACTTGATACTGTTTTTTCGAAAGGAACCGGATTAATTAAAGTAATACACGATTATGAGTTTGCTCTCGAAGCCGTAAAACATAAACCCGGACCTGAAAGCGACAACTTATTAAGCCATTGTATTTCCGAAATGGATGCTTCTGGAGCCTGGGATTACGAAACAAGGGCAAGGGAAATCCTGGGGCAGTTTGCAATCAATGATCTATCGCAAACTGTCGGAAAGCTTTCGGGCGGACAACGTAAAAAAATTGCGCTGGCACGCGCCTTACTCGGCAATCCTGATCTTCTGCTTATGGACGAACCTACCAATCATCTTGATTTCGAGATGATTGAATGGCTCGAAGATTATCTTTCGCGCGAATCACTTAGTTTATTATTGGTAACCCACGACAGGTATTTTCTCGACAATGTTTGCGATACCATCCTTGAGATGGATCAGGATTCAATATTTACGTATAAAGGCAATTACACCTATTACCTGGAGAAAAAAGCTGAAAAGCAATTAGCCGAGGATCAGTCAACAGAAAAAGCTAAAAATCTTTATCGAACTGAACTGGAATGGATTCGCAGGATGCCGAAAGCTCGTGGAACCAAATCAAAAGCAAGAATATCGTCATTTGATGACCTTCAAAACAAAGCAAAATTCAAGCGGGATGACAAAAGCATACAGTTTGGGGTAAATGCTAACCGGCTGGGAGGTAAAATTGTTGAAATCGACAACCTTAGCAAAAATTTCGGCAATTTTAAAGCGGTAGATGATTTTACTTATATTTTCAAACGAGGCGAAAAAATTGGTGTTGTCGGATTGAATGGTACAGGGAAAACTACTCTTCTCAATCTTATTTCAGGCAGGCTAGCACCTGACAAAGGTAAGATTTCAATCGGACAAACCGTTGTAATGAGTTATTATACGCAAAACGGATTATTACTCGACGAAGATAAAAAAGTGATTGACATTGTAAAAGATGTTGCTGAAGAAATAAAACTGGAGAAAGGAAGTATGTCGGCTTCACAATTCCTGCAACATTTTGATTTCTCCTACCCTGTTCAACAGGCATACTTCAGCGCGCTCAGCGGTGGCGAACGTAGGCGTTTATACCTGCTGCTGCAACTCATTAAAAATCCGAATTTCCTGATGCTGGATGAGCCTACCAATGATCTTGATATCTATACGCTACAGGTTCTTGAGGAATTCTTGCAGGATTTTGCAGGCTGTGTTCTGATCGTATCGCACGACCGTTTCCTGCTGGATAAACTCTGCGATCATGTGTTTGTGTTTGAAGGCCAGGGCAAGATCAAGGATTTTTATGGTAATTACACGGATTATTACCAATGGCGCATGAAAGAGCAAAAATTAACGCAACGCATCGACAAACCTGTCAAAGAGGAAAAACAAACGTATAAAGAAAAGAAGCCTTCGTCAAAACCTACATTCAAACAGTTAAAGGAGTTTGAAACTCTTGAAAAGGAAATCCATGAGCTGGAATTGGAAAAAGAAATAGCTATGGAAAAAATGAATTCCGGACTAGAAACAACAGAAAGTATTACCGATCTTTCAATAAAATATAATGAATTGGTTCTGCAAATCGATACTAAAACGCAGCGCTGGATGGAATTGGGCGAAATAATTGAAACGCTGAAAGACTAATAAACATTTCATAACACTCGATAAAAATCAAAAACCCCGATAGAATTACCGGGGTTTTTTGATTTAAAATATTTGCTATCAGCTAGTTTTGACCCAGCATTACAGGCATTACCAGCATCAGGATATCTTCGTCGGTATTGTCGTGATTTGCAGGTACGATGATTCCTGCGCGCGTCGGGCCCGACAATTGGAATAATATTTCAGTTGACTCCAGGTTATTAACCATTTCGAGCAAAAACCTTGAGTTGAAACCGATTTCCATATCATCACCCGAATAGGTGCATGCAAGGCGTTCGATCCCTTCGTTTGAATAATCAATGTCTTCTGCATTCATCAGGAGTTCCTGCCCGCTAATTCGGAGCCTGACCTGGTGGGTTGACTGATTGGCAAATGGCGAAAGGCGTTTAACTGAACTGATAAACAAGCTACGATCAACGGTAAGTTTGTTCGGATTATCTTTGGGAATAACAGCATCGTAAGCCGGGTAACGGCCTTCGATAAGACGGCTGTATAACTTCACTCCGTCGTAAGCAAAGGCTGCATTCGTTACATTATATTCAACCTGTACGGTTACATCTTCGGTCAGGAGTAAGTTTTTCAGAACATTCAGCGGTTTGCGGGGAATGATAAAAGATGTGGATATTCCTGATTTTGCATCGTTGCGGCGATAACGCACCAGTTTGTGTGCATCGGTAGCTACAAATGTAATGAAATCGGGCATTATATCGAAAAATACACCTCCCATTGCAGGGCGGAGTTCATCATTACCTGTGGCAAAAACAGTTTTTGATATTCCTGCTTCAAGTATATTTGAAGCAAGTTCAAATGAGGTTGTTTCGTCCAGTAAAGGAAGTTCCGGATAATCTTCGGCATTATGACCGGTAAGTTTGTATTTACCTTCGCTTGAAAGAATTTCGATTGCAAGGGTTTCTAAATTGATATTAAATGTAATAGGTGAATCCGGCAGGTATTTCAGGAAGTCGAGTAGCAGCTTGGCCGGAATCGTAACTTTCCCGGATTCATCAGCCATAGAAGCCTCAAGTGTCATGATCAGGGTAGTTTCCAGATCGGTTGCAGTAATTTTCAGAATGGTTTCGTCAAGCTCGAAAAGGAAATCATCCAATATAGGTAATGTATTGTTTGAATTAATAACTCCGCTTAGAGACTGAAGTTTCTTCAGTAAGGCCTGACTATTGATGATAAATTTCATAGTATTATGTATTTCAGTTATTTACAGGTAAAGATTTTAACATGGTAAAATTATGAATCTTAAATAGATTTTTTACATTCGAAGCTACTAAGATATTAACATTAAATGAACTATTCAGATAATTTTTGTTTTTTTCTGAAGCTAAGTTTACTTTCCTCTCCCCGAAGCAATCGCTTTATATTTTTGTGATGCGTAAGTGGAATAAACAGGGCTATCAAAACCGCTAAAACGATGAGATAGGTATTTTGTTCGTGAAAAACGAAAACTGCGAGTATTGGAAAAAGTATTGAAGAAGTAACTGAAGCTAGTGATACATAACGGGTTAATAAAAAGACCAGGGCAAACCATCCCAGTATGATGAAAAAGATGTAGGGCGAATATAAAGCGATAATGACTCCAACAAGGGTAGCAACTCCTTTGCCTCCTTTAAATCCGGTGAATACCGGGAAAACATGCCCGAGCACAGCCAATGCGCCAACTATAATCTGGTAATCAATTAATTGCGATGCGTTAAGACTTTCGCCTGCAAAAACATGGGCCAACATTACTGCACCCCAGGCTTTCACTACATCAATAACCATAACGATAATACCGGCATTGGTTCCAAGCACCCTGAATGTATTTGTTGCTCCGGCGTTTCCACTTCCATGGGCACGTACATCAGTGTTATAAAACCATTTTCCTATCCATACAGCAGATGAAAATGATCCCATCAGGTAAGCTACAACTCCGCCGGCAATCAGAAGTATGATCTCATTCATAGGTATTTATTCTTCAATTAATTTAAATCTGAATTAAAATTATTCATGACCAAAAGCTTCGCAAATCAAACATCCCTGTCAAAAATACAAACAGTTATCATTCTTATAATACATTAAACCTGATAAAACAGAAGAGTATAAAATTTCCGTTTCCGGTTTGGACATCACTATTCTCCTCCTGCAGCTTGTTTCATTTTTCGGATAAAAGTAGCTTTTTTATCGTTTGTTCCAAGTATAAACTGATATCCCGGCAGGCCTTTCTCTCCTTTTATCCGGCGCTGGTCCTCTTTTAGCCCGCTAAGTTTTTCATTAAAGTTTTTATTCGATGAAATAACCTGCATGGTACCATTGGCATAAGCGAAGAAGTACCATTGAGTTGGATCAGGTTCGAAATAGATGTTTATAATATCACCTGACCTTCGTTTGCCAATCTCAACATATCCATTAAGTTGCTTGTTTACAGGTAGTTTACCAATATTACTGATTCCAATCGGGCCGTTGCTGATGAACGAACGCATATCTTTATTCCAGCTCATTTGTAACCCATTAAGAACAATAGTATGATCGAGTACATCAGGAAATTTCCTGTATTGACCGTATAAGTTTAGTTCATTAAGTATTTTATCGGCTTCATTTTTGCCCGCAAATTCGCGGAGCGAGCGGGTATAGTTAGTCCCTGAAACATCAATGCCTTTAGATGATGAACCATTTATTGCATCAGCTAAAATTTTAAGAGCATCCTCCGGAAAGAAGAAATCAAGTGCAGAAAGAACATTAAGGGATGTGGAATCTACGACAGAAAAGTAGTTTATTTCACCGGCTGACTTCATTTGTAATCTTCCCAGGTTAGTGGCGATCTGCAATTGGCCAACACCCGAAAGTATGCATCTTGATGTATTGAGCGATAGTTGGTTACCATCTAACCCCTGGTTTTTAAGTTTAGCTGAATCAGCTACAGCATATTCGGCTGTTTTTGGAAAAAATGTAATATAACCACCGGCTTTGAGTATGTCGGGGTCAGAAACATTTTCGGCTTTAATAAAGAATCCAGGTTTGACAGTATTTTCCGTAGTAGAATAATAAATGGAAGTCCGCAGTTTCCCGCTTCCGGTATTTTCAGGAACATCGGTAATTGGAATTACTATGTTTTTCGGATCGAGTTGGGCATGTAGTTTGATCCATTCAAATTGTAAAGCCTGACAATCATGGACAACTCCAAACCCACCTTCAAAATAGATCAACTTTGACGATGCATTGACTTCCATTTTCCCAACGAACCGGAAGTATTTATTGAGCATAAAATTCATGGATTCGCTGATATCTGCGCCTGCAAATGTTGAGCCAGTGCTATTTACCGCAATATTGTTCATTTCCAGTGTAGTAATATCCCCATCCGAAGGAATATAATCATATAAACCTTTTGCAGTGTAGCGTTTACGGGAGCCAATATTTACGGTTGCATTATAAAACCTGTGATACAAACTGGTTCTGTTAGCCAGTATTTCAGCCTGCCTGAGTTCAGTAATCCGTCCGTCTTTGCCAATTGACAGCTTTCCATTGAATGGGAAAATTGCAGCATCAGCCACTTTAATGATCCTGGCGCCTTCAACTTCAAGGAGGTTAGTGGTAAGGTCATAGAGTGAACGCAGTGCAAAGAAACTAATAGAATCCTGTTTAGGATCAGTTGACGTATAAACTTCTTTTCCAGGATCGAAAGTCATAAGTTGTTCCGGTTTCATCAGGAAATATTTTTCGCTCGAAAAACTGGTATGGTTATTCAACAGGAGTTGCTTTTTATCCATCAGCCAGTCAAATTCGTTAACAACACAGTTGTAGCTTATAGCCGGAAGCTCCAATTTAGCACCTTTGTCGGAGCCGACAAAATGTCCGTTTCGGTTTGAAAAATCGATGGAAGCACTATTAACATGAACCTGAAGTGCAACTTTTTCCCGGTCGTCAGTCAATAATTTGAAATCAGAGGTATCTGATGTAAATGATTCGGTTTTAAAATTATATGTTTTGGAATTTAATTCTGCATTCTCGAAGGAAATCTGGCCTTTCCCTTTAAGTCCTGTTGGTGAAACTGTTAGCTGTCCATTCAGTCTGGCTCTATTATTAAACAAATGGATTGAATCGTCTTTTGAATTGTTAACCAGCATAACGTCTTTGCCAGGTATCCATTTAACAACAGCATTTTTAACCTGGGCATCAGGCGACTCAAATTGCCCCTCAACCCTGGCAAGCTGATAGTTTTTTACCTTGGCAGATGTTGAATCGGGTGTAAACAGAAAGTCATCTGACTCGGTTACAGAACTCAAGTATGTAAGACGACCAGATCCCCTTAATCCTGAATTATTAAGGCTGAGTGTATCAGAAAATGTTCCTCTGTCTTCATAAACCGGAAGTCCGGGTTCGTGAATTACACTTTTAAACCCAAGAGAGTAATCTTTCTGCACCCTGATAGTTTCATCCAGATCAGGAAAAATACCGGCTGAAACCAACTTCCCTCCAAATTGTAAGTCACCAGGTGGAAGGGAGTTAATACTATCCAAGGAGAACGGATTTATCATAAAATAGAAATCTTTCTTTTTATAGACTCCGTTAACGATATCTCTTCGTTCGAAATACACATATCCTGTATCCTTACTTATAAGCACAGGGTAATTATGCAGCATTTTTCTCCCTGACTTGCTGTCGGGTGCATCAATATAAAGTTCACCATTCATGTTTGCCAGTGCATTTTTAACCCTTACAAAAGGTCTGTATCCATTGGCATCAGTTTCCCAGGCTGGCACAACCATCAATGCAGAATCAATCTGTGGTATGCTCATTGAAAATTTATCATATTGAAATGTACATTCATTTGCCATTAGATCAAATAACCCGGCATGAACGCGTCCTTTAAAGGTGAAATCCCGGTTTTTAGTGACAATTACTTTCCCATCGCGGGGAACTATATAAACATATTGCGAATCACTGAGCATAACCCGCTTCACCCCTTCAATCGAAAGCCTCATATTTTTCAAATCAAGTTCCGCATTTGCCCCTTTATCAACAATTGACTGAAACTGAATTATATCGCTATCCTTCACTCCGGAACGCGCTGCCAGGTATTCGTTCAGCCGCGGTTGAACAATAGCGAAATTGTTGTCAATCTCGTAATACAGGAATCCGGCATTTGCAAGTTTTATAAGTTGTACTTTGATCTGCTCAACCGGCTTTTTAGCCCAAAGAGCATAATCATCGGCATAAAACCTGTCGGTATTGCGTCGGCGGACATACGCTGAAACTAACATTGCCGGGTTTATATCATCAATTCCCTGCATTTTATCAAAACGATAGGCAGAAAAATAATCGGAAGATTCAAAAAGAGCCTCACTTTTATTTCTCATTCCTTTCATATCTTCAAAGCTCATAATATCCTGATCCAGCTTCCAATATATTGCCCCACTGTAGATATCCAAACGATGAAAGGTATCAAAAAACGGGCTTTGGCCAAGGCCTTCCTCACCCCTGCTCATCATCAGTTCATTATTAGCCAGGCTATACTGTACCCTGATGGAAGGATGAAATATTGAATCGTTTTCAATAAAAATCAACACTGATGCGCGTATAGAAACAAATTTATCAGGCCTGATAGCAAACTCAGTTGATTTTAAAGTAATAAATGGTTTATTATTATGTTTTATTTCGATTCGCGAATACCCATCAGCCGAAGGCGTACCAATTACTTTTGACCCCTGCAGGCTGAAACCTCCGGCAAATTCAATGTCTTTAAACAGGTTAATATAAACCTGTGTGCCTTTATACATGGAAAATTTAGGGTAAGTTGCATTTTCGGCAGTAATATCCACCATTGCTTTATCCTCGAGTTTTCCCTGCAGAAACTTTTTAAAATACCCGCCATGATAAAACATTACTGAATCGGCAGAGTAAGATATTGTTCGTGTATCAATTGTGTACCCGGCAAGTTTAGCATAAACCACATCACGCCCAAGCTTTGCCCGGTCCCAGTAAACTTTTCCGCCATTGCCTTTCCAGGTTTGGGTTAAAGGATAGAAGATGCCTTTGGTATCATAGATACAGGCGCTGTCGTTACGCACGATACAAGCCAGACTTCCGGCTGAAAAAACAAATGAAGGTACTGAATCAAATGCAAACTTATACGTTCCATTCCTGACAAACCATGATTCCGTGTTAGTTAGCATAAACGCATTGCTCCTCACAAGCAATTCGGTCTGTGAAAGGTATTTCAGCAAAGTGCGCGAAGGTGTTTTTGACTCCAGGCAGTAATTTACGCTTTTATGAAACAGATCGAATGTTCCGGCTGTAGAACTCTGTTTAACAAGTGATGTTAATATTTTGAAGTACAGCACATAATAAGGCGCTATCTGGAGTTTATGTTCATTTAAAGTAAAGCAAACAGACCTTGCTTGCTTTTTCTGGGCATCCAAAAGCAGGTTAGAGGTCCACTGGTAAGTAAATGCCGATAATACAAGTTTTGCATCCGCCTCATCTGCATCTCCCACACTCCTGAACTGAACTGTAAGTTCTTCAATAAATTTTGAAGTATCGGCCGAAAAAGCAGCTGATTGCTCCTGGGCTTTCAATTGATTAATTGAAAATACCAGGAGCAAAGAAGCAAAAAAGATAATCCTTTTTATCAGCATTTTTTTATACGGATTGTATGCATACCAGATTTTCAGCGCGATCAGGAATCCATGAAGCAAAACATCGTTTAAAAATAAGAAGTTGGCCTGAATGCAGAATATTTGACTTAATCAGAAATTTATGGCTTGATTTACAAGGTAAAACAAGCCGCCGTCCAGTTATTTTCAATGCGGTGCGACAAGATTCTCAGTCCTGATTCATTGGCTTTTACATCAATTAGTGGCAGATCTTCGCTGTAAAATCCACTCATGAAAAGCTTTCCGCCAGCAGTAAGACTTTTACGGTACACAGGGATATCATTAAGCAGGATATTCCTGTTGATGTTAGCCAGAATGATATCGAATTTCCTACCGGATAGCAGTGAACTGTCACCTAACAAAACTTCGATATCAGCAAAATTATTGCCCTGAACATTCTCCAATGCATTGTTATAAGCCCATTCGTCGTTATCGATTGCCGAAACCGGGAATGCACCTTTCATGCGTGCCAAAATAGCCAGCACCGCCGTACCTGATCCCATATCAAGCAATGATTTATCCGAAATTTCAGTTCCAAGCAGGTATTGGATCATCAGCTTGGTAGTTTCATGATGAGCGGTTCCAAACGACATTTTAGGCATAATGACTATATCGTACTCCACTCCTGCCTTATGCGGATGAAATGGCGCCCGTACCATACAACGATTATCAATCAATACAGGCTCATACTGGCTTTCCCACACTGCATTCCAGTTCTGATCAGCAATTCGTTCAATTACATAAGAATCAATAAATCCGGAAAATTCATCTGAATCCAGCCTGGCAGACAATTCAGAAGTGTACAGAGGAGCTTGGATAAATCCTGATACGGTGCCGTTTTCGTTTTCTGCAAAACTCTCGAAACCTGCATCAGCAAGCAAAGCAATCAACAATTCAGCAGTATGCTCACCCTGCGAAGGATGGCAAATCAGTTCAATATATTCCATCTTAAGCGAACGAATTCACTATGGCCACAAAATCAGTTGCTTTCAGTGCAGCACCGCCGATAAGTCCGCCATCTACATCGGGATTTGCAAAAAGCTCTGAGGCATTCTTGGCATTGCAACTGCCACCATAGAGGATAGATATTTCACTACTTACTTCTGAACCGTATTTTTCAGTTAACAAACTGCGGATAAATGCATGCATTTCCTGCGCCTGTGCTGATGAAGCTGTAACACCTGTTCCAATAGCCCAAACAGGTTCGTAAGCAATTATTACCTGGCTCACTGCTTCTTTACCAAGGTGAAACAAAGCTTCGTTAACCTGGCTTCTGACTACATCGAAATGCTTTCCGGCCTGGCGTTCGGCCAAAACTTCCCCACAGCAATAAATAGGAATGATTCCATTTTTTAATGCAAGGTCAACTTTAGCGGCAATTATTTTATCGTTTTCACCAAAATAAGTTCTACGTTCGGAATGCCCCAGAATGCAATGTGAAATTCCCATCGAATGAAGCATAGATGCTGATATCTCACCCGTGTATGCACCTGATTCCCATTGGCTTAAATTCTGAGCGCCCACCATAAAACCGTTTTCGGCGGCAATGTCGGAACTCATTTCGAGGTAAACGGCCGGAGGGCAAACGATAACTTCAGTATCGCCTGAACCTTTTTCGGTAAGTTCATCAACAATTTCGAACATCAAATCCTCAGCATCCTGAAAATTCTTGTTCATTTTCCAGTTTCCGGCAACAATTTTCTTTCTCATTTTCTTAAGTTTTAATTGTATATAAATTCTGCTGTATTATCTGTTTATGTTATCGTGTTCGCGGATCGAGTATTCCATATACCAGTTCTGCAAAAATATTAATAATAATGAGAAGAACGGAAATAAACAACACCGCTTCCATCACTACAAGGAAATCATATTTCTCAAGCCCACCTGCAACTACACCAACTTCCTTTCCAATCGACTACTCCGAAAAGTACAAGTATTCCATATAAAAGACGAAAAAGAGCGTAACGGAGCATGAGGGAGTTTCAGGGTTTGAAGGGTTGTAGGGTTTCAGAGTTTCAGGGTTTCAGGGGACTGAGCGGTTAGAGTCATTCATTAGTTATTCAATGGTCATTCGATGGTCATTCAATTGTTGAGGGTTGAGTACTTGGTGTTTTGAGTTGGAGGAGTTGTTATTCGATGGTCATTCGATGGTCATTCAATGGTCATTCAATGGTCATTCGATAGTCATTCAGTTGTTGAGGGTTGAGTACTTGGTGCTTTTGAGTTGGAGGAGTTGTTATCCGATGATCATTTAATTGTACCTTGGGACTTAGAACTTGGGACTTGGGTTTTGGGACTTTATTTAATTCGGATTCAACTATCAACTAAGGTTACTTGGTTCCAAGTGATTTCTTAAAATCCTCATAATCAGGGATGTCGTTATGGTTCCATTTTTTCAGGATCACGCCATCCTTCATCAGCAATAATCCCGGATTGGAGCGTACAATGGTTTTAAGTACAATATCATCTGAAGTATAAAAATCAAGACGGAGCTTATTTTCGTTCGCAAACTTCGCAATATCTGCTGGTTGTGAACTAACCAAAACAGCGGTAGGAATCCCATCAGCATAAGCTTTTGCACAGAAAGCATTCAGTTTAACAAATGCTTTTCGATCCGCAGTCGATAAATCGTACGAATTAACTATCAACTGATAATCAGGATTCCTGATAATACTTGCTGTGACATTATTTCCTGACGTATCACTAATTACAAGCGACTTGCCAACATAATTATTCGGATCTTCCACGCGTTGTGATACAAATTCCCATTGTGCCATCCAGAGACTATCATTAAAAGGATAGTCGGGAGATAAATATTCCTTTTCCTCACCCGTATTTTTGTTCTTATACGTGAGATAATATTTTATTTGCTTTGGATTATCAAGGTATAACTTATGCCCGGTTTTCCACTCTGTAAAATCGAATAAAGGCAAATGCGTGTAATTCCAAAATGAAAAACCCGCAAACAGGGCAACAATGAATCCTGTTAAAATCCATTGTTTACTAATACTAGTAAAAGGATTGAATTTCCTGCGATAACTAAAAATTGTAATCGCAAAAGGCAGAAGAATAAGATTCTTATAAAATGTCTGCCAGTTAGTAAGTTTAATTGCTTCGCCAAAACAGCCACAATCGGGAACAGGGCTGTAAAGTGCATCGTTCAGGGTTAAAGCAGTAAAAAAAGCCATCATACCCAACAAAAGCCAGGAAGTAACTTTCAAACGTAAGTTCAGCAATACCATCACGCCAATGGTGAACTCAAGGGTACACAATGCAATTGAGAAGAAAAGGGCAAAGGGCGTTAAAAAATCCCAGTTAAATGCAATAAAATAATCTTCCAGTTTATATGCAGTTCCAAGCTGATCGACTCCTTTAACAAAGCCTGAAAATATAAAAACTACCCCGATCAGAATTCTGCTGGCGTTTGCAATCCTTTTCATAGCAACCTAGTTTTTTTGATCTAACATGATCAGCGCGAAAGCCGAATAGTTTATAATATCAAGATAATTAGCATCGAGCCCTTCGGACATAAGAGTCAAACCGTTGTTATCTTCTATTTGTTTGATTCTCAGCAATTTCATCAGGATAATATCCGTCAAGGAACTGATACGCATTTGCCGCCAGGCTTCACTGTAATCATGGTTTTTATCAGCCATCAGGTTCCTGGCTTTCGAAACAAACGAATCAAATTTAGCACCCACGATTTCCGCATCCATATGTGCTTCTTCCGCTGTACCAATTTCAAGCTGAATAAGGGCCATGACAGAATAATTGATCATTCCGATAAACTCGGGCCTGATGCCTTCATCCACCTTGCTTTTGCCTTTCTCCTCGATGCTGCGGATTCTGCTGGCTTTAATGTAAATCTGGTCGGTAATGGAACTTGTGCGCAGGATACGCCATGCAGTACCGTAATCATGATTTTTGGTCATAAATATTTCGCGGCACGAGCGAATCACATTATCATATTGTTGAAAAGTTTTATCCGGCATATTATCAATAACTTTGTTGCAAAATTCAATCAGGAAACTATGAGTTTTTGGAATGATAAAATTACACCTTTTCCCGGAAATAAGACCCTGAATTGCGGCAATAATGTGCTTGTAATTGATAAACCACTGGTTATGGGCATATTAAACCTGACACCAGATTCATTTTTCGATGGTGGCCGGTATTCCAATAAAGAGGCCTGGATTTTGCAGGTTGACAAAATGATTAGGGAAGGTGCCTCCATAATCGACCTGGGAGCCGTGTCAACCCGCCCGGGAGCGAAGCAGGTTTCCGAAGCAGAAGAAATGGACCGACTGCTTCCTGCGGTTGAACTTCTGGCTAAAAAGTACCCGGATACAGTTTTTTCGGTTGACACTTACCGCTCAAAAGTTGCAGCATTCGCAGCCAAAGCAGGAGCTGGAATGATTAACGATATTTCAGGTGGGAGTATGGATGGCGATTTGATCCAAACAGTTGCTGAAACCGGATTACCTTACATATTGATGCATATGCAGGGAATACCTTCCAATATGCAGTCGAATCCGGTTTACGAAGATGTAACTAATGAAATCAGTCATTTCTTCGAAAGAAATCTTTTAAATTTAAATGATTCGGGGATTTTCCAGGTGATTATCGATCCGGGATTCGGTTTTGGAAAATCCATCGAACACAATTTTAAAGTACTCCATGAACTAAGTGTTTTCAAACAATATGGTTTCCCTATCCTGGTTGGAATTTCACGCAAATCAATGATATACAAATTATTGGAAATCACACCGGAAGAAGCATTGCCGGCAACATCGGCACTGCACCTGGCTGCCATACTCAACGGGGCAGATATTCTGCGTGTGCATGATGTAAAAGAGGCCATGCAGGTAATAAAACTGGCCGAAACATACATTAAAGCTGCGGAATAAGTATATTTGCACATAACACAATTAAATTTAAATGATCGCTTCACTTATCCCTCTTTTTTTACATGTCAGGATACTCGATGTAATCGATGTATTGCTGGTAGCCTTATTGTTGTTTTCTTTATATCAACTGCTTAAAGGCACCGCGGCAGTTAATATTTTCCTTGGCATATTAGCCATTTTCGTCATTTGGCGGCTGGTGAAATCGCTTCAGATGGATTTGCTTAGCGATTTGTTAGGGGCTTTTATTTCAGTTGGATTTATTGCTTTTATCGTGGTTTTCCAGCCCGAGATCCGGAAATTCTTACTTGCTGTTGGGTCTCCTGGTTTTATTACCCGAAAACGGTTCAGGACATTATTCTCGAAACTTCAGCTCGAAAATAGTAACCTGGCTGATATTGACCCGGTTGTGCAGGCCTGTCACCGTATGTCGCATTCACTCACAGGTGCACTGATCGTGATTGGCCTTGAAAACGATCTCTCGGAGTTTAAAGAAACAGGAGTAGCCATTGATGCCATTATTTCGGATCAGCTTATTGAAAGCATCTTTTATAAAAATAACCCAATGCACGACGGAGCCCTTATTATTACTGATAATAAAATCAAAACGGCACGTTGTATTCTTCCTGTTTCGGCTAAGATGGATCTACCGTCGGAATTCGGGCTAAGGCATCGCGCTGCCATTGGGGTTACTGAAAAGAACGACAGCATTGCAATTATCGTTTCAGAGCAAACCGGCCGTATTTCATACTGCCGTAATGGCGAACTGACTCTTGATGTCAAAGCATCAGGATTAAAAACTATGCTGACAGAGGATTTTCCGGGGAAGGAATAAGTGAAGAATGTGGGATTTACGATGTGCGAATTAAAAGCAGGTATGCAATATACTGGTATATGACTCTGGTATAATTATCAATTTCCCTATTTCTTATTAACTATTTTATCGAGTCAGTATTTGTCTTCTCCCATTCGCGTACCATGTCATCCGGTGATTTTCCCAGATATTTAATAGCAGTGCGGGCATCATCGGCCAATTCGTGATTTGGATATCTGATAAGGAATTCGTTATAATAGTCATTTGCCTTTCCGATATTTTTAAGTGTATTTTCATAGGTAAATGCTTCCATAAAAAAGCATTCAGGTGCCTTTTTATAGTCAGGATAGGTATGGATTATAGATTCGTATAAATCAATTGCCTGTTCCCCATGGTTAAAACCAAGAGCCAGACCGGCTGCTTTAAAAAGATATTCAGGGGCAAGGCTGTCATCAGGATATTTTGAACTAAAATTCTGGTAAGCGCCCAACAATTCAATAACCGCATTGGAATCAACAATCTGAGCTGTTTCAATTTCCGATTCCATTTTAGCAATTCCCCCTGCCATTTTATCACGCGAAGACGTACAGGAGAATAAAAACAAGGATACAAGGATAGCCAGGAACGAAAAAAAGTTTTTCAAAACGGTTCTATACTTCATATAATTTTATAAATCTATCTGTGTTTTTTAGGCGGGAAAATCATTTTGTATTTTGCATCGGTTATACCTTTCGCAATATCCTGCAACTTTCGTTTGATCATGATTTTACGAAGCGGATGTATTTTATCCGTAAACAAAATGCCATCGAGATGATCATACTCATGCTGAATAATCCTGGCGAGGATACCTGTAAACCATTCGTCATGAAAAATGAACTCTTCATCGTAATAAGTCAGCCTCACGTTGGATTTGCGCATCACATCTTCATGAATATCAGGAATGCTGAGGCAGCCTTCGCTGAAAGCCCACTCTTCGCCTTTTTCCTCTATGATTTTTGCATTGATAAATGCCTTCTTGAAATCTTTGGTTTCGGGTGTTTCTTTTTCATAAGGTGTAGCATCAATCACGAAAATCCGGATCTGTTTATTAATCTGTGGAGCTGCAAGCCCCACTCCTACTGAAAAATACATAGTTTCCCACATATCGGCGATAAGCTGCTGCAGACCCGGATATTCAGGAGTTATGTCAACCGACACTTTGCGTAAATTAGGATGCCCGATTGCTACTATTGGAAGAATCATTGGTATAAATTATTGTTATTCGTAATTGTTATTTGTTAAAGGAGTTCAAAGGTTCAAATGCCTGCGGCGCTCAAGGTTCCCTGCGTGCTGACGCAGTCAGGCAGGAAATGCCTGCGGCGTTCATGTTTCAAATGTTTCATCCGAAATCAGAAATCACACATCCACTATTTCAAATCCAACATTCCAACATCCGATATAATTGACAGTCCTTTTATAAAAAAACATAAATCCGGATAAATGGTTCACCGTTGCATCGCTTTCATCTCCATATAGGATTGAAGGATAATCACCGCACTCACTTTATCCACCAATGCTTTATTCTGGCGGTCTTTCTTTTTAGCACCGGATTCAAGGATAGCAGCGGTGGCTATTTTTGAAGTAAAACGCTCATCCATCCTTTCAACCGGAATGTTTGGAAATGTTTTCTGCAAATGTTTAACAAAAGGTTCGGTAAATCGGGCCGATTCCGAAAGTTGGTTTTTCAATGTGAGAGGATATCCCACCACAAAACAATCCACATTTTCGCGTGATACATAATCTTTTAAAAAGGCGATAACATCTTTTGAATTCACCGAAGCCAGGGCAACAGCTATCATCCTGAGTTCATCCGTAACTGCAAGTCCTACACGTTTCTGACCGTAATCAATGGCTACTATCCTGCCCAAATTCTGTTTTTCTGCAAAATTACAAAGAAAAAACTTTTAAAACGACTATAAGTCAAGCTTTTCCATGATCCTCTTTGGATTTAATAATACAGTTTTGCATTGTTCTTCATAAAATCCCTAATTTTGAACGGTAAAATATAATGCATGGAACATTTAAAATCTATAATTGAAAAAGCCTGGGACGATCGTTCGCTTCTGAAAATTGAAGAAACAAGAAATACTGTATTTCAGATAGTTGAACTTCTGGATAAAGGGGAAATACGTGTTGCCGAACAGGTTGGCAGTGAATGGAAAGTTAATGAATGGATAAAAAAAGCTGTAATAATGTACTTCCCGCTAATGCAGATGGAAGTAATGGAAGCCGGCCCATTGGAATTTCATGATAAAATTCCGCTCAAACACAACTATAAAGAACTGGGAGTGCGTGTTGTACCTCATGCAGTTGCCCGTTATGGCGCTTACTTGTCCCCCGGCGTTATTATGATGCCTTCGTATGTAAATATTGGTGCCTGGGTTGGTGCCGGAACAATGATAGATACCTGGGCAACGGTTGGCAGTTGTGCGCAAATCGGCTCAAACGTGCATCTGAGCGGTGGCGTTGGAATAGGTGGCGTACTCGAACCGGTACAGGCTGCTCCTGTCATAATCGAGGATAATTGTTTTATCGGTTCAAGGTGCATAGTGGTCGAAGGTGCCCGTATTGCTACAGAGGCTGTGCTTGGGGCAAATGTAGTTATTACGATGAGTACACGTATTATTGATGTAACCGGTAGCCAGCCGGTAGAATACAAAGGCTATGTACCACCACGTTCGGTAGTTATTCCGGGTTCGTACACAAAAACATATCCAGCCGGTGAATACCAGGTGAGTTGTGCATTGATCATCGGGCAACGCAAACCATCAACAGATCTAAAGACTTCACTGAATGAAGCTTTGCGGGAATACGACGTTTCTTTCTGAGATTAAAATCCTGTTAAATTCACAAAATCAATACTATTTATCATTACTGACCGACTAAATTTTCATGGATTCTCAAAAATGATATTTTTCATTGCGTTCCTACGGGACTTGAGAATTTAAGGGGCTTTTTTTTCCTACCAATATTTCGTCCCTACGGGACTGTCCCGTCAGGAACAATATATTGGTAGATAATGAGATAGTAATCTGAAAAAGTCCCGTAGGACGAAAAATAAATATTAGTCAGTCAGTAGTGACAATATATAAGAACATAAGTCTGGAGTCCGAAGAAGAGAGAACCCATAATTGAAAATCAGATCCAATAGGAAATTTTCGATTATTGCTTTTCGATTTGATCCCCCCTACATTTGAATTTATGAAACTGAAAATTTAAACATTCTCAGTCCCGAATTTTTATAACATCTACTATGAATATAGGATTTGACGCTAAACGTGCGCTATTTAACCGCAGCGGGCTCGGCAATTACAGCCGGAGCACGATCAGGCTGTTATCCCATTTCTACCCCGAAAATAAGTATTACCTGTTTACTGCAAAAAACAACCAGGAACTTTTCCAACCATCAGGCAATCAATTTATTGTAGAACCTGAACAAGGCCTTTCTGCCTCATTCCCTTCTTTATGGCGTTCGTGGGGCATTCATCTGATGAATCATCGGAAACTTGATGTTTATCACGGGCTGAGTAACGAACTTCCATGGAGTATAAAAAGAACCGGGATCAAATCTGTAGTCACCATCCACGACCTGATATTTTTAAGATATCCTGAATATTATCCATTGATTGACCGCCTGATTTATTCATTCAAGTTCAGGCATGCATGCAGAGTTGCAGATAAAATCATTGCAACAAGCGAAGCAACCAAATCTGATATCGTTGCATTTTTTGGCACTGACCCTCAAAAAATTGAAGTGGTTTACCAGACCTGCGATCCTGTTTTTCGCATTCCTATAGATGATACTAAAAAGGAACATGTCAGAAAGAAGTATGACCTACCAGAGAAGTTCATCCTTAATCTTGGCACGATTGAAAAGCGAAAAAATGCGCTCACTTTGATAAAAGCTTACCTGAATGAGAACATTGAAATTCCGCTTCTGATTGCAGGCAAGCCAACTGCTTATCTTGCTGAAATAAATAAGTACCTGGAGCAAAACCCGGCCGGTGACCGGATTATTTTCAGGCACAGCATTGAATCCGCTGATCTGCCTGCTTTATACCAGTCTGCTTCACTGTTTGTTTATCCTTCCGTATTCGAAGGATTTGGAATTCCTATTCTCGAAGCAATTTATTCAGGAGTACCTGTTATTACAAGTAACGGAAGCTGTTTTGCTGAAACCGGGGGAGATGCAGCTCTCTATTGCGATCCTTTCGATATTGAACAAATAGGTCATAGTATCGCCAAAGTCCTGAATGAACCCAAGACCAGGAAATCAATGATTGAAAAAGGATTTCTACATGGAAGGATTTTTGATGAAATGAATGTTGCTGCCAACCTGATGAAAGTTTATTGTGATTTATAGCAAAAAAACATTCGGAAGGGCAAACCTAAAACCCAAGTAATTTGTTATTAAAGTATGGATTTCGAAAATGATATAGAAAAATCGCTTCAGGTACTTGAAAAAGGAGGTACACTTCTTTATCCAACTGATACTATCTGGGGAATTGGTTGTGATGCAACAAATACCAAAGCGGTAGAAAAAATTTACCGCATTAAGAGCCGTAGTGAAGCTAAAAGCCTGATTGTTTTAATCGACCATATTGATAAACTCTCAACCTATATTGAAAAAGTACCCGACATAACAGGGGATTTACTTGCCAGTATTACCAATCCGGTGACAATTATCTATTCCAATGCACGGAAGCTTGCCCCAAATGTAATTGCTCCTGATGGAACCATTGCTATACGCATTGTAAAGGATGATTTTTGCACCGAACTAATACGGAGATTTGGAAAGCCAATTGTTTCAACATCAGCAAATATTTCGGGTTTTGAATTTCCTGTGGTTTTCAGCCAGATTGACGAAGAAATTAAGAAATCAGTCGATTACATTGTATCTTATAAACAGGATTATTATACCCGCACCAAACCTTCAACCATAATCAGGTTAAGAGATGATGGCATATACTCTATCATCAGGGGTTGAAGCAATTTCGAATCCGGATTTTAATGGTAAATAAATTACCGGTTGCGAACAAAATTGAATTTAAGTCGTTATTTTTAGTTAACTTTAGAGAATTATTAAGCAAAACGAATGGAAAAGCGTATAGAATATAAACTGGATACTGTTGACAAAGAAACTTTACAAAAGTGGTATTATCTGTTAGTATTGGGCCGTAAACTTGATGAACGGGCTCCTAATTATCTGAAACAAGCTTTAGGTTGGTCGTACCATGCTCCCTATGCTGGTCATGATGGGATACAACTTGCTATAGGACAGATATTTGATCGTACAACTGATCACTTATTCCCGTATTACCGTGATATGCAAACAGCTCTTTCGGCAGGCTTAACAGCGGAAGAAATTATTTTAAACGGCATTTCCAAAGCAACAGATGTCGCAGGTGGCGGGCGGCATATGTCGAACCATTTTGCAAAACCTGAATGGAATATTCATAACGTTTCGTCCGCAACAGGAAATCACACTTTACATGCTGTTGGGGTAGCACGTGGCATAAAGAAGTATGGTGGGAAAGGCGTTGCCATTAGCTCCCAGGGCGAATCGTCAACATCCGAAGGCTATGTATATGAAGCCATTAACGGGGCAAGCAATGAGAAGTTACCAGTTATTTTCGTGTTTCAGGATAACAGGTATGGAATTTCAGTTCCGCAACGCGATCAATCGGCAAATGCATTTGCAGCCGACAACTTCAAGGGATTTAAAAATCTACGCATAATATATTGCGACGGGAAAAATATTTTCTCATCCATGAACGCGATGGAAATAGCAAAACGGCACGCCATTGAGAAACAAGAGCCTGTAATTGTGCATGCCAGTTGTGTGCGAATTCACTCACATTCAAATTCGGATAAACACGAGTTGTACCGCGATGAAAATGAACGACATTGCGCTAAAGCAGGCGATCCACTCGACAGGTTCCGCATCATACTATTGCATTCAGGTAAATTTACGGAAGAGGAATTGGCAATTATTGATGATCAGGCACAAAAGGAAATGATGGCTGCTCACCGTAAAGCATTGGTAGCGCCTGATCCCGATCCGGATACCATATTTGACTTTGTTACTCCTGAGTCTTATATACCGGTTAAATTTCCTGTCGGAATTCATGACCAAAAGGAAGGACGCTCCCTTAAACTGATCCAGGCCCTGAACGAAACCCTCAAAGAAGAATTCCGACTGAATCCGGATACCTTTTTATGGGGCCAGGATGTAGCAAACAAAGAAAAAGGAGGTATTTTCAACGTTTCCAAAGGCATGCAGCAGGAATTTGGGATCGAACGTGTTTTCAATGGACCGATAGCTGAAGACTTTATTCTTGGAACGGCTAACGGGATGAGCCGTTATGATGATAAGATCAGAATCGTAGTTGAAGGAGCCGAATTTGCTGATTATTTCTGGCCGGCTATGGAGCAATATATCGAACTATCACATGATTATTGGCGCAGCAACGGAAAATTCTCACCGAACATTACCATCAGGCTTGCCTCTGGCGGATATATTGGTGGAGGTCTGTACCACTCGCAAAATATTGAAGGCTCACTGGCTGCCATCCCAGGTGTACGAATCGTTTACCCTTCGTTCGCTGATGATGCCGCCGGTTTGCTCCGCACCTCCCTGCGTTCCAAAGGCCCTACCCTATTCCTCGAACCCAAAGCATTGTATAACGATCCTATTGCCGAGACAATTGTTCCTGACGAATTTGAAGTTCCATTTGGAAAAGCCCGAACCAGGCGCGAAGGTAAAGACATGAGTATAATCACTTACGGCAACACGACTCATATGTGTATTGCTGCGGCTAACCGAATAGCAGAAGAAACCGCTAAAAGCATTGAAGTTATTGATATTCGTTCGTTAATTCCACTTGATAAAGAAACAATCCTGGAAAGTGTTAAAAAAACCGGCAGGGTTTTAATCGTGCATGAGGATAAAGTGTTTGGCGGTTTTGGCGGCGAAATTGCAGCTATGATTTCCAACGAAGGATTTCATTATCTTGATGCACCGGTTCGCAGGGTTGGTTCAACCTTCACACCGGTTGGATTTAACCGTATTCTCGAAAAAGCCATCTTACCTGACCAGGAACGCATCTATATCGCGGCAAAAGAACTGCTGGAATACTAAACTGCTATGTTTCGGGAATCATGCTTTCTTTAAATAAGTTGGCATGATTTTTCATTTTAGGATTCATATTTTGACATTTTATTTATATTTGTTCATCCGCAATTCTAATCTATAAAACTAGACTCAATGATCAATCCAGAAGGCAAATTACTCATAGCTAAATCGGGTATAGATTTATTTCTGAATCCGCGCATGGCCAACCGCCATGGTTTAATAGCCGGAGCAACCGGAACAGGTAAAACGGTTTCACTCCAGGTAATGGCTGAAGCTTTCAGTTCTATTGGAGTACCTGTGTTTGTTTCAGATATAAAAGGCGATCTTTCAGGTGTTAGCAAATCCGGCGAAGGCAACCAGCGTGTAGCGGACAGAGTAGCAAAAATGGAGTTGCAAGGGTTTACTAACAAGGCATTCCCTGTAACTTTCTGGGACCTTTTCGGTGAGCAGGGACATCCGTTACGCACCACCATTTCGGAAATGGGGCCATTGCTTCTGGGTCGTTTAATGAACCTTAACGATGTCCAGGAAAGTGTACTGACATTAGTTTTCAGGATTGCCGACGATAACAATCTATTATTGCTTGATTTAAAAGATCTGCAGAAGATGTGCGAATATGTTGGCAATAACCGCGAACAATTCATCACAGCCTACGGGAATATTTCTGCCGCCAGTATCGGGGCCATTCAACGCGAACTGATTGCTCTTGAAGAACAAAGTGCAGACAGATTTTTCAGTGAACCGGCAATTGATATTCTTGATTTCATTCAAACCGACTCGAATGGTATGGGGATGATAAACATACTGGTAGCTGATAAACTGATGATGGCACCCCGCACTTACTCAACTTTATTGCTTTACCTGATGTCAGAGTTATTTGAGCGTTTGCCTGAAGTCGGCGATCTGGACAAACCCAGGCTGGTTTTCTTTTTTGATGAAGCTCACCTCCTGTTTACTGATGCACCACGAGTAGTAGTTGAAAAAATTGAGCAGGTAGTACGACTTATCCGTTCGAAAGGAATCGGAATATATTTCATTACTCAAAATCCCATCGATATTCCCGAAACTGTTCTGGGACAGCTTGGCAATAAAATCCAACATGCACTGAGGGCTTTTACACCACGTGATCAGAAAGCCGTGAAATCAGCAGCCGAAACATTCAGGGCAAACCCTTCACTAAATGTTGAAACCGTGATCACTGAATTAGGGGTTGGCGAAGCTTTGGTATCATTCCTCGACGAAAAGGGAATACCATCGATGGTAGAAAGAGCAAAAATGCTTCCGCCGCAGGCCCAGATCGGGCCTATTACTCCTGAAGAACGCTCGGTATTAATACGTCGTTCAGTGATTGCAGGTATTTATGAGAAAGAAATTGACCGCGAATCGGCCTTTGAGATACTCCAGGCCCGGATAAGTGCACAGGCGCAGCAGGTTCAGGATGAAAAAGACCTTATAGCAAGAGAAAAAGAAAAAACCGAACAGGCAAAAATTGAAGCACGTGAGGAGAAAGAAAGAGCAAAAACCGCCGATTCCGGTATATTGGGCAGCCTTTCAAAATCCGTTGGTCGTTCCATAACTTCACAAATCGGTAGCCAGGTAGGCCGGGCCCTGGTACGCGGTCTCCTGGGTGGATTGCTTGGAGGAAAAGGCAAAAGCATTTTCTAACCGTAAAAGAAATACTCTTCTTAAGCTAATTGCCTTATATTGTATTAATTACTAAATAAAAAAGCGCCAAAAGGCGCTTTTTTAGATATATATTATATTCTTATCTAATCATTGTTGCCGTCCCGGTTTTGTACCTGGGCAAATTCTTACTCTCGCCAATATTCTCTGCTTCCCAGATGTGACCGTCTTTAAATATGCCAAATGCTTTCCATACATACGCTCCTTCAGGCTGAAGCACATCTTTAAATTTCCCATCCCAACCTTCAGTCGGCCTGCCGGCACTATCCAGTTTATCAGTCCACCACAATAAATTCCCCCACCTGTCGTACACTTCCAGGCGATATTCCTGCAGATTAATACCGACAGGTTTCAATAAACGTACAGCTTCCATTGGGTTAAGAGGCGAAAATGCGTTGGGAATATACAAACCCTTAACCATAAAATCATATTGCATGCTGATGGTATCAGAACATCCATGGTCGTTTAACGCAACTAAAGAAATAATATAGGATCCTTCATCCGGGTATGTTATAACAGGGTTCTCAGCATAAGAATCATCGCCGTTACCAAAAGTCCAGTGGTAATTGGTAGCGTCAACTGAACTATTGTTGAATTGCAGTTGCCCCTGAACATCATCAATGTTGTCACTAAAGGTAAAAGTACTAATAGGTGTATCCCAGGTGGATACATCCTGATTAATAGAATTAGAACAACCATTCGCGTCCGTAACCTTCAGATTTACATGATAATCACCATATTTACTAAACACAAACCGGGGATTCTGCACATCTTTTTCCCCAAGCAGGCCGTTATTATCATTAAAAGTCCACTTCCAGGTAACAAGTGGAGCACCGGCTTTAATGGATAAATCAGTGAAATCAGTAGGATAACCAACGCATGACAAGGCAGATTTGAAATTTACGTCAGGTAAGCCATTTACAGTCAACAATTTCTGTATTGAATCTTTGCATCCGATTATATTTTCAGCAGTTAATTGTATCTGATAAGTACCAGGAGCATAATAAAGATGATCGGGATTTTTCAACGTGGATGTATCATTTGGAGCAGATGCAGGTTCCCCGAAAGCCCAGTTATACTTTATCACTTTAGTACCTGTACCAGATGTCATATTCGTAAAAACAACTTTCTGTTCATGGCAAACAGCGCCAAATGTGAAATCAGGAATAGGTGTCGGGTTTACATTTACAATCATTTGAGCTGTATCGCTTAAAATTTTACCCGTCACAATCGTAGAAAGAATCATTCGCACCGTAAATGTTCCTGGCGATTTATATACATGATCAATGCGGTTGGTATTAGTAACATAGGTGCTATTAGTTCCATCTCCAAAATCCCAGTACCATTCATTTGCCGTTAATGAACTAAAGCTGTTGTCAGTAAATGTCAATCTGTTATTCTGACAAACCTTGGTATCCAATAACTCAAATGCTGCATGTAAACATGGGCTGACAAGGATATTGCTCTCAACGACACTATTTGAACATCCGTTAGCGTTCGTAACTTTAAGACCAACAGTATATATCCCGGGCGCTTTATAAAGATGCGAAAGGTCGGGTGAATTAGGGGCATACACTGTACTTGTAACTCCATCGCCGAAATCCCATGTCCAGCTACTGATAGTACTTCCATTGCCTGCCGAAGATTCATTAAAATATATTGTGCTGTCGCAAATACCTTTAGTGTAAGTAAACATGGGCACAACAGGCAGAGGGAATATGGTTATGTTTTTGTAAATGGTTTTATTACAATTATTTATATCAGTTGCTTCAAGACTAATTGTATAGGTTCCAGGCTGTGCATAGTAATGTGATGGTAATGGTTTGGTTGAAGTATTGTTAATACCTGAAGCATCATCTCCAAAGTTCCAATTAAAGGAAACAAGTGAGCCGGACAAAGGAGCAACAAGTTGCGGCGTAAAATACGTACTGTCCTTAAAACATGCTGGTGAAGTGGTAAATGTAATGTCAAATTCAGCAGGTACACAAACTTCTTTTACAACAGTGTCAATGCAACCCCTGAAATCTTTAACGATTAACCTTACATCATAACAGGAATCAGTTGCATAGAAAACATACGCCGGGTTTTTCAGATTCGAATAATTGTCAGGTTCGAATTCCCAGTTCGAAGCAACAATAGTTGCCTGCTGACTATAAGAAGAATTCATAAAATTAACAACACCATTCTCGCATGGAGACGCCGTGTAGTTGAAATCTGCTACAGGATTCGCAAAAATATGTACTGTATGGGTTGTTATATCCTGGCAACCGCCTTGTGCTGTTACGACCAGTGTAACAATATATATCCCTGGTTTTGTGTATTTCCATGAAGGGTTTTGTTCACTGGAAGTGTCATCTAGCGCGGTAGTAACACCAAAATCCCAATGCCAGGCTATTATTGGGTAACTACCTATAGCAAATGACTGATCCGTAAAACTGGTGCTTGCACCCGGGCAACCGATAACATAGCTAAAAAGTGCATTTGGAGGAGAGGAAACACTTACTGTATGTGAAACCAGATTTTTACATCCCGATGTATTCACTATCGTCAGGGTAACTGTATAATTCCCGGCAACAGTATAAAGATGAAACGGGTTCTGCTGTGAAGTATTATGCGCAGTGCCATCGCCGAAATTCCAATCGTATGAAACAACCGCACCCACATTTGTCACAATGGTATTTGTAGTAAATGATGTTGGATTTCCCAGGCATGTATTGGTCCCGTTAAAATCAACAAATGGTTTGGGTTTAATTACAACGGTTTCTGAGATTGAATCTTTACATCCTGTTGCATTTTCGATAAGCAAACTAACCGTATAAGTCCCAGGTAAGTTATATGTATGCGAAGGGTCCTTCAGATCAGAAGTATTATTCGGAAGTGATAGCGGATCGCCAAAATTCCAGTTCCATTTAACAAGAGAAGTGCCGGAATTAGCTTGAGAAAAGTCTGTGAAATTAACGGCAACACTTTCACAGGAATTATCAAATTTAAATTGTGCAATCGGGCTTGCTGATATAGTAATTATTCGCTGTGATTTAACTGCACAACCCAATGAATTGTGAACAGTCAGGGATGCTGCATAGTTGCCTGCCGCCGTGTAATGATGAGTAATATTTCCATTGGCAGGTGCTAAGATTAAAGTATCTGAACCATCACCAAATTCCCAGTAGAATGAAGTTAGAATTCCTGAAGATGGCGTTGAGAAATTGGTGAAAACCAAGGTACTGTTTATACACGCTTGAGTTGTAACCTGGAAAAATGAAACAGGAAGCGGTGCAGTATCAAAGGTATGCATTTTGGTATTGATGCAACCTGCTGTATCTGTTACTGTTAACGTTACATTAAAATGGCCCGATGAAGTATAAATATGCCCAGGATCGATATCATTCGAAGTAACTCCGTCACCAAAATTCCAAATCCGGGACACAATTGCACCCGCATTAACAAATGTTGAACTTACAAATTGAGTTGAATTATTCACACAAGCGGGTAAAGATGTAAAATCAACTGCAGGCAGTCCCTTTACATGCAAAGGTTTAACAATTGTATCCATACATCCGCCTGTATTTTCAACAATCAGAGTTACCTGGAATGTTCCTGCCGCATTATAAATATGAGTAGGCTCCTGTAAAGACGAAAAATTAGCTGCTCCCGAAATATTGTCATCAAAATTCCATGACCATGAAGTTAATCCCCCCGCTCCGGGTTGCGTCAGATCGTGGAATTGCACAGGTGAATTCATGCATGTGTTCAGAAAGGAGAAATCAGCCAGCGGATCAGATAATACAACTACAGGTAAGGCAACCGATTTCGTGCAACTGTCGCTTGTTGTAACAGTAAGTATTACAAAATAAGTACCTCTTGCTGAATAGGTATGAGAGACTGATGCGAGTGTATTTACCGATTGCATATTGCCATCACCAAAATCCCAGTCGCTTCTGACAATAATGCCGGATACTGTATTCGACAGGTTGTTAAATTGAACAGGAGAATGGTTGCACGAAGGCTGTAAATACGAAAAATTTGCAGTAGGCTGGGGAATAATTGTGATTGGCCTGGTAATGGTGTTAGTGCAACCTGTACTATCAACTACAGTAAGTTTTATATTGAAATTTCCTGCTGTTGTATAAATACTGGTAGGATTTTGAAGTGTTGATGTAAAACCGTTGCCAAAATCCCAAAACCATGAATTTATGCTAGCCAGGTTCATCACAACAGCATCCGGAGTAAATATCACAATACTATTCTGACAGCTGTGGATGGCATTGAATTCAACCGGTGGAGGCGGATTAACCAAAACCGGGCGGGCAATAGTATCAGAACATCCATCACCAGAAATTACAATAAGTTGAACAATTGGATTACCGGCAACTGTAAATGTATGATCAGGGTTTTGTAAGGATGAAATGTTCCAAACACCTGATCCCGGATCACCAAAATCCCATTGCCATTGCATGATTGAACTAGCACCATTTAGCTCAGTTAGGTCGGTCAAATCAACAGACTTACCTTCGCAAGCCGCGGTAGAAGTAAAATTTGCAACCGGGTTGGAATGAATAATCAAAAGATGAGTACCTGTACCGCTGCATCCTTCTGATGATTTTACGGTCAGTGTAACGGTATAAGTTCCAGGCAGGGCATACGAATGTGAAACATCAGGATTACCGGGATGATTGATTACTATTGTATTCCCATCACCAAAATCCCATTCCCAGCGGTCAACATATCCGGTAAATGGAGAAGTGCTTGACATATCATGAAATTGTACTTCGGCACCTGCACAATAAGACATGTTTGTGCTGAACTGGGCAACAGGCAAGGGATTAACTTTTACAGTGTGAGTGATTTCATTCTTGCAGCCCAGTATATCAGTAACCGTAAGAGTAACCGGATAATCACCAGGAACCCAGTATGCATGATCAGGATTGGAGGCATAGGACATATTACCATCACCAAAATCCCACTGCCAGGAAGCGATTAAAGGTAAATTGGTTATGGAAGGATCGGGATTAAAAAATACCGGTTCTCCTAAACATATTATCGTGTGTGTAAATTCAACCAGCGGGTGGGGATTGATTACAACCTGTTTTAAGAGCGTATCAGTACAGCCGTTAAAATTGGTAACGACAAGTTTAACAGAATATGTCCCGTCATTACTAAAAGTGTGGGAAGGATCTTTAGTGTTTGAAACGTTGTTGACTCCACTGGTAGGATCGCCAAAATTCCAGTCCCAGTCAACTATATTAACAGCCCCGTTAGGTGAAGAAACATCTTTAAATTTAACCAGCTGATCTTCACATTCTCCCATACTAAAAAAATCGGCTGCCGGGTTCGAAGGCACCGTAACCGGTATGGAAACCTGGTTTATACACATATCAGTATTCATCACTGATAAGGTAACATTAAATGTGCCTGGATTTGGGAAAACATGTTTTGGATTTGGGTCACCCGGAAAAAAAATGGTATCAACCAGCGATCCATCGTCAAAGTTCCATATCCGGGTACTAATATAACCAGTCTCCGGATTTGAAAGATCAGTAAACTGAATAGAGTCAATACTGCAATCAGGTGCAGTAAATTCAAAATTAGGTACGGGAAGTTTTTGTATCGTAATAAAGTGTGTCACAAAACCAATATGTCCAAATATATCCTTAATAGTTAAAGTAACAGGATAAATACCGGAACCGGCATAGGTGTGCACTGGATTTTTAAAAGTAGAATAGGTTCCATCACCAAAATTCCAGTCCCAATTGGCTACAGTTGCTACGCTTGTAATTGTACTATCTACTGTAAAATAGGTTGGGCTTCCGACACAAATACCTGCATATGAAAAATCTACCAATGGATTGGCTGATACTGTTGTAAATTTACCCTGCACCCCAATTATCAGAAGGGCAAGAAACAGACTTAGTAGTATTTTGTTTCTCATGAGCAAAATAGTATTATTAACAAGAATTGGCAGTACACGTAAACTACTAACTAAACTTAATTCAGCAAACAGGGATTTCTATCAATCAAATTTTGGAAAAGCTAATTCCTTTCCTACTTATTAATTACAAATATGTTCAATTGTAATACATAATAATAAAAACATTTTTTTCGTCTTAAATTTATCACATTTAAAATCAGTATCGACTATACGTATAAATCAGTCTAGCTGGCAGTTAAAGATATAGAATAGATTAGAAAAATACAGTTTTGAGAACGATTTCCGCCAGCTCTAAAAAGGAAAATAAAAGCATGAATAACCAATGGATCATCATACACATGCTTGATCGGGTTGATATGCAGCCTCGTAGAAAAAATAATAAATTGGTAAAATTATACTAAAACAGAATGAAGAAATTCATCGGGTAATCATCTTCAACAATGACTTATACTGAAAACGGGATAAATTTCCGCATTCAATAAGTCTCAAATTCCAAATTCCAAGCTCCAAATTCCAAGCGAAGTTGTAGAGTAGGTCTTGGTTATTGAGATTTGGGTTTTGGGATTTGGGTCTTTTTTTAATGCGTTATTTTATCCCACTCCAAGTATAATTCAGATATGATTCATGACTCGATTTTTGCCGGGCCCGGAATCAAAATAAAATAACAGACAATAAAAAAGCAGCATTTTAACCTGGAAGATTAAAATGCTGCAAAGCTTACAAGTATAATTATAATCCTTGTTTCTCTAACTCTTTCCAAACCAGAGCACTGGCTCCCAAAATGGCAGCCGATCCCATTTTGAGGCTGGATGGAAGTATTTTAACTTTATTACGGAAAATTGGAAGAAGAAAACGTTCCATACTTTCTTTTGTTGGTTTAAAGATATAGTCACCTGCAGCAACAGGTCCGCCAAAAAGGAAGATTGCTTCCGGGCTAAGATGATGTACCGTATCAGCTAAAGCTTCTCCTAACAATTCGCCGGTAACTTTAAAAACCTCTTTAGCTAGTTTATCGCCTCTCTCAGCAGCATCAAAAACAATTTTGGAACTCATCTCATTATACGGGATGTTTGCAAGCTCGCTTTCGGCGCTGTTGTACTTTGCCAAAAGCTCGTAAACAGTTCGTTTCATGCCGGTTGCCGAACAATAAGCCTCCAGGTGGCCTGTTCCCCCACATCCACAAGTACGTGTGCCTCTGCCAATTGTAGTGTGTCCGATTTCTCCTGCAAAGCCATCATGACCATAAACCAGATCGCCATTTACGATGAGTCCGCTTCCAAGTCCTGTACCCAAGGTAATCATCACAAAATTCTTCATGTTTTTTCCACCTCCGAAAATCAATTCTCCCAAGGCAGCAGCATTTGCATCGTTGGTAAGCTTGACGTTTGTGATCGATGGAAATTTTGCCTGTATCATTTTTGCAAAAGGGATCACTCCAACAAAAGGCAGGTTTGGAGCATGCTCAATGGTTCCGGAGTAATAATTTCCGTTTGGTGCTCCTATGCCTATCCCCATCACTCCTATTTCCGGGTTAATTTTCGAAACTATGTCGATAGCTGATTTAATCTCTATGGCAAGCAAAGTGACAAAATCATTCAACAATTCTTCCGATATTATTTCGCTCCCGTTGGGATTGGCTCTTTTTTGTGGTGTTGGTACCTGCGGCAGTTTTTCATAAAGAATATTTCCTTCGCGGTCAACGACTCCAATCGCAGTATTGGTCCCTCCAATGTCAATTCCTATTGCTACTTGTTTCATCTTTTACTATTTAATTTTTACAGATTATGTGAACTCGCCATAAATATTTATCCCTCTATTTGTGGAAAGTATTGCCATGGCTCGGTTTATAGGTATTATTATTTTTAACCAGATAGGTCAGCTGCACCGTATTAAAATTTAAGAACGCTTCTGCCTCACTTAAATGGTTAATTGAATTTATGCTGAGCGAAGTTTGCTTCCTTTTACTGCATAGAAGAAGATATAAAGATAACAAAAGGCCGGTACAATAAATGCCCAGGAATAACCTGAAACATCAGCAATTTTGCCCATGATTAATGGGATGATGGCTCCACCAAAAATCAATGTATTGATGATACCCGAGGCTGTGCTTAGTTCACCCGGATCAAGGTCTTTTACAGCAAGGGTAAATATATTGGGGAACATGATAGAGTTAAACATTCCTATTGAAACTACAGCCCAAAGTGCAACACTTCCGGATGTAAATGCAGTAACGATCGCCAATGTTGCTGCAATCAAAGCAAAAACAGCAAGTGAACGACCGGCATTTCCTTTGCCAAGTTGCATTAAAATAAAATTGGCAACTGCAACAATCATAAAGATCAGACCGATATTCCAGCTCCAGCCTGTGACAAATGAACCGGATACTAATGCAAGCAACAATACCAATACTACATAAGTATATTTCTTGAATTGATCGGTGATGTTGGAAAGCATGATTGAACCAAAAAATCTACCAACCATAGCACCACCCCAGTAGATCGCTACATATTTTCCTGCAAGTGCAGGATCAAGAAGCATTTCTGTTTTCAAATAATTCAGGATGAGTCCACCAGTACCAACTTCAGCACCTACATAAAAGAAAATTCCCAAAGCGCCTAAAATTACCTGGGGATGTTTCCATACACTTTTCTTCAGCTCAGCACTACTTCCGACAACATCCGGAAGTTTTATCAGAGCTATTGAAATTCCAACCAGCACCACAATAATTCCGATAATTATAAATGGCATCTGGACAGTTTCAGCCTTCTGCATAGAAGTTAGCATTTCGCTTGCACCTCTAAAAATAAAAACAGCAATTATCCAGGGAGCAACCATGGTTGCAATTGAATTGAGGGCCTGTACCAGGTTAAGGCGGCCACCGGCCGATTCTTCCGAACCTAAGGCTGTAACATAAGGATTAGCAGCTGTTTGCAGAAACACTACACCTGAAGCCAATACAAAAGTTGCTCCAAGGAATAATGGAAAAGAAAGATATTTTGCTGCCGGGAAAAACAGGAAACTTCCGGCTGCCATTAACAATAAACCTGCAATTAAAGCACTTTTATACCCGATTTTTTTAATGTACAATCCAATTGGAATGGAGATAAAAAAGTAGGTAATAAAAAAGGAAAAACTTAATAACTGCGCCTTGAACTCAGTTAACTCAAAAATATCCTTTACCTGACCACTCAAGGTAATTATAAAGGTAGTTGCAAATCCAAAAATAAAGAAAATGGATCCGATTACAGTCATTCCCAGACCGTAGTTTGCATGTCTTTGTTGTTCCATAGTGTTTTGTTAAAATGGTTAATTAAAAATGAAATTAAAGGTCGGGCGAGCGCAATAAGAATCTGTAATCTTCAACTTTCTGTGTTTCCTGATTGATGATATTATCAACAACGTGAATTTAACTGTAAATATAATACTTTCAGATAAGCATTATAATTTTTAGACATGTAAAAATAATGAACTTAGTGTTCTGTTAACACAAAGAGTAATATTTTTTTAAAAATTATTTGAAAATAATATATGATAATGATTATCAGGCTTAAATATAAGCGTAAATCAAGAAAAATTACTTTCCAGGGATTACATTATCAGCATTTATTCTTTTTATCAGTCTAAATAACATCATTGAAAAGTCAAAAAAAAGAAGAAAATCAGGTTTTTTGCTTTTTCTTTTTGGCTGCAGGAAACAAAACATTATTTAATATCAGCCTGTATCCGGGTGAATTCGGAAAAAGATTCAAATCAGTGGGAGGATCGCCTACGCGATGTTCGTAATCTTCAGGATCGTGGCCTCCGTAAAATGTCCAAGTTCCTTTGCCAAACTCTCCATGTATATATCTTGCTTCATCAAGCGCCTTGTTCTCACCCATGATAATAACCTCAGGTTTAACATATTTTTTTTCGAAAGCTGTTGTCTGTCCGCGAAAACCATGAATTACCTGCATATGATCCTGGCAAAGCATAGTTGGCACAGGATCCCATTTGGCCGAGAAGTCGAATAAAGTAAAGAAATCATTAGTCGGGCTTACTTTTCGAAGTGCATTTACATCGATGGATGATATTTCGTATTCATACGGATTGGTGACCAGGCTAAAATTTCTGAAAGCAAAACAATTATCGTAATTTAATTTAGATTGAGCTTTAGGATCCATTCCATCGCCATCGAACATAACATCACAAATATCTACTCCCTCGGCAGCTAACGCAACATCATAGCTATCAGGTGCTGAACACATCGCGAATAAATAGCCACCGCCGGCAACAAAATCCCTTATTTTTAATGCCACTGCAAGTTTCATCTGCGAGACTTTTTTAAAACCAAGCTTGGCAGCCATTTCTTCATTTGTCCTTACATCCTCTTTGTACCAGGATGTATTGCGGTATGCGGACCAGAATTTTCCATACTGCCCTGTAAAGTCCTCATGATGAAGATGCAGCCAATCATACATGGGAAGCACCCCGTTTATCAGTTCTTCATCATAAACTATATCATAAGGAATCTCGGCATAACTGAGTGCCAATGTAACGGCATCGTCCCAAGGAAGTTTGTTTTTGGGAGAATAAACAGCAATTTTCGGAGCTTTATTCAGCTTTACTTCATCCATATTTACTTCGGGGTCAGCTATTTCCTGAAGGATTGCAGTGGATTGGGCATCTGCAATCACTTCACATGTTACTCCCCTGATAAAGCACTCATTTTCAAATGCTTTATTATATTTAACCATGAAAGCGCCACCGCGGTAATTTAGCAACCAGCTGACTTCAACATCCTGCTGCAGGATCCAATAAGCAATCCCATAGGCTTTCAGATGATTCTTCTGACTCTGATCCATCGTAATCATTATGAATGCACCCTGAACCCTGATCAGCAATAAAATGAATAGAATAATCAGGATGCTACGCTTCATTTTTGAGGCTTTATTTGCATTCAGGTTTAACTATATCAGAGTTTTTGTAGTTGTCACAAAATTAATACTGATCTATCATGATAAAAGCATGAAAGTGCTCTTTGCTTCTCCAGGCTGAGTGAATGGAATTGAGTCCAGGATCAGAAATTTGTTGGACCCAGATCAACATCATCATCCATACTGTTGAGCCGCGACTGCATAATAACAGTAGTATTGCCCGGTTGATCGAAGCCGGTATTTGGGGTTAATGACAGCCCCATTTTGTCGATACTTAATCCGTCAACATCCTGGAAACGTGCAAACCGGCTGATAAATCGTAACCAGATTTCGTCGGTAGCTCCATTCCTGTGCTTGGCAATAATTATCTGCGCTTTGCCTTCAGTGGAATTGCCATCTTCGTCTTCCATAATTTTATAGTACTCAGGCCTGTAAATAAAAAGAACAAGGTCGGCATCCTGCTCGATTGCACCTGATTCGCGAAGGTCAGAGAGCTGTGGTTTTTTACTTCCTTGCGCGGTACTACGGGTTTCGACTGATCGATTCAACTGCGAAAGTGCAATAACCGGAATATTAAGTTCTTTTGCCAGGCTTTTTAACGAACGCGAAATAGCAGAAATTTCCTGCTCACGGTTTCCACCACCTTTGCGATCGCCACCGGCTGTCATAAGTTGGATATAGTCAATCACGACCATATCAATATCGTATTGCGCTTTTAACCTGCGGCATTTTGCACGTAGCTCGAAAAGCGACAACGAAGGTGTATCGTCAATATAAATGGGTGCCGTAATGAGTTTTGAAATACGCGAATTTAGTTGTTCCCATTCAAAATTCTGTAATTGTCCACGACGTAAATTACTGGCCGAAAGTTCTGCCTCTGAAGCAATCAAACGCGCAACTAACTGGTCGGCAGTCATTTCTAAAGAGAAAAAAGCCACAGCTTTCTTGGATTCAATAGCAATATTGCGGGCCATGGAGAGTACAAAAGCAGTTTTCCCCATTCCGGGACGTGCGGCGACAATAATCAGATCGCTTCGTTGCCAGCCGCCTGTAATCTTATCCAGGTCAATAAAACCGGAAGGAACTCCAGAGGAAACACCATCATTTTTACGGGCATTGTCGATTTGATTCAATACTTTATGAACCAATTCAGGCATAAGTTGTGCCTTTTTGCGCAAATTATTCTCACTGATTGAAAAAAGGCTGCTTTCGGTTTCATCCAGGAGATCAAATACATCAGTTGAATCTTCGAAAGATTTCCGGATGGTATCGGTCGAAATTTTTATCAACTCACGCTGCAGGAACTTTTGTTTGAGAATACCAACGTGAAATTCAATATTTGCTGATGATGCAATACGTGAAGTAAGTTGAGTTATATAAAACGGACCTCCTGCCAGTTCTAGTTTGCCGGTACTCCTGAGTGCATTGGTAACTGTAAGAATATCAACAGGTTCATTGTTGTGGAACAACATGGTAATTGCTTCAAAAATAGCCTGGTGTGATTCCTTGTAAAATACTGCCGGAACAAGCATGTCAATAACTGCAGCCACTGCATCCTTTTCGAGCATGAGTGCTCCTAAAACCGCTTCTTCGAGATCGGTAGCCTGAGGCGGCAATTTGCCATGCTCCTGAAATGCATCACGGCCAATCGACGGCTTTTTGATAGTTTTTCGCGATGCCAGCGCATCCATTCTTTCATTCTCTTCCATACGTGCCAAAAATAACTATTTTTCTTCCTGCTTTAGCTTTCAGCAGGACAATAATTTATTAACAATCCGGGGAGAAAGAGTAAAAAGTTTCAGGGTTTCAGGGTTTACTTTCTGAGAGCTCTAAGCCTAAGGCGAATCGATTCAGTGTATCAGGGTTTCAGGGTTTCAGAGTTTCAGAGTTTCAGAGTTTCAGGGTTTCAGGGTTTCATTTTCATACCTAAATAATGAACTGGCTGAAGTAGCGGATAAAGAAAACAAGGATCATTGATTTGAAATGACAAAAAACTACCTTCATATTTACAAATGAACTACAAATGACATCAACAGCCCAAGAACTATTAACACTCCGAACCCGATAGTTAATTGCTTATGTATGGACTTGTCGCTAAAGGAAAGACCATAAATCATTTTAAGCAGGTTATTACTGGTAATGGCATTTAGCACAGCCATTACAATCACCGAATTTTCAATATTCCATTTGCTTTGAAAGAGGTTCAGTATAAAAGGATCAATATCGGTTACGCCAACAACAAACGACAACACATTGATTCCTCCTGTTCCGTACATTTTATTAATAAATCCTGTAATCAATCCAAAGAAGATAAAGAGTGCGGCAAAGACCAGTGCCGTTTTAAATTCGAGGGGATTATTCTGCGGTAAGATCGTTGGTATTTCAACCTTTTGTTGATCCCTGTTATGTTGAAACTTTAAAAAGTAAATAGCAAGCAGTACAGACGCTATAATGAATATAAGAAACGAAGGCAGGAGTAGCAATGCAATTTCTTTGTTGAAAAACAAGGCAAGTAAAAATATCCTCAGGTACATCATTGTGGTTGCAAGCACAATTGCTGCCGACACTTTATTGCTTTCAGGCAATTCGTTACTCTTCCTGGCCAGAATGATGGTGGTGGCAGTGCTGCTATACATTCCGCCTAAGATTCCTGTGAGGACAATGCCCGATTTCGGGAACACAAATTTTTGGAGCAGGTAACTTAAATATGAAATACAGGATATTGCTACTATTGCCAGCCAGAACTTATAGGGAGAAATATTGATTTCGGCAGAGATGGGCGTATCCGGAAGCAAAGGAAGAATGACCCCGGCAATGACCAGGAATTTTGCAAGTGTGATAAATTCCTTATTATCAAAGGTTTTTGAAAATTTAAACAGTGACTCTTTTATCTCAGTAATTACCAATAGAATAACAATAACTAAAATCACTAACCATTCAGGTTGCGTATAAAGCAATGGGGCAAGGCAATATGTTATAAATGCAATAACAAACGAAGTTATACCAAACTTTTGCTTTATCTGAATTTTTTGGTAATAGTAGATAGCAAGCCAGGCTCCGATAACTCCTCCCCCGATCATGAAGGGCATTAAGTTTGAAGGACTTATAATGTAAAGGATATATCCTAAAATCCCTATCAATGTAAATGTCCGGTCGGTGCCAAACAAGCTTTCCGTTTCCTCTTCAATATGGTGACGTCTTTGTTCCAGCCCAATCAGTAAGGAAAAGACTGTAACCAGGATAAATCTTACAATATCAGGCGGAATAAAATAGAGAAGGTCGGTTGTAGTTTTCATTGGATATTTTTGAATGTAACTTGCATTTATGTGGTTGTTGTCCTACCAATGAATAATACTGTTTATTTATTATTCCATCAGTTATCTCCACAATTACATCTTTTTTTAAGGCAATAGGTTCAGCGTCTTAACCAAAATCAAGTTTGTTATGTTTGATCAGGTGAAATAATTTGGTAGATGGTTATAAATTATTGCTGAATCAAATTATCCTAAATTGATATTAATGATGTAAATATACTATATTTTACTTGTATTTCAATAGACTTTTCTGAAAAGAGTCAGGTAATCCAAATGGATTTTGAAATTGAAAAGAATAATCACTTTTGTGACTAATCAGCCCGCTAAATTTACGGATAAAATCTGAGAGAATGTATTAAGGACATTTTGTCCATTTTTAATTGCAGTATCAATGACTGAGCGAAGGATAGCAAATTGCTCAGCACCTTTAAGTGATTTGAAATAGCCTGATATTTTGTGCTTGACCTTGATGTTACGAATAGCCCTTTCAGAGCCATTATTGTCTGGCGGGACATCAAAGTTGAATAAGAAAGTGAATAAATAATACTGGTATTTGATCATACGCCTATGAAAAGTAGCCAATTCACTAAATTCTGTTTGCACAGGTGTTTCAAGAAGTTCCAGCAATCGTAATATGAGATTAGTCTTTTCAGGAATTGGCGCAAGGTAGTCTGATAGTGTAAGTTTCTGTTTTAAATGGATTGCATTACGAAGTAGTTCTTTGAATTGTTTTGGCCAGGTACTGTCGTATAGTTCATCCAGGTAAGTCACCTCCCGGAGTAAGTGTGCAATGCAAATTTGATGCGTTAATGTATTGGGTTCGAAGTGGCTTTTCCAGCAATCATGCACTAAAACAGCTTTAGGGAATCCATTTTCGAAGTGTTTGTTGATGGTTTGTGTACCACGGTTCATGGAAGCAACGATATACGTTAGTTTTTCATTCTGCCAGGTCCAGAACCACCCTTTGTCTTTGCCAATGTGTGTTCCGGTTTCATCAGAACCAATTACAGAAGCTTCTTTAATGCGTTCATGTATAAGTTCATATGCTGGTTCAACTTTGGCAGTTGCGCGATCTAAAACCTGATGGATACCACCTTCACTAATGGGTAAAGAAAACACATCGTTGAACATCTCCTGCATTCGTGCAAAAGGCAAGTACTGACGGGCATAGAAATAAGAAGAAAGGCTTTCAATGGATTTGCCATAACTGATTCCTGGTGTTATCTCCGCAGGGAAAGAGCCGATAACGGTACACCCACAAGTGCAGGTACGTGCAAAAACCTGGTGTTCAATATAAACAGGTTTTATTGGTGGTATTTCAACAATCTGACGCTTTTCTATCATTTCTGCAGGCAAGTGGCTTATATCCATTCCACAGTGTTTACAAAACAGAGGGTTGTGTACAATTATTTCATCAGGAGTTGAAACCATTTCGAGCGTTTTACCTTCATGACCGGATTGTCCACCAGGTTTTTTGCCACTTACTTCGCGTAGGCTTTTGCTTTTAAATGGACGATTTTCGTCTTTCGAAGGAGGAATGGAGCTATTACGACTGTTTTTGGGGTTCTCGTATTTGGCAAGTCGTTCTATCAGTTCAAAAATAATAGCCTTAAGTTCCTTGACCTCTTGTTCAAGTTCAGCTATTCGTTTATCTTTGTCAGAAGTGCCTGATTCCATGCCAACAAAGTAAGCTATCAAACTCACTTAATCCAAAGAAAATCAAGCCTTTTTATAAACATCGAAAAAGAAAAACGTTGATAACCAAGTAGTTTTACAAAAACCAAAACAACCAGACAATCAGAAATTGTTAATAACCTTCTTTTTTAAAGAAATCCACAAATTTAGAAGGGCTGATTAGTTACTCACTTTTAAATAAATGCTTTCGTAACTTTGAGAATAATTTCATCGGTTATGTTAAAAATATTTTCTTCGGACCAGGTTAGGAAAGCTGACGCTTATACCATTCAGAATGAACCTGTTTCATCGATTGACCTGATGGAACGTGCAGCCGGCGCCTGTGTTGAATGGATGAAAAATTACAGTGACCTGAGCAACAAAAACATTATTATCTTTTGTGGGCCGGGAAATAATGGTGGTGATGGAATAGCAATCGCACGGATGTTGCACGAACAACAGTTTTCAGTGATTTCGTTTATTCCGGAGAAATCTTTTAAAAAGTCAGATGATTTTACTGCAAACCTAAAACGAGCCCAGGATAAGCAGGTTGATATACGAATGCACGATGCGTTCAATCCTGATCTTGTCACCGAAAAGACCATTCTGGTTGATGCGCTATTCGGATCCGGACTATCAAAGCCGCTGGAGGGTAACTATAAATACCTGGCCGAGCAGATCAACGCAAGCAAATGCATTACCATTTCCATCGATATTGCATCAGGCCTTTTTGTTGATAAACCTGTTGATCCCGCGAAAGCTACCATCGTAAAAGCAGATTATACACTTAGTTTCCAGTTCCCTAAACTCTCGTTCCTGTTTCCTGAAAATGAATATTATGTGGGCAACTGGCAAATATTATCTATTGGACTGCATCCTGATTTTACCGGTAGCGAACCTTGCCGGAATTACCTGGTTGAATTTGCCGATGTAAAAGAAATCCTGAGACCCCGGCCACGTTTTTCACATAAAGGAACGTATGGTCATGCGCTGTTGATAGGCGGAAGCAAAGGCAAAATCGGCGCATCGGTATTGATGGGTAAATCATGCCTGCATTCAGGGGCTGGACTTGTTACTGTGCATCTGCCAGGTTGCGGATACCAGGTTATTCAGACTGCTGTTCCCGAAGTGATGGTCTCGGTTGATGAAGATGAAAATGAATGCACCCACTTGCCTCACCTCAACTCATTCACAGCCATTGCTACCGGGCCGGGCCTTGGAACCGGTAAAAGCGCTGCCAGCATGTTGAAACATCTTATTCAGCAGGCAACTGTTCCCTTGTTGCTTGATGCTGATGCATTGAACATTTTATCTGACAATCCAACCTGGCTGCCATTTTTGCCCAAAGGCACAATACTGACACCACATCCAGGTGAGTTTGCGCGGATGGCAGGTAAAACCTCCAATAGCTTTGACCGGCTTGAAGTCTTACGGTCATTTTGTGTTAAATACAGCTTAAATATTGTTCTCAAAGGAGCTTATACTGTTATTTGTTCACCTTTGGGAAATTGCTATTTTAATCCAAACGGGAACCCGGGAATGGCAACCGGAGGTAGTGGTGATGTACTCACCGGAATAATAACAGGCTTGTTGGCCCAGGGGTATAATCCTACCGAAGCGTGCATTTTGGGCGTTTATCTGCACGGACTGGCAGGCGATCTGGCAATGGAACAGTCAGGATATGAAGCTCTTGTTGCCGGAGATATTACCGGGAATTTAGGAAAGGCGTTTATGGAGTTGTATTAACCTAATATTCAATATAATAACGATTTATTTTGGAAAATTATTTTGACAAGCAATTTGAATTGAGATATTTCGAAATGAATAATTTCGGAATGGCTTCACCTACCACCATGTTAATGTTACTGGAAGAAACGGCAGCTGATCATTGTTATTCGATAAATTATAGCTTATACGACCTTGTAAAACAAAATGTCGGATGGGTATTACGTTCAGGGTTTATGCAAATGGAGCGCTATCCTGGCTATAAAGAAAAGATCATTATCAGAACATGGCTTTCTAACTATTCAGCTATCAGAGGTATCAGGGAAAACATTATTTATGACGAGCAATACAATATTATCGGAAGAGCCAAAGGCTTGTGGGTTTTCTTTGATATTTTTAAAAGAAGACCCGTTAAGATTATTGATGAGATAAAAGCAAAATGGTCTATCTATAATGAAGAATCTATAAATCAAGATATTACCAAAAAGATTGAAGCAATTGATTCTGCATTTTTTATGAAGAAATTTAAAGTTAACCGTTTTGATACCGATATGAATAAGCATGTAAACAATATCCGGTATTTACAATGGGTTATGGAATCCATTCCCAAAGAAATTGTTGATGATTATCATTTATATTCCATTGACGGACGCTTTATCGCAGAAGCTCAATATGACGACACAATTATTTCGTTGACTGAAAAGGATATGAATGACAATTCTTTTGTCCATACCATTAAAATCAGGGACAGCCAAAAGGTCTGTGCCACAGCCAAAACAGTATGGAAGAAACTAGAAAAATAGAATCAACGCACAATTAATTTATTCGTTACTGCAGCGATCCCGATAACTTCCGGAACTTATAGCATAGGCAGCCTGGTCCAATGAAAACGAATCCACCGGCTTACCGGATAGAATGAATTACTGTAATTTCCATCTGGCAGGCTATTTATACTGAAAACGGGATAAATTTCCGCATTCATTAAGTCTCATCTCGCCGCGGCGGGACCAAACTCAAAATTCCAAGAAGGAATTTAGAGTTGGTCTTGGTTCTTGTCCCGCCGCGGCAGGATGGGATTTGGGACTTGAGTTTTTTCTGAATGCGTGATTTTATCCCACGCTAAGTATAATAACAGCTGATATATATTGGCTATGGTGAAAACAATATTTTTTTATAAAAATAAGAGTAACATGCTGATTTTTACCTCAAAATTGCTTATCTTTGAGACAGTTTTGACAAAAAAAAATATTTGTTTCTCGAGACAGAATTAAGAAATAGCCAGGAGTTAAAAACATAAATAAAAATGAACTCTTGCGCTGTTATAAACTCCTGATAAATGGAGAAATAAACTAATTACAATAAAACCAGGATGAAAACAATAGTTGGCGTTTGCGCAATCTTTTTTGAACAGGATTGAACGAAGCTGATAAATCTTACCTGATATTAAAAATGTAGTATTAACCTGGCTATTAACGTTAAAACCATTAAAACCATGAGCAAAGTTAATGTAGTAATCGGAGCTTTGGCAGGCGTTGCTGTCGGAGCCTTACTGGGTGTATTGTTCGCCCCGGATAGTGGTCCCGAAACCCGTAAAAAAATAGCAAAGAAAAGCAAAGGCTCTGCGGAATCGTTAAAAAACAAATTCAATGAATTTGTTGACAACATTGCTGAACATTTCACCAAAGCCAAAGAAGAAGCTTCAGAATTTAAAGAAGAAGCCGAAGCAAACTGAAAAGCAGGTTTATTTATCTTTGATTTGAAACGCAGAGCAATCATCAAATATACTTAGCATAGCAATTTTGCAGGAGATCAGAGGTTCAAATTATCTCATTGAGTACATCGGTTTCCTGGCAATACTTGCCTGAAATTGTATTGCCATAAATTTGCTTGCCCGGGAAAAATGAACTCACGCTACTTTTTCCAATATTTCAGCCTCTATTTCCACTTCATTCAATATCTCAGCTTCTATTTCCCCTTCATTCCGAAGGTTATCGATAATAAAAAGTTGCCGTTCTGGCGTATTGCTACCCATATAGAACGAAAGTATGGAATCAATTTCCGAAAGATGTTTTAAAATCACCGGGTCAAGGCGCATTGAGACTCCAATGAAATGGCGGAATTCATCGGGTGATATCTCACCCAATCCTTTGAACCGTGTTATTTCCGGGCTGGGTCCAAGTTCTTTCAGCGCTTCCTGTCGCTCCTGTTCGGAATAGCAATAATTGGTTTTTTTCTTATTTCGCACCCTGAATAGCGGAGTCTGTAGAATGTAAACATGGCCTGACTTCACCAGGTCGGGGAAAAACTGTAGGAAAAATGTAAGCAGTAACAAGCGGATATGCATACCATCCACATCGGCATCAGTAGCTATCACAATATTGTTGTAACGAAGATTTTCAATATCATCCTCAATATTCAACGCAGACTGCAACAGGTTGAATTCCTCATTTTCATAAACCACTTTCTTAGTTTTCCCATAGCAATTAAGCGGCTTACCTTTGAGACTGAATACGGCCTGGGTATTTACATCACGCGATTTGGTGATGGAACCGCTTGCCGAATCGCCCTCGGTAATAAACAGAGTAGTTTCGAGGCGGCGTTCGTCGTTGCTGTTATAATGCAGTCGGCAATCCCTGAGCTTTTTATTATGAAGACTTACTTTCTTAACACTTTCCTTTGCCAGCTTTTTAATACTGGCCATGTCCTTACGTTCTTTCTCCGATTGCAGGATTTTCCGGTAGAGCGCCTCGGCTGTATCCGAATTCATATGTAAGAAGTTGTCGAGCTTCTTTTTCAGGATATCGGTAATAAATTTATTGATCGTAATACCACCCGGCTCAATATGCTGTGATCCAAGTTTTGTTTTGGTTTGTGATTCGAACAAAGGCTCGCTGACTTTTATACTCACTGCTGCAATTATGGAAGAACGGATATCACTGTATTCAAAATCCTTGCCGAAAAATTCGCGGATAGTTTTCACAAGTGCATCACGGAACGAAGCCAGGTGTGTGCCTCCCTGGGTAGTATGCTGTCCGTTAACGAATGAATAATATTCCTCCCCGTATTGCTTGGCGCTATGAGTAAAAGCGCATTCGAAATCGTCCTCCTTTATATGAATAATCGGGTAATTGATCTCATTTCCATTATTCGACTTTTCGAGCATATCGAGTAAGCCATTCTTTGCCAGGAAACGCTGCCCGTTGAAGATTATAGTCAACCCATTGTTCAGGAAACAATAATTCCACAACATTTGCTCTATATATTCCTTCAGAAAATGGTAATTACCAAACAATTGAGCATCCGGAGTAAAAGTTATAAGCGTTCCATTCCTGAGATCAGTTGGCTGATCGCCTGATTCACTAATTAATTCACCTTGCCTGAATTCAACAATATTGGTGTGTCCTTCGCGGATGGCCTGGGCACTAAAGAAACTCGAGAGTGCATTTACAGCTTTGGAACCCACACCATTCAATCCTACTGCTTTTTTAAACACTTTCGAATCGTACTTAGCCCCGGTGTTGATCTGCGACACGCATTCAACAACTTTACCAAGCGGGATGCCACGTCCGTAGTCGCGAATGGATACCGCATGTTCTTTAATTGTAACCTCAATTGTCTTACCATGACCCATAGTAAACTCATCGATACAGTTATCAATGATCTCCTTGATAAGCACATAGATACCATCATCGTGGGAAGAGCCATCGCCTAATTTCCCGATGTACATACCCGGGCGAAGCCTGATATGTTCTTTCCAGTCGAGCGACCGGATACTTTCTTCGTTATAATTTCCAATTGTGTCCATAATGCGGCGGCAAATATAAATCAATCCGGCAAAGGATTGTTAGCTTTTGCACAGAAGTTATTAATGAGTTTTGCACAGGTAAAAGGATTGCGGATGTATGATGTCGGATGTCGGATATCGGATATCGGATATCGGATTGGGGAATTAGGATATAGGATCACCCGATTATTTGAAGGGTAAATATTATAGATCGTTGACTTATTTTTGGATGTTAGGCTTCAAGTAAATGTCATCTTATTTCTTATAAACCCAAATCCCGGGGAATTTTTCTTTCAATCCATTTTTCACAACGACTGCTTGCTCAACTGCATCAAAAGATGCGACTGCTATGCGAAAATTTGATTCCTCCTGGAGAATAAATGATGCCGGGTAACCTTCACCTTTAACTTTCTGCAATTCAGTATTAGCAGCCTGAGCAGTTTTGAAGCTGCCGACAACAACATAGTATTTTGCACCCGATCTCTTCAAAGGCTGTTTTGTAATCACCTCATTAGCAGGAACTTCTTTTTTATTTACTTCTTTTTTAGGTTCAACACTTTCCTTTGCCTGAACCGGTAGTTTGGTTGGTTTAGTATCTTTTGCAGCAGTCTGATGCACTTCCGGAATATAATCGGGGTATTTATCCTTTGTTACTTGATTAACTGTATCACCAAGCCAAAGTATGGCGTACCCATCATTTATTCCGACGCCAAGCGCTTTCCATTCATATCCCTTCCATTTAGCCCGGCTAAGGATCATATCGGTAGAAGCATCAACCTGTTTCCATAATTCATACGCTTCAGCAGGAGTTGCTTTTTCTTCACCCCAATAAATCAATTCATATCCATCGCCAGGGTAACCTGTAATTTCCCTGGGCTTTGATTTCATACATTGAATGCCAAAAACATCCTTGGTATTGCAACAGGAAGTCCATTTACCCGATCCGCTCCAGCTATGCATGCTACAGCCTCTATCCTGTGGTCTCCACTTAATCAGGTCAGCAATATGAGTTCGGGCTACTTTGCACAAATCAGGTGACAGAGGTATGGAAGTCATTTTATTTTGCCTGCGCATATCATTGATCATATTAAACAGGATATTTTCATCCTGGGTAATCCCTTTTAAAACAGAGTCATTGCCGGAAATTTTTATTGAAAAATCAGTGGCTAAGGCAGGATACGACAAAACAATGAGCAAGAAAAATAAAAGCAATTTTTTAGGCTGAAGCATAGGATTATGAACTGAATTTAATAAATCCGTGCTAAAGTACTAAATTTTCCGCAACCACTCTTATTGTAATTTGAAGATTATTATTGAATACACAATGATCTTGGAAAATGGCATGATCTTATTTTTTTGCCATAGTAAAGAAATGCTGCAATTCGGTTTTCTTTTCTGGTGAAAGGGTATGCCACCTGATACCCTGAATTGCACCTTCCAATGCACAAAGTTTGCTAAAACACGCATCCGGATCAATTGCTCTGATCCTGATGAAAACTTGAATAGCGCCTGCTATATAAAGATCATCCGGCGTATTGATTCCTGCTTCATTGAGCAAACAAGCCAGAGTTCTGCCAATATTGGGTAAATCCTCAAGTTTCGGAGTAGTATCCATAGGTTGTGAAATAGGGTATAAGTTGCAGTAAATAATTTCGGGGCTCATCAATTCATTACAAAAATATAAAAGTAATCTGTTGAATACAATCTGATTTACTATGTTTGCATAAAATGCAATCCTGATGAACCTGAGTCCCGTTTCGTTGCTATCCGAATACCTTCATCTTTTTCAATTCAACATTCATACGGCAATGATGCACCATAAATTAAAACGTATAGCGCCACAAATAAAAGGCCGGTGGCTGGATATCGGCGCTGGAGACCTGCCTTATAAAAAATATTTTGCTTCAGCAGATGAATATTTAACGACAAATACAAAACGGCATTACAAAACTAAGGAAATAGAACAGCTTGAAAAACAAACAACCTATTGGATTGAAGACGGGAAAGAACTGCCTCTGCCTGATAATTCATTGGATGGGGTTGCATGTTTCCAGGTTTTATCAGTAATTGATAAGCCCGTGGATTTTTTCAGGGAAATGAATCGTGTATTAAAACCCGGTGGAAAACTTATACTTACAACCGATTTCATATATCCGGCATGGAGTAAAGAGGACCGGTACCGACATACGGCATTCAGCCTGAAAAAGTTATCAGAATCAACCGGATTCAGAGTGGAAGTAATTGAAAGCTTTGGCGGGTTTGGCTCAACCATTTGCGCGCTTTATATGCGATACTTGCGCTCCTTCCCCGAGATATGGAAAATGAAAAATACAATTGCTAAGACTTTATCGGCAATCCTCTATCTCCTCCTTTTACTGTTTCTGCCGATACTAAGCCTGGCAAGCATGCTCATATTCCAAATAGAGAAAAACAGCACAAAGAATACTGATTTTACATTTAACCTTTTCCTGGTAGCTACAAGGAAAGCCCCCAGGTTAATTAACGAAAGTCTGGATTAACGCCCTGGTATTTTGCAGGGTGTTAATATTGTGAAACGGAATTTCGGGCAAGGCCTCTGCTGAACTGATAAAATGCCTTAAATATGTTGTTATTTCCATCATCCCTTTAAAATTGATCAGTTCGGTATCGTCGTCAGGAGTATGATATTGCGGGTGAAGTCCGGTAGTAAAATAAATAACCGGGATATCTTTTTTCAGGAAAGGCGCGTGATCGGAAAAAGAAGGGGCTCCATTAATCTTTTTTATTGAAAAATCCGGGTGTCTTATGGTATCAATCATTTGATCCCACACTGCGGATGATGCAATTCCAAGAGCGCTAATAGTGTCGCCCTGGCAACCGAGCCTGCCAACCATATCCAAATTCAGCATGTAAACAATATTATCGTTGTTAACCCATGCCCGGCTGCAAAAAGCTTTTGAACCAAAAAGACCCTTTTCTTCGCCACTGAATGCAACAAAAATATAATTGTATTTCAGGGTTTTATCCGTAACGGCCCAACGGGCAAGTTCGAGCATAGCCGCTGTTCCGCTTGCATTATCGTCAGCACCGTTGTGGATCTGTGGAGTTTTATCAACACCTTTCCGGCTCTTTGTTATCCCAAGATGATCGTAATGCGCACCAATCACAACTGTTTTGGCCGATTTATTGTCAATCCAACCTATAACATTGGCAGGTTTTGAAACAGTCCGGTCAATTTCGACAGATAATGTACATGTGGCGGAATTGATCCTTCTTATTTTATTGAATGGTAGACGGGCGATATAAACTACCGGAATATTCAACGATTCAGTAAAAGGAGAGCCAAACAAAACATTTTCGGTCGCTTTGCGCGAACTGTTGTGAATAATAACTCCCACAGCGCCTCGTTGAACTGCTGATTTTACCCTGGAAATAATCATTTCAAGCACTTCAGCTTTATCATCGTTCTTTGATAAATCAGCAATCTCAATAACAACTATTTTTCTAGAAACATCCATTTTCCCTTTCCTGCCACCTGCATCATACACCGAAGTATCAATTCCAATTCCTATATTTATTAATGGAGCAATTACTTTGCCTTGCGACGACAAATCGGTTGCACCAAACTCTTCAATATGTTTAAAATTAATATCATTCACACGGAGTTTAGCTTCTTTAAATATTACAGGAAAATTCATCCTGAACCTGCTCACGTACGATCCTGTGCTATCGCCTTTGGGCAATAATCCAATCTGATGCATTTGTTCAGATATATAATCCGACGCCATTTGCTCCCCGCGTGTACCCGCTTCACGGCCTTGCAGTGAATCGGATGCAAGAATAAAAACATCGCGATACATCCTGGCCTCTGAAACAGAATCATTTTTAGTTAGCTGAGCTGCCGCATTTGCGCAATAGAGAAAACTTAACAAGAAGAAAAGAAAAGCTAGATTTAATTTTATCATTTTAAGCTGTTTACTTTTTTATTAATTTTTGCAGATAACTTTCGTTTAAACGACTGCCATATAAAGCACTCGCTTTTACCATCAACAATTACCGCGCCATCAGTAACACAGAAAGTGTGCATCCCATTGCGGAATTTCGAAGCAGGGTCAGGATTCAATATAGCAAATTCTTCCTCAACAAACTCAGTCGGAGTAAGTTTCATTACCTGATTTATAAAGATTCTCCTTCCTGACCGGATGGAACAATCCTGTGCCGGGCGGAGAAGTTTCCCATCGAGTATAAATGGATTTCCTGCCGGACGCGATGATCGTATATCAACTTTTACAGGATTATTGGCATGAGTTGTATAGGGTCCGCGTAAAGTTTCAGAATACCAGAGATGCAAACGTTCGTTGGTTGAGGTTTTATCAGTAAAAAACAACCACCAGGTTCCTTCGTAGTAAATTAATGTCGGATCAACCGCCTGCAGGTTTTCGATCAGAGTTTGTTCAAAAACAAGTTTCCCTGATGAAACATCATAACGAAACAAATCCACATTTCCCCCTTCTGAATTCTCCGGAATACAATAGTGTTTGTTTTCATATTCAAACATGTAAGGATATGCCAGGTGATAGTCTTTTTCAAGAGCAATTGTTTTCTTTTGAACCTGGTTCGTTTTTCTGTCGATTTGCATCGAAGTCAAAACCCCTTTTGCAGTTGCATAATTGTATTCCTCGCAAACAATATGATACTGATTCTCATTTATAAAACCAAAAGAATCAGCATGATACACCGGTTTTCGAGTTGATATATCAAGCCATGCAGGCTCAGGAAGAGTATGATTTCCTGCCTTAACCAGGTTTTCCACAGGCTTGGGAATAATTCCAATATTCCATTTTTCGGCCAGAAACAAATCGTGGTAATGAAATTTTAGTTTATTTACCGCCACTTTCAGCAGGAAACGTAACATCTGAAAGTTGTCGGGCAACTTATAAATAGTTGATTCAGGCGAATTAGGGACTGAAAGAAAATCAGTATTCCCATTTTCAATCTCCCTGCAAACCTGCAATGGCCATTCGGTGGAACTTTGAAGCAGATTATTGAAATTTGCCTGCCATGAATGATTTATGGTGGCAAAATATGCCTTGTGAAGAATAATTCCGCTATCTATTTTATCCGTAAGCCTCTGAAGTATAGCTGCATTAACCGGATCGCCAAACATGATTTCCCAGAAACCTGTCGGCACTCCGCGGTATTTCCGGTCGTCGTCGTGATGATACGACCACACTCCATATTTTGCTGCATCCAGGATGTCACCTTTAATGATCCCAAAACCAAATCGCAGTATAAAATCAAGATTTGAAGATCGGATCTTATCCACATCATTTTTATCAAAATACTCCGAAAAGCCCTTCTTCGTAGTTAAACAGGAGATTCGAGGCAACCCGGGATGAATATCAGTAATATCAACCATCCTTTTGGCCTCAGGTTTCATGCAGTACCTTGACCAAATCCTGAACAACAGTTTTGAATAAGGATAATGAATAAGTTTTTGACGAAAGCCCTGTGAGTGAACCGGATTGGCATTCACAATCAACAGACCACAGGTATGGCCATCTTCAATCAGAAGCCTGATCGCATCAAGTTGCCATTGCTGGAATTTATTGCCGTTGCAGAGTATGCCGAAGTTCATGGGTTATATCTATATAAATATCAATATTTTACATAGGAATATAATTCCCCGAGTTTTTCTGCAACAGCCTTCTTACCGAAAATCCCAACTGCATTTTGCCTGATTTTTTGCTTATCAAACTCCGGACAATGGTCCAGCATAAAATTTATCGCTTCCAGCAAAGCAGCTTCATCACCGGCAGCAACCAGCCTTCCGTTAGTTTCGTTAATATATTCAGGAATTCCACCTACGGCTGTAGCGACAACCGGCAATCCGCACGAAAGGCTCTCGCTTATTACAACCGGCATATTTTCATAATTACTGAACATCACCATAAATCCAGCACTTTGATATGAATCTATGAGTTCCTCATTTTCGAGTAAGCCGGTAAATCTAACCTGTGATTCCTTCAATCCAAGCCGGATCGCGAGGAATTTCATTTTTTCAAGATCAATCCCCTCTCCTACCATAATACATTCAAAATCATCGCGGAGTTTGCTCAGGTTGCTGATTGTTTTTAAAAGTCCGGTAATATTTTTTGAGCGGTCCTCGAAGCAGGAAATATGAATAAACCGTTTTATTTCCACTGCAGATTCAGATGCGGCCGGGATATAAGCATCTGTATCAACAACATTAGGCAAAATCATATAATGCTTATTAAACAAGCCATGGCTTTGCATCGCTTTAGCCAGGTTTTCGGAGACCGTGCTCATGGCGGCCGCATTCCGCACCACAAACTTTGTTAAGAACTTACGCATGAATCCGTTGTATGTTCCTGTAATAGGCAAATACCTCGACCAGTGTTCCGTAATCACATACTGCACACCCCGAAACCAACGTAATACTAAAGCAAACACACCCAATCGGGTAAGTACATTCACATGAATAAAATCAGGTTTGTTCCAGGTATTCACAACAAACCGGTATCCCTTTATAAAAGCAATTACAAACATTAACCCGGAAAACGGTTTCGCAATAAAAGAAGGTAAAAAGCTTTTAGTTCCGTAATAAACTGTCGTTGTTAATACGTCATGATCCCTTTTTTGTTCAAACAGGTATCCGAATGGCTTATCAGGAGCCGCGCGCAAATATAAAACCGCCACATCTGCAAACCCGGCTGCAACTTCGGCATGCCGCTTGATAAACAAGCCTGTCATCGGATCGTAGCGGTCGGGATACCAGCGCGCGAGAAAAAGTATTTTTTGTGGGGTTTTCAATCAGATCAGGTTTAAACAAGTTCAAAAATAGAAATTCCTGCCATAGCAATCCAGATTAAATTAGGAGTTCAAATGCCCTTGCAATTTAAGTAGTTATAAATCAGAAAGCTAAAAAGTATATACTTGCGTTATTGGAATCGCAAACTACTTTTTAATGGATCTCAAATATTCCTCCACAAAATTAACGGCATTTTGCAATCTCTCCTTTCCGGTTCCTCTGACAATGCGGAAATTAAACCGGTTTCGCTTCAATAAATCGTGGTACATACCAAAAAGTTCAGAGCGCATTTCAGGGTGTTCACGCAACGGATCGTACTGCCAGGGCAAATCGATATCACACAACAGGTATAGTCCGTAATTATTTTGTTCAAGCATTCCCATTATCCAGTCATGGCATTTCCCATATTTAACATTGGACCAGATAGTTGTAACGCAGAAATCAGTATCACAAAAAATCAATTCATTGCTTTTGGAAGCTGAATTTTCTTCCTCAAACTGTTTTTGAGCAATCACTAAAATGTCATCGTACGTATAGGGCCTGTGAATTTCTTCGAGATATTTGCGGGCATATTCGGGGACCCATTTTGTTTTGTAATGTTCGGCCAGGCGTTCGGCTAACCACGATTTACCTGTTGATTCGGGGCCAGTAATCGAAATACGCATCATGAAACTTCAATTAATTTTAACCGTTTGCGCCATTCGATATAACCAAGAATAGCCAAAACCAGGAAAACGATATATTGAACACTTGTAAAGGCTAACCCTTTTATTGAAAACATGGGAATTACCAACACATCTCCCAATATCCATAACAGCCAGTTTTCAATCTTCTTGATTGCCATAAGCCACATCCCGGCAATAAACAAAGAGGTTGTAAATGAATCGAATACAGGAACCGTGCTATCAGTAAAATTCTTCAGCACATAATAAATAATCCCGAAAGCAACCGCGATCAGCAGGATATAGAAAATCCATTGTTTCAGGTTCAAACTGCTGATAGGAACATGATGTGTGCTATCAATGCGTCGTGACCAGTTATACCAGCCGAACACGCTCATCACAAAATAAAATGCGTTGATCGCCATATCGGCATACAAGCCGGCATAAAAGCAGAGGTAAACATACACAAGTACATTTACAATCCCGGTAGGATAAACCCAGATGTTCTCTTTTCGGGCAAACCAAACACTCAGTATTCCGAAAATTACTGCAACCACTTCGAGCCACGATGTATCAAGAATGTTGGAATAGAGCTGGCTAAGGATTTCGTGCATATCAACATATAAAAGGGCGCAAATATAATGAATAGTTGGTGCCCTTGGTAAGGATCACCCATTAAACCTGACTTGCCAGGTAAACAATACACATTTCCTGCATCCTCTTTTATTATTTCTTACTTTTGTCATTTATACCCGTCCTGAACCATGCCCTCCTTTAGAAGAACGATTCAATTCCTGGCTCTGATCCTTATCACTTTAAGCATGATAAGTTGTTTAACCTGCGAACGCAAAGAGTATGTTTTTCAGCTTACTGGCGTTAATTCGGGAAAGCTCACCATTAAATATGTAAATATATTCTCAAGCCTTATTGATTCAACCGGCGAATTAACAGCTGATTACAAAGAGCTTGCCGATTTGTGGTACAAAGGCGAAAAAGTGGAACTGGATTTTCCACAAGCTAAAAAATTCAAAAAACGTCTTTTTGCAGAAAATGGCACTTTATGTGGTGAAATAACCATGGAATTTGATGATTTATCAAAAGTTGGTTTATATCGTTACATGAATAAAGGGCCTTATATGTTCAGCATGTCAGGAGTGAATGATGATGGTGAAAATTTTGCTCAAACTAACGGTTATTTCGGGGGCGATAAGATGCCGGTTATTTTTTGGCCTGATGATACCCGGACATTAAGATTCAGTACTAAAATTGCAACTCCCGACAGCACTTGTGTCAGTATGCTTCCTATGTGGGAGAAAAATAAGCATTAATTTGGATTTTAAACCAGCATATTGGTTCCCAAAGTATCAAATTCCAAGGACCAAGATCCAAATCCCAAATTCTTACTCCTAATTCAATACTCCCCTATTTCTCTATTTCTCTATTCCCTATTTCCCTATTTCCCTATTCCTCTATTTCCCTATTTCCCCATTTCCCCATTTCCCTATTTCCCCATTTCCCTATTTCCTATTTCCCTATTTCCCTATTTCCTATTTCCCTATTTCTATATTTCCCTATTTCCCTATTTCCCCAATTCCTCTACAAATTCCTTAACCTGCATCCCGTCAAAGTTCCCTGAACTCATTAGAAGCAAGTTTGAATTCTCCCATTTTACCCCCAGTAAATAGTGTTGAAATTCGGTTGCATCTAAAAAAACACGCAGTCCCTTTTTCTGAAATGAATGTTTAATATCTTCCGGCGAAAGCATAGGCAACTTTTTCAGAGCCAGTGCATGAGGTGAGAAATAGACAATGGCCTCATCTGCTTTTTCCATACAATTCGCATATTGATCCAGGAAATCCTTATTCAGACTACTAAAAGTGTGCAATTCAAAACAGGCAACAAGCTTTCGGTCGGGATATTGTTCTTTTACCGCCTGTATAGTGGCTTTTAATTTTGAAGGTGCATGCGCAAAATCGCGGTAAGCTATAAAACCAGGCTTTTCAGCTATAAGTTCCAGGCGATTCGATGCACCATTAAATGTTGAAATTGCCTGGTAAAAGTCTGAATTGCTTATATGTAATTGGTTACAGACCAGCCTGGCTCCTTCAAGGTTCATCAGGTTATGTTGTCCAAAAATCTGTAACGCAAATTCCCCTTCGGGTGTTCTAAGTATGGTTTTCCCTTTTAAAACACGGTAAAGAGGGACTCCGTAAGGCATTTTTTTCATTTTGCCAGTAACGGAATCTATTGCTTTCTGAACTTCGGAGTCTTCCTTGCAATAAATTAAGGCACCCGAATCAGGAATCATCTGCATAAAAATGCGAAACTGTTCTATATAATTCTCAAACGTGGGAAATACATTCATATGGTCCCAGGCTATACCGCTAACCAAAGCAATATCAGGCTTGTACAAATGAAATTTTGGCCGAAGGTCAAGAGCAGATGTCAGGTATTCGTCGCCTTCAAAAACCATTACACCGGCTTCCTTTGTAAGCTTCACCATTACATCAAATCCCTCGAGTTTTGCCCCGACCATATAATCGGCATCCACATTACAATGATGCAAAACATGTAGAATCATAGCTGTAATAGTAGTTTTACCATGGCTTCCGCCAATTACAACGCGCAGTTTATCCTTGCTTTGCTCGTAAAGAAATTCCGGATATGAATAAATTTTCAAACCAAGTTCTTTTGCTCTGGACAGTTCGGGATTGTCGCCACGGGCATGCATTCCAAGAATAATGGAATCAATACTTTTATCCAGTTTTCCGGGAAACCATCCAAATTGTCCAGGCAATAAACCATAGGAATCCAGTCGTGAGCGTGCAGGATCGACTATTTCATCATCCGAACCTGTAACCTTGTAACCTTTTCGATGCAATGCAATAGCCAGGTTATGCATTGCGCTTCCCCCGATAGCGATAAAATGAACTCTCTTTTCCGTCATAGTAAAATCACTTTACATTTCAATTATGCGAAGGTAAAACAGAAAGTTGTAAGTGTATGTATCAATAAAAAGAAAAACTGCACTCATACAAACCCGGCTTACCAGGGCAAGCATGATGCAATTCCGGGATATGGCTCCAGAGCTATATTAAAAAGCACTACTTTTGCCAGATCGTTTTAAGAATAAATAATGAAGCTTTTCCCCTTAATTGCTGACAACTGGAAACTGGACGGTGGCGTAGCTTTTGGTATGGTGCCAAAATCCATATGGTCGCGAAATCACCAATCTGACGAGAATAATGCCATAGATATTACCACACGCTGTTTACTGATCATTCACAACGAGAGAAAAATCCTTGTCGATGTCGGGCTTGGTGATAAACGAAATGAGAAGTACTATGCTGTCCGCCACCGCCAACCGGATATTAATATCCTGAAATCACTTGCCGAAATAGGATTTACAGCGGATGATATTACGGATATTTTATTCACGCATCTGCATGATGATCATGTTGGAGCTGCAACGCGTTTTAACGAAAGCGGGTTGATTGAATGTGTGTTTCAAAATGCACAGTACTGGGTATCCGAATCACAATGGGAATGGGCCATGAATCCCAATAAACGCGAAACAGCTGCTTTTTTTAAGGATAATCTCAACTCCTTGTCGGATACTGGCAGGTTACACTTGCTCGAAGAAGGGATGCAGCCTTTCGAACGGATTACGCTGAAAATTTATAACGGGCATACTCACGGACAAATTATTCCTTTCATAGATACCGGGAATCGTACGATAGTTTATATGGGTGATTTTATCCCAACACAAGCAAATATACCAATTCCTTATATTCCTCCTGCTGATATCGAACCACTGATTTCGATGAAAGAAAAGGAAGAATTTCTGAAGGAAGCTGTAGCGAATAATTACATACTTATTTTTGTTCACGATGCTGCGAATGAATGCTGTACTGTAATGCAATCCGAAAAAGGAGTGGTCGCTGATCATTCATGTAAACTTCACGATATAGAATTATAACTGCGACTATGGATGATCCAACACAAAATATTGAATCGCTAAACCAACAGTGGGCTGGTTTGAGTGCAGATGAAATACTGAGAAATGCCCTGGCATTATTTGGCAATAAAATTACTTTTGCAACAAGCCTGGGTGCCGAAGACCAGGTGATTACCTACCTGCTTTCGAAGATTAACAAATCGGCAAACATTATCACCCTTGATACCGGGCGTGTTTTCCCTGAGACTTACGATTTACTCCATCGTACTATTAATCGTTACGGAATTGCAATAAAATCCTATTATCCTGACACAAACCAGGTTGAAGAGCTGGTGAATACCAAAGGGATAAACCTGTTTTACGAAAGTATCGAAAACCGTAAATTGTGCTGCCATGTCCGGAAGATTGTTCCACTACGCAGGGCTTTACAAGGCATGGATGCATGGATTACAGGTCTTCGCCGCGAGCAATCCGTTACCCGGACTGATCTTAAAATCGTGGAATGGGATGCTTCCAACAATCTTATAAAAATAAACCCGCTCCTTGAATGGCATGAGGAACAGGTTTGGGATTTCATTAAATCAAATGATATTCCTTACAACAAACTTCACAACCAGGGATTTCCAAGCATTGGATGCCAGCCCTGCACCCGTGCTATTGAAAAAGGAGAAGACTTACGTGCCGGGCGCTGGTGGTGGGAAATGCCCGATAGCAAGGAATGCGGGTTGCACGGAGGAAAGTAAGGGAAGTTGGATGTCGAATGTCGGATGTCAGATGTTCGATGTCGGATGTTCGATGTCGGATGTCGAATATTGTTGAATTTAGATTTTTGATTTGCAATTTGCAATTTGGAATATGAGGCTTGAGCCCATTTTCTATTTCCTATTTCCTATTTTCCCAAACGCTGACAGGTCTTTCAGACGCTGTCAGGTTTTCAATTTACTATTTTCCATTTACTATTTTCCATTTTCTATTTCCTATTTCCCATTTTTCCATTTTCCATTCTCCATTTACTAATCAAATCCGTATCCATCAGAATATCATTCAACTACATCTAATTTCCAATTTATTTATGAAAATGCATTATTTTTGTATCGCTTTTCGGAGTTAATTATATGTATAACCAATAGTAGAAAAAATGGTAGAGAAACGTCAATTACTGAAAACCAAACCTGTCAGTAAAGTAACATTCAAATTTAAAACAGATGCCGAATCTGTTACTTTGGTTGGTGATTTCAACAGTTGGAACGAAACGTCCACACCTATGAAAAAAGCTAAAGACGGCACTTTTTCGGTGTCGGTTGAAATGGAAAGTGGCCGCGAACAGCAATTCCGTTATTTAGCCGATGGTAAAATATGGCATAACGATGAATCAGCCGATAAATATGTAACCAACGCGCTGGGAAGCGAAAATTCGGTAGTTATTTTGTAAAATCTTTATTCGTACTTGTATTATTCCTGTAATATCTTTTTGCTACAGGATTTTTTTGTCAATCGAATCGGATGGCTTTTACCGGGCTGATGCGGGCGACAATAAAAGATGGTAGTAAGAGCATCATTGTACAGGCAATTAATGTACCGGCATTAAGAAGCAGAATGTAAAAAAAGTCAAGATTGATCGGCACCACCGACATAAAATAGGATTCCTGTGGCAAGGTGATAATACCAAAATGTTCTTGAATCAGGCATAAAGTAATTCCTGCAATATTTCCGAACAACATCCCCTTACCAATAATGTAGGCCGCATTATAGAGGAAAACCCTGCGAATACTAAAGTTACGCGCTCCAAGAGCTTTTAAAACACCAATCATACTAGTTCGTTCAAGGATCAGGATCAGCAAAGTAGAAATCATAGCCATTCCCGAAACCAGAACCATTAGCACAAGAATAATGATTACATTCATATCCTGCAAATCAAGCCAGTCGAAAAGTTGGGGATAAAGTTCACGAATCGTTTTCGTATTTAAATCATATCCGACTTCATTATAAACGATCTTCCCCATTTGATCCAATTGGCTAAAATCATTGATATACACATCAAAACCCGAAACCGAATCTGCACTCCATCCGTTAAGTTTCTGTATCTGCCGAATATCACCAAAAATAAATTTCAGGTCAAACTCTGCCAGTCCGGTATTATAAATCCCTGATACATTGAATCTCCGGGCACGAGCCATGTTATCAATAATAAAATACATGCGTAATGGATCACCAACCTTTATTTTCAACAGATCGGCGAGGTTCTGCGAGATAATTACAGAGTCGTTGACTGCTGTATCCCTTGTTGAAAAAGGTTTTCCCGAAACCAGTTTATCATTAAAAAAAGACCAGTCGAAATCAGCGCCAACACCTTTAAAAACAACACCTTGAATCTGGTCTGTTGTTTTGATAATTCCAGCTTTGGTAGCAAAAACCTGAATATGTTTTATGCCAGGCGTATTTTGGAGTTTACTGTAAAATGCTTGTTTTCGGCTGATTGGCTCAAACTCAAACGAATTGTTCGAGTCAAATTTCGCTATCTGGATATGCGAGCCAAATCCAACAATTTTATCCCGTATCTGTTTCTGAAAACCGGTAACAATGGCAACCGAAACAATCATAACTGCCAGTCCCAGAGCTACACTAATTATGGCAATACGAATTACAGGGGCCGAGAAACTTCCGGGTCCGCCTTTGATCAAACGTCGTGCTATGAATCGTTCTGTGTTCATTCGGGTGCAAAAATACTTTTTTTATCCGGTTATATCCGTATGTTTAAATTTGTAGTTGTTACTTTCAAATGAGGTGAAGTGTGACCAGGTGAGGGGCGGCATGGATTGAGAAATGTAAAGTTTTGGGGGAGAGAACAAACATTTTAACAAAAACAAGCTTTTTAAACCTTTTTCGTTTATTATTGTATCCTTAATATAACATCGTTAAAAGCCAAGGCGTTCAGAACATTTATTCAGCAGACACTATGCAGTCGATCAGATTTATAATACTTATTTTAATTGCGATTTCTTCTTTTCCCGGAAGCTGTCAGCAACAGTATATCCCTAAAAAACATTTAAGGGAGAACAAAATAATATTGCCCGGCGCATATATGATAGCTGATTATTTGCCTTTGCTCAAAGGAAGAAGTATCGGGATTGTTGCTAATAATACATCTTTATTAAACCAAACTCACCTGGTTGATACTCTTATTTCACTGAAAGTCAATGTGACAAAAATCTTTGGACCAGAGCATGGTTTCAGGGGCGATCAACCTGATGGAAAGGGAATCCTCGATGGGAAAGATCCGAAAACCGGAATTGAAGTCATTTCGTTGTATGGCAACCATAAAAAACCAACTCAAGCCGATCTCAAAGATATTGATGTCTTACTATTCGACATTCAGGATGTTGGAGCAAGATTCTATACATACATTTCGACTCTGACCTATATTATGGAAGCCTGTGCCGAAAATAATATTCCGCTTATCGTCCTTGACCGTCCAAATCCAAATGGTTTTTATGTTGACGGACCAGTTCTGAAGTCGGCATTTACATCCTTTGTTGGTATGCACAGGATTCCAATTGTATATGGCATGACCATCGGTGAATATGCAAAAATGGTAAATGGTGAAAAATGGTTAAAGGAAGAAAAGCAATGCAATCTGACTGTCATAAAATGTGATAATTACACGCATGATTCCAGATATCAGTTGCCGGTGCGACCATCACCCAACCTGCAGGATATGAAAGCCATATACCTTTATCCATCGCTTTGTCTGTTCGAAGGAACGGTTGTAAGCGTAGGACGGGGAACTGATAGTCCTTTCAAGGTTTATGGCCATCCACAAATGACTTTAGGATCGTATCTTTTTATACCTGAACCTATAAAAGGAATCAGCGATGAGCCACCATTAAAAGGACTAATTTGTGTAGGTCAAAATGTGGAAAAAGCTTCAGAAAAGATTAAAAAAGATGGAAAAATTGAATTAGTTTGGCTGATAGGAGCCTATAAAAATATCGGATCAAAAACCGAATTTTTCAATGCCTATTTCGATAAACTTTCCGGAAACAGCAAATTACGTGAACAAATTATCGCCGGAAAAAGCGAAACTGAAATCCGTAGATCGTGGCAGCCCGACCTTGATGCATTCAAGAAAATCAGGAAGAAATATCTGCTTTACCCGGATTTTGAATAACTGGGGTTAGGATTTTGGGATTAGGATTTAGGGAACTAAAATTGTGTAATTTCTTAATCACTCTTACTCCTAGTCCCTCAGTCTCTTTGTACCATTTTACCATTTTACCATTTTACTATTCTCCCACTCAAACCCTTCCCGGATATACCTTCAAAGCTTCTGCCAAACATTTAACCGCATTACGCAAATCGTCAATTTTCAAGACATAGGCAATGCGAACTTCGGTTTTTCCTAAACCCGGTGTAGCATAAAAACCTGAAGCCGGAGCCAGCATTACGGTTTGGTTTTCATAATTGAAATCTTCGAGCAGCCATTGGCAAAATTTGTCGCTATCGTCAATCGGTAAACTGATAATCGCATAAAAAGCTCCTTTGGGTTTTGGAGCAAAAACGCCTGGAATCTTATTCAATTCATCTATAATAAAATTGCGCCGGGCTATATATTCGTCATATACTTCAGTAAAATAAATATCCGGAGTTTGAAGCGAAGCCTCGCCTACTACCTGTCCTAAGGAAGGCGGACTAAGCCTGGCCTGTCCATATTTCAAAGCCGAATTAAGTATATCTTTATTTCTTGTAATCAAAGCACCAATACGGACACCACATTCACTGTATCTCTTCGAAACCGAATCAATCATAACTACATTCTGATCAATCCCCTCAAGTTTCATTACGGAGAAGTGTTCTTCACCATCATAACAGAATTCACGGTAAACTTCATCAGCAAAAAGGAACAAATCATGTTTAAGAACCAGGTCGCGAAGCTGAAGCAACTCATCCATACTATACAGGTAACCCGTGGGATTATTGGGGTTGCATACCATGATAGCTTTGGTTTCCGGAGTAATTGATTTCTCGAATTCACTGATGGGAGGCAATGCAAAACCATCTTTAATATTCGAAGTAATTGGTTTTACAACTACGCCTGCAGTCTGGGCAAAGGCATTATAGTTGGTATAAAATGGTTCAGGAATTATTATTTCATCACCCGGATTTAAACATGAAAACATAGCAAACAGAATCGCTTCAGAACCCCCGGTAGTAATCAATACCTGGTTTTCATTTACCATTATTCCCTGCTGGGTGTATTTTGCTGCTAACGCTTTCCGATACGATTCATTACCAGCCGAATGGCTGTATTCAAGAACTTTTCCATTGTATTTGCGAATAGCTTCTATTGCAATATCAGGTGTTTTGATATCAGGTTGCCCAATATTTAAATGATATACTTTAATACCTCTTTTCTTTGCTGCTTCAGCAAATGGGACAAGCTTACGGATAGGTGATGCGGGCATCTTCTGGCCTCGTTGCGAAATCTTTGGCATTGAGAGTAATTATTTAAGGTGTGAAACATAAAACGGTGCAAATGTAAATAAAATATAAGGGTCTTAAATGATTAATTCCTACCTTATTAATTTCACTTCTTATCTTCATTTTAAAAGTAAATTCTCCGAAATTTCTACTGGCCACAAGTGTTGCCACCGATAAATTTTAATATATTGTTTTTCAATGTATTAAGATTAATAACCAATGAAAATATGAAAAGAATTTTCACATTCAAAGGAAGTACAATACTGTTTAAACCAGTATTGTAAAAAATAATTTTAAATTTTTCAAATATAATATTCTACATACTTAAATTATACACTATATTTGCAATGCACGCATAACATTATTTTAAATGAATATTCAGGAAACAGTTGATTATCATTTAAGAAGCACACTCTTCGCCATCCGAAGAATGTACAACATTCTGGCTGTTGAAAATGGCATAACACAAGGCATCGGTTATGTGCTCGTCAATATCAGCAAGGAAGGTGTCCCTGCAACAAAAATCGCACCCATGATGGGAATGAGTACTTCAAGCCTCAGTCGCTTACTCAAAAACATGGAAGATGATGGCTTGATTTACAGAAAAGCAAACGAAGATGACCGACGGGTTGTAAAAATCTTTTTAACTCCCAAGGGCAGTGAACTCAGGGCGAAAGTACGGAAGGTAGTTATTGAATTCAATAGCAAGCTTGCCGAAACTATCAGTCCGGCTGATATGGAAGCTTTTGTGAGGGTAAATGAGGTAATCCGTCAACAAGTTTCATTTGACCTTTCACAATTGACAGGGAAAAATTATGATGAAGACTAAATCTTTAATCCTATTTATATATGATACGTAGAATAAACAAAGTTGCGGTGCTGGGATCCGGGGTCATGGGTTCGGGAATCGCCTGTCATTTTGCCAACATCGGCCTCGATGTACTGCTTCTCGACATCGTTCCCCGCGAACTCAACGAAGCAGAACAAAGCAAAGGATTGACACTGAACGACAAAGTCGTCAGAAACAGGATTGTGAACGACTCGCTCACGGCAGCCTTAAAGTCAAAACCCTCTCCTATTTATTTGCAATCCTTTGCCAAACGTATCACCACTGGCAATTTTGATGATGACCTGGCAAAAATTAAAGACTGCGATTGGGTGATTGAGGTTGTAATTGAGCGCCTCGACATCAAACAACAAGTGTTCGAAAAAGTGGAGAAATTCCGTAAACCCGGTTCTTTGATCACATCCAACACTTCAGGGATTTCGGTTGAAAAAATGATAGAGGGCCGCACTGAAGATTTCCAAAAACATTTCTGCGGTACTCACTTCTTTAATCCACCCCGCTACCTTCAACTCTTCGAAATTATTCCTACCAGCAAAACGTCCCCGGAAGTACTGGATTTCCTGGCCGATTATGCCGGCCGTTTTCTCGGGAAGACTCCAGTGCTTGCCAAAGATACTCCGGCATTTATTGCCAACCGGGTAGGCACCTTTTCAATCATGGAATTATTTAATAACGTGGAACAACTCGGGCTTACCATTCCCGAAATCGATAAGCTCACCGGTCCTGTTATCGGTCGCGCCAAATCGGCAACTTTCCGAACGGCAGATATCGTAGGACTCGATACTTTGGTACATGTAGCCAACAACATCCGCGAAATGACCCACGACGAGTCCAACGAGACTTTTAAAATTCCAGGCTACCTGCAAAAAATGCTGGATAACAAATGGTTGGGTTCAAAAGCAAAACAAGGTTTCTTTAAAAAGGTAGATGAAGGTGGCGAGAAAAAATTCCTGTCGTTGGATTTCAGCACTATGGATTATGTAGAAGCACCACGCCCCAAATTTTCGGTTTTTGAAAAAACCAAGGGCATTGATGATCTTCGCCTGCGCATGCCGATCTTACTATCGGATAAAGGCAAAGCCGGTGATTTTTATCGCAGTTCCTTTTACAGTCTGTTCCAATTTGTATCAAACCGCATTCCCGAAATCACACCCGATCTTTATAAGGTTGATGATGCCATGAATGCCGGATTTGGCTGGAAACTCGGTCCCTTCCAGACCTGGGATGCTGTTGGCGTTGCCGATACCGTGAAAGCTATGGAAGCAGCAGGAAAAAAGCCGGCCCAATGGATTTACGAAATGTTGCAAACCGGGATTACAAATTTTTATACAGTAAAAGAAGGCAAAAAACAGTATTACGATATCCCGTCCAAATCATACCGGGAAATTCCCGGTCAGGAAGCCCTGCTTTCGCTCGAAGTGCTTCGCTCTTCACATGTAGTCTGGGAAAATACCGACACTACTATTTTTGATTTAGGCGATGGCGTACTCAACATCGAGTTCCACACGAAAATGAACACCATTGGGCAAGGTGTGCTCGAAGGCCTCAACAAAGCGTTGGATATGGCCGAAGCTGATTACAAAGCCCTCGTCATTTCCAACGAAGGTGAACATTTTTCGGCTGGCGCCAATGTTGGCATGATTTATATGTTAGCCATCGAACAGGAATTTGAAGAACTGGATATGGCCGTACAATGGTTTCAGAAAACCACTATGCGACTGCGTTATTCAAGCATTCCTGTAATTGCCGCTCCTCATGGCATGGCCCTGGGTGGTGGATGCGAAGTGTGCATGCACAGCGACAAAGTGGTTGCCCATGCCGAAACTTACATGGGTCTGGTGGAGTTTGGCGTCGGACTGATACCTGGTGGCGGTGGCACCAAAGAGTTCGCCCTTCGTCTTTCGGATGAATTAAAAGACGGCGATATCCGCACCAACTCCTTCGTGAACCGCTACCTGTGCATTGGCCAGGCTAAAGTATCTACTTCTGCTTACGAAGCTTTCGAACTGGGTTATTTACGCCCCGGAATTGATGAAGTAATCATCAGCCGTGCTCACCAACTGGCTTATGCTAAAAAAGCCGCTCTGAACCTGGTTGAAAAAGGATATACTAAACCTGTACCCCGCACCAATATTAAAGTGCTTGGTAAAGAAGCGCTTGGATTGGTATATGTAGGCGCTGATGGTTTTACGACAGCCAACTACATGAGTGAACACGATAAACTCATCGCTGAAAAACTCGGCATGGTGATGGCTGGGGGTGAAATATCAGAAGCTTTAACAGAAGTTTCCGAACAATACCTGCTCAATCTCGAACGCAAGGCATTCCTCGAACTTTGCATGCAACGCAAAACACTCGAACGCATCCAAAGCCTGATCACATCCGGTAAAATTCTGAGAAACTAATTCAAACACTAACCCGAAAAACGTAAAATCATGAATGCATATATAGTAGGCGGATACCGGTCACCAATTGGAAAAGCTCCCAGGGGCAGCTTTCGTTTCACACGACCCGACGACATCGCTGCAAAGGTTATCCGGCACTTGCTGGCCGATTTCCCTCAAATTGACCATAGCCGCATCGATGATGTGGTAGTGGGTAATGCTTTCCCTGAGGCCGAAACCGGCTTCAACCTGGGGCGAATGCTTTCGCTCATGTCGATGGACACTATCGAAGTACCGGGATCGACTGTCAATAGGTATTGCGCTTCAGGACTCGAATCCATTGCTATCGCTTCAGCGAAAATTACTGCCGGACTAGCTGATATTATCGTTGCCGGTGGTGCCGAAACCATGTCGATGATTTCCATGGGCGGATGGCGGCAAGTCCCCAATCCGGAAGTGGCAAAAAACCATCCAAAATGGTATTTAAACATGGGCCTGACCAGCGAAATGGTAGCAAAAGAGTATAACGTTTCGCGCGAAGCACAGGATCAGTTTGCCGTAAAATCGGTGGAAAAAGCATTGGCTGCCATTGCCGCAGGAAAATTCAAACAAGAGATTGTACCATTCATCATCAAAGAAAACAGCGTGATAAACGACACGCTCGTCACCAAAGAAACAGTTTTTGATACGGATGAAGGTCCCCGCAAAGGCACTACCCTGGCAGGACTTTCGAAACTACGTCCCGCCTTTGCAGCTGACGGATTTTCCACAGCCGGAAACTCCTCGCAGATGTCGGATGGCGCCGCTTTTGTGTTGGTGGTGTCGGAAAAAATTCTCAAAGAGTTTAACCTCAAACCCATCGCACGATTGGTTGACTACCAGGTAGCAGGTGTTGAACCCTATAAAATGGGCGTTGGGCCCATGGTTGCCATCCCAAAAGTATTGAAACATGCCGGAATGACACTTGATCAGATCGATTGCATCGAACTTAACGAAGCCTTCGCTTCACAATCCATTGCCGTGATTAAGGAATTAGGCCTGGATGAAAGCAAAGTAAATGTTAACGGAGGAGCCATCGCCTTGGGTCACCCGCTGGGTGCCACAGGTGCCAAACTCACCGTTCAGTTGATTCACGAACTTAAACGTACTGGAGGAAAATTTGGCATGGTCACCATGTGCATCGGTACAGGTCAGGGCGGTGCAGGAATATTTGAGATGCTTTAAATTATACGAATCAAAAAAAATAACTTTTAAAAAATAACCCCATGTCAGAAAACAAATCGCTAAAAGGAGGAGAATTCTTAATAAAAGAAACCCTGGCACAAGACGTATTCATTCCTGAAGAATTTAACGAAGAGCAGCGCATGATAGCGAAAAGCTGCAAGGACTTTACCGAAACACAGGTACTTCCGCAAGTGGAACAACTGGAAAAACATGACCGTGTATTACTTACAAAATTGCTAAAAGAAGCTGGTGAATTAGGACTGCTGGGTATCTCCGTCCCTGAAGAATATGAAGGCTTTGGGCAAAATTTCGTTACTTCCATGCTTACAGTAGAGGAAATGGGAAAAGGGTATAGTTTTGCTGTAGCCTATTCGGCACATACAGGTATAGGGACACTTCCCATTTTGTATTACGGAACTGAAGAACAAAAGCAAAAATACCTCCCCAAACTGGTTTCCGGAGAGTTTATCGGGGCCTATTGCCTCACCGAGGCCGATGCAGGATCGGATCCCAACTCCGGGAAAACAAAAGCTGTATTGAGTGCTGACGGATCGACGTATGCCCTGACAGGGGTAAAAATCTGGATCACTAATGGAGGTGTGGCAGATTTACTGATTGTTTTTGCCAAAATTGGCGACGACAAAAACCTGAGTGCTTTTATCGTGGAAACCAACACTCCTGGCATTACTATCGGAGCGGATGAGGAAAAAATGGGTATCAAAGGGTCTTCAACCGTACAGGTTTATTTTGATAACGCGGTGATTCCAGCAAGTAATTTGCTCGGCGAACGCGATGGAGGTTTTAAAATTGCGTTGAATATCCTGAATCTCGGACGCATTAAACTCTCAGGCGCAGCCGTAGGCGCTTGTAAAGGCACCATCGATCATGCATTGCACTATGCAAACGAACGGAAACAATTCGGTACCCTTATCTCCTCATTCGGAGCCATCAAATGGAAGTTGGGCGAAATGGCCATCCGTACCTTTGCATCCGAATCGCTCACTTACCGCGCCAGTCAGAACATAGACGATGCAATCAAACAACTGAAGGACCAGGGAATGGATAAAGGCAAGGCCACCGTGGAGGGTATCCGGCAATATGCCATCGAGGCAAGTATTGCCAAAGTTTTCGGTTCCGAAGTACTCGATTATGTCGTGGACGAAGCAGTTCAGATATACGGTGGTATGGGCTATTCGGCTGAAACCCAGGTGGAACGTGCCTACCGCGATTCACGCATCAACCGGATTTTTGAAGGAACCAATGAAATCAACCGAATGGTGATTGTGGGCGAATTACTGAAACGTGCCATGAAAGGGGAGATCGACTTGCTTACTCCTGCAAAAGCCGTGGGTGGAGAACTTATGGGCATCCCTGATTTTGGTTCGGTTTCGACAGATTACTTTGAAGCCAAAAAGAAAATGATGGTGAATTTCAAAAAATCAATTCTCATGGTAGCCGGCGCTGCCATCCAAAAATACATGGACAAGTTCGCTGAAGAACAGGAAATCCTTATGGCATTGGCCGACATGATCATGAATACCTACTCCGCCGAGTCGTGTTTATTGCGTACAGAAAAGCTCAGTACATCTCTCACCGAAGAAAAACTAAGTTTGTATAAAGATATGACTGATGTATTCTTTTATGATGTGTCCGGGAAGATCAATAAATCAGGGGTGGATGCCGTGAATGCTTTTGCAAGCGGCGATGAGCAGCAAGCCATGCTGATGGGGATGAAACGCTTTACCAAAGCTGCCAACGTAAATGCCATAGCAGCCCGCCGCCGCATTGCCAACCACATGATTGAAGAAAACCATTATCCTTTTTAAAAAAAAGCTTTGTTCAATTATAACACCGGAGCGTGGAAATTCCCGCTCCGGATATTTAAACTTATCCTGCCATGAAGAGCAAAAATAAAATCGAGAAATTGGCCAACAGTCCATTCAAGATGCGGCTTTTCATGTTATGGAAACTACCACTGGCTTTTATAGCCCGGCTTAGAGTTGATGAAATGAATATGGAAAAAGCTTCGGTTTCATTGCCTTATAACTTTATGAACAAAAATCCTTTTCGGTCAATCTATTTTGCCGCCCTGAGTATGGCAGCCGAACTTTCGACCGGTATTCTTGCTATGGCTCATGTAGAAAAAAATCCTGTTTCCGTTTCCATGCTGGTACTTGGCGTAAAAGCAGAGTTTGTAAAAAAAGCCAAAACCCGCATCACTTTTGCATGCACACAAGGTAAGTTGTTAGAGGAAGCTATCGCGTATTGCATTACCGAAAACGAAGGCAAAACCAGAGAAGTGTTTACCGAAGGTATAGACACGAATGGTGAAGTGGTAGCTCGTTTTTGGTTCACCTGGACATTTAAGCCAAAAAATCAATATTAACCCTTTAAATCCCTGATCCCATGAAAGTACTTAGAACATTTGACATCTTGTCGCAACTGGTTGAAAAATATTCCAAAGAAGATGCGCTTGCCATTAAGCGGAACGGGAAATGGGAAAAATTCTCCACTGCAGAATACAAAAGAATGACCGACCTGGTAAGTTTTGGCTTGTTGGCATCCGGATTTACAAAAGGAGATAAAATAATCACCATCAGCAACAACAGGCCCGAATGGAACTTTCTGGATATGGGCATGAGCCAGGTAGGTGTAGTTCATGTACCAGTTTATCCCAACATTGGAAAAACAGAATATGAACATATTCTTACGCATTCTGATGCCAAAATGGTGATTGTTTCCTCAAAAGACTTCTACGACAAAATCAAGCCATTGATTAAGAAAGCACCCAATATCCAGTATCTATACACAATCGATCAGGTAGCCGGAACTCCAAACTGGGAAAAGCTATTAAAGGTGGGTTCAGAAAATCAAGACCCTGAAAAGCTGGAAGAAATAAAAAAATCCATTGACCAGGACGACCTGATGTCCATTATTTATACCTCCGGTACTACCGGAAGAAGCAAAGGCGTAATGCTCAGTCACCGGAATTTTGTTTCCAATGTACTTGGTACCACTAACATTCTCCTGGTTGACGACAAAGACCGGTTCCTGAGTTTTCTTCCTCTCTGCCACGTTCTTGAACGGATGGTGAATTACCTTCTTCAAAACAAAGGGACTTCCGTGTATTACGCCGAAAGCATCGACACCATTGGTGAAAACCTTCGCGAAATACATCCGCAGGGATTTACCAGTGTACCTCGCGTTATTGAAAAATTATACGACAAGCTTCTGCTGAAAGGAAAGGAGTTAACAGGTGTAAAAAAAGCTTTGTTTTTCTGGGCTGTCGATCTGGGTTTAAAGTATGAATTAAACCGAGCTAATGGATGGTTTTACGAACTCCAGCGCGCCGTCGCCGATAAACTTATTTATAGCAAATGGCGGGAAGCCCTTGGCGGGAATATCAAAGTCATTATTTCGGGGGGAGCTGCCTTGCAGGAACGCCTGGCCCGTGTTTTTAACGGAGCTGGAATACCCATTATGGAAGGCTATGGTTTGACTGAAACTTCACCGGTAATCTCTGTTAACCAGGCAAACTATCCTTACATGAAATTCGGAACGGTAGGCCCTGTGCTGGATAACGTGCAAGTGAAAATTGCCGAAGATGGCGAAATCCTGATGAAAGGACCCAATCTGATGCTGGGATATTATAAAGCTAAAACCCTGACCGATGAAGTGATCGACACGGAAGGCTGGTTTCATACAGGCGACATAGGGGTATTGATGGAACACAATATCCTGAAAATAACCGACCGGAAAAAAGAAATTTTTAAGTTGAGCACCGGGAAATATGTTGCGCCGCAGGTTGTAGAAAACCGCTTCAAAGAATCATCGTTTATTGAACAAATTATGGTGGTTGGTGAAGGGGAGAAATATGCTGCAGCCATTATTTGCCCGACGTTTCATTTTTTACATGCCTGGTGTAACAGGTATGGAATCAAATTCCGCGACAACAAAGACCTGATTCAAAATCCTAAAGTGATCGAACGCTTTCAAAAGGAAGTAGATAAAATTAATAAAAGTCTTGGAAATCACCAGCAAGTGAAAAAGTTTGAACTTACCTGTGCCGAATGGACTCCAGAAACAGGCGAGCTTTCACCTACACTCAAAGTGAGGCGTAAATTCCTGAAAGAAAAATATAAGATTAAATTTGACCGCTTATATGGTTACACTGAAGAGTCTGGAATAATAGATTGTCCAGGTGATGCGGTTCCCATTGAAGACGGAATTGAATAACTGGATTAAAAAATGAAATTTAATCTTATTCAAAAATACTAAACTTGCAGTAAATTTCTTCATTCTACTAAGGCGACAATTGTATGATAAAGCAAATGATATTTTCAATCGTTTTATTAATAACCCTGGGGATTTTTATATACTCCATGCAGCGGTATTTTCTATATTTCCGATTTACTAAAAAGAAATCACTGGAAAACATAGGCCAACGCCTTTGGATTACTATCAAAGTTGCCCTTTTTCAGGAAAAAATACTTCGTCGTCCGTTAGTTGGGATTATGCATGCGCTGGTTTGGTGGGGATTTATTCTCATTTTATTTGGCAGCATTGAAATGGTAACCGACGGGCTGTTTGGCACAGAAAAAGCATTTTCCTTCCTGGGCCCGGTTTACAGTTTCCTTATGGCGTCGGGAGATGTATTTGGATTGATAATCGGTGTTGCAATTTTAGCTTTCCTGTTCCGGAGGTTGTTTATGCACATCAAGCGCTTTTACGGACCGGAGATGAAACCCGTTTCCAAAGCAGATGCCAACCTGGCCCTGACTATTATTTTATTGCTGATGATCAGCTTACTGGGAATGAACACATTTTATGTAAACTGGACAACGAGCGTCGGTAAAGAAATTATCGGCATCTATCCGGTAAGCCATTGGCTGGCCGGATTTTTGGGAAATACGGCTCCTGAACAATCCTGGGTGTTTTATCAAATCAACTGGTGGACACATATCGTGTTAATTTTCATTTTTGCCAACATCCTACCCTATTCCAAGCATTTCCATGTTTTTATGTCGGTTCCCAACGTATTCGTTTCCAAACTGAAACCGCTCGGATATATTGAAAACATGGAAAATATCACCAAAGAGGTGAAATTGATGCTCGATCCCAACGCAGCTTTCGCAGAAGCACCCGAAGGACAAGCTGAGCCCGGACGTTTTGGAGTGAAAGATGTGCAGGATCTCAACTGGATAAACTATCTGAACTCCTTGTCATGTACCGAATGCGGCCGGTGTACTTCGGTTTGCCCGGCCAACATCACAGGGAAACTGCTATCACCACGTAAAATCATGATGGACACGCGTGCCCGCATGAAAGAACTCGGACCTGGCTTATTAAAAAATGGACCAGGTTTCAATGATGGAAAATCACTCCTCACAACCCATATCACCGAAGAAGAACTCTGGGCTTGTACTCTTTGTAATGCCTGTGCCCAGGAATGCCCGGTGAATATTAACCAACCGGCCATTATTCTTGATATGCGCCGATACCTGGTGATGGAAGAATCCAAAGCACCGTCCGGACTGAACAGTGTATTTTCCAATATCGAAAACAATGGTGCTCCATGGCAGTTTTCAGCACACGACAGGCTACTTTGGGCCGAAGGTTTGAACGTGCCTGTTCTGGCCGGGAAAACGGAATATCCAGAATTCCTACTTTGGGTAGGCTCTGCGGGTGCTTTCGACGACCGGTATAAGAAGGTGATGCGGGCTTTTGTCGGCATCCTCAATCACCTGAAAGTCGATTTTGCCGTATTAGGAACGGAAGAATCAGATAGTGGAGATGTAGCCCGTCGTGCAGGAAATGAAATGCTTTTCCAGATGCAAGCCCTCACCAATATCGAAATCCTGAATGGTTATAAGGTAAAGAAAATAGTTACTTGCGACCCGCATGATTATAACACGTTGAAAAACGAATACAGCGATTTGGGTGGAAATTATGAAGTGGTGCATCATTCGCAATTCTTACGACAACTTATCGATTCGGGGAAAATCAATCCCAACCAGGGCGAGATGGCCGGCAAAAAAATCACTTACCACGACCCTTGTTACCTGGGACGTGCCAATAGTGAATACGAAGCGCCCCGATCAGTGCTCAATGCTATTCCTTCCATTAAAATAGAGATGCCCCGGAATAAAAGTTTTGCCCTGTGTTGTGGTGCCGGTGGTGGACAAATGTTTAAAGAAGCTGAAAAAGGCGACAAGGAAGTCTTTATCGAACGCACCGAGGAAGCTTTGAAAACCGGTTGCGACATCATCGCCACTGCTTGTCCTTTCTGCATGTCTATGCTCACCGATGGCATCAAATACAAAAACAAAGAAGAATCCATTAAGAACTACGACATCGCCGAATTGGTGAGTATGGGAATGGGATTGAGTTAGATTATAGGTGTTGTTGTGATGGCGCGATAGAACATAGGAACGAGGCGATCAAAAGAAGGTCAATTAGACATTCTTTAGGAAAAATAATATTTTTTAGGAAAACCACTCTCCTTAGGACATTTTGAAAGATGCCCTAAATTATAGTAATACTCCTTTCACAAAGGAATGTTGTTGCTTGCCTTGCCCGTAATCAGGTAAAAATATGGCAGGCAAATTTCACAAATTTGATCTAAGCAATTGTCAATTTGATTAGAAATCATCCGCTTACTAACTGTAAGCTGAAAGTAGGATTAAAGAGTAAATAATCCTTTGATGATTAGTGCTATTCGGTTCTCTAATAAAACTATCAGATTATAAACTCAGATAAATGGTATCATTTTGATATTGGGAAAAGTAGTTACTCACATACAATATCATTATCTGTAAAATGAACAAACAATACCAAACCATGGTTTTAAAATAAAAATACATACTTTTGCCCATCTATTCCAAACACTTTCGAAATAATGAATACATTGAAAAACAAATTTTTACTGGTAGTTGTTTTATTTACTCTTCTTTTTACTTTCTCACAGGCACAAAAACCAATAAATCCTGTGATCATCAATGGAACTCTCACCGAAAAAGGAGCATATAAACAGATATACCTCGATACACTCAACGGGCAGAATCCATGGCTATTTGTTTCGTCGGTTATTGACAGTAATGGTTCTTTCCGATTGGTTGCGCCTATTGCCAAAGCCGATATTTTCAGACTCAGGCTTGATGACAAGAATTATATGATGTTGATACTTTCGCCGGGTGAGAAAATCAGCCTGAAGACTGTAGGTTCAAAACTTGGCGGTGATGCCACTATTGACGGATCCATTCATACACAACTGTTAAACAGCACGATGAACAATTCACAGCTTTTTGAAACACGGAAAGTGAAACTCATCCAGCAATATAATGATATACAGACTTCACCAAAGCGTGATTCACTTCAAACCATTCTTATCAGCCAGTTCCGGGCAAACGACTCTTTACAGAAAGTAGCTTTAAAATCACAAATGGAAAAACAACCGGCATCGCTTGCATGGTTATTTTTCCAGGATAAGCTCGATATGGTAAATGACTTTGATATTATTGACAAGACCGACGCTGCTACATTCAAGGCTTATCCCGAAAACGCTTTTGTAATACAACGTCATCAGCAGGTTGAAGTTGAGCGGAAAACTGCCATTGGCGCTGCTGCTCCTGACATTTCGCTTACCGACCCTAAAGGCATCGAACGTAAACTGTCATCACTGAAAGGAAAAGTTGTGCTTGTCGATTTCTGGGCATCGTGGTGTGGCCCTTGCCGGAAAGAAAATCCGAATGTTGTCGCAATTTATGGTAAATATCACGATAAAGGGTTTGAAGTTTTCAGCGTTTCGCTTGATAAGGATCGTGATAGCTGGCTGGCTGCGATTGCTAAGGACAACCTGATCTGGCCGAACCATGTCAGTGATTTGAAATACTGGAAATCAGCCGGTGCTGCAGCATATGGTGTAACTTCAATCCCTTTTACCATACTGATTGACCAGAAAGGAAAAATTGTTGCCAAAAAATTACGCGGCGATGAACTGGAAAATAAGGTGAAGGAACTTTGTAAGTAACATGTTCTTGATCACCTATAATATTTAAATAGGGTGTATTGCTAAAATTGCTTGCCACAAAGACCCTAAGACATGAAGGATCACAAAGGTGATTATTTACCAATTCCTCAAGAGGAAGAAGCTATTGGTAGAGCAGTAGTTAATGCTGCATATATTGTGCACAAAGAACTAGGCCCCGGATTATTGGAAAAAGTCTATGAGGTATGTTTTTGTCATGTTCTCACAAGCAATGGATATTTTGTTAAGAGGCAAATAGATATTCCTATTGTATTTGAAAACTTAATATTTAATGAAGGATTACGATTAGATGTTATGGTAAATGACTTGGTTATTTGCGAACTCAAAGCACTTGAGACAGTAAACCCAGTTTGGAAAGCACAAATCCTCAGTCATCTAAAACTTACTGGAAAACGACTTGGTTACCTTATAAATTTCAATGTCCCATTAATAAAAGACGGAATTCAACGAATTGTTCTTTAATCCTTTGTGCAACTTAGAGTCATCGTGGCTTAGTGGCAAGAAAAAATCAGGATATTGAGAAGAATGTTCTGAAATCTAATCCTCTATCATTGCTACTGCCCTGATTAACGAGGCCTCTGCCTCAATTTTAAGAGGAAAAGCCATAACCGTAATATTTTCTTTCCCGATAAGTTTTTCAAGATTCGCCAGATTCTCAACGAGAAACCGTTCGTCTTTCAAAAAAATACTATGAAAATTGTACGGTGTTTTATCAGGTGAAGGCGAATCGAATCCGGCAATTCTGACACCACTGTCCACAAGTGCCTGGGCTATCTCAGAATCAAATTCAGGATAATCATAATAATAACTTTCTGTTTTCCATGCCTGGCTATGGCCCGTACAAAAAAGTACAATTTCATACTTTCTGAAAAATTGTTCCCAGCCTACTTGCATAGTTATTCGTTGTAAACCTCGCACATCAATCACAACGGCTGATCCGGTGAACATTTGGACAGGAAACTTGTCAATAGTCAGTGATCCGCTTTTAACATGAAAGGGCGCATCCATATGTGTTCCTGTATGCATATTGGTTTCGAGACGGTGCGTCACATATCCAATATCATCAGGCAAACTATCGCGTACGATTGAAGGTTCGGTTTCGCCCGGAAAAACAGGCATACCGTGACTAATTGTGTGTGTAATATCTATTAGTTTCATTTATTTGGTTTAAAAATTAACAAGAATCACTATTCTTTTTCCTATCTCATATTTTCTATTTCCATCTTTCTGCTGCACTGAGATGCGAAGCATCGTGTCTCTATACACCCAACAACGCATCCTGGTATTCTTTAGAGACGCGAGGCATCGTGTCTCTATACACCCAACAACGCATCCTGGTCCTCTTTCGAGACGCGAGGCATCGCGTCTCTACACACCCAACAACGAATCCTGCTCCTCCCTGGTTATCTTCTTCCAGCACACACCCCTGAAATCGCAGGGATATGGATTCATACAATGTTTACCAGGCAGAATATCCGGAGATTTGGTGCGTTTCAATACTTCAAGCATCTGGCTGATACTATCCTGAACCAATAACTCATGAGCCGCACATTCAGCAGTTACATCCGTAAAAACAAACATTTCCAGCAAATCAACTGAATCGGTCAATTCGATTTCAGCATTACGATGGATTAAAAAGAATTTTTCAGGTTTCAGCCCTGATCCATTAAGTACATGGTATTGCAAAAATGCATCGTTATAATATACTTCACTGAGTGCAAGGCTGCTTTTCACTTCATAAGCATTATACCCGTTTCCCTGTTTTACCAGTATATCAAGAGCCACAATAACATCATCAGCTATGAAACAGGCTTCATATATTACCGGAAATCCTTCGCTGATCAGTTGAGCCGTTTTTTCTGCCGATGGCTTCCCGGGTCGCGACATGGCTATTCCACCAGGAAAAAGTTGCTGTGCCACTTTACCAACTGCATGACCACGTGCAAATTTAACCAGTTGTTCTTCAGTAATTTTATCGCGGAGATAAGGTCGGAATTTATTCAGATACAACGACTTATAGCATTGCAGTCCACGTATGTAGGTTGACTTCGAAAGTATGTATTCTGCCATGAGTAATTTTAGAAGATAACAAAAGTAGTTTTTTACTCTGAGTTAAAAAAAGTTCATCTTCGAAACTGAAGGTTCTAGCCATAAAACTCAAAAAAAAAAGCCTTGCTTCTCATTTGGAAACAAGGCTTTTAAAATGAATACTATTTTATTTCAGTCCACGGCGTTTCAACAACGGATCAAGGGAAGGTTCCTGTCCTCTGAACTTTTTGTATTGTACCATTCCTTCATCATCGCCCGATTCAGCAAGGCAATTCTTGCGGAATTTTGCAGCCAGTTCCGGATTGAAAATATCACCTGATTGTTTGAAATAGTCGAATGCATCGGCATCCAGCACGGCTGCCCAGATATAAACATAGTATCCTGCTGCGTATCCGCCACTGAAAATATGGGCAAAATAAGTAGATCGGTAGCGAGGAAGAATCTCAGGGATAAGACCAATCTTAACCATTGCTTCTTTTTCAAAAGAAACAGGTTCCACTTTTGCCGGTGCTGACAGTTCGTGGTAATCGAGGTCAAGTATAGAAGCAGCAAGGTATTCAACAGTAACAAAGCCCTGGTTGAACAACCCGCTTTTTTCAATTTTCGCAATGAGTTTGTCAGGAATTACTTCTCCGGTTTTGTAATGTTTGGCATACATCCTTAATACTTCGGGATCACTTGCCCAGTTTTCCATTATCTGCGAAGGCAATTCAACATAATCCTGGGCTACATTACCGGCAGTACGGTTATATTTCCCTAGAGTAAAGAGGCCATGCAATGCATGTCCGAATTCGTGGAATAAGGTTGACGTTTCATCAAAATTCAATAATGCAGGCATGTCACCGGTAGGAGGTGTAAAATTGCATACCATTGAAACTATCGGATCGACTTTTTTACCATTTTCCCAGCCAGCCGACTGAAAATCGGTACACCATGCTCCACCGCTTTTGCTGGCACGTGGGTAATAATCAAGGTAGAGAATACCAAGATGCGATCCGTCAGCTTCTTTTACTTCGTAGGTTTCGACATCTTTCTGATAAACCGGCAGATTGGTTACTTTTGTAAACGTGATTCCATATAGTTTCCCTGCAACAGCAAACATTCCGTTTCGAACATTATTAAGGCTGAAATAAGGTTTTAATTCACTTTCATCCAGATCGTATTTCTGTTTATGGAGTTTTTCGGCATAATACCACCAATCCCATGATTTCAGTTTGAATTTTGCACCTTCTGCATCAGCTATCTTCTGCATCTCCGACAGTTCAGCTTTTGCAACCGGTAGAGATGCCACCATCAATTTACTAAGAAAAGCATCAACAGTAGCAGGTGTTTTGGCCATATTATCATCAATAATATAAGCCGCATAATTTTCGAACCCGAGAAGTTTGGCTTTTTCAGCACGAAGCCTGACCATGTCGGCCAGGACGGCTTTATTATCATTAGCGTTATTGTTATTGCCCCGCATGAAGTAACCGCGATATATCTTTTCGCGTAATTCGCGGTTTTTGGCATATTGCAGGAAGGGGATCAAACTCGGTTTTGCCAGAGTAAATAACCATTTGCCTTTGTTTCCATCTTTTTCAGCCGCTTCAGCAGAAGCTGAAACAACTCCTTCGGGCAATCCATCCAGATCTGATTGCTTATCAATCAACAGTTTAAAGTTCTTGTTGGTTTCAGCAAGAAGATTGTTTCCGAACTTGAGCGAAAGCATTGAAAGTTCTTCGTTAATCTTACGCAGTTGATCCTGCTGCTCTTTGGCGAGATTTGCGCCCCGTCGTTCGAAATCCCGGAAATACTTTTCAACCAGCCTTATTTGTTGTGCATCAAGGCTCAATTCCTTACGTTTTTCGTAAATAGTTTTAATACGGGTAAACAGTTTCGAATTCATTGAAATGTCATCGTTGTGCTTTGATAGCATTGGCGATACCTTCGTAGCGATGTCTTGCATCTGATCGTTGGTATTAGCCTCCGTGAGGTTGAAAAACACCTTGCTTACACGGGTGAGCATTTTACCTGATTTGTCAAAAGGAAGTATTGTATTTTCAAAAGTTGGCTCAGCATTATTATCAACAATGGCAGCAATTTCCGAATCATGCTGTTTAATACCTTCGATGAAAGCCGGCAAATATTGTGTGGTATCAATCTGGTCGAATGGCGGGACCTGGAAAGGAGTTGAATACTCCGAGAAGAATGGATTGTTCATCTTTTTTTCTTTCTTACATGCTGTGACGGTAACAATAGTGATTATTGTTAGAAGCAGGATAATGTTTTTCATAATGGATTTAATTTGTGAATAATTTAGTGGGTCCTTTTGTATCAATCAAGCCAACAAATTTAGATTGTAAAACTATATATGCAAATATATATCGAAAAATATATCTTTGAAACATGAAAACTTTTGCCATTCTCAAAAAATACAAATGGGAAATGTAAAATATTAATTCCAATTATGTTTGCATTCCAATATTATCAGGCTGCAGATAAAATAATAACAATAAAAACATTTTGACATTCAAAACAGATCCTGTTAAAATCCATAAGTATTCATGCAGATTAAATCAATGAAATAATTGATATTTATCCAGATAGTAAAAAAAAGTTTTAAACTTTAAAAAAAAAATTACTTTTGTACCCTCGCATAAACGTGAACTCTTCATTTTATTAGTAACTTTGAAGATTCTATTTAATTTTAAGATTAACGTTTGAAAAATGTAACAGATTTTGCAGGTGGTAATGGAAGTAACCATTTTCAATTACGAATCAGTAGGATTAAAAATAGTAAAAATATTTCAGGTACAGAGAAACAGAGCTAGTATGTTGAATAATAGTAAGGGATTGCTTTCGAAATTCATGATTTACTTCGGGTACCTGATGGCAGCTATATACGTAGGATTAGGAATTGTGCTTTTATCATCCGATATATTTCCTGTTAAGCCATTAGCTTTGAAATTTTCGTTTGCATTATTCTTCATTGCATATGGATTTTTCCGGCTGGTTAAGTTGATCACTAAAAAAACAGAAACTAACGACAATTAAAGGAGGTCTAAATATGAAACGTAATGTTCTGCATCCTTTCTTTCTTGCTTTGGCCATGATTTCCATGTTTGCCATATCGTGCCATAATCCAATGGGAGTTCAGAAACTTGATGAAACACCTACTCGTGGTAAAATCCGTATGAGCATTGACGAATCGTTTCAATTGTTGTACGATACCCAGATTTATACATTTGAATCACTTTATGTAAATGCACACATCACTCCCATTTACAAACCGGAAGTCGAAGTGCTTGCCGATTTCATGAATGATTCTGTTCAAACTATTGTTCTTACCCGTGATTTAACCAAGGCTGAGAAAGACCACCTCTTGGCCCAGAAGTATGTGGCCCGTACTACTAAAGTTGCTCATGATGCATTGGCCCTGATCGTGAATAGGGAGAATCCTGACTCCTTTTTACTTGACACTCAGTTTGCTGATATTTTACGTGGAAAACTAAGCAACTGGAAACAAATAAATCCAAAATCACCTGATAAACTGATAAATGTTGTTTTTGACAACAATAAATCAGGCAATGTGCGTTATTTCCGCGAAAAGTTCGCTTTAACCGGTAACTTCCCGTCAAATTGCTTTGCGGTTAACAACAATGAAGAAGTGATAAATTATGTTAAAAATAATCAGAGCGCACTAGGCATTATAAGTGTAAACTGGATCAGCGATACCCAGGACAGTGTTTCGGAGAAATTTCTCAAAGATGTTCGGGTACTTGAAGTAGGATCAGAAATATACCAGTACTGTAAACCCTACCAGGGCTATATTGCCGAAGGTTCTTATCCATTTTGCCGTGATGTTTATATGATTAGCAGGGAAACATTCTCAGGTCTTGGCACGGGGTTTGTATCATTTGTAGCTGGTGATCAGGGACAACGAATTGTTTTAAAATCAGGTCTTGTGCCTGCAACCATGCCGATAAGACTAATACAAATAAAAAAAGACTAATTTATCATTTAGACAGGAGGAATCAAAATGTTACGAGTTACTAGAGTAGTGAAAAGAACCTTCATTGGGGTAAGCATGCTGGTAATTGGCGGTGTAGCTACCGGCCAGGATTTGAAAACTGCAATTAATATGACCAATCAGGAGCAATTTGAAGCAGCTGATGAAGCCTTCAATGCGCTGAGTAAAAGTGCTCCTGCTGATGGCAAAATATATTATTACAGTGGCGAAAATCAATTAGCCTCTTATTTTGTTGATCCCACCAATATCTCTTTCAAATCAATAGCTAAAAAGGCTAATGAACGCTTCAACAAAGGTATTGCTGCAAATCCTAATGAACCGCTGAACTATGTCGGACTTGGAAAAGTAGCTCTGATACAGAATGATAAAGCTATCGCAGATGAGAATTTTGCAAAGGCTGAGTCGTTCCTTCCTGCAAAAAGGAAAAAATCTGCTCTTTCAAAACCAGAACAAGCAACACTACTCGTTCAAATTGCCGATGCCTATGTGCAGGTAGGAAGTAAAGATAGCAGCCTCGTTTTTAGTTTGTTGAGAAGGGCTGAAGCTCTTGATTATAAAAACCCTGAACTATACCTTGTTCGTGGCGACTATTGGTTTTATACTCTTAATAATGGAAGCCGCGCTGCCGAAAATTACAAAAGGTCACAGGATTTTGCACCACAGTCGAAAAGAGCACGCGTAAGATTAGGACAACTTTATACCCGTATAAGAAGCTATCAGGATGCCTTAAACTATTACCAGGAGGCTATTGATCTCGACCCTTCATTTGCACCTGCTTACCTTGAAATGGGATTCCTTTATGCAAAGATGGACAAACAGGAAGAATCAAAAGCAAACTTCAAGAAATACCTAGATCTGAGCAGTAGCAATATTGCAGCGCAACGCCGGTATGCCAATATGCTGATTCAAACTGAAGACTACAAAGGTGCCATTGCTCAAATCCATCAAATTATGGCTAAGGACTCAGCATCATTCAACGACCTGAACCGTGCGCTGGCATACTCCTATTACGAAGTGAAACAATATCCGCTTGCCAAGTATTATATTGGGAAATTTATAACAAATGCTCCAGAGGAAAAGATTACGGCGCAGGATTACTTGTACTATGGTAGGATTTTGGTTAAAGAAGGGCAAGATTCTCTTGGTATAATGAAACTGAACCAGGCTTTTGACCTCGATACTGCCAATGTTGAACTATTGAACGAAATAGCCTCTTTATATCTCAAATCAAAGAAATATGAAGATGCCGGTAATACCTATAAAATGAAAATACTACATTCAAAAGGTAATGTAAATGATTATTATAGAATGGGCAGGGCTTATTTCGATGCTAAAAACTGGACCGAAGCAGATTCCGCTTTTGCCAAGGTTAACCGGCTGAGTGCTGACTTTGAACCGGCTTTCCTTTTCCGGGCTAGGGTCTATTCCAACCTAGACCCCGATACTAAAGAAGGTCTTGCCAAGCCCTTCTACGAAATAGTAATTGAGAAAGCCAGTGCAGACTCAGTAAAATATTCAAAAGACATCCTCGAAGCATACAATTACCTGGGTTACTACTACCTGGTTAACAAGAATTACTGTGAGTCACTTGTATATTGGGATAAAATAGTTGCTATCGATCCAACCAGTGAAAATGCCAAAAGTGCATTAAAGGATCTTAAACCCCGCTGCCCCGAATTCAAGTCTGCAAATTTAAAACCGCAATAGCATATTTAGCTGATTTTAAACTAAATACATCTTAGTGATTAATCATAATATTACATAGATGTATTTTTTTACAAAAAGTGTATCAACATTTTTCAAAAATAGCTTTTAAACGCTAAAATCTGTTATCTTTGCGTAGTATTTTTCTGAAATCAACAAAAACAAATAATACAATTCACTAATCTTAAAACTTATCACAATGAGCAAAAACGGTCAATCGTTGAAAGAAACACTTCGTTCAGCTTTCGCAGCTGGAGCAATTCTTATTGCGCTGGCAATCGCATTCCTGATTTACTTCTATGTATTAGGAAACCCTGTAAATTTTGAAGGTGGAAATCCAGCCGGACATCCGATTCCAGGTAACTACCTGGCAATGGTTTATAAAGGAGGATACATTGTTCCACTTCTGATTACATTAATTATTGTCCTACTAACCTTTACTATCGAAAGAGCATTAACACTCCGTAAAGCCAGTGGTACTGGTGCAGCTAACGTTTTCGTTAAAAACCTTCAGATTTTACTGGACAAAAACCAGATCGATCAGGCAATCGTTGCTTGCGACAAACAAAAAGGATCAATTGGTAACGTCATGAAAGCTGGTTTGATTAAGTACAAAGAACTGCAGGCCGACACCAGACTTGACAAGGATCAGAAACTTGTTTCGTTACAGAAAGAATTCGAAGAAGCTACTGCTCTGGAACTTCCTATGTTGTCGCGTAACCTGGTCATTTTATCCACCATTGCTTCCATTTCAGTACTTATCGGTCTTATTGGTACTGTATTGGGTATGATCCGTGCGTTTGCTGCTTTGGCACAAGCTGGTTCACCTGATGCTCTTGCTCTTGCAACTGGTATTTCGGAAGCCCTTATCAACACTGCTTTCGGTATCACAGGTTCAACACTCGCTATCATTTTCTACAACTATTTCTCAACGAAAATTGATAGCATGACTTACAAAATTGACGAAGCAGGATTCAGTCTTACACAAACATTTGCATCGCAAACAAAGTAAGGTTGGCTCTTAATATCAATTGCATCATGGCGCTTTGCGCCCGGTTTTTACATTACAAAACAAGAAACCATGCCAAAAATTAAACCACCGGTAAGAACTCCACACATAGACATGACGCCTATGGTGGATTTATTTGCCCTTTTGCTTACATTCTTCATGTTAACAACATCTTTTCGCCCACAGGAAGCAACTATAATCGATACGCCCAGTTCCATAAGTGAAAAGGTAAATCCTGATAAAAATGTCATTACTATTCTTGTTGGTAAGGATGACAAAGTGTACCTGAATTTCGACAATGGTTCAGATACATCCGTTCTGGTAAGAAAAGAAGTTTTGAAAAAATTTGCAGAACAGTATAACCTGAAATTTTCTGATAAGGAAATAAAATTTTTTACAACCGGTGCCTCCTTTGGAATGCCGGCTGATAAAATTAAAGCCTGGTTAGATACCCCGGATTCAAAAGACCGGGAGAAATTTCAGACTGGTATACCAATGGATTCCACAGACAACCAGTTAAATATGTGGATTCGTTTAATACGTGTGCAAAGTCCCAATGCCGAAGTAGCCATAAAAGGGGATGCGGAAGCTGATTTCAAAACTGTTAAACACGTAATGGATATTCTTCAGGATAATAAGGTTAATAAGTTTAACCTTACGACTAACCTCACGAAGGACGAAGCCAAATTGGACTAAAAATAATTAAAATGTTAATAATTAAAAAAATCATATTATGGCTGAAATAATCCAAGGGGAAGGCAAACAAAAAGGCGGCAAAAAGAAGGCTAAAAAGTTTTCGACGCACATCGATATGACCCCCATGGTTGACCTGATGTGTTTGCTGATCACCTTTTTTATGCTTACCACAGCGTTCAGCAAGCCTAAAGCCATGGAAATTACCATGCCTGAAAAGGATGACAGTACTCAGCAGAAAGATAGGCCTCTCGTTCAAGCAAACAGGACCATCAATATCCTTATTTCAGGCAATGATAAAATTTACTATTACTTTGGAGTTGCAGATCCCAAATTACCACTCCCCCAGTTAGTTTTAACAAATTACAGCAAAGATGGAATACGTAAAATGTTGTTAAAGCGTAATTTAACGGTTTTTAAAGCCGTTAGGGAACTAAGGGACAAAGTAATCAGAGGGGATGAAGTAATGGCAGATTCAACATTAACCCGAAAAATAAAAGAGTTAAAGAAATCTGATAAAAATGCCCCTATCATCCTGATAAAAGCAGATGAGAAGGCAAAATACAAAAACCTGGTTGACATTATTGATGAAATGGCCATCACCAACATTGCCAGTTACGCTGTTGTTGATATTGCACCAATTGAACTGCAGATGATTGCTGGCACAGCTGTATCGGCAGCTCCTGCCAAAAAATAATTCAACAGTTGTTAACGTAAGTTGTTGTTCACAATTAAAGTAAGACACAAAAATGACAAAGCAAAAAGTTTATGTCGCTCCAATGGACGAAATCGTCTTTGAGCGAAGGAATAAAACTTACGGAGCGTACATTTTGCGTAAATTGTATAATAAGAATATGACCAGGGGTCTAATGCTTGCAGTTATAATTTTGCTTGCAGGTTTAGCTTATCCTCTGGTATCAAGTTATTATGCGCAGAAAAGAGCTGGTTATATTGAGAAGGCAGCCAGTGCTGAATTTATCGATATGGCTAAGCCCAAAGAAGACGCTCCTCCCCCTCCTCCCCCTCCACCACCTCCTCCAGCAGAACTTGAGCAAAAAGTTAAATTTGTTGCTCCTGTGGTTACAACTGAAGAAGTAGTTGAGGATGCAGACATCTTTAACCAGGATGATCTGAGTAAAAATACGACTAATGAAGCCGTATCAGTAACTGAAGAAGCACCGGTTGAAGCTAAAGTGGAAGTAATTGAAGTTCCTGAAGAAAAAAAGGAAATCTTCACTATAGTTGAAGAAATGCCTTCATACCCTGGTGGTGAAGCTGAACGCAATAAATTTCTTGCCGATAATATCGTTTATCCTCAGCAAGCTACGGAAAATGGCATACAAGGTACTGTTTATGTTTCTTTCGTTGTTGATTCAAAAGGAAATGTAACTGATGTGAAGATTCTCCGCGGTATTGGTGGCGGCTGTGATGAAGAAGCATTACGCGTTGTTAAAATGATGCCTAAATGGCATCCCGGTAAACAAAACGGCAAACAAGTCCGTGTTCTTTTCAACATGCCTATTTACTTTAAACTTCAGGGTTAATAAGAAGTTTTACTCTTTTATAAAAACGCTGCCAGGTACGATCCTGGTAGCGTTTTTTTATTTCAGGGAATCTTTCACATTTAATATATTTGCTTAACGAAAAAAGCTAAACACGTTTTGAAAAAATATCAATTACTTCCAACAAACCAATTGCACTCAAACAGATATTCCTTCCTCAATGAAAATAAGTAAAGAACATTTCGGTTTCCTACCCGATACAAGAGAAGCATTTTTGTTTACCCTCGAAAATGTGAATGGTGTAACAATGCAAATCTCCAATTATGGCGGAACAATCATATCACTAATGGTCCCAGACAAAAACGGCAAACTGGCAGATGTTGTGCCTGGTTTACCCACCTGGCAAGAATGGCTAGAGAATCCGCATTATTTTAATTGTATTGTCGGTCGAGTATGCAACCGCATAGGTGGAGCAACATTCAGTATTGATGGCATAGAATATAAAGTTTCAGCCAACCGGGATGGATATCAGCTGCACGGTGGATTTAACGGGTTTCAGCATAAATTATGGGAAGCAAATATCTTTAAAAATAAAAATGAAGCCGGTATCGAACTTCACTACCTGAGTGTGGATGGAGAAGAAGGATTTCCCGGAAACCTGCGGGTCAAAGCTACGTATTCGCTGAATACTAAGAATGAAATAAAAATTGATTTTAGTGCCATCACCGATCAGGCAACACCTGTAAACCTGACCAACCATGCCTATTTTAACCTGGGTGGAGAAGGTTCAGGCACTATTTATACAACCCAACTGATGATTTGCGCTGATAGCTACACTCTTACTGATAGCAACAGCATTCCCACGGGAGAGTTGTCACCCGTTGCCGGAACCCCCTTCGATTTTAGAGAGCCTCAGGAAATTGGTGCACGAATCAACCAGCTTTATAAAGGATATGACAATAACTTTGTATTACGAAATCAGTCTGGAAATCTTGCTTTAGCAGCACGGGCCTATGACCCGCAATCTGGCAGGATGTTGGAATTGTTTACTACCGAACCTGGCGTTCAATTATATACTTCGAATTGGTTCGATGGAAAAGTCAAAGGGAAATTCGACAAAGTATATGAAAACCATACCGCTTTCTGCCTCGAAACACAGCATTACCCTGATTCTATGAATCAGCCTGAATTTCCGGATGTTATATTAAGGCCTGGTGAGGAATACCATTCAACAACAGTTTGGAAATTCTCAGCACACTGATCTTTTTCAATAACCCTGCAAACTTCAACAATCGATTGCCACTTGATACTCTCCGTTTTTAATTTTATAATTGTCTCTTGATAGAGAGCATTAATATAAATTCGCAAGGCTGAATCAATTTCCGCTCAAGGCAAAGTGAAACAGGAGTCAAAAGAAATGCGTTGAACTTTATACTCTAATTGTGAGAATTTATTTTGAAAAAATTTATTGAAAAATTGAAATAGAGAAAGCATCCACACAAATTGCTGCTATGGAGACTCAAGGGTTAAAAAACATCTACCGCTCCCTGAAATACCGGAATTACCGCCTCTTTTTTAGCGGTCAAAGCATTTCACTTATCGGAACCTGGATGCAGCGCATTGCAACACCCTGGCTGGTTTACAATTTAACTGGTTCTTTGTTTTTGCTGGGCCTCGTTAGTTTTGCCGGCCAGATACCTAATTTTTTGGTGGCACCATTTGCCGGTGTCCTGGTAGATCGGTGGAACCGGTATTACATTTTACTTATCACTCAAATACTGGCTATGTTACAGGCTTTTTTGCTGGCAATACTCTATTTCAACAAAACCCTCGAAATATGGCACCTAATAGTTCTGGGTGTTTTACTTGGCCTGATTAATGCTTTTGATACACCTACAAGGCAATCATTTGTGGTGGATTTGATCGAAAAAAAAGAGGATCTTGGGAATGCCATTGCATTAAACTCATCCATGGTTAATGGTGCCAGGTTATTTGGCCCGGCTTTAGCGGGTGTATTAATTTCATTTGCCGGAGAAGGTGTATGTTTCCTGGTAAATGGATTGAGTTATATTTTCGTAATTGTCTTCCTGCTGATGATGAAAATTCCGTACAAAAAAGCGGATAAAAGAAGCACTCTGGTAATGCATGAATTCAGAGAAGGATTCAAATATACTTTTGGATTTGCCCCAATCAGATCTATCATACTTCTGCTTGCATTGGTAAGTTTAATGGGGATGCCATATACTGTATTGATGCCCTATTTTGCCAAGAGCGTACTTCATGGAGGACCCCATACGTATGGTTTTCTGATGGGGGCTTCAGGTATTGGAGCCTTTGCAGGTGCTATATATATGGCGTCAAGGAAAAGTGTACTGGGATTGGGAAATTTTATCCCTCTCTTTTCAGCATTGTTTGGCCTGGGGCTCATCTCGTTTGCCTTGTCACAGTATTTCATTCTTTCATTAGTGCTGTTGCTGGTGACCGGCCTGGGCATGATCATGCAGATGACTTCCAGCAATACCATTCTGCAAACCATAGTTGATGATGATAAACGCGGAAGGGTAATGAGTTTTTATACGATGGCTTTAATGGGCACGGCTCCTTTTGGCAGCTTGTTAGCTGGTTCGTTGGCAAGTATAATTGGCGCACCTAATACACTGATAATAGGAGGAATATCGTGTGTACTTGGTGCTATTGCATTTGCACGAAAATTGCCGGAACTAAAGAAAATAGTTCACCCGATTTACAGCAAAATGGGTATAATTCCCGAAGTAAGTTCAGGGATTCAAACTAGCAGAGAATAGATGGATTCGCCAGGAGAAATGGAGGAAGAAATAAGTATTAAAACAAAGTAGTACTTTTCAGGTTATTCTTACGTTTTCAAGGAATAATTAGTCTTTAGCCTGGCTGGTAAATTGCAGGCAGTACGGCAAAAAAGTCTGAATTCCGGTTCGAAATGCATTTTTAGCGGATGCTTCAGAATGCCATGTCGTACTATATTTTGTTTATAAAAAAGCAGATAAATCTCCGTCAATTTTTATTGTAATGAAAAACTCTAAACTATTTGTATCAATAACTTTTCTTAGCCTGTTTTTAAATGCATTTTCTTTGTTCAGGTTTGAAGCAACCGCACAAAATGCTAAAGTTCAAAATGATAGCCTAAGAAAAGGCATAGCAATAATTATTACAGGCGCCGCCGCCAGGATACCGCAGGAAGCAGCGCTTCTGGAACAATTATATAATTCTGGCAGTTTAAAAGACGTATCGTTTATTTCCGGAGCAAGTTCCGGAGCATTAAATACAACAGTTTTGAATGCTATTTTGAGTAAAAGAATAAGTTGGAATCAATATAAAAATATTCTTTTCTCTATCACGAATAACCAGGTTTATACCGGGAATGGAAATACATTGCCTTTCGACACCAGCCCTTTACGTGAATTATTGAGAAGAATAGTAAATGATAGTCTGGGATTTTATAAAGTCAGTGATTTGCCATTCGCTAGTTCGATTTCAGCTACAAATGCCGGAATAAGACCGTTAGATGGAAGAACATACCGCTTCAGTAATTGTAAAATTAATGCTGAAAGTAATCCGGATTTTGACCTGATAGATATACTGATGGCATCAGCCGCCATTCCACATATATTTCCACCAGTTAAAATAAATGTACCTGATTCCAGCCATCAGATGAAATTTATTGATGGTGGTGTGGCAGAAGACCATATTCCATTTGAGGCCGCACGACAATATGAGCAGCTTACCGGTATAAAATTTAAAAAAATGATCATTGTCAGCAGGAAAAATATTCCCGAAACTGATATCTCACCCGAATTCAACTACCTGGGAATTAAAGATACAAAATTACGTGAAATGTTGGGTGCTTCTATAGCTCATTTGTCGAAAGAAGGGTTTATAAAAAAACTGATTCTTCTGAAAGAAACTGATCCGGAATTGGCTGCCAGAACTTATGTGTATGTGCCTGATTTTGTCCAGGATTTTCCGATGCTCGATTTTAATAATTTTAAGATGCAGTACAAAGTCAGCTCGGCATGGGCTTTAACCCATCAACCTATACTTCTTGACAAGTATATTTCGGAAAATGTTAACGTTAGATAAATCATTCATAAACTTATTTCTTCCATGCGGGTGTTATCCGACTACTTTGTTTGAAGAGAATTAACAATTTTGTTCGCAACAGCATCCAGATCGTTATTGTAATGATGGCTTCCCGGAAGTAACCTGATGCTTGCTCCTGACTTTCTGAACAATGCTGGGGTTTCACTATCTTCATTTTCACCAAAGATACACATGACGTGAGTCCCGGATGATTTATTGAGTTCGGCCAAAACATTATACTTATCGCTACTGCTTCCAAAGCTAAGCATATCAGCAACGTGGATCTCGAAATCAGCCTTTGGGTCCGGGCTCATCATCACAGCACTCTTCATTATGTTTTTTAGGTCGCCAGGTAAGCGGGTAACCATAAACGGAATTACGTCAGCCCCGAATGAATATCCGCAAAGTACAAATGATTTTTTATTCCATGCAGCCAGGTAATGATGAAGGACTTTTATAAGTTCTGCCACTGTTTCATCTGGTGTACGTGCCTGCCAGAAGTATTTCTGCGAATCTATACCTATAACAGGAATGCCTTTTTTAACCAGACTTTCAGATACTCCTTCATCGAAGCTGGTCCAGCCGCCATCACCACTGAGCAAGACGAGTAATGGCATAGTTTCATTCTTCAATGCAGGTAATACGATCAAAGGCAGATTGGTGGATAGTTTTTCGGGCTTTTGCAGTAAGGGCAATTGGTTTTTTGCAGAAACTGTTTCGGTATATGAAACTGATTTTTTCACCTTGTTGTAAGCTAGCAATAGTTGTGGCAACCAGGTTTTTTGAACTTCAAAATCATGGCCAACTTTTGGTAAAGATATTAATTCACTATTATTTACCTGTTGTAAAAATGATTTGATATCATCATATGAACACACTTTATCATCACTACCCTTAATAACTATAAAAGGGGCAGTAAGATTGTCGCAGGGATCAAAATCCCATATCTTTCCTGCTTTTACTACATGCATTTTAAGTCCTTTGCCCGAGCAAAGAGGCTTGTCAGATTTGAAATCACAACAAAATTCCAAAGAAATTGCGCCTTTGAAGGTATTGGCCGGAGCCTGTGCCAGAATTCCGTAAACCAGCGTAGCACCAGAAGAATAACCCACGAGTATGGGTTTCAGGTAATTTGGAAATCTGAATTTTTTCTGAAGATACAAACTCAAGGATTCAAAATCGCCGGCAGGATAATAACAGGCATTCTTTTGTTTTTTCAAGGCGCCCATATAGTGCCTGATATCAATTCCCACCACTAATGCTCCCTGTGCTGCTAATTGCGATGCCATGTCAATAGTCCCCGATTCCCAACCGCCATTGCCGGAAACAAACAATACAATGGCTTCGGGCATGGTTTTGGGATGATAAAGATAAACTTTACCGAAATTACCGAACTTAACCGAATCGACTTTAGCCGCTTCGATCAGCTCAGAGGTACAGATGAACAACACAATGAACATTAATAAATTCCTCATAACTGTTTAACGGATTTTTGGGCGTATGGGATCAGCTTCCTTCATTATCATGAAAGCGATTACAACGAAGTAAATATAATAATCGACAAGGAATATGCGTTGCCATAAACCGCTGTAGGTGTATAGAAAAGTTCCTGAAAAATATTCCAATCTGAAGGAAAATAGAATTATTGAAATAATTCCTATGAGCCAGGCTATTCGCGAAAAGCGATTAAATAAGGGGTAGGAGAACTTTGTAAAGATCTTCTGCATAAAAATGGGTAATATCAATAAAGATGCAACTCCAATACCACCTAGCACATCGTGTAAATACGCCAGGGTTGTGAGTTTGCCATTGATGCTGTCGGCTCTGAAAACTCCTGAGGCTATATCCTCTCCAAGAGCATAAAATATGATCAGCCAGGAAGCAACTACCGTTTCTTTGCCAAGCTTTTGAAAAGCAACCCTGAACTCAAAAGCGAAGAATATAAAAATGATTCCCAATATGACTGACCATAAAGTTACTTCATTTGCTACAGGACTTGTTGATATTCCCAATGAACTTAAAGTACTGGTTAAATGGTTGAAGCCAGGTATCTGATTCCCGAATATATAAATCAGCACCAGATCGGTGAAACATGCGGCTATGCAAAGTATTGCCGATGCATATGAAACGGATTTTTTATAAGAAGAATGATTCATCAGCCTAAGGTTTAATTACTTTTGACAAGAGAGCTGGTACCTGGAGAAGATCGAAGTCGTGCTCATAAATCAGGTATTTATCATACCATACAGGATCAAACTTATCCTTGAATTCGCGCAATCCCTTATAATGCGAAAAGGATTTTATCTTTTCATACGCAAATTTCATAGAGCGTTCAGTTATGTCATCGGGTATTTCGATACCACTCAGGGGTGCAAATCCAAGGTTCAGGTACCGGATATTTTTCTGTTTGAGATAATTGAACAATTCAATATGCAGAAAGTCTATCACTCCATTCGGGGCATCGCTTGTTTTACGGATCAGGTCAAAGGTCCCTTCGTCCCTGGCATAATCAGGAATGATGTTCAGGAAACCAACGATTTTTTCCTCTTCATTTTCGGCAACCAGCACAGTCTGGTTTTTTATTTCATCCCAGATGAACATGCCCTGCGAGAAAACAAGTTCTTCTCTTTCCATATCCAGCAGCCAATTGTCGCTTACGGCCTGGAGCTTTTGAAGAAGTCCATCCTTTAAAGGTGGATCATAAACCTTTAATTTAATCCCGGTTTCCGCAACTTTATTCATTGCGTTACGGATTCTCTTTTTGTTGTTACCCTGCAACGAAAATGTATTCAAATCAACTACCGCTTCCTGGCCAAGGAACAGGCTTTTCTTGCGCAAGCTCTTATACATTGCAAGGCTTTCGGCAGGAATACGGTATGAAATAACTTTAAGCCCGTTATCGGAACAAAATTTGTCGAATGCCAGCAGGCTTTGTGCCATAATTTCCTGGCTCTGAGCAACCGGATTTTCAAGAATTACGGCAAATTTACCCGATACTCTGTAACTGATAAAGCAATTCCTCTGTTCATTAAAAAACAGGAGTTTGTCAGAATAGGTTTTAAAGTAATCCAGGGCAGAATTTCCATATAACCTGGTTAGTGCCAGGGCTTCTTCAAAATCAGCCTTATCCGTATTACTATGCCGTATATGAGGGGCAATAAGGGTATAAACCAGATAACCCATCGAAAGAAAACCACTCATTTGAATTGAACTGATGAAGTACCTTGAAAAATGAGTGTATGGAATCAGATCAGGGCTCCCGATGAGAAAGAAGTTGGCCAGAGTATATTCGATGGATTGAAGCAGGCTAAAATCAATACTAAAATGTTTGACATCCAGAAAGTAAAATCCGATAACGCCATAAACCATTATGGCCGCCACGCTGATCAGGGCTGTTTGAATTCCTGCCAAACTCAGCTTAGGGTTACTTTTTACAACATATTCCTTTCTGGTGGAATACAATGATAGTATGACTATAAATGCAACAGTAGCTTCTTCATAATCAATGGCTTTGGTTAAATTACCAATGAGTGATACCAGACTGAGTAGCATCGCGAACCACCATGCATTACGAAGCCCTTTGAGCATAAATGCCGCAGTTACTAATAATAACAAGCCACTGACGAGTATAAAATAGTTGGAAGCGTGGATAGCTTCCCTGGGAATATAATCGCGGAGCAAATGTAATCGTTCAGAAATGGCAGGTGTTAAAACCGAAATGATATTTACTACGCCCAATAAAAAAAGCAAAGTTGCCGGCATTATCCTCATCAGCAATTTATTGGCTTTTGCGATAAACGCCAGAATACCTGCCACCAGGGGCAACCAGAATTCGAAAAACCGGTACAATGCGGTGACTGCGATAGCTTCGACCATGGTGAGTCCAAAACGGGTCAAAGTAAAGCCCAGCGTAAACTCAACCGCCCCTAACCCACGCATGAAAGGGGATATGATCATGAATACCACGGCAATGATGTATCCTGTTGCCGCGGTTATCAGATTGATATTTATTCCAAGAGCACGGGCGGCAACAAACAAGTGCAGTATTCCCCAAACTTCAATAAGTAGCGAGTAACATAATGATTCAATTAACCGTTTGCGTTTAATTGCCCCGCTGTCAATGTCATTGATATATACCTCTATCGAAGGATAATATCTCTTGATAAGTTTGTAAATACTGCCTTTGCCGGTAATATTCCTGAAAAGGAAATACAAGGAAGCCACTAAAAAGAGAACAGTAACCAATGCAATCCACTCGTCGCCGGTTACATTACTTGAAGTAAGTCCAAACACAAAAACAGGTACCGCAATAAATACAGCAGAAACAATTCCTATGAAACCATAAAGGGTGCTGGCGAAATGAATTTTCGTTTTTGAGATACCGGTCTTTTCAATTTCGTCGGTGAAGAAAACTAAAGATGAAACTCCTCCGGCAGGTAAAAAAACGGAAACAAAGTTCCTTTTGAGAAATAAAACAACCCCTGCCTTAATAGTGATTTTTTCATCAAGCGAAGCAAATGCAGCTTTGTACATAAAGCTATGAGTGATTATGTATAAAGCCGTTATTAATACGCCTGCCAGAACCAGCATACCGGAAGCATTGGCAAGTTCATCCCTTACTTTTACTATTTCAGCTTTTTCATGATGAAAAAACCATATGCCAAGGGCTATAAACACGGCAGTAAGCGCGAATTGCAATATCAATTTCCGTTGTTCGGCAATTGCTGACAGAATTGTCTTTAATTTCAACGAGACGTTGTGCATGATTATTAAATTTGTTTTTCTGTCAGTTAAATAACTTTTGAATTTAAAAATCGTCTGCCTTTATACATTAAAATGTAAATTATTCTGTAATTCTTTTTGTTTTCGTTGCGAAATTCAGTTTTAAAAAATAGTGTGGCTGAGGAGAACCGCTGAGAAACAAAAGGTATCAGGATTGCAAATAAACGCAAAGCTAAAGCTTATTCGCAAAAGAATTGTTTCCCAAAGTGAACTCAGCATTTAATGATGCTAAATCGTTTCTACATTTCCGGTCCGTTTTAAGATACCCCATAAAGCCAGTTCTCCTTTTATGGCACGCAGGTAACCTTTCACCAGAACATACCATAATACCTGCCTGTAAAAAATACGCTGCAAAAACAGGTTGCCTGCAACGCGAAAAGTTAGTTTTTCGCCATCAAACCTGAAGGCCAGTATAGAGATCACCAGGTCGAGCAAGTAATATCCGAAGTACAGCGCAACCAATATTTCGCCTTTTGGCATAAAGAGTGATACCAGCAAGGTAAGGTCAACCAAGGGTGATAAAACAGGTAAAACAAGCTGGAAGATAAGCATATTGGGCAAAACAACCCAGCCTAAATTCGGGGTCTTGCGCACGAACATCCTGTCGTGGTGTTTCCAGAATGTTTGCATAATCCCAAAGGTCCAGCGGAAGCGTTGTTTTACTAACATCTCCAATGTTTCAGGCGCTTCGGTGTACGCGTATGCTTCGTTACTGGTTCTTATTTTGTAACCAGCCCGCAGCAATCGCAAAGTTAAATCGCAATCTTCGGCCAGAGTATCGGTAGTAAACATGCCCACTTTTTGAACGGCATCGCGCCTGAAAGCTCCGATGGCTCCCGGCACAACCATAATAGCATTGAGTGTGTCGAAGGCCCTGCGGTCGAAATTCTGGCTGGTGATATATTCGATGGATTGCCAGCGTGTTAGCAGGTTATTCCGGTTTCCCACTTTTACATTGCCGGCAACTGCCGCCACCATTGGATCAGAAAAATAATTCACCATCAACGAAACGGCATCCGTTTTAAGAACAGTATCGGCATCAATGCAAACCAGGATATCGCCTGTAGAATATCCAATTCCGTAATTTAAAGCGGATGCTTTGCCGCCGTTGGGTTTTGTAAAAACCTTCACTTTCGGATGATTTCCATACAGTTCTTTAATATTTTTAAAGGTGTTATCCCTGGAGCCATCGTCAACAAAGACTATTTCAAAATCAGGATATTCAATACGCAGCAGGTTTTCAACCGTTTTGGGAGCTGTAACTTCTTCGTTATACCCTGGCACAATGATGCTGACCTTAAAACTGGCAATGGGGATTTCAACAGGTACTTGATTTTTTGAAATTCTTTTTTGTCGTATCGCTAATATCGCCAGGCTTATAATTTTTATTATCGCTAGCAACATAGCAAGAAAGAAAATAACAGAAATAATCCTGCTGAAATAATAGCCTGCAGTAAATACAGTTGCATCGGCTGATTGGAGGTATTGGCTAAATGTACCGGTTGCAACAGGCATAAGGTCATCGCGTTTTTTATTCATAAGGGCTGCAAGGCTTATAAACTGGTAGCCGTGTGCTTTGTAATATTCGATGATACGTGGCAAGGCGATAAGCGTAGCATCGCGGTTTCCACCAGCATCGTGCATCAGGATAATATTTCCCAATCCCTGCTGATTAATGGCCCTGGCCACAACAGTATCAGGCGATACGCCTTCCTGCCAATCCTGGGGATCAATGGATGATCCTATGGTAAGGTAACCTTCATCCTTTGCTGTATAAATAGGCCTGAGTTGCACCGGGTTAGTGGGTTCAGCATCCGTATTATAGGGTGGCCTGAAAAGCATGGTTGCATGCCCGGTAATACTTTCAATAATATATCCTGTCGAACGTAGTTCAAGTTTTAACCGGTCATCGGACACAATTTCAAGGTTGGGGTGTAAAAAAGTGTGATTCCCTATTTCATGCCCTTCCCTGTAAATCCGTTGAACCAGGGGCAGGTTATGTTCGGCATTAATACCTGTTACAAAGAAAACTGCAGGTACCTTGTACTTGTTCAGAATATCGAGGATATGAGGTGTATATCGTTCATCAGGGCCATCATCAAAAGTTAAAACAATTTTTTTAGGTGATTCGCCTGTTTTATCTATCACATAGCCCGAAGGAAGCCTTACATAGTCTTCTTCAGCGATCAGCTTGTCTTTTTGATTCACCTGGACTTCAATCTTGCCTGGTTCTGGCTCGGTGATGATGTTAAGAACTTCCCCGGCTCCATTATAATCCACATTATCCGAAGAGAGTGCATTGGACAGGATGTTTGTCGTAAAAGTGCTGTCGGAAAAGGTTTTCTCAGAAAGATCATGATTGTAGAATTGCCATAACCTGCGATCTTCAGAGCCTAAATACCAGATGGCCACTCCGGAGGTTTCAAAATCGGCAGCTGTTCGCATGTCGTTGAATGCCGTTGCTGCATCCGTAAAATATACATTGTGGAGTTTATCATTATCATCGTAGTAATTATAACTCAGGTTATAGGTATGGTTGTCGAATTTCACTTTGCCTTCGCTTTCCAGCGCAGTAGTAAGCGCTTCCTGGTAGGTTACATCTGCGCCATCGTGACCTGATTGCCAGTCGTACCCGAACGCAGGAATACAAAGGACTACTTTATCGGAAGGTACTTTCCTGCAAAGTTCATCCAATGCAGATTCGATCCAATATTGCGCTGCGATAGGTCCCGGCTCAGTGGTGGAATTATTTTGGTCGTAACCCATCAGGAACAGGAAATCGTTATACTTTGCCAGTTCAGCTAGATTATAATCTTCGTTAAAAGGAGCAATATCCTGGGTAACAAGGAAGCCTCCTGCATGAAGTGCCTGGTAAAGTTCTTTTTGGAAGGCAATAATGTATTCATCTGTTTTCTCTTCATTCAGATCTTCGAAGTCAATATTTACTCCGTTGAAATGGTATTGTTTGAGGACTGCTATCAAGCTATTGATAAATTTGATGCGCCGGGCCGGCGATGTAATGATGCGGTGCACATTAGCGCCATTAAATTTTTTGTTAAAGTAGTTGGAAACCATGGGAACCACTGCCAGGTGGTTACGTTGCATAATTTCGAGCGCCGATAAATCAATATCCGTGGAAACCACATCGGATGTATCCTGAACAAAAAGCCATTCAGGTAAAATCATATTCAGCTTTGACGCATTCTGTTTCAATGAAAATTTAGACTGAATATCCCAGTTTACATAAAAACCAGCCCTTACAGGTTCGTATTTCCTGACATCGCCGGGAATTATTTTGTCCTTTTTATAAAAATCATGTCCTTCATGAGTTCGGGCTATTTGCGCCAGTTTTAAAAAATGGGCAGTCTCTTTAGCTTTAATATCTGCGGCAGGAATTTTAGCTACATCATCCTGCGAGAGCGCCAGGTGCTCGCGTAAAGAAGGGAGTTTGAAGGCTTGCTTATGGAAAAGCGAGATCAAAATGGATACCATCCCAAATAATAGCAATACTATAACTATTTTGATAATCCATAAAAACCGATTCCAACGGGAAGAACCGGGTGAATAAAAAACAGGTTTAGTAGTAGAATCCATCAGAATTTTCGTTCATTAAATCGGGTAAGTGTTCTATTATCAAAAATAGGATTTCTTTAAACACGGAATCTGATTTAGTGTTTAAAATCATGCCTGGTGAACCAATAAGCAAAACTTTTTGAGAAACTGAAGAGCCCGTTAAATTTATTCTTATTTCCATGAGTTTGCTTTTCTGTCCTAAGAACCGGAATATAACAAAGAACTACCAAAATGTATTGATACTAGTTTGTGAATATTGGGATTTGAATGTATTAAACTCAGATTTTCTTTCGCTTCAGAAATTAACAATGGCTTTTTAATTTATTATGTTGAGTGTAATAAATAAGATGATTACCAAAATTCCAAGCAAGGCTGTAATAAAAAAGAAGTCAGCAATTGTCTCAAACCGCTTTTCTTTTTTTGGGATTGAGGTCCTGATGGATATAAACGAAAACAAACAGGAAAAAGTGAGTATTATCGCAACTAATGATGTCACCTCATCAATATCGTGAGTTTGAGTCATGTTGGCAATATGCAGGGATGTGATTACAAATAAGCAAAACCCCAGGAGATTAGCCGAAGTGTTCAGGATATGCTGTGAAGTGAAGTTTGCCATAAACTATTAATTTAATTAAGTTTTGTTTTTTTGTTATTTATCCATTTTATTACGGATTTCTTCCAGAATCTCAATTTGCATTTCTTGTATCTGCATCATTTTCGACCATTGATCGAGCAATAAATGATCCACTTTTTCATGCAAAGTGCGTATTTCTATTTCTGATTTCAGGTTGATCTTATAATCGTTCTCCGACCGCATCCGATCCTTCTTTTCCTGGCGGTTCTGACTCATCATTATTATCGGGGCCTGCATAGCAGCAACGCATGAAAGGATCAGGTTCAACAATATATACGGATAGGGATCAAATGGTTTTGCAAAAAGGATGACAAGGCTATTTATAATTATCCAAACAATAAGAATGATTGAAAATATAATAATAAACCTCCAGCTGCCTCCAAATGAAGCTACTTTGTCGGAAATCCGTTCGCCAAACTTAACAGGAGCATCCGCAATATTTGTATCAATCGTAATAAGTTCATTCTTCAGAATACTTTTAATAACTTCGTCTTTAAGCGTTTCAACATTCCCTGCTTCATCTTCGATTATGCCGGAAATATACTTTAACCGGTAAAGATTAAAATCATCTCTGCAAATCAGGTTTTTATCATTCCATGTTGGATGATCATTAACAATAAGGCGTTCAATCTCGTGGTGTATTCCGTGACCGGTTATTAACTGGCCTTCAGGGAATGTTTTTCCACAGATTTCACATTTTGTGTCATTTAGTTTTTTCATAACTCAGAAACTATTTCAAGGGGTAATATAAAACCTGATTTTTGAGGCTAAAATTACATAGAAACCTTCAGATGAACCTGAGGTGAAACAGAATTATTCATAATAAAACCTAAAAAATAATCATTTGCCTGATGCTCCTATTATTATTCCAATACTCTGGTAATTTTTCTTTCACCGCAAAGACGCAATGAATTATAATGCAGATAATCAGTACATTAGGACGCAAAGATAATATTTTTCATCGTGTTGATAACGAGGCAGATGGAAATTATTAACGAACTATTGTATTCAGGAGCAAATCAAATTTCAATTTCCCTTTCTGCACCACCAGTAAATCAGAGATTTGAGGATTCGGAAGACGGAATTATGCTAGCCGGCGCTGCAGTATTTTCGAGGCAGGATTCGTTTGGCTGAGCTGACGGTTATAAAGTTAAGAATTTCCTTTGCATTTACAGAGATTTTAAAGGCGTTGTTTTGGCACAAGGCAAATAAAAATGAGATTTTTAATATTCAACACTTTTAACACCTTCCAATTATGTTTTAATAGGTTAACGCTTAAAAACATTGTTGTTGAATGTCATCAATCCTTCCTTGAATTCCTGGTTGTGTGATAATAAAAAACATATCAGGACATTTAAAATATATTATTTCCGGTATTCAATTATTTTTATAGTAAATTATCTTTAAATTAGCGGATAATTACCAGGAGTTAATTTTCTAAATCAAGATCCTCTCAAAATTTAATAATCAATCAGATAGCTCATTTGGCACATATAGCAATTGTAATATTAAACTGGAACGGCAGGGAGTTTTTACGAAAGTTTCTCCCCTCGGTGATTGCAAACAGCAAGGATGTTGCTGAAGTAATTGTTGCTGATAATGCTTCGACCGATAGCTCCATTGAATTCATGCAGCAAAATTTCCCGCAGGTACGCATTATAACCAACCGCACCAATGGCGGGTTTGCCCGTGGTTATAACGAAGCCCTGGCCGAAGTTGAAGCAGATTATTTCGTATTGTTAAATTCGGATATTGAAGTGACACCCAACTGGATTGAGCCTATAATTGAGCTTTTGGAAAGCGATAAGACTATTGCTGCCTGTCAACCCAAACTGCGTTCGTATTCTGACAGGGAGAAATTCGAATATGCCGGGGCAGCAGGAGGTTTTATCGACGAATATGGTTATCCGTTTTGTCGCGGGCGAATTTTCAATCATATCGAAACTGATAATGGTCAATATGATGATGCAATGGAAATTTTCTGGGCCACAGGAGCGTGCATGTTTGTAAGGGCTGATTTATACAAACAATTTGGCGGATTTGACGAAGATTTCTTTGCCCATATGGAGGAAATTGATTTTTGCTGGCGGCTTAAAAATGGCGGATACAAAATAATGTATTGCCCCGATTCGGTAGTTTATCACGTTGGCGGAGGAACACTTCCCAAAAAATCATCTCAAAAAACCTATCTCAATTTCCGTAACAACATTTCTCTTTTATACAAAAATCTTCCTTCCCACCTTGTATTTCGCGTGTTTGCTTTACGCTTATTGCTTGATGGGTTAGCTGCACTAAAATTTCTGATCGATGGTGGTTTTGCGGATTTTTACGCGGTACTGAGGGCACATATTTATTTTTACACTCATTTCCGCAGTATTCATCACAAACGCAAACAGCTCAAAAAGAGTATGGTACATGGAATCTACAAGGGAATCCTTGTGAAAGAGTATTATTTAAATAAGAAGATTTTATATACTCAGTTAGATCAACAGAAGTTTTCGGAATAAATGAAGGTTAGCAACCTTTTTTTGCAATTTTCAACTGATTCTGCAGGAAGATCCTAATTATATACACTGTCCTGTTTTTCGACCTTCTTCTTTTTTCAAAGGGACAGCCAATTATCACTATTTCCCCTGTTATTTTAATACTTTTTCGATCTGCTTTCAAATCGCTTTGATAAGCGGTAACTTATGCGTTTAATCTTTCGGGAAATACAACAGCCTTCCAACCAAGCAGAAGGCTTTATTCATTGCCAGTATAACCATAATGCTATATGATCACCTGATATACAATTTGGCAACCCGGAAATTTTTCAAGGCAGATATCGCCTTAGAATTATCAATTTTCTTCCTTTTTAGACTCCCGCTTTGCATCATATACTTTTTTCCCTCCATAAAGCCCGGCTAAACTTATGAGCAGGGTGATGCCACTGCCTATAGGTGCACCACTACTATCTCCGACAGGAGAGTTTGAACCTGCTATGGTTGGATCAGGTGGTGGTGGTGGCGGATCTGCAATTACTCCAAGGTTTAAACCAACAAAAACAGCAACTATTATAGCTATAAATATCTTTTTCATTTTGCAACGTTTTTTAATTGTTAACAAGTTTGGTCACGAATACCTGACTTGACGATGTTACGCGAACAAAATAAACACCCGGACTTAGTGAAAACGGGACATGCATCATTCCATTCATAATAACACGGTTAAGATCCAACTGCTGGCCTAATATATTGCATACTCCAACTTCTGTATTCTGTCCTTTCATCGATGGCACTTCAATATAAAGCGTCCTGTCTGAGATATATGCAGTACCTGCAGTTGGTTCCTGGTGAATACTGGTTGTCACTAACCTTTCAAAGTGCAGTTTAAAGCGGTTTTCATCACTGCCAGGTTCATAGCTGAAAGTATAAACAGGATTTACCTGCAGGTTGATCATAGTACCCGTTAAACCATCCTCAAGATAAATAGGGTTTGTAGATGTAAACGTCTCCATGCCCGAAGCTGTAAAAGTTACATCAGTGTCTTTACTGTATGTAAAATTCAAAGGAACAATGGTCTCATCAGCATTGAATGGCAAGGCATTAATACAAAGTTTCGAATCATCGCTTGCAACCGAATTGAGTTGGGGTGCGTCGGCACCTCCGACAAGTTTGTAGGCATCCCAATCACCGTCGAAACCTGTGGTTGCGACTCCGACAAAACGGACCACTATTTCATCTGCTGCATTATTGGCGACGGTTTTAATACGTAATACATTAGGGATTATTTCATCCTCTTTAAAAAATGCAACCGGGTTATGAACCCTTACAGGATTGTCCATTTGAAACCCGGCATCGGTATTATTAGCGTGGATAAAGAACGATTGTCCCTGAGCTATATAACGACTTCCATCATGAAGAGAAATTCCACCTACAAAAGATGCATAATTCTCAGCGGTAGCTCCTGCACCTGATGAAGATGGCCATATATAAACAGCATCGTCAATATTATTTTTAAACCATCCATTTGTAGCCTTCCAATCAATTGCCGAAGGATATGGATTTGGCACAAGGCTGAAGCCTGCTGTATTCGAATTAGGACCAGCCCCCGAATAAGGTATTGTAACCGAAAACGGACCATTATTCATTTTACCTGCAAAACTGTAGGTGATATTGTTATCCGGATAATAAACCATGTAACCTTTATAAATTGATAAATCCGTAGCTGTTGGTGCTCCCAACCCATGCCACTGATTGGTACTTTCCATAAATTCGAAAAGATAGGAACCCAGGAAGAGGTTGGAAGTTGGGTTCTCAGATGGTGTTAAGGGCACCGATACAAAATGATATTTATAAATACTTAGATTGGTACTTCCGGAAATATATGTCTGGATAGTGGCTGGAACATTATCTGTATTATGTATTAGTGACCCGGTACCTGAAGCATCAGACATGATAATCAACCCGTTGTTACCCGCATCGTTGTTGAGCGGACCTGCAACCGTTAAAGTAGTATTCGGGTGTATTGCTAACCTTCCCGGAGGATATATTCTTAATCCATTGGCAAGAGCATTCAAACCTACATAAGCTGCAGCTGTAGTCGTGTCCCATACCGAAGTATTTACGGATGCCGTCCAATCCACACCACCACCCGCTTGTGTCCAGCCTGAACCGCCACTGAATATCCTGTTCAGGTACAGATCGGTGAAGTCGTATCCTTCATATAGATTTGGACTGGAATAATATTCTGAATAGTACGGTGCCACTCCAGTGGCAAATTTTTGATATCCATCGATGGCAGCTTTCTGGAAATTTATTCCAGCTACTCCATCTAGATTAGAAATTTTTGCATACACCGTACCTAATATCTGCCAAGAAGTAGTAACTTGAGAATAGGCTCCACTACTTGGAGATTCCCCATTGAGAGCAGAATTTCCATATACCGAAATATTAAGATTATTACTATTCCAGTTCGTAGTAACAATGTATTTATCTACTGGATCATTGGGGAATGAAGAATACTGACCAGCCACAAAACCTTTAATAAATGAAGGGCTTGATGATATATTAAAGTTACTTACGTCAATATTACAAATGACCTGAGATGAATAAAGATATGTTCCGTTAGCAGTGGCTTTCATCATGATATTAAATACTAAATAGTTAGTACCACTATTGTAAAAAATACGCGGATTTGAAAACTTAAAGCTTAGAGTTTCCGCTGCCATTAAACTTGCGGACAGAAAAACGCACAAGAAAAGAGAGATAAAAGTTTTCATAGGATTGGGGTTTTAGTTATATTTTTATCTGTTATTTACAATTAAAAATCGTTTATCCTGTTATCCGAAGATTTAACTTTATAACAGTTGTTAAATTTTTTTCTTTATTGTTAGGTATTAATTACCAATCATTTACAATTTACAATTTGCCATTTACCATTTTCTATTAACTACTACCTAATTACGGCAACACATTACTTTTCCCGAAATTCGGAACCCAGTAATCAGTATAATCATTAATGAAAACATTTCCATCCATGTTAAAATCGGCCCGGGTATATGCTCCCGACAATCCAAAAGAGGGCACCCATACGTCAGTGTAATCATTTATGTAGATACTTCCTTCATTTGTTGCATCCCCTGATATCATTCCCCATCGGGATAAACCGGGGTCAATGATTTTGTAGCCGTACGCTCCTCCATATACCTTTGCTGAGGCGGTACTAAAATCATAAAGGACACTTGCGGCAGTTAAAGCCACCGGCGCAGCGCTCATAACAGGTATATGATTCCGGTGGCGAATAACGATATAATAATTACCAGCGCTCACACCTGGAAAATTTAATAACCCGTTTCCATCAAGGTCGGTAATTAGGCCATTATTTTTAAGAAATCCTGCTCGTGAAGCAACTTTGGTAGATGCTGCTGTCCCTGTCCTTATCTCAACCAAAACCCAATCTGTAACATCGGCCGGGATGCTGGCCACCTGTTCAGTTCCGCTGTAATTCCATGGACTTACTGAGTATGGCTGCAATAACGGTATCTTGCCAAGGGTTCTGAGGGAAGTAGTCATGGTTCCACTGTTATAAGGCCCTTCCAGAAATACTTTGGCATTTACCGAAGTTGTTGACTCTGACACAGAACCATTTATATAGTAAGTAGATGTAAGTAAATCATTCAAGGAATTGCCTAAAGGATCGCTATATGAGCATGAAAAACCATTATCAAACCATTGCAAAGGTGCAGGTCCTGATACATAAGTAAAAACATAATTTACTATCGAGGTTCCATCTGCAAGAGATACACCAGTCAAACCATACCAACTGATTATTAGCCTATGAAACCCATTGCCCAGATTCATATCACCAATATTACAAACACCACCTAAAACCGAAGAATTATAATTTCCCGACATATAATGCAGTTTGTCGTACTCATAATCCAGGCATAGGTAAAAGCTGCCAATATTGGTAAATCCGGTAACAGTAATAGGCACAGTTACATGTTGGCCGGGTATGGCGTTAAGGACGATTGCGGCAGTTGTTATTGGGGCATTCATAGCCAGCAGGGTGAAGGACATAAATGAAAATATCCCCGTTAAAAGGAAAATCCGTACTGAGCTTATAATCATTTTTATATTCATATTTTTAAATTATAGTCTTTAAAACTATGGCAGCGAATTTATTTTACCAAAATTGGGTACCCACTGGTCAGTATAATCATCAATATAAATATACCCATCCATATTGAAGTCACCGGACGAATATACCTTGCTGGACCCGAAACCTGGAACCCAACAGTCAGTATAATCATTAACATAAATTTTCTGGTCATTCATTGCGTCCGATGAAATCATTCCCCAGCGATTGAGGGCTTGGTCAATAAGTTTTAACCCGGCAGTTCCTCCATAGTTTTCTGAAGGACCGGCGCTGAAATTGAACAGGTTGCTGTTCTGATTAATCTGTACAGGATTGGAACTCATTACAGCCATATGATTCCTATGAAAGATTACAACGTAATAATATCCGGGCACAATGCCCGGTAATGATAAAAGATTTATCCCGTCGGGTCCGGTAACAGCCCCGTTGGGTGTAAGGAATCCTGCCCGTTCGGCTATTATCGAGGATGCTGCAGGCTGGGTGCGCAGTTCAACCAAAACCCAATCGGTTATATTGGCCGGGACTGTATTTACATGTTCAGTCCCGTTGTAATTCCATGGAGCACAACTATATGGCTGAGTAAGTGGAATTAGCCCCAGACTGTTCAACTCTGTGGTCATACAACCAGGTAATGTTTTATAGGGACCTTCAAGAAATATTTTTGCATTTACTACAGGTGCAGGGCCAACACAGCCATTGATATAAAAATGATCCGCGGGCTGGTCAAATAAAGGTATAAATGTTGGTGCTTCGGCATATTCACATGAAACCGGGTCCGCATCGTTCCAGGTAAGCAGGCAGTTCCCCCCATGATATACAAAAGTGATATTGAGCAATATACTGCCGTCGGGGAGGCTGAAACCGTCTCCTCCCATGGTTCCGAAAACAAAAGTACCTGAAACCCCGCTTGCATCGAGGGTCCATGTGTCAGGAATAGCCGGAGCTGATATACCCTCGTAGGTTAATACAGCCGGATCAAAATTCAGGGTGAGTGAAATTGCCCCTATATTGGAAAAGCCATAGACTTTTACCGGGAATACCACGGTTTCACCGGCGATTCCGGTAATGCAGGGAATCTCGGTTACAGGGGCATAATGCTGCCCGGTAACCAAACCATCCTGGTAGTAGAGTGATGCAGGAGTATCATTCAATGCATTAAAAGCACCATCTGCATATTCGCATGAGGCGCCATTGTCAATCCACACAAGTTGAGTTGTTCCCCCGGTATATGTAAATTTGAGGGTTACGATGGAGCTGCTGTCAGGCAGATTAACAGGAGCCAGTGGAGGAAGCTGAATATTTTTTGTCCAGCTGATGCGGATATATTTTTTTCCTCCGGGAGCATCCTGGCTGCCTATCAGCCATGTTCCCTTTGCAGCTAAATCAGGGTTTGAAATGTAGATATCCTGGTATGCAATTACTGCAGGATCATATTCAAGGGTGAGCGAGATAGCGCCTATATTGTTGAACCCATTCACCTTCACCGGCACGTCGAGCGTTCCGGGTGAAGCATTCGAAATTACGGGCGCCCATGTAAGCGGGGCCCCTGGGCTGGTAACCAGCCCATTGATATAAAAGTCAGAGAAAGGAGCATTATTCAGTACCGTATAGGCCCCGTTATTATATTTTGCATACTCGCAGGAGCCTTCATCGGCCGATGACCAGGTTAAGCCGGTAGTTCCCCCCGAATTTGTAAAAGTAATATCTACAAGGTGGGCGCCGTCAGCCAGGCTGATGCCATATAAAGCATACCAGCTTATAATTATGCGACCCGGTGTTGCCCCGTTTACTATAAATCCGTTAAAAGCGGCATCAGGTAAAGCGCTCTGGAAGGAGAGCACCGCCGGATCATAATCCAGGATCAGTGAAATGCTCCCTATATCTTCGAAACCGCTAACCGTCACAGGTACAACAACGAATCCTCCGACGGGAGGATTAATCATTTTCGATGCTACGGTAACCGGCGCATTCTGTGAAAATAAACTTAGAAACATGAAGAATAAAAAACCCGTAAGTATCGGCTTGATCGTTTCCATTTAGCAAAAATTGAGAGTATCAAAACCTGTTTTCTGAATAAAAAAGAAAGAGGGGGGGGGGAGAAAATTCCCCCCTCTCCTTCTATCAAAATGTTATTGATTTACAATAAACCTGATTGTACGAACCATTTCTCCATCCTTGGTTTTCAACCTTAAAATGACGGAATAGAATCCCGGTTGCATACTACCTGCATCAGCTTTCAGGGTAAACTTTCCTGCACTCTGCGTTTTATCCACAAGGGTAGTAACCTTTTGCCCCAACATATTATATACTTCGAGAGTAACCTTACCATCGTAAGGTATTTCGTAAGTAACCGTTGTTGATCCATTAAAAGGATTCGGGTAGTTGCTGAGCGACAGCAGGTTGCTTCCGGGTTGGGCAGGAATGGCAAGCATTCCGTTATTCACCTGGTTAACCACCAATACGGCATTTTCAATCACATTGTAAGTTGCGTCGGCCAGTTCATTTAACGGATCAGTTACAAGATTAAGCAAGATTGAATTACCTTCGGTAAACGCACTGGTTGTCCTGAGTTTCAGTATAAGCAAGCTTCCATTTGCGGGGATATTTACCGGCATTGTGGAATTCCAACCTATTCTCAGCTCATGGCCATTTACTGCCCAGGCTACCGGGTCGGTGCTTCCGTTGACCGCAACATCCTTAACTTCCAGCAAATCGGAAGGAATATCAAGGATCATGGAAACTGCACTTACGTCCATTGCTGAAGCAGCGCGGATTGGAAGTACAAACTCCTGGTTCGAACCAGCTACCATCATTCCTTCATTGGTAAGTATTAATGAAGAATTGGCCGATTTTGTAGCGCTTGGAGTAAAACTACCGTTAAAGTCGCCGGTACACATACCATAGAGATCAAAATCAGGTGTATTCCCACTTACCTGAACATTGATATCTGTTACTGAACATTTAGAATCAAAGTTATTCTGAATAAACTCTCCCTTCTGGTAATAAGCCCAGGCATTTGAGAAGTTTTCATGAAATACGAAATACCGCTGGATTTTTGATGCATCACTCGAAGTAATAGCATGATCATTATCCACATCCCCTGCCAGGAATTTCACATGTTCTATTGGTCCAAAAGCTGTACCCCAATAATTGGCTGCACCTGCATCGGTTGAGTTGATGCCGCCAACTGATTTGTTGTTAGTAGTTACTGCTATTGTATAAGTGTCCGGGCAAAGACCTGTGAACTCATAATATCCAGTACCCGAGGTTGTAGCAGTTGCACCGCCAGGAGTTAATGTTAATGTTACATTGTTCATAGGATCCTGGGTTGCGTTGTTATACTTCAGGGTACCACTGAGGGTACTCTTGGTAACTGTATAAGTGTAAGTCCAGTCAGCGGTAGTTGTTCCATCACATGCAGTATAGCGATAGGTCCAAACGACCGTACCATCACAGGCAGGAGGTGTGGTTGAACCAACTAAAACAGGAACAACGGTCCTTCCACAAGCGTCGGTAATATTTGCTGGTGCTCCAGGATTTACGGTCTGAGCAGATCCGGCAACAGTTGAAGCTCCGAGTGTTGGAACTGTCAAGCCGCCCGAATATACTACATGGTAGGTATAAGTCCAGTTTGATATCGCATTATTACATGCGGTATAGCTATAGGTCCAAACAACATCACCATTACAAAGCGGTGCAGAATTATGACTTACCAACACACCATTTACTGTATTGCCACAACCATCCAGAACCGGAGGTGCAGTTGGAGCAATTTGGGATGCTGAAGGACAAGATACTGTTGAACTTTCTGCTGTTGGCATAACTAATGCCGGAGGAGCTATCGTATAAGTATAAACCCACGGAGTTATTAAACCTGAACAATCAGTATAGTTGTAAGTATAAGTTATGGTACCCTCACATGCAGGAGTTGTACTAACAACAGGTGTTGGTGCTGGAATAACATTGCCACAAACATCTGTTACTACTGATTCCATATAGGTTCTAAACATCATATCATTCCCTGGGTAGTCAGCGAGTGGAGGTAAATCATATGCCTTTCCTCCAGCATAAGAATCTGCACCAACCATAAACCGAACTGAATTTAAAGTATAACCAGTCAGCCAGAAAGTATACTGTGTTCCTGAAGTTAGAACTGGAGCCAGGTTTGCAGGAATATTCAATGTTTGCCATCCTGTTCCTGTAATTGTAAGCCCGGGAACAGTACATAATTCAGTTCCAATTATTCCGTCACCCTGATAAATTTTCAAAGCAAAGGTTGGGGTTCCGGAATATGAATAAACACTAATATCGAGTTTGTCAAGTTTCCCGCTTTTGCCACAAGTAAAAGATTGTCCTACAGAATTGTTATTATCTAATACCTGGGAGCTGAAATTAACTTGCTGCTGATCTGGGCCTGCCAAAGGTGCCACGGCCAGTGAAGCACAGGCTACAGTGCTTGACCCAGGAGCTGGAACAACAGGAGCAGTAGTGTGATCAATGGTATAAGTGTAGGTCCAAACCAATGTCTGACCTAAGGCATCGGTGTAATTATAAGTATAGATTTTGGTTCCTTCACAACCTTCATATGTGCCTGACATGACCGGACCTGTTGGTGTAATCGCAGTACCGCAAGCATCTTGTACAACAGGAAGCGAGAATGTGATCGTAGCCGGTGCACATTCAACGGTGCTGGTAATTGCAACTGGTCCACCAACTTGTAATGGTCCAGAAGTTACAGATGCTACAGTCATAGCTTCATCAGTCCACCATGGTCTGAATGTTACATTGGAAGTAACTTCATTACCTGATCCACAGATGTTGGTCGGTGTATTCTTTGGTCCAGATGCATCACCCCACCAGTTGCTGGTTGCATCAACCACAGGGCCGGTAGATTGAACACCAAAAGAACCATTACCGAAAATCTTATTGCCATGAGCAACGACGACACTTACATCATTTGCATCGTAACCTACTGTAATTCCAGTAGTATTTCCATTTAAAGTATTGTCCGTAATGGTGACATTATTAGGCACATTTAGCGAATAGGGGAAATATGTTGTAGCCATTACACCAGCTGAAGTAGAACCATCAGATAATGCAACACCAGTATTTCCGGTAACGGTACTGTTACTAACGGTAACCGTTGTTCCTCCTGAAATATCAAGCGCATAATCCAACCAGTCGCCATCTCCTTTTCCGGTATATGAGTTATTGTCATATAGCCCGCTTATTACCGCACCCGGAATTACTCCATTGCGGTAATGTACGCCAATTCTTCCAATGTTGGTAAAAGTGCAACCTTTTACATCAACATTACCATCAAGAACTTGCACCGCAGTACCATAATATTGATTTGAAGTTTTTATCTGATTTAATGCAACATTGGTAACTTCACCATCATTACGGAATCTAATGCCATAAGTAACATTTTTTCCAGTTGCATCCAAAGTCATATCCCTTATAGTCATGGTCTTATCCGTGCTTCCCAAAATCCATGCAGCGGCATCATCATTATGCCCTCCATTAGAAGTATTAACATTACATCTGACGGTAGTAGCTGTTTTACCTAAACCCTCAATAGTTAATGATTTAGTTACACGAATTAGCCCTGGTTCTGTAAAATCTGCAACAGCAACTCTAATAACATCATGATCAACAGTAGCACCTGCATCAATTGCATCCTGTATAGAATAATAATAAAGCGGACCGTTTGTATTGTACACCGGAGGAACAACTCCATCACAAGCCGGGGTTGCAATATTACTTGTAACGAGATAAGGTGCAAAAGTTACATTTCCAACTATTTTAGGGAATATCAGGTTGTAATCTGACGAACCATACCAGTTACAGGTTGCATTTACCAATAAGCCGGTTGAATTAATAACGCCATAACTTAAACCGGTGAAACTGTTATTATGGATACCTACTGTTTTTGCTCCGGCATTATCTTCAACCATTACACCGGCTGCATCAGCAGGCGTTTTAGTAGAGCTTAGGCCAGAAATTACGTTTTTCTGAACCAATGCTCCTGGAGTTTCGCCTTCAAGCCCAATAGCGTGCGACCAAAGTCCGCTTAAGCCTGAAATTGTATTATTTTGAACAACAGGACTTACCGCCTTACCAACATTTGCTGATCCGGCACCAACATTAATCATAACACCATAGGCACCTTTGCCACCATTTGCAAAATCGCTTCCGGAACAAGCACTTACATTTGAAATTACATTGCCTTCGATTAGCAAATCAGTAATATCATGTTCAGCATTCGACCAGCCTACTCCGATGGCAGCAGCACTTCCATTGTTTGCTTTTGCGACAGCACCTGTTGATGCAGGATTTTCGCCTCCCTTAATGTCGCTGAAGCAGTTATTTTTTACTGTAACACTGGCAATATTAGCTGTGCTGCTCATAACAATAGCAACAGCATGAGTATTTCCGCTCAGAACAGGTAATGTACCAATGTTATGGATCTTGTTGTAAATAATGGAAAGGTTATTTCTTCCCGTTGCTTCAACTGCATAGTTCCCAGAAGGATTGGTGATTTCAAAACCATTCAGAGTTACTCCATCAGAAGCGACAGTAACAGCAGCAGCACCTATTCCTGAAATAATACTTTCAGCTACACGGGTATCGCTGCATGAAGTTCCTGCATTGGCGCCTAGTAAGGTCAGACTCTTATTAACTGTAATTGCTTCAGCATAGGTTCCTGCCTTCACATTAACATTATAAAGTGAAGTTGCAGCAGCAATACCAAATTGCAATTTTGCTCCGGTTTCTGTATGTGTTACATAAACATTGCCATCCTTTACATTAACAAATCCGGTCCTATCCTGAGCATCTACACTGTGCCATATCCTATCTTCAATGTTGTATAATTGAGCCAAGGTAGCAGAAGAAGAAATTCCCTCAGCAAAAGTACAAAGGCTAGCATCGATATTCTGATTAGAATAATCCACAATATTATACCCAAAAGTTACCGGAGCCGTTGAGGCACCAAAAACTTCAGCTCCCATAGTAAGTGTTCCATTAACATCGTATGCATAATAATTATTGTCGTTGCCCGACAAATTATTACCTCCGGTTAATGAAACAGCTCCACTCTCATACAACAAAATGCCGCATGCACCCCAGTCCCAGGTATTACCCGCAATATGGAACGAGTTTCCAGTTATGGTATTTCCATGCAATGTGGCTGTAGCCCCACTGCTTATCTGAATACCATTCTGAGCAGTTACGGTTGTTGTTCCTGCACCTGTGACTACATTGTCAATAATTGTTGCAGTTGAACCAGTATTGTCAACAACGATCCCACCTTTCTGATATCCTGTGATCAGGTTATCCTGAATGGTAGCTGATCCAGTCGTGCTCATGGCCTGGCGGCCAATCTGGATAGCTATACCATTCTGACATCCGCTGAAAACATTGTCGCGAATATCAAGAATCTGGTTATCATGGATATTGGCATAGGCTCCGTCACGGACAAAAATTCCCCTGCCCATCGAACCACATGCTGTCGGGCCAGGTCCTTGTATTGTTAATCCTGAAATTTCAGCACTAACACCAAAACCACTGACGAGGATAATATTCGAAAGAGGATCGGATGCAATAGGCAAAGTAGGTGGCGCCTGTACAAATATTGACGTCATTGCACCTGTTTTACCTTTCACATGAATGTTTTTGCTGATTGTAAGTTGTTCCGGGTATGTACCGGGATATACTTCAACAATATCTGTTGCCTGTGATTTATTGATCGGATACCGTTGAATTGCGCTGTATAGCCCGCATACATTTTTAAATTGTGGAAGGAGTTCCCACGTCCGAATAGTAGTACCATCCGATTGCCAGTTGATAACCACTTTATCGAAGGTATTGGAGGAAAGAATTCCACTCCAATCGATGGCTCCATAACCTGGTGCACTAGCGTATTCACCCCATGCAGTAACATGGCCTTTTTCTAAACCAGAGAATGTATTCCCTGTAATGGTGGCAGCACCTACAGGATAAACGTCCCATGCATCAGCGCCCGGTCCTACGAATTCAATCCCATAGCTTCCGCCATTGATTGTGTTACCTGTTATTATTCTATCTGCGACAACACCGCTCCAACCAGCTCCACTGGAGAATCGAATACTGGAAGCATTAATGCCACCTGGGTCAAGAATATTACTTTCAAATCTATAGGATTGTAGGTATGATGTATTTGTACCTAAATTATAACGAGGGTCGTAAACATAGATACAACTAACCTGGTCAAGATTATGCAGCTTGCAGTTTTTGATTGTAACATTATTTCCTATTACAGAAATGGTTTTAAAATTATTATCGGAATCAGTGAATGCCGTCACATCAAACCCGCTGATTGTAACAACATCTGCCTGGATAAAAATCGAAGACAAATTTCCTGAAGGAGTATTTCTCTTGGGTATAATGTTAGCTAATACTGAGGAAGCATTGGTTATCGGATTGCCCGAAGCATCAACTCCCTGGATTGTGACAGATTTATTGACGAAGATGTTGAAATTGGATGTTCCAACACCACCGGTAACTGCGTTACGGTTATTTGCTTCATCCTGGTTATAAGTACCAGGATAAACTTTAATAATATTTCCGTCAACAGTTAGAGGATGATCAATTGCCTCTTGTATTGTGCAAAACCCATAACCTGTGCTTGCATTTACAACCGATCTTGCTGGAATCGTCCACTCAAGGTTATTGAAGGTGCTAACATATATGGGAGTCCCAGAAGGTGCGGAATATTCGCAATCTGATCCTGTGCCCCATGTAAGGTTAGTAGTTGCACCGGAAACAGAGGGAAGCAAATTAAAATGCAGGGTAAATAAAACTGCATTATCAGGAAGGGTAATTCCACCGCCAACATAAGAGAAAGAGAATTGCCCGCCTGTATTTCCAGACACAATACCTGAAGTGAATGTTGGATTAATCGTAACACTTTGGTAAGCAAAAACCAAAGGATCATAATTCAATTTCAATGAGGCATTGGCAACATTAGAAAAATCCTTAACAGTGACCGGTACATCATAAGTACCGCAGGAGGTAGGGCTTGGAGTCTGGATGGTTGTTATGGGAGCCGGAATGCGTGTGCCGGTTACTACAACATCGCCCCATGTCAGCGTTTGGGTTGCCGGATCCTGAAAATTTCCTAAACCCATGAAAACATGAACACTTGACAGGTCTATATTTGATACTGAAAATACATCTGTCGCACCCTGGGCAAATTTCTTCCAGGCATCGGACGAATTGTTCATAGCAATATTGTAAACCCAATTGGCACCTTCAATTTCAGCAGCAGAATTATGCATTCTGACCCACATCTCATAGGTATATGCGTGATATCCGGTTGGCAGAATTCTTAAACGAAAATCGTACTTATTTAACTCAGATGCAGATGTTGGTGTTGCATCGGGGTGTCTGGGATTAGGAATTATGTAACTCTCATTATTATAATATGGACCGTCAGCAGGTCCGTCAATTTTACCCCCAGTCATCTGCCTATACCAATCCTGGGTGCCCTGGTGACGTGTATCGTCAGCAGTATTGAGAGTTCCATCAGGACCCAAAGTAGAGATAGCATGACCATCCCAATCAGTACCGGATGCAATCTCCATATTCAGTATGTTGCAAAAAATACTGTTGTTGTTAGGATCAATGCTGGTCATTGTGTTGGATTTACTTACACCAGGGATTGCTACTCCTTTTGTGGACCAAACATTGGCCTCTGTGAAAAGAGATACATCAATATCATAATAAGTAACATCGATTCCACCACTTGCGTCGACATTGAAAGTGGGATTGTAGAAATACCCAGTGCCACCCCAGGTACCAAAAGAGCCTGTAAGGGTGTTTCCGGGATAGGTATAGGTCCCTTGGCCCAATGTAATCATGCTGATCAGAAGAAATCCAATCAGCAAAAATTTTGTAATTAATTTTTTCATAATAATTTGGTTAGAATGAATAATAATTTGGTTAATTAAACAGGTATAAGTAATTGAGTTATACTTAGAAATTTGAGTTATACATGATAAATGAGTTTTATTCTGGCTCGGAACTAGGGCCCGCGCACTAATGAACAGCTAAAAAGCCAGAACTGATAAGCTCTTTGCGATGGCTGGTTATCCTGTTTCCTGGTATTGTATATATTGAAACCTGAAAAAGAATAAAAGCCATTCCTTGGAGGCAGTCAGCTCAGCGCATAACTGTTTTCTGGCAGGTAAGCTTTATGGCTCCTTAAGAAATAGCCGGGTAAATGAGTATAAATAGGAATGCCTGGCATTCCAGTTATACGAATGGTATCCTTTCGGCCAACCAGTAAAGGTTTGTTTCCCACACTCCTTGTATTGGATTGTACATTCGAAAGGTTTGTCAGCCAAAGAGCCAACGTCCAGAAAAGCAGTAAACCAGGTGGTTTTACAATGCCCAGGAGAAATCCCGGTAGTGAGTAATTTTTTTTCATATTTACATTTTTATAATTTAAACTATAGGCTTAAATTCAATCAGAAAAAGAAATAAGAGAAGCTAAAGGAAAACGAGTGAGTTGAAATGAATACGAAGTTAAAATGAGCAAGGAATTATTGGTTTTGAGATGAATCAGTATAAATAAGTACAGTATTTTCGGTTGTGATATTCATATTTTACGACCCCGGATTGTAGTCGATTTTCTCCTGAAGATTGTCAGAAAAATAATTCTCACCCCTACTCACGGCTTGTATGGCTTTTTCGAGTTCATTGATGCCGCTTGATTTCAAAACGAATCCTTTAATTCCTAGGTCGAGCATTTTAAAAAAACACTCTTGTTTTTCAAACAACGTAAGTGCAATAATCTTTAAGTCGGGTATTAATTCCAGCGCTATTTTTGTTGCTTCAAGCCCGTTCATTGCTCGCATTTCGCAATCCAGTAAAACTAAATCAGGATTAAAGTTTGAAAGAATATTAATAAACTCTGAGCCATCAGAGGCTTCTCCGATTACATTGGCAATACCTTCAATAGTAAGAATTGATTTCAGGCCTTGCCTGAAGGTCAGATTATCATCAACAATAATAATATCAGGTAATCTTTCCATATAAATCTCCCGTAGTTTGAAGTTTGTAAAAATACTTTCTCAGGCATTAAATAAACTGAGATAAAAGAAGTATTTTCACCCGATAAAAGGAGTATTTGTATAGGTCAAAAGGCGGAGAATTATATAAGCCAAAAGGTGGATTTATGTGGCTTTGTATAGCTTTGAATATAAAAAAACAGCAAATAACTATAGAAGCGCAGAAGCTTTATAACGTAAGATAATAAAAAACAAACAGGGTAATATGACAGTCCGTTAATTAACCATCCGCCAATAACTTTATATTGACCATTTTATTTTTTATAGCGAAAAGAATCAATCCGGGAGTATTTCTGCAACCCGTTTTTTCCAACAAATTTGATCGGTGACTTTTTACAGTCTTAGGGCTGATATATAGTTTTTCGGCTATTTCCTTGTCGTTCAAACCAAGACAGATATTCTGCAGCACTTCCTTTTCTCTTGCTGTAAGGTCTTCAATTCCCGGTTTTTTCCTGGTGTTTTTGCTACTTAAATTTTTAATAACTCTCCTTAAGAGTTCGTTGCTGAAGTAGCATTCACCCATCATGACTTCCTGTATGGCTCTTTCAAGTTCGCTAATACCACTTGATTTCAGAATAAATCCCATTACGCCGAGGTTGCTCATCTCGTAATAGTATTCTTCATCTCTGAACATTGTGAAAATAATAATCTTTAAATCGGGCATTAGTTCTAGGGCCTTTTGGGCCGATTCTATCCCGTTCATATGAGGCATATCGATATCCAATAAAACCAAATCAGGTTTAAGGTGCAAAAGGAGTGCAATAAACTCGTTACCGTCGGATGCTTCCCCGATTACGTTAGCAATATTCTCATTGGTAAGTAGGGATTTTAAACCTTGCCTGAAGATCAGGTGGTCATCGACTATAATTATATCAGGCTTTTTCATATAGATGATATCTTTTCGTAAAAGTATTTATATAATTATATTACAGCTTATTTATAGTAAATATTTAATTCCCAATTGTTTATTGATCGACTTTAATCAGAGATTTATGATAATGTGATAATCAACGCCATGTCCTTTCTTACTGAACATTTTGATGATTCCCCCAACCGTTTCGATGCGGTTTTGAAGATTGAATAAACCCAATCCTTTTTTAATCGAAAGCGTTTTGCTGATATCAAAGCCAATTCCATCATCAATGTAACGGATATTAAGATGGCTGCCTGAATCATTCAGAATGATTGTTACGGTATGAGCTTTGCCGTGTTTAATTGTGTTGTTGATACACTCAGTGGCAGCACGATAGACTGCTGATTCAATTTCCATGCTAAAGCGCCTGGTAGTGTTGCTTTGAAAGTCAAACCTGATGTTACAGGATTCTCCCAGTTGATCAATGAAACTCTTAATGGCGGAACTCAAACCATCATTCTTGAGAAGATGAGGGCTTAGCTTATTTGATATTTCTTTTACCGTTGTAAGTGCATCTTCAAGCACTTCTTCTGCTTTTTGAATGATTTCTTCCCGGGATTTGCTGCTTTTGGGTCTCTCCGACCATTGCAGATACAGTTTAATGGTCGATAACAAGGGACCTAATCCATCGTGCAGTTCTTTTGAAAAATAAGCTCTTTCCTTTTCTTCGGTTTCGATAATAGCCTTGACGATATTTCTTTGAATCTGTTTTTTTTCTGTAATGTCCTGCACTGTTCCCATCCACTTTACGGGCTCACCTGCTTTGTTGTAGATAATTTCCGCCTTTTCATGAACAAAACGTACCTGGCCATCAGGCAGAATGATACGATGATCTTGGTTAAACGGTTGCCGGGTGTTCCATGCTCTTGTAATAGAATTTATCATAACGGGTAAATCCTCTGGATGTACACTTTGTAAAAATAAGTCCATGGTAGGTTTAAATGAGCGAGGAATATACCCGAACATACGAAAAGTTTCATCTGACCACTGCAAATCGTGGGTAGTATCATCTAATTCCCAACTGCCTATATGTGCAATTTGCTGGGCTTTATGGAGCATAGCTTCGCTCTCCTTTAGTGCCTTCTCCGCCATTTTGCGTTTGGTGAAGTCATGAACTACCATAAACCGATAATTTTTATCCTGCACCTTGATATTCTCTGATGATAACGCCACATGCTTGATTTCGCCATTCTTGGCTTTTAAATCGACTTCAATGTTCCGTAGGTTTCCTTTATAATCTGCTTGATGGAATATGGCATTTCTTGTTTCAGGTGTCATTAAACCAAGGCCAATGGCCGTATTGCCTATAACTTCACTTTTATCAAACCCCAATAAAGTTTGAAAAGCTTCATTTACTTCAACAAATTTTTGGTCATCCTTGTTATTTAAACTGCAAGCGGAAGGATTGATATGAAATACTTTTGAAAATTTTTCTTCGGAGAGTTTGATTTTAGAAATATCCTTTGTAACAAGGAATGTAACCGGTTTGCCATTCCAATGACCATGGGAGGCTTTTGTTTCAACCGGAATCTGAACTCTCATTTTTGTCATCAATGGAATATTACAGGTTGTCTTTCTCCCATTTAAAATTTTGTCAATAATTCTTCCGGCTTCATCATGTCGTTCGTTCGGATGAGCCGTGAGAATTGATTTTCCAATAAGTTCATCGCTTGTATAACCCAGGCGTCGAATAACTGTAGCACTGGTTTGGATTATATTCCCCTGAATATCTACAACAAAAAATAAAGTCGTTGATTGAATTGAAAAAAGTTTGATAATTTTTTCGGATTTGTTGAATGGCATTATTTGATTTTACTAATTCAGCTGTTCTTTTATTTACACGATCTTCAAGTTCTTCATTTAGCAGTTTAAGCTTTTCTTCTGCCTGCATGCGCTCGGTAATATTCTGAATAACTGTCTGTTTCTGTATATAAAGGTCAAGAAACACGTTTATTTTACTTAGCAGAATATGTGTAGTAACCGGTTTAAAAAGATAATCAACTGCACCGGAATTATATCCTGTAAAAACGTCCATTTCATTGAAATAGCTGGCGGTCAGAAAAATAATCGGCACTTTGGCCCCTACTCTTTCGTTATTAATCTTTATTGCCAGTTCGTAGCCATCCATTCCCGGCATCTGAATGTCTATGATTGCAAGAGCTAATTCAACGCCATGAGTTTTCTTCATGGCCTCAGACCCCGAAAGTGCCTCAAACAGGTTAACATGGGTTTTTCTCAAGACAGACCGAAGAAAAGCCAGATTTTCCTTATTGTCGTCGACAATGAGCAGGTTTGGCAAATTTGTTGATTGCATGATATAAAATAATTACTATTACAGACGCAATAAATTATTTGTATATATTGATTTTAAAAATCAAAGCAAATGAGAAAACAGGCAATCGCAAATTGAGTCATACAAAAAATAATCAGCTTGATCAGGAATAGAATCTTCTGTCATAAATTGGAGGAGATAGTTCTTCGGACAATTGATAAAGTAGATTTTGATAATCAGGAAGGTCAAAATCTTTCTGTGATTTATCTTTAACATTCTTTTTCTTTGAAACACATATATTCAACTGACAACCAGATTATTAAAACATAATTTAATGTTCAATAGAGTTTATACAAGAATATACTGAGTTAAACTATTTTATAATTAATGGATGAAAACCAGAAAAGTCATTTCAGGAGAAATTATTCCCAACTGGTAAATTTAGTAATTGTGGCACACGAATAACACTGATTTTAAATTTTTTATCATTTTTTGGGTGCTGAATTTCGATTCCTCCTCTTATAGCTGCTTAGCCCGAAAGCATATTGATCAAATTTTGGGATACTATATATATCCTGCCTTTTTAGCAGATAGTGAATTACTGTTATAAAATCTCCATCAAATATATAAGATATTTTGAATACTTGATAAAAAAGGTATAAAAAAAACAGGATAATTAATCTAAGTGTAAATAAATAAGAAAGAAAAGTATTAAGAATTCTAAAAACGAACCCAGAGGGGTGCAAAAAAGCGAAAAATGAAGTCTGAATTAGCCGTGTGGATTTCAGTTTGAATGAATAAGTTCTTAATCAGGTTATAGATAGGTCTTATAAAAAGAGATAATCCAGCATATTCATTGTGAGCTATTATCCCAAAAAACTTTCTACCCCCAACCTGTACGAATCCATTCCAAAACCCGTAATTACCCCTTTCATTCCTGCCGAAATCATCGATACGCTCCTGAACTCTTCCCGGGCATGAACATTCGAAATATGTACTTCAACAACCGGAGTTTTTATTGCTTTTACGGCATCACCGATAGCAACCGATGTATGCGTATAACCACCGGCATTTAAAATGATACCATCGTAGGAAAAACCTGTTTCATGTAATTTATTAATAATCTCACCTTCGATATTCGTCTGAAAATAAACAAGTTCGATAGCAGGATATTTTTTCTTCAATGCCTCGAAATAGGTTTCGAAAGATTCGTTTCCGTAAACTCCAGGTTCGCGCCGTCCAAGAAGATTCAGGTTAGGACCGTTGATAATGATAATCTTCATAAATGAATTGAATTTTAAACAAATATAATTCAGAAAACTCAAACAGAACGATTGTCTTGAAATTATTATTAAATGTCCTGCTGTTTAAATCTCATAACATCTCGAATCTTTAAACCCAAAGCGCCTATTTATTTAACATATAATACTGAATGTAAATTATTTGTCTTACCAAATTTACCTTTAACCATTTACCTTTCAGTAAGAGAAGTAAATTGAATTCGGGAGCCACAAAAAGGAAGAAGCGCTTTCGCCCATCTCCGCCTCGCCCTTCGCCATTTCTATGGTTCGGGAGCAACAAAACGCTGCATTGTTTTACTCTGGAAAAGCAAAAGCACGCGGAATAATACCGGCCTGGATGGAATCAACTACCGATCCGTCGTCAGCTTTTATTCTAAGTACAATTCCAGCATTAACATAATTTTTAGGATCCGAAGCATATAAATAACCGGTTTTATTTTCGTAGCCCAGGGCGTAAAAATACCGGGATACCAGTTTCTCTGGCGCCGTGCTGTTCAATGCAATATTTAAACGATAAATTCCGCTGTTAAAAAGGAAATAAAGAATCGATTTTTGCTTGTTAATTACTAATTTTTCGGGATGGTCACCGGTTGAACCAAATATGTATGTAAAATCAATTGTAAGGGTAGAAGGATCAATCCGGATCAGGCTGCCGGGTGTATCACCACCTTGCGGCCATCCAGCGAATCCTTTGCCTTTACATAATACCCATATACGACCGTTTCCATCAGCAACCATTCCGGATGGAGAATCTCCCACCTTAATGGTCTTTACTACTTTATCGCTTGTAAAATCTATAACGGTTATGGTACTGTCGATACTCAACCCGCCTGAATTTGCCACATATACATAGTTACCCGATTTCACCATGACATCCGGACCGGTGCCTGAGGAAATAGTTTTTGTAACAACATTGGACGTAAGGTCAACCACGGCTATATGGCCGATCCAATCGGAAACATAGGCTTTTTTATCATCAACTACCAGGAACTGGCTGGGGTTTATCAGGTTTGTGATTGTTGCTTCCGATTTAAAAGTTGCTGCATCCACTACTTCCACTGTGCCCGAATTATTTACAACGATATAACCTTTCCCATTATAAATGGTCATGCTTTGCGCGATATTGCCCAAAGGGCGGTCGTTAACCATTTCAAAAATATCCTGTTTCACCAGGTTACTGTCAGGATTAAAATATGTGATGGTACCGGTTCCGGTCTGGAAAGGGCCTTCATTAACAATAAATATCCCATTACTGAACGCACCTTTTACGGAATTATCATCATCCTTTTTGCAGGAAATAAACGTTACGCTTACTGCAATTGCAAGCATCAGAAGTGTTGTTTTCGGACTTTTCATCGTGATTTATAAGTTAACTATTTAGAGATTAGTAAGTTTACGGAATAATATCTTCCAGGTTCAGGGTAATAGAGTATGGATTGGTATGTTTTATTAAAAATGTTATGGATCTCCGCCTGGAGCCTGAAATTCAGTATCCGGGTTTTAAAAGCTGCTCCCGTATAAAAATCCAGGATCGAATAGGCCGGTAATGATTTTGAATTGTCGCTTTGTACAAAACGTTGGCCTGTAAGAGAATATGCAAACATGGCATAATATGCACCCTTACCTGCATAAAATGTTTCAACTACTTTATGTAAAGGGATATAGATCAGTTGTTTATTCAGCACGCTTGAATCACCGGCAGTTATTTCGCGGAAAGTTGAAGGCGTATAATTATATCCAAACCTGAAGTATCCTTTAAATCCAAACATCTGAAAATCTGTTTTTGAAGTTATTTCAATGCCCCGGCTCCATACTTTCTGAACATTTTGCGCCGACCATATCCCGGCATCACCCGGAACCCATTGTATAAGGTTATCAATAAACAAGCTATAAAAATCAACAGTTATCCTGGATTGGATGTATTTTCCCTGTTTAGATTCATATACCATTCCAGCCTGAAGGTTCCAACTGCTTTCGGGCAACAGGTCCGGGTTTCCACCGGGAATCCAAAACCTGTCGTTCATTGTGGGCACCCGAAAATTCCGTGAAGCGCCAAAACTGGCTGAGATTTGCTTTGAAATTGGTATTTCAGAACCCAGCGAAGGACAGAAAGGCACTTTATACCCTTTCGAAAAATCCTGTCGAAGATTTAATACACTTTTGATACCCGATTTGGGTTGAATGTAGGAAAAGGCTAACCAGATTGAACCTTCAGGCTGAAGTTCGATACCGTTATAAGTTGGAATATCAGCCCGGATAAGGTGTCCCGTTGTACCGCTTCCCAGAGTGATTTGCTTTCCAAGACTACGTTTGTATTCAAAATCAGTTTGGAAAGTATTCACATGATACAAAGCATCAATCAGGGCATTTTTACTCTCAAAATACTCCTTTTCATCAATAAAAGCTGTGCGGAGAATAAATGATTGCTTATTACCCGTATATGACCACTGCAAACTGCTTCGGATAGCCTGGTCCCATTGCCTTTGATCGCTGCTGCTCATTGTCATTGTAGGCGGTATTTGCCTGTCGGTCGCCTGGTACCAGAATCCTGCTGTTAAGCGCTGCTTTTTATTCAGAATGTATTCAGCCTGGTGAATGGTAGAAACGGATTTCGCCAGGGCATGTTCTAATCGTTTACGGTTTCCGGTAAAATCAGTAAAGTAAAAATTGTTCTGATTCCAATCACCCGACATTGATCCTGAATAGGCCAGTTTACTGCTGCCTGCCGAAAGTTTGAGAGCTGTAGCCGTTCCGCCAATGCCCGATACTGATAGCAAAGCTGATGAATGTAAAGGGGTAGAGAAGTTCATTGTATTTGAAAGATGCAGGCTCCCTCCTATCACACCCGAACCAAGCAATGCACTTGCTCCCCCCGGCTGGATTGAAATAGCACTGAATTCGAACACAGATATCCGCGAAAGGTCTGTCATGCCCAAATTGGGTTGGTTCAGGTTTATTCCATTCCAAAAAACACCCGATTGTGATGAATTTGTACCTCGCAGAGATAAAGATGCAATACCACCCGGACTATACGACCGCAGAAATACGGGAGATTGCTCCGAAAGCAACGCAGCAATACTAATTCCCTGGCGGATGGAGCGGGTTATGCTGTCTATTTTTTCGATTTTCAGACCTGCTGAAAACAAAGATATCCTGTCGGCTTTTATTTCAACACCACGGATTGAGTAAACGGAATCGCTCGTCTGAGCTGAAATCTCCAGCACAAAACATAAACATAACAAGGAAACGACTACTCGTCTGAACATAGGATTTAAAATATAAACGGGTAAAAAAGAGACCAAATCCTGCCAAAGCAGGAACCGTCGTTGCTTTTAACCCGAAAGCATTGAACAATAACACATCGGCAGGTCTTCTGACTCACTCCCCCTTTCCGGCGCCTTCCCATGACGAGTGACCGTCAAAGTGGCATAAGGATTGCCGGTGGGCAAAATTGGAGTTTACAGCAGCGGGACTGTCCGGGATTTACACCCGATTCCCTTTTCAGGCATACCCATTGCAAATGGGATGCACACCGTTGATGCGGCAAAGGTAAACCAATAAATAAGATTTTTACAAATAAAAGATTTGAACAGGGGTGTTCATAAATAAAATTTAATGCCTGCTCTTATAAAACAAAGTATTAATAAATAAGCACATGCCACAGATTTCACGGATTTCGCAGATTATACTAATTTCAATTGAGTTCATTTTACCATTAAATCATAGAAAGCAATTTTAATCTGTGCTAATCTAAGAAATATGTGGCAAAAATGAAATATTCCATATTTGAATGGGTATAAAACCCCTACACTTTATCCGGATCCGTCACAGGGAAAAAGTGCTCAATACCAGGATAATAGAGTTTCTCGCGGGCTATATGCTCAGGATACGTGTGGTAATGCATCAATGCTTCAGCGCCAAGCGTACCATCGCTCATATAAAGTTCGACCCGGATTAAGGCAATATGACGCTTCATTTCCTGTAATCGGGCGCGAAGCCTGAAAGGGGCTAAATCCATTTTTACCGGTTTCAGAAATTTAACTTCCATTTGGGAAGTTACACCGGCAGTTTGTAATTTAACAAGTACAAACCAACCGGCAATTTCGTCCATAAGTGTTGCCTGTATTCCGCCGTGCAAAACTCCAACCCATCCCTGTAAATGATTTTCGGGCTGCCAATCCGACAGCACTTCATCTCCTTCGATCCTGAAAGTCATATGCAAGCCAAGCTTATTATCAGGCGCACAGCCAAAACAATTGTATCCTTCGAGTTTGTGAAATGGATTCTTAATAGGAACAGAAACTGTCATTTTAACAATTTTATGATTCGAGTTGAAAAAAAATGCCTGAAATATTACAGGCACATCTATTATATCAAAACTTAGTGCCTATTTAAGCTGTCCTTTAACGAAGGTGGAAGTCTTGATAACTTTCCCGGAAGCATCGTATTCCAGCCATTTTCCTTCTTTTTCGCCATTCACGCAATTCCCCTGAAACTGCAAATGGCCGTTTTCATCGTAATCCTTCCAGGTGCCACTCATCAAGCCTTTAGCATAGGTACCTTCCGTTTTAAGATTCCCGTTTTCATAATATTCCTTATAAAACCCATTCTCTATATTGTCAACATATTCCTGCTCACTCATGATCTTATTCCCAGGGTAATACGTTTTTTGAACTCCCTGAAGCATATTATTCACATACAGGTATGCAGCTATGAGATCCCCTTTTATTGTATAATAATTGGATGCCCCGTTCTTTAAATCGTCTTTATATTCAGACTCTTCCTGAATTTTTCCGGCTGAATTCTCGTAGTATATTTTTTTCTTCCCATTTATCTTACCATGCAAATAATCAATGATTGAAACCGGATTGGCTCCGTAATAAAATTTCTTGGCTGTACCTTCAATCAGGTTATTAACATAATAGGTTTCGCCTGCAAGGTAGCCGCGTGGATCAATATCAACAGCTATTCCATTGAGGGATCCATTGCTGAAATGCTCGATGCGGATCAGTTTCCCATCATTGGTATAAGTGGTCCAGCAACCATCCTTTTGATCGTTGGCATAAGTGCCTTTCGATAAACCTGCAGGTGTTTTCACTTCCCATATACCCTGTTTTTTGCCTGTTGCATCAGTTTTATTAGCAGCAGTTTGTGCAAAAACGAATGAAATTGAAAATACCATCAACAAGCAAACAAAAAGAATCTTTTTCATGATAAATAATGGTTTAAGATGTTCGTATATGATTTGGATTAGTAGTGATTAAATTAGTGGTGCCGGGCGCCGGGTGCCGGGTGCCAAGTGCCGGGTGCTCTGTCGAAATTATCTCTGCTACATGGACAGGAACCCGGAACATGGAACCCGGAACTTTTTTAGCCTGCAAATCTACAATATTTTTAAAACTCTATTTAACCAAAACCTTTACAATTTCCCCATACAAATCGAAGGCATCAGCTTCTGTTATCTTTATATTGTAAAATTCGCCAACTTTTAGTTTCGATGTTAATTTAATTAAAACTTCGTTATCAACTTCGGGTGAATCGAATTCCGTACGGCCAATATAAAATTCACCTTCAAGGCGGTCGATCAATACCTTAAATGACCTGCCAATTTTCATCTGATTCAATTCCAATGAGATACCCTGCTGTATCTCCATGATTTCGGCAGCTCTGCTTTGTTTAACGTCATCAGGTATATCATCATTTAATCCAAATGCAAAAGTATCCTCTTCGTGAGAATAGGTGAACACTCCTACCCTATCGAATTTTGTAACGCGGATAAAAGTCTTCAATTCTTCAAATTCTTCTTCCGTTTCGCCGGGATAACCTACTATAAATGCAGCCCTTACAACAGCTTCGGGCAATTTCTGCCGGAATTTAGCCATCAGTTCATACGTTCCTGCCTTATCCACTCCACGGCGCATACTTATTAAAATCCGGTCGCTGATATGCTGCAGCGGGATATCAATATACTTGCAAATATCTGTTCGTGAGGATATTACATCAAGTAAATCATTTGGAAAGGTTGTAGGGAAAAGATAATGAAGCCGAATCCAGGTAAATAGCTTCAAATCCGAAAGTATGGTAAGCAGTTCGGGAAGCATTTGCCTCTTATACAAATCGATTCCATAGTACGTGAGATCCTGCGAGATAAGTAAAAGCTCCTTTACTCCCTGTGCAGCAAGTTTTTTTGCTTCATCAACAATATCCTCAACGGGCCGGGAAATATGCTTGCCTCGAATGCCCGGAATGGCACAAAAAGAACAACTGCGGTCGCAACCTTCGGCAATTTTTAAGTAGGCATAATGGTTCGGAGTAGAGAGGTAACGTTCACCCAGCAAATCTTTACGATATCTGGCGCCCATCCGTTTTACGATCTCTGAAAGGTCATGAACGCCAAAATATTCATCCACTTCTGGAATCTCTTTCTGTAACGGTTCTTTAAACCGTTCGGAAAGGCATCCCATGACATAGACCTGTTTCAGTTTTCCACTTTTCTTTGCATCAATAAACCCAAGAATGGTTTCAATTGATTCTTCCTTCGCATCGTTTATAAAACCACAAGTATTGATGATAACAGAATCTTCCCGCCCTTTTTCACCATCGCGTAGCACTCGGATATTGTTCAGTTTCAACTGACCCATCAGGACTTCGGAATCAACTGTATTTTTAGCGCAGCCGAGGGTTACGACGCGGATGGTATGACGAGGAATTGACATTTTATTGATATTCAGTTTATTAAAAATGAATTATTGTTCAATTTTCTTATATTATAGACACTTTTAGAAAAAGGTTTCTAATTCCCTAATAACAAGTTTTAAAGTTTTAATATTTATATGTCTGTTGTATTATCAGTAGTTCCTTTAATGTAATTCAAAAGTGTTTCATATTCTTCTACAACCTGAATATAATATGGAAATCCATTTACTAAATAAGTGAAATGAAGACTACAACCAAGTTTATTAGGGTCAATAAATGAAACATTATCAAGATTAATAATGACTTTTTTCTTATCATATCTTGTCAATTCAATAAATTTTTTCATAGTTCTTTGTGTTTTATGGTTTTTTTGTAAAGGTATAAAGAACTATTGAATATTTAACTTCTAACAAATATCTTTAAAATGTAAGTGATTGAAAGTTAAAAGACAATCAATCGTTAACAAATTATGTTAAACCTAAATATCAATATATCAAGACTATACATAATATTATTTCTCTATTTTGAATAATGTCAATAAAAAGTTATGGAACAGTTGACCTAAAAGATTGATTTTTAACTACTTTTGGGGAAAGAAAAGGGGGAACCACTTAAAATGATAATTTTTAGGTGGTTTTTTGTTTTCTGTCATTTTATCCATTGTTTATGTTAAAATGACAAACCACATATTTGAACCTAATGTAGTTTTGTCCTAACCAAAAAATATTTATTTAAATGTCATTTAATAAAAAAGTTGTATAATCTGGAAATGATAAAAATGGACGAGGGTCACTGGTTCGAATCCAAACCGAAAAACTGATAATGTGGAATTATCATACATTATCATACAATATCACACATCAGTGGAAAGTGGATTCTTAACTTGACATACCTTTGACCCATAAAACAAAAATAATTGCTAATGATCGACAATGATTGCTAATGATCGACAATGATTGCTAATGATTGGAAAATGGATTTTTAACTGGACATACTTTTACTACATAAAACAAAATGATTGATAAAGATTGTCAAGTTTTATCAAGTTTTGTAAAGTTTTGTAAAATGGATTTTTAACTGATAATAACTTTGCTTCATAGGTTAAAATCAGGTGTAAAAACAATTAATGATGGGGTCGTATTAAAAATGTTTGGAAAGTAGTATTTAGATTAAAAGATAGTCAAAAACTTTAAAAGGTATAAACCAATGAGACAACCAAGGACAAAAAATAAATCATTGATCGTCAACCTAAATGATTTTGTAAAGGAATATAAAGAACTAATTGGCATCGTACTGACTATCATTTCATCAATCATTATCCCTTTTCTTCTTGCTTATTATTTAAAAGGATGAGAATTGTTTGCGCCTGTTTGTTCCTGTTTATGCCTATTGTGAAACAGGATTTTAAACTGACTGATCTTTGTACTGAATTAAGAATGAAATGGAAATAATTCAACAGAAAACGAAATTAAATGTACATTTTGGATGCTTTTAAAAATTATATCTTTTATAACTGTACAGAAATAAAAACAAGGGATTTTATGACTATAACTTTGCTAAACATTTTTGGATAAAATAGAAGTAATTAGATGACAAGGAATAAAGAAAATATGAATATGGTTTCCACTTATAAAGAAACGTCGTTTCAATGTAATTTGAAGGAGTTGTCAATTGCTTACACTTCAAAAGTTAGATCAATCACGAAGACTCAAAAAGGAAATCAAATTATTCCTTCAAAGAAAAAGCCTATTATTAAAACCTTATTAACTTGGTTTGAAAAATTAAAATCAATATTCAATTCAAAGGTTGTTAGATATATAATTTATCTGGGGATGACCATAATATTTAGAAAAGATAACTAAACATGACACTTGAACTTTTGAACCTGGAACTTTAAAACCGGAACATTACGAAAACAAGCTATTAACAAATTCATTCTTATCAAAAATCTGCAGGTCTTCCATTTTTTCTCCCAGGCCGATAAACCGGACAGGAATTTTAAACTGATCAGAAATGCCAATCACAACTCCGCCTTTGGCGGTGCCGTCTAATTTGGTAAGGGCGAGACTGGTGACTTCGGTAACGGCGGTAAATTGTTTTGCCTGTTCAATGGCATTTTGCCCGGTTGAGCCATCGAGTACCAGCAATACTTCCTGGGGAGCATCCGGAAGCACTTTCTGCATAACATTTTTTATTTTTCCTAATTCATTCATCAGGTTTACCTTGTTATGCAAACGGCCGGCAGTATCAATAATTACTACATCGATATTGCGGTTAACAGCCGATTTAACGGTATCATAAGCTACTGCAGCCGGATCGGAACCCATTGCCTGTTTCACGATGGAAACGCCGGTACGATCGGCCCAGATGCCTAACTGGTCAATGGCCGCAGCACGAAAAGTATCAGCAGCGCCGAGCATAACACTTTTACCCGCTTTTTTAAAATGATAAGCCAATTTACCAATAGTCGTGGTTTTACCAACTCCATTCACGCCAACAACCATAATTACATATGGTGTATCGCGTTTCGGAAAATCAAAGTCAACAAATTCGGTGGTATCATTTTCGGTAAGCAGGTCTGCAATCTCTTCTTTTAATAATCCGTTCAATTCACTGGTTCCAAGGTATTTATCACGTGATACACGATTCTGTATGCGGGAAATTATTTTCAGAGTAGTTTCGACGCCTACATCCGAAGTAACCAGGATCTCTTCCAGGTCATCCAGAACATCATCATCAACACTCGATTTTCCGGCAATGGCTTTGGTAAGGCGCGAAAAAACACTGATACGCGTTTTTTCAAGTCCTTTATCAAGAACCTCTTTTTTTTCTTTGTTGAAAAACGAAAATATTCCCATTTGTTTTTATTTTAGTTCGATTGTTCATTGCTTAAGGTATCCGGAAGAAAATGGAAAATAGAAAATGGAAAATAGTTTTTAATTGCAGTAGATCAATTTCCCAACGGGTCATTCTCTGTTCCCCAGTTCCCTATATCCCTATTTCCTTATTTTCTATTTCCCTTTTTCCCAAAACTAAAAAAGCTTTTCCCCTAAAGAAAAAGCTTTCCGTATGAAACAGAATTTCATATTATTTTTTAGCCAGGAAATCTTTAACGAGTTCGTTAGCTACAATTGTTTCTTTGAACACGTAAGCACCGGATTTAGGTGAACGGGTCATACGGATAACTTTTGCATAATCCTTACCACTTGTGGTACGCAGGGTTGCAACAACTTTCTTTGCCATGGTATATTGTTATTTAATTTCGCGGTGAACGGTTACTTTCTTTAATATCTTGTTGTATTTCTTAAGTTCAAGACGCTCAGGCGTATTTTTCTTGTTCTTAACGCTTACGTAGCGCGACGTACCGGGCATTCCGCTTGTTTTATGCTCTGTGCACTCCAGAATTATCTGTACCCGTGCTTCTTTACTCTTCTTAGCCATTGGATCTAATCATTTTTATTACAGGGGTGCAAAAGTATAGACATTATATGAAATATCCAAGAATAGCAGGAAATTTATTTTTGCAAATCATTCAGGGCTTTCACTTTTATCCTGATAGCCTTTAAAGTAATCTTTGGCTGTACTAAGATCGTCGTTCAAAAGCCTATCTTTGCAGGATGATATGGGAATCGTACCGTCGTGGATTTGATGCTTTCCTGAGGCTCGAAAAATCGCTTTCGCAAAATTCAGTGGATGCGTACAGGCATGATATTGAAAAACTTACCACATTCCTGGAAGAAAATAACATTGCGGTTCAACCGAATGAAATTACCTTGGCACACCTTCAGGATTTCCTGAAATGGCTTAACCTGACCTCGTTGAATGCACGTTCACAGATGCGTATTATCTCCGGCATCAGGGCTTTTTACAAATACCTGCTGCTCGAAAACCTGATCAGCGACGATCCTACCCAACTGCTCGATATGCCAAGAATTGGCAGGAAACTGCCTGAGTTTTTAACTATCAATGAAGTTGAAAACCTGATTGCAGCTATCGACCTCTCAAAACCTGAAGGCGAGCGCAACAAGGCTATGATCGAAACCCTTTATGGTTGTGGCCTGCGCGTATCGGAACTGGTGCATCTGAAAATCAGTTGTATTTATTTTAATGAAGGCTTTATGCGCATAACCGGCAAAGGCGACAAAGAACGCCTGGTGCCGTTCAGTGGCAAAGCGTTGAAGCAAATCAACCTGTATCTCCACGAGATCCGCAGTCATTTAGTTATTAAAAAAGGAAATGAAGATTTTCTTTTCCTTAACAGGCGTGGTTCCAAACTTAGCCGTGAAATGATTTTTATGATCATTAAGGAACTAGCGCTAATAGCCGGCATCCACAAAACCATTGGACCACATACATTGCGACATTCATTTGCCACTCATTTGGTTGAAGGAGGCGCGGATCTGCGGGCTGTACAGGAAATGCTTGGTCATGTCAGCATCACAACTACCGAAATTTATACGCACCTCGACAGGGCTTACCTGAGGGAGAATATCCTGGATCACCATCCGTTGTATAAGAAAAAGGTTAATGGTTAATGGAAAATAGTAAAAGGCAAATGGAGAAGAATAAGTTTAAGGGTTTAAGGGTCTATTGCCCTATTTTCTATTTTTCTATTTTTCTATTTTTCTATTTTCTATTCACAAATCACTTGCAAGAAAGATTAACATTTATCAAATTTCTCATACACTGCCGTTAACGATGGCTCCAACTAACCAGCGTTAGTTCCTGGTCTGCAAAATAAAAGTCAGCTTGTGCATCCTCGAAAGTTACACGGTGTTCGCCCCAGGTTTCATCATCCTCTTCGAGGTCTTTATACCCGTTTTCTTTCATCAGTTTAACAAGACTGTCCCTGGTAATATTAAAAATCCGCGCGTTGAACAATACAGTTTCAAGATTATCCGACTCAATAGTACTTAAGGTCGGTTCGCCATTAGCAGCATCGAAAAAGAAATTCAACCCGGCATCCGGGAAATTCCATACAATGCTTTCAACTCCGCCGTCAATCGGATTTTCAAGTTCTTCAACATCTTCAGGATCACCAAATAAAACTCTGATCAATTCCGGTGTACAACCAAAAGAAATATCGCCCAATCCTTTTTTTAATAATATCTGAAGGTCCATGTTCAAGCTTAATTTATAATTTGTTTTTATGTATGTAATTCCAGAACATCGGTATTACCTATTAGTCACAAAGAGGATGGAGAAATATAGTACTAGCTGAATCCGAGTGGTTGTTTTGTAATTTGCATTGAAAGAATTATTATTTCAGAGGTGAATCAGGCTCAAGTGCAAATGTTTTATAAACCTGTTTATCAACAAATTTTGGAAAAATTTTTGCAAACAGAACTGTTAATTTACCTTGATAAAAAGTGAGTACAAGATGTCGTTTCCTTTTCACAACAGCTTTGTAAATATAGGATGCCACTTTTTCAGCCGGCATCATATGGTTTTCGTCGCGGGGAGTTTCGCCCTGTGCTGAACCATCTGCCAATAATGCCGCTCTTCGTATATTGGAAGTTGTAAAACCCGGTGCAACCACCAATACATGTAGCCCGGTTTTTAAATTTTCAACCCGGATTGTATCCAGAAATCCCCTGACTGCAAACTTAGATGCAGCATAGGCACTTCTTCCCGGCATACCAATATAACCGCCAATAGAAATTACACCAACCAAAGAACCGCTTGTTTTTAATAAATGAGGCATTGCAAATTTGGTACAATAAACAGTTCCCCAGTAATTTGTATCCATTAAGCGACGCATGACATCGAGTTGCAAATCAATAAAAAGAGCTCTCATGCTGATACCCGCATTATTAATCATAATGTCAATCTGCCCAAAGTGTTCCAATGTCATTGCAATCAAATTCCGGCAATCATTTTCTTTGGTTACATCTGTTTGAACAGATAAAGCCTGAATTCCAAGTTTGTGCAGGTCAGTTACAATTTCTTCCAAACTCGCCAGATTACGAGCTGCAAGAACTACTTTTGAACCCTTTTTACCAAATTCATATGCAAGTGCCTTTCCAATTCCTGACGATGCTCCTGTAATTACAACAATTTTATCCTTCATATGGTTTTATACAATACAATAATACATTAATTTAGTTACAGAAGCAAACAAAAAATAACTTTGCCTCAATAAATTGTACTTTTGGATGGTAAAATTCGTATATAAATGTTAACCGACCGACAACTTTTTTTAAATAATCTGGCACAAACCAGCGATTCACCTCTGGCTCTTGAAATTACGAGAGCCGAAGGCATTTATCTTTATGATGCTTCAGGGAAGAAATATATTGATCTCATATCAGGGATTTCGGTGAGTAATACCGGGCACAGGCATCCTAAAGTAATTAAAGCCATTAAAGATCAGGCTGATAAATACCTTCACCTCATGGTTTATGGCGAATACATACAGTCGCCCCAGGTAAAACTTGCCGGTGCTTTAGCCGATTTACTTCCTGAAAAGCTGAACAACTGTTACTTTGTAAACTCGGGCAGCGAAGCTGTTGAAGGTGCAATGAAATTAGCCAAACGATATACCGGAAGAGGGGGAATTGTAGCTTTTAATAATGCTTATCACGGCAGTACTCAAGGAGCGCTGAGTGTGATCGGAAATGAAAACTACCAGTTACCTTTCGGCCCACTTTTGCCTGAAATCACACACATCGAATTTAACTCAGTTGAATCATTAAGGTTTATAACCTCCGAAACAGCCTGCGTGATTATTGAACCGGTGCAGGGCGAAGCCGGAATAATTGCCGGAACCCGGGAGTTTTTAACTGCTTTGAGAAACCGGTGTAACGAAACCGGCGCTTTGCTTATTTTTGATGAAATTCAGACAGGAATGGGACGCACCGGCTACATGTTCGCTTTCGAAAAATACCAGGTAATTCCTGATATATTATTGTTAGCCAAAGGATTAGGTGGCGGTATGCCAATAGGTGCATTTATCTCCTCTCATGAAATTATGCAATCGCTAACCTTCAATCCTGTGTTGGGACATATTACCACATTTGGCGGTCACCCGGTTAGTTGCGCGGCTGCGTTAGCCAATATTGAAGTGATCATTAACGAAAAACTGGTTGAAAATGTTGAAGCTAAAAGCAATCTTATCATTCAACTTCTCAGCAAAAGTAAGGCTATCAGCCAAATCAGGTCAGCTGGATTGCTGATTGCCCTGCAACTTGATAATTACACGCATGTAAAAAGAGTAATTGACCGTTGTATTGATAATGGTGTAATTTTGGATTGGTTCCTGTTTAATGATTCATCGATACGTATTGCTCCGCCGCTTACAATTACTGAAGCCCAGATTAAAGAAGCCTGCAACACCATTTTTAAGGCGCTGATAGAAGTATAAGAAATTCCATTTACTTTTTTGAACCATTTATAATAACTTAAAGCAAGCAATTTATAAGACTTGAGAAATATTCATTTTATGCTTATTTTTGCAATATACTTTGAAAGATTGAACTATGAGACAGTTAACATACAGGATTTTATTAAGTCCTGAACCAGAAGGAGGATATACTGCTTCAGTACCAACATTACCGGGATGTATCACATATGGTGAAACCGTTGATGAAGCGATTCTAATGGCCAAAGAAGCTATCGGATTATATATAGAAAGCCTTGTAGCGCACAACGAACCAGTACCCGATGAATCAAACATGCTTGAATATGCTTTAACCATCCCTGCTACAGCATGAGCAACACGCCTTCTCTAACACCAAAAGATATTGTAAAGATTCTTCAACAGAAAGGTTTTATTCTAGACCGCAGCCGTGGGAGTCATCAGATTTGGTTGCATCCTGTTTCCCGAAAACGTACTATTGTTCCAATGCACAACAAGGATTTACCTATTGGAACACTTTATGCGATACTGAAACAGGCAGGTATAGATAAAGATGAACTTTGAATTTCAGATTACTACTTTCCATCAAGGCCACTCACAAAAGATTATCTCAACAATAATTACTTCTGGCAAAAGATAAGTAAGTGAATTATATTTGCATTTTTTATTATAAATATGCCTGTTGAAATATCACGAAGAAGTATTGAATTCCCTGACCTTGAAGAAGCTGATGAGTCAGGATTACTGGCAATTGGCGGCGACCTGAGTATTGAGAGACTAAAACTGGCCTATTCAAAAGGTATCTTCCCCTGGTACGAAGATGGAATGCCAATACTTTGGTGGTCACCCGACCCGCGAATGGTACTTTTCCCGGATAAAATGATTATTTCGCACAGTCTGAAGCAAAGCATTAAGAAACAACAATTTACAGTTACTCTTGACAAAGCTTTCGGCAAGGTAATAAGGAATTGCTCCAAAACACCGCGAAAAGGAGAAAATGGAACCTGGATAACCCACGATATGAAAAATGCTTATATCCAGTTACATGAAGCTGGTTATGCACATTCGGCCGAAGCCTGGCTTGACGGGGAATTGGCTGGCGGATTGTATGGAGTTGCCTTGGGCAAAGCTTTTTTTGGGGAGTCGATGTTTCACCATGTGACCAATGCTTCAAAGGTTGCACTATATTTCCTGGTTGAAAAACTTAAAAGCTGGAACTTTGAAATAATTGATGCCCAGGTATATACCAACCATCTCGAAAGCCTTGGAGGTGAAATGATTCCGCGCAGTCAATATTTGCAAATTCTTGAAGGTGCCTTGAAAGTTGAAGATGCTATCGGATCGTGGGAAAGAAGGGGTTAGGTTTTAGGGATTAGCAATGTCGGATGTCGGATGTACAATGTTGGAACCAGGAACACTTAATTACAAGATAACATAATAATTATACATAACAAATACAATGACTATCAATAATAAGGAAATTTACATGCTTGAGGCCATAAAAAAGGCTCAGGAAAATATCATTACCGGAAAAGGAGGGCCTTTTGGCGCTGTTGTGGTGCATAATGGAGAAATTATAGCATCTGTTGGCAATCGAGTAACTTCGACCAATGATCCTACAGCTCACGCTGAAGTGGTTGCCATACGCGAAGCATGTAAAGTATTGGATACATTTGATCTTACAGGTTGCGAAATATATGCCAGTTGCGAGCCTTGCCCCATGTGCCTGGGTGCAATAATGTGGTCACGAATCGATAAACTTTATTATGCTGCCGACAGGGCAGATGCCTCCAGAGCAGGATTTGACGATGAGTTATTTTATAGCGAACTTGCCTTGCCTGCTGAACAGCGGAGGTTAAACCCTGAACAACTGCTTCAGAAAGAAGCAAATGATGTTTTTGATAAATGGATTGAGGAGGATGATAAGATTACTTATTGATTTTAGGATTACATATCCCGCTTTCAAATTTTAACATGCCCCCAATTTTCGCCGCTTTTAATCCGGAATATTTGCATTTCGCTTACTCCAAATTGTTTGGCAATCATTTTTATGCGTGTTTTTCGGTTTGGATTTGCCAGGAGTTTTTTGATCATCATAACCCTGGTTGATGTGAGTTTTGAATTTATACCATTTCTGTTAAATTCAATAAAATTCTTCCTGGCCTCTATAACATGAGGACTTTTCCGGAAATGTTCCAATCGTTCATCCGCTGATACCCATTTCAGGTTTTGTGTATGATCATTTGACCGGCAATAGTCCAGGTGAATTATATATTCCTGATTTTCATTGGTTTTCGTGATAAAATACTTAGCAACCAGTTTATAATAGAAAAAATGTGAGTTAATCATTTTTCCATCCCTGTATATTTTAAAACGAAAGATTTTGTACCCTTGCAGCATTGTACCTTTCAGCAGTCTTCCGTTTTCTATTTTGTCGGTAAAACTTACCATTCTTCCCAGGTTCGAAATGGCATAACGCAGTTTTAAGGAATAATCCGTTTCAATTTCCCTGAATTCCTCGCCAGGATAAATCCTAACCTTTTCGTTTTTCATTTTTAAAAGAAATATAAGGGTGACAAATTTTGAATAGTACCGCTCCTATTTAGTAGGGCTAAACTTACGGTCAACGCTTCACACCCTGATTCGGTGCAATGTTATTGTAATGTAATTGTTGTATGATTCTGTAAAGATAGTATAAATTTAATCAGATCAATAATTTCATACTATACCTTTTTGCAAAACAGATATTTTAACTAATTTAACAAATATCGAACAAAGTTTGAAATCATGGATTTTCGCAATTTACTTACTCTGTCACCGAGAATATTATTATAAAAACTTTTTGCCTTTGATACAGGCAAAAAAGTTATTCCTTAAACTACTTTTACGAAAATAATTGTAAATATATAGTTAACAGTGTAAACCATTTTACATTTTGATTACTTTTGCAACATACAAGATTTCTCCAATACCTTTATGCCTCAAATAGAACAGCCCTTAGGCAGATTATTATCCGGACTTGGGAAGGGATATTTATACCTTTTAAGGGCTAAACTTCAGCATCTTGACATTGACCGTAACTATTATGCGCTGGTAATAATTGATAGCCAGGAAGGTGAAATAACTCAACAGGAGCTTGCATTAATACTTGATACTGATAAGGTTAGCATTGTTCGCGTTATCGATTACCTCTCTGAAAAAGGGTATGTAGAACGAATACAAAAAACAGATGACCGTCGAAAACATAGCCTTGTACTTACTGCCAAAGCTAAGCTTGCCTTACCGGAAATCAAAAAATCATTCAATGAAATAAATGAAGTTGCGTTAAACGGACTCAGCATTTCCCAGGTAACAGAATTATCTGAAACCATAAAAAAAATAAAAAGCAATATTAAAGAAAACGTTTAGGCCCTATGAAGTTAAAATTAATAATTGGATTGCCGCTAATAATGGCAGCTATGATTTCGTGTAAAAGCGAAGCCAAGGATAAAACTGCCAATAAAGAGAAACCTCCTGTTTCAGTTGATGTCATAATTGCTGCGAATAAAGATTTCTCCTCAGATATAGAAGTAAACGGCACCGTATTATCTGATGAAATGATAGAACTCCATCCGGAAGTGGGTGGCCGCCTTACTTACCTTAACATTCCAGATGGTGGGAGAGTTTCTGCAGGAACTGTCCTGGCAAAGATCAATGATGCTGACCTGCAGGCTCAGCTCCAGCAACAGAAGGTTCAACTCGAACTCGCACAAAAAACAGAACAAAGGCTTTTAAAACTGTTGGCCGTGAATGGAGTCGATCAGGCAACTTATGATGCTGCCCTTAGCCAGGTGAACTTATTCGAAGCCAACATAAATGTACTGAAGGCCCAAATTGATAAAACTGTGATCAGGGCTCCTTTTGCAGGTCGTCTGGGACTCAGACTTGTAAGCGAAGGCGCCTATGTATCACCTGCAACCATCATAGGCACTTTGCAGGAAACGGATAAGATCAAGATCGACTTTTCCGTACCCGAAGATTATGCAAACCTGGTAAAAGTCGGGAAAGTCATAGACATCAAGACTAACTCTTCTACTGAGGGTTTATCGGCAACTATCAGCGCCATTGAGCCGCAAATCAATACAGCCACCCGTAATATTAAAGTACGGGCAAGGTTGACAAAGGGGGAAATAAGCCCCGGAGCCTTTGTTAAAGTATTGCTGAACGAAAAATTAAAAGGTATTGTTGTTCCTACAAACGCCATCATTCCTGACGCTCTTTCAAACCAACTTGTATTGGTAAAAAATGGCAAAGCTGTTTTTCAGAACGTAGTAACAGGCATCAGGAACAGCGATATTGTTGAAATTACCGATGGGCTTAAAATCGGCGATACTGTAATTGTCAGTGGCGTTTTATATGTACGACCGTCTGGATTAGTGAAAATAAAAAAAATCCGCAAAAACTGATTCAAATTAACCGGATAGCAACAACTTCTGACATACTTGGTTGACAATTAATTGAATAAATACATTTTCACTCCGACTTATTTATACTTATGAACATATCTGAATTGTCTATTAAAAGACCGATACTTGCGACAGTCATGAACTTGTTCCTGATCCTGTTCGGAATTATTGGCTATACATATCTTGGAGTAAGGGAGTACCCTGCCATTGACCCGCCAATGATTACGGTAAGAACTTCCTATACAGGTGCAAATTCCGATATCATCGAAAGCCAGATTACCGAGCCGCTGGAAAAATCAATAAATGGTATTCCAGGTATTCGAACCATTACTTCAACAAGCTCAGTTGGCAGCAGCGGAATAAATGTCGAATTCAATATCGACGCAAACCTTGAAGCCGCAGCAAATGATGTACGCGACAAAGTGAGCCAGGCGGTAAGAAATCTGCCTCAGGATATTGACGCACCACCGGTGGTGACAAAATCGGATGCCAACAGTGATTTTATCATTTTACTTGCCGTTCAGAGTCCAACCAAAGGCTTGCTTGAATTAAGCGACTATGCGGAGAACGTTCTTCAAAATAAATTCCAGACTATTCCTGAAGTCAGTGCTGTAAATATTATAGGGCAGAAACGTCCTGCCATGCGCATTTGGGTTGACCCTGATAAAATGAATGCCTATGGCCTGGCTTTTAATGATATTACCACGGTGCTCAACAAAGAAAATGTTGAAATTCCTTCAGGAAAAATCTATGGCAATAAAACCGAACTCACAATCAGGGCGTTAGGTTTACTTAAAACCGAAAAGGATTTCCGCGACCTCATAATTCGAGGCGATGAAAATGGAATAATACGACTTGGGGATATTGCTACTGTCGAACTGGGCCCTGACAATTACGAGAGAAGCTGGAAATTAAATGGTGTAAGCGCAGTAGGTATTGCTCTCACCCCACAACCGGGAGCCAATTACGTTAATATTTCAGATGAATTTAACAAAAGGCTCGAAGAAATCAAAAAATCCCAGAAAGGCGACATCACCTTCACAACTTTGATTGATAATACCGTAAATGTCCGTAGATCACTGAAAGAAGTGGGTGAAACACTGGCAATAGCTATTATACTGGTTATACTTGTTATATTTTTCTTTTTCCGCAACTGGCTCATAGCATTACGTCCGCTTATCGATATCCCTATTTCGCTGATATTCACGTTCTTCATTATGTATGCTTTTGGATTTTCGGTGAATATCCTTACACTTTTAGCAATCATCCTGGCAACAGGACTGGTAGTGGATGACGGTATCGTAGTTACTGAAAATATCTTTCGTAAGATTGAAAGAGGAATTCCCGTGCGAAAAGCAGCCATTGATGGCAGCAAAGAAATATTCTTTGTTGTACTTTCTACATCTATAACACTGGCAATTGTATTCCTGCCTGTACTGTTTCTTAAAGGATTTGTAGGTAGTTTGTTCCGCGAATTCGGGGTTGTGCTCGCCACGGCGGTATTGGTTTCGGCTTTTGTTTCCCTTACCATCACGCCGGTACTTAATATTTTGCTCAACCGCAAAGGTGCGCGACACGGCAGCTTCTACAACAAAACGGAACCATTTTTTGCGGGAATGGAAAGTGGCTATAGAAACCTTCTTACACGATTTATCAAATTCAGATGGATGGCCTGGGCAATTGTTATAGCTTGTTTTGCTGTTGTCTTTCTTGTTGGCAGAAGCCTTCAAAGTGAAATTGCCCCACTCGAAGATAAAGGAAGTGTGCGTTTGCAAATGACGGGTCCTGAAGGAGCAAGTTATCCATATATGATGCAAATAGGAGAAAAACTGGGTAATTATCTGGCTGATTCAATTCCTGAAGTTGACTTTTCATTTGTTTCGATTCCCGGATTTGGAGGCTCAGGTGTTAACAGCGGTAGCGGACGTATTGGTCTTGTACATCGAAATGAAAGACAACGTTCACAAAGTGATATAGCTAAAGACCTGGCTAAAAAACTGGGTCGCTTTAACGATGTAAAAATATTCCCTATCGAAGAACAAACCATTGCTGTTGGTCTGGCGTCAAGGGGCTCGCTACCGGTACAATTTGTTATTCAGAACCTGGATTTTGAAAAACTGAGGGCTGCCGTTCCAAAATTCCTGGACATGGCCCGGGATGATAAGACATTTCAGAATGTAGATGTTAACCTGAAATTCAACAAACCGGAAGTTGACATTACTATCGACAGGATTAAAGCCCGCGAATTCGGGCTTACTGTAACCGATATTGCCAGCGTGCTGCAAAGTGCATTCAGTGGTCAGAGAATGGCGTATTTTATTATGAATGGAAGGCAGTACCAGGTTATCAGCCAGGTTGGTCTGAAAAACAGGCAGACACCTGCCGATATTTCAAATCTTTATGTACGAAATAATAAAGGCGAAAACATTTCTCTTGCTGCCGTTACCAAAATCCAGTCAAATGCTATGCCCCCATCATTATACCATTTTAACCGATATAAAGCAGCAACTATCTCCGCTTCCCTGGCCGATGGAAAAACCATTGGTGATGGAGTGAAAGCTATGCAGGCAATTTCAGATAAATTGCTGGATGAAAGCTTTCAGACTGCGTTAAGCGGACCATCACGTGATTATGCAGAGAGCTCATCCAATACAGCTTTCGCCTTTATCCTGGCATTGATCCTTATTTTCCTGGTGCTTGCCGCACAGTTCGAAAGTTTCAGGGACCCGTTAATCATCATGATTACAGTTCCCTTAGCCATTGCAGGAGCAATGCTCAGTTTATGGGTTTTCAAGCAAACTCTGAACATTTTCTCCGAAATCGGAATGATCATGCTTATTGGACTGGTTACTAAAAACGGTATCCTGATCGTAGAATTTGCAAACAAACAACGCGAAGCTGGTTTATCAAAACATCAGGCTGTTATTGAAGGCGCGACCTTACGTTTAAGACCAATTTTAATGACCAGCCTTGCAACTTCACTTGGTGCTTTACCTATCGCATTAAGCCTTGGAGCAGCGTCAACCAGCCGTATTCCTTTAGGTATTGTAGTTGTTGGAGGCATTATGTTTTCATTGATACTTACCTTGTTTGTTATTCCGGCAGTTTATACATATATTTCGGGGAAACATGTTGTGAAAGAGAAAGTTGATGAAGAGGTGGTTTAGCCATGAAACCTTGAATATAAAAAATGCAAGATGATCATTATAACTGAAATCCAGAATCGCTCAACCAATAATGGAACCAAAATGAATTTAAATATAAAAACCGCTTTCCTTTTTATGGTACTGATACTTCCGTTTATTGGAAAGGCTCAGCAGCAATTCACATTGAGGAATGCAATTGATACGGCACTCAGGAACAATTTTGATATCCAGATTGCTAAAAACTATGTCGAAATCGCAAAAATGAACAATACCTATGGTGTTGCCGGCGGATTACCTTATGTATCAGCCAATGCCGGCGATAACGGATCATTGAGTTCGATCACCCAGAAATTCAATGATGGAACACCTGAATCCAGAGTTTCAAATAAAGGTGAAAATGATGTAAATGCAGGCATTTCGGCTGGAATAGTGCTGTTTAACGGCTTCAAAATAACTGCAACCAAGGAAAGACTTAGCCGCTTGCAAAACCTGAGTGAAATACAGCTCAATCAGCAAATTCAAAATATTATCGCCGATATTATGGTCAATTACTATGATATTATAAGGCAGGAAAACTATCTGAAAATTATTCAAAATTCGCTCGAGGTTTCGAAGCAAAAACTAGAAATTATTAATGTAAAGAAAAACGTTGGAATGGCTGATGCTGTTGAAATACTCCAGGCGCAGGCTGACGTAAATACTGCTGAACAGCAGTTAACATCGCAGAAACTCGTGATCGAACAAAATAAATCCGATTTATTGTTGTTGATCAGTTCGAAAAAGCAAATGCAGTTTTCAGTTGCTGATAGCATTATTGTGGATAAAACCCTGCAACTGGATTCAATTATTAATTATCTGAATCGCAATCCTCAATACCTGAGCGCTGATCAACAAATCAGGATTAACGAACAAATTGTCAAAGAGGTTTCTTCACAGCGCTATCCTTCCATTAGATTGAATGCGGGGTACGATTTCTATCAGGCAAATATGAACAAGGGAACCATGACACTGAACCAGAATTATGGACCGGCAGCTGGCATCAACATGCAAATCCCTATTTTCAATGGAAATGTCTATAAAACACAGAAGGATGTTGCAAAAATCAATGTCAACAATTCAAAACTGGAAAAAGAAAGTTTGCTGAATTCGCTTACTACCCAAGCCAACAAAACATACAGGTCCTATTCTACAACCCTTCAGCAAATTGATTCACAACAAAGTAACTTCGAAATGACCAAACAATTGCTCGAAGTAGTGATGCAGAAATTTCACGTAAGTCAGGCAACTATTCTTGACGTAAAAGCAGCCCAGACCAGTTTTGAAAATGCCGCTTACCTCCTTGCAAACCTGCAATATTCAGCAAAAGTGGCTGAAATCGAATTGAAACAATTGACCTATAGCCTTGAATTTTAATTATTTATATCCCTCAATATAATTCGGCTTATACTTAATACTAATTTATATCTTATAATTTATAGCCTATTTTACTTCTTCCCTTCAACTTTCACATTCTGACCTGAATCGGAATCAGATACTTTGTTTTTATGAAGATTGAAGTTTAGTTTTTCTTTCATTATAGCTTCATTAACTTGTTTATCAATCAGCAGTTCATAATATTTTTCGCGATAATCATCGGCAGGTTTCTTTATAATGCTTACCTGGTTATTCTGGAGAAACCACAATAAGCCCATTGTCAGAGTAAATAGTAAAGCCAATGATGCCAGAACAACCGGGAGATACTTTACCTTAACATCCTCTGTTTCCTGGTAAACTGCCGGTATATCATATAATTCACTGTCGGCTGAATGTACCGAAATGCTTACAGGTAAATGTCGTTCCAATAATTCTTCAAAGTAATCGCCGATAGTGTCTTTTACCAGGAACTCGAGTGCCTGCCGGGTGGTTCCATAATTCATATACCGGGTAATTACGAGCAACTTAAAATGAATGGTTATCGAACCTTGCTCACGGTAATCCAGAAAGTAAACCCTTGTAGCATCACGAATTACAATGCTGCGATCAATATTGGTTTTCAGAAAATCACGGATTGGATTTGCTGTTTTATCGTTTTTTTCCTGGGTATCTTCAAAACGAGTTAACTCCGAGCGCAGTATTTCAAACAATTCGTGAAATTCTTTATCCTTATCCTTTATCAGGATTGAATATTCAATTTCGTGGATGGTTAATGCATCATTCTGTTTTCTGCTGGCCATATAATCGGCATTCATTGAGTTGTTTATACTTTGCGTATGATCTATTATAGCATTTTTATTAAGAACCAAGCCCCAAATTTGAAATTTGGGATTTTAAAATGTGTCACTTAAATCTTTTCATAATAATCAGATGATCTCCTCATGATCACCCTGAAAACGGAAGCCAAGTCTTTTGCCGGTAGTCATTTTCATATTGTCGAGTGTGCTTTGAATATCGGCAACAGTGATCATCTTCATCGCATCAAAAGGAGGTGTCAACAAATCGAAATTACAAGTGTACCTGATAGCCGATTCAAGAATGAGCCTTACTGACTCGCGGGTAATAACCGATGACTGGAAATTATTGTACAACTGCCCTACTTCCCTCTTCCCTTCAACAAAATAATGTTTCTCATTATTTACAAATATCCGTCCGATCATATATCCAAGATCATTCATCCGGTTGTATCTGAAAGAATCAGCCAGGAAGTTAAATATCATAATCAAACCGCAATAGGACCGACTTTTATTTTCATGAATATAGCTGGTTTTCATTACTTCGTGATCGCGCGAAAACTCAAAAATATTAGTGTGCATGGTAAAAATCAGGATATCGCCGCCAAACATGAGTTCTGCTTCAAATTCCCCTTTGTCTCTATATTCAAAGGGTATTTGTAATGGATTGTTACTGAATTTCTGCCGGTATTCCTCGGCTATTTCAGCAATTATTAGTTTAAAAAGCCTGAATGTTTCAAGCGTATTTTGATAAACGATCTGTTTAAATGCAGCTTTTTCCCTGAAGCCTTCTAAAAGATCCACATTCGGTAAAATATTCATCATCCGTGTTACAATTGTTGAGGATATAAATGTAAGCTAATATTTAAATGGATAAACAAATTATTTCCTGTATTTTTTCACAACGGCTTGTGCACAGCTAACCCCATCAATTGCCGAAGAAACAATGCCTCCTGAGTAGCCAGCACCTTCCCCGCAAGGGAACAATCCGGCAAGTGTGATATGCTCAAGTGTTTCTTTATCCCTTGGTATCCTGACAGGTGATGAAGTGCGCGATTCGGTTCCCAATATAACTGCTTCCGAAGTGTGGTATCCTTTCATCATTTTATCGAATTGCAAAAAGGCTTCCTGCAACTTGCCCGAAACAAACTTAGGCAGGATTTCGTGCAGTGGAGCCGGCGCTATACCCGGGAAGTAAGAACATTCGGGCAATGAAGTGGAGATAACACCTTTAGTGAAATCAGTAATTCGTTGAGCTGGTGCCGTTTGATTCATACCACCGGCACGCCAGCAGGCCTCTTCTATCCTACGCTGAAATTCCAGCCCAGCAAAAGGCCCGAATTCCGAAAGGTGGGCTATATCCTCAGGATTCACCTGAACAACAATTCCTGAATTGGCGAATGGGGAATTTCGATGGCTGTTGGACATACCGTTAACCACAACTTGCCCTGTATCGGTAGCTGCCGGCACTATGATACCGCCAGGGCACATGCAAAACGAAAAAACGCCCCTTCCTTCAACCTGTTTCACTAGACTGTAAGGTGCTGCCGGCAAATAGGGATCACGTGGCGATTGATGATACTGGATACTGTCGATCAGTGCTTGCGGATGTTCGGCACGCACACCCATGGCAAAACTTTTTGCCTCGAGAGCCAGTCCTTTGCTATGCAATAGTTCATAAATATCACGGGCTGAATGGCCTGTAGCAAGTATTACAGCCTGCGCCTCATAACGGTTCCCGTTTTTATCTTCAACACCTTTTATTTTACCATTCTGAATAATAAAATCAGATATCCGGCGGTTAAAATATATCTCGCCGCCAGCTTCAAGAATTGTTTGGCGTATAGCTGAAATAATAGCCGGAAGTTTATCTGTACCGATATGAGGATGGCTGTCGATCAGGATATCTTCGGTAGCGCCATGTGATACCAGAACTGAAAGTATTTCGCTGACATTTCCCCGCTTTGTTGATCGCGTATATAGCTTTCCGTCGCTGAAAGTGCCTGCTCCTCCCTCACCGAAACAATAATTTGAATCCGGGTTTACAATATGTTCACGGTTGATCTGGGCAATGTCAAATTTACGTGCTTTCACATCTTTTCCGCGTTCGATCACGATAGGTTTCATGCCGTTTTCGATCAGCGTAAGTGCGGCATAAAGTCCGGCAGGTCCGGCTCCTACAATTATAACCGGTGTTTTGTGTCTGACATCAGGGTAACTCTTTCGGATATTTTTCCGTATTTCAATTGGCAGTTCATCGATAAACAATTCAGCTTTCAGCCTTATTTTTATTTTCGACGAACGCGCATCAACGGCACGCTGAATAGGATTCAGATGTTTAATTCGACCAGGTTGTATATGCAACATATGGGCAAAAGCAGTCTTCCATCCCGAAGGGTCGGCAGCCTGTTTCGGGGTCATGGCGATTTCAATTTCTTTGCGCATGTAAAGGGTTGAAAATGATTTTACAGTAAGATATCTGCCCAATTGATTGAAAACCAGTCATTGTTATTACAAACAGTTTGACAGGTTGAATGTTTTAACCCTCGAAGTATATGTTTATTCAAAAGTAAAGGATATCTGGAATATTTTGGAACTCATTCGCTCAACGGCATCGGTATAAATATTATTATCCCGTTTTAATATGTCAAACAGACCATACGACATGGTAATTTCAGTTCCGAACTTGAAATAAGCAGTATAAAAGTCAAACCCGACACCACCGAGAGCATAAACATCCTTACGGTTGATGAACACATACGCATTCGGATTCTCTGATTTTTTCTTGGCATTCGACGCAAGATCAAGTGAATATTTTCCTCCCGCCAGAACGTAAGGCCTGACATTGTGAATTCGTGCTCCTTTAAACCTTACCCACAAAGGGAATTCTACAAATGTGGATTGTATATTTTTTGTTACCGAAAGCATTTCAGGAACCGGAGAATCATTGTAGTTTTTCAGTGAATATACCAGGTTTCGCTGGCCAAAAGTAAGTGAGGGCGTAAATCTCAAATCGAAATATTTCCCCAGGCGAAGGTTACTGACGATCCCAATTACAAAGCCAAAGGTTGGAACAGCCTCAATATTATACAGATATGCTGAATCACTGTTCTGATCAGGAATGGATCGCAGCAAATCATTGCTTATGTAAACCTTTTTCTCAAAACCCGGAAATGGTTTAATTGTAAATTGCATCTGGTTAATACCTAAAAGAAATCCAAAATGATAGGGTGCCTCGTCGTAATCAGGTTTATTGGGTACCTTTAATGATTGCGAAAATGCTTTGCCTGAAAAACAAAGCAACAATATAAAGATCAAGACTTGTTTAGTACGCAACATGAAGAATAATAAGGTAAAGTACAAAAACGGAGCATTTCGCTGTTTAGTATGCAAAACGCCTGTACCTATGTAAATTTGTAATAAAAAGAGTCATGGAGCTTATTTCTTACCAATATAAAGGTTTGTGATTCCAAAACTAAGGCTTATAAATTCAGCCTCACTGAATCCGGCCTCCAGCATAATTTTTAAAAACTGGTCATCCTGTGGAAAAGCAGCCACTGATTCGGGCAGGTAAGTATATGCCGTACTGTTTTTTGATACTAATCGTCCTATAACTGGCAATATAAACCTGGAATAAAAACCGAATACCTGCTTAACCGGGAATTTCCGCGGTTTCGAAAATTCCAGAATAAAGGCACGTGACCCCGGCTTTAGAACCCTGCACATCTCACTTAAACCTTTCGGTAGGTTCTCATAATTGCGTACCCCGAAGGCAACCATGGCTGCATCAAATTCAGCATCTCCAAAAGGGAGATTTTCGGAATCTGCTTTTAATAAAGTAATCGTTTCCCCTAATCCGAGTTTATTAACTTTCTCCTGCCCAATGGCAAGCATTTCTTCGGCTATATCCGTGCCTGTAATATTTTCAGGATTTATTTTTGTAGCAGCTATAGCCAAATCTGCTGTTCCTGTAGCCATATCCAGAATCCGGCGCGGACGGTCCTTTGCCATCAGTTTAACAAGTTTCTTCCTCCACCCCCGGTCAATTCCCATCGACAACAGATGATTCAACAAATCGTACCGGCCTGCAATGTTATTGAACATAGCCTGTACTTGTACTTTGCGGCCGGGAGTCTGAGTAATAGGAGGTTTGGACATGGATCTGTAAGTTGGTTATATTTTGAGAAAAAAGGTTGCGGGTAATGTTTCTGGTTCCTGGTGCCGGGTGCCGGGTTCCATGTGCCAGGTTCCGGAACTATTTTCTATTTTCTATTTACCAATTACTAAAAGCTACAATTCAGCAAATGCTTCTTCCATCAGCCTGGTTTTATCAACAGGTACTACACCCGATTGTTCGCAGACCAGGCCGCCGGCAAGATTTGACAACATTGCCATAAAAACCGGATTTATTTTTGCAGCCATACAAAGTGCAGCAACACTGATCACCGTATCACCTGCACCAGAAACATCAGCTATACTTCTAACTGCTGCAGGAATGATTGTTGAAACAGGTCCGGACGGATTTTTGGAACTGATAAATACACCATGCTCCGATAAAGTAATCATTATCAACTGTATATCCTGGCTCACATGAAGTATTTCAGCAGCTTTCTGTAAACTTTCTATCGATAGTGGATCAATCTCAGTTTTCAGTCCTTCGCTGATTTCCTTCAGGTTAGGCTTAAAAAGAGTGATGCCACTATATGCTGTAAAATTCTTTTTCTTTGGATCAACAGCAACCGGGATACCTGCTTTGCCGGCTAATCCAGAAATCTTTTCAATCACACCAGGAGAAAGAATGCCTTTATTATAGTCCTGAAGAATAATAGCATCCGGTTTTTGAGTCGCAATAAGATTAGAAATGCTTACCAACAGTTCACCTGAGTCTTTAAGGTTCAGTTCAGTATCAATTTCTTCATCAACACGCAGCATTTGCATACGGTTGCTGATAATTCTGAACTTTGTGGTAGTAATTCTTTCGTTGCTCCTGATAATTCCATCGGTTTTAAGACCTTCTTTTTTCATCAGGTGCAGAAGTTCGTCACCTTGCTTATCGTTCCCGATTACCGAACATAAAATGGCTTTTGCTCCAAGCGACTTTATATTAAGAGCAACATTGGCTGCTCCACCAAGCATGTTAATTCTTTGCTGAAGAGCAACAACCGGCACAGGTGCTTCAGGCGAAATACGGTCAACTTTTCCGATCAGGTACGAATCGACCATTACATCACCGATTACAAGCACGCAACTTGAGTTGAATTTGCTGAATAAAGTTGTGATTTCTTCTTTTGTAATGATCATTTTTCGAATAAGGATTTGCACTGGATTAGTTAGACCAGGGAGAAATTTACTTTAGATTAGCGAGTGCTTTGCTAATGCGTTTGATAGCTTCGCGCAGGATGTCCTCTGAATTAGCATATGAAATGCGCACGCAATCAGGCGATCCAAAAGCGGCTCCCGGAACAATAGCAACATAGGCTGTATCCAGGATATAGTCGCACAAATCGGATCCGGACAGAATTATCCGATCACCAATTGATTTCCCATAATACGAAGTAACTTCAGGGAAAAGGTAGATGGCACCATCCGGAACATTTAATTTTATGCCAGGCACTTCACGCAATAAGGTGATGGCCAGATCACGTCGGTATTTAAACGCTTCAACCATCAATTTAACATAATTGCTCACAGTAGGATCGGTATCCATAGCTGCAATAGCGGCACGCTGGGTAATTGAACTCGCTCCTGAAGTAATCTGGCCCTGCAGTTTATCGCAAGCCATGGCAATTTCCTTATTAGCAGCCATATATCCAAGACGCCAGCCTGTCATGGCAAAGCCTTTGGAAAGGCCGTTGATCAGAATTACCCTGTCGTGTACATTTTCGAAAGAAGCTATGCTGTGATGAATGCCTGTAAAATTTATATTTTCGTATATCTCATCGGAAATAATGAAAACCTGTGGATGTCGGGCAAAAACTTCAGCGAAATCTTTAAGTTCATCTTTACTATAAACCGTCCCCGTTGGGTTGCATGGGCTGCTGAACAGAAACACTTTGGTTGCTTGTGTTATAGCGGCTTCAATTTGTGCAGGTGTAACTTTAAAATCAGACTGAATCCCACTTTCAATAAAAACACCTTTGCCACCTGCCAGTTTAATTATCTCTTTGTACGAAACCCAGTATGGTGCCGGAATCAATACTTCGTCACCTGGATTTATCAAACATAGTATAGCGTTGGCCAGGGATTGCTTTGCACCGGTTGATACCACAATCTGTTCGGCCTTATAATTCAGTCCGTTGTCGCGTTTCAGTTTATTGGCAATTACCTGCCTCAATTCCAGATAACCAGCAACAGGTGTATAATGCGAATAGTTCTGATCAATTGCTACTTTCGCTGCTTCCTTAACATGATCAGGCGAATCAAAATCGGGTTCGCCTATACTCAGATTAATTACATCATAACCTTGTGCCTGTAGTTCCCGGCTCCGGCGGGTCATCGACAAAGTTTCCGATTCGGAAAGAAGATTAATCCTGTCTGACAAGTAATTCATTAATGGTAATTTTTTAAATCATTATCGGCAAAAGTAGAAAAATTATTACTGTCAAAGTGATTTTCAGATATTGTTTGTTAACCAGATAACAAAGATTTCAGCTGAATGACAATTACTGAGCCGGTTAAATGATGTTTTATCGGAATATTTAATTTAAAAATGTTCAAATTACTATATTTTATAAGCATCTCAAGGTCTTGCTAATTTGGTTTATCATAAAGGAAAGCAAGCGTTTTTCAGATAATTGGCAGTATAAAAGGATTTATTAACTATTTTTCCGAAATTTGCCGTAAATAGAAGATTCCATGGAGACATTATCCGAATTATTAAAATACACTGTTCCTTCCTTAGTTGTGTTGGCGGCAGCCTATTTACTGTTGAATTTGTTTCTGGAGAAAGAAGCAGATAAAACCCGGATGCAAATGCGGCTCGACGTTCAGAAAATCAGTTTACCGATACGCATGCAGGCATACGAAAGACTGGTATTACTGCTCGAACGTATTGAACCCGCCGGCTTGCTAGTAAGGACTAGTTCGCCAGGAATGAACGCGGCTCTTCTGCAATCAGCGCTGATTCAGGCTATCCGGTCAGAGTTTGAGCATAATCTTTCACAACAATTGTATGTATCTAACAAGGCATGGGAAATGGTTCGCAATGCACGTGAGGAAACTATCAAGCGAATCAATACGGCAGCAATGAAATTAACACCTGAAGCTACCTCAGCTGATTTAGCCAGCCTGATACTAATTAATGATATTGATGCCACACAATCGGCTGTAAAAGGTGCACTCGACCTTTTAAAAGCCGAGGCCAGGAATAACTTCTTCTAATACAACATCATCCAAACTACTTTTAAGTAAATTATTCCCGGTGGTAAAAAATAATAAATTCTAATGAAGCAAATCAATTCAAATATTTTACCAAAGTACTTGTTAATCAATATTAAAATGGGAATAATTTATACAACACTTGCCTTAAATTGATTAGAAAATTTTTATTAAAACACTAATAAAAAGCTGGCAAGATATTTATTAGTCCCAAAACAGGAAATAATTTTCGAATTGGAAAAGGCAAATAAGAGCATAAAAAGTATAACCACAATAAGTCAATCTCCCAATTGAGTTAAAACCAGGTTGAATACTCAATGAAAATTTGAGACAACCTTGTAAAATTTTGCTTTGAGAAATACAAGTTATTGAAATATAAGATTTTGAGACTCAGAGTTTAAACGAGAACAAAATCATCTTCTGAAACTTCGATTTCCAAATCAGCGCCTACCAGTTCGGCCAGCCATTTGCAATCACGTTTGATAATCAGTCGGATTTCGGTAAATCCTAAAACGGGGAATTTAAGTGTTGCCAACATATCTCATAAATTTACGGATCATACAATATCTTTAATTATTCAGAAAGGATTCAAAACTTATTTATTTAATTGCCCTTTGTATAAAAAGTAACTCTGATTTTCGTTCAATAGTATTATTAACCATGCAGTTGCCTCTTAAAATAAGTTAAATCCGCAATATTAAATTACTTCATATTCAATAAACAGAAATTATGCCAAAAGCAAATTCATAATGGGAAACAGATTTATAGTTGATCGGAATTTTCATTATTTATTTTCACTGAACAAACATCCATTGTACTTCGTTTTATTATCTTTGAAATAATTCTGATACTTTATAAATTAATACTTCAACTGAAGTAATCATGCCATATTATTTTACGCTGGGAGATATCCCTCACAAACGGCATACGCAATTTCATAAGCCTGATGGCGGACTTTACTCTGAACAGCTAATAAGTACCGAAGGTTTTTCGGATGCGTATTCAATCACATACCATGTTTATCCGCCAACATTGGTTAAATCCATTGACGAGCCCTATAGTGTTGCACCCGAAATAGCAATAATCAATAATACGCAACACCGAAGTTTACAGGGATTTTCAGTAAAACCGGAAGATGATTACCTTAAAAGTCGTGTTCCTGTACTGGTTAACAATGATTTGTATATTTCGTTAGCAGCACCCCGGCTATCAATGAACGATTATTTTTACCGCAATGCTTCGGCCGACGAACTTCTCTTTATCCACGAAGGCAAAGGCATTTTACACACCATGTATGGTGATATTCCGTTCACCTATGGCGATCATATTGTAATCCCCCGGGGTGTAACTTACCAGATTGAATTCGAAACTGATAACAACCACCTTTTTATTGTTGAATCATTTACCCCGTTCAGGTTTCCAAAACGATATGTAAATCACCTCGGCCAGTTGCTTGAGCATTCCCCATTATACGAGCGTGATATACAAACGCCACGCAACCTTGTTACAAATGATGAAAAAGGTGATTTTAAAGTCCTGATCAAAAAAAATGACATGATATTTCCATACCACTTTGCTACGCATCCGTTTGATGTAATTGGCTGGGATGGTTGTCATTATCCATGGTCGTTCTCAATTCACGACTTTGAGCCCATTACCGGCAGGTTGCATCAGCCTCCACCAGTTCATCAAACTCTCGAAGCCAATAACTTTGTTATGTGTGCCTTTGTACCCAGGCTGTACGATTACCATCCCCAGTCAATTCCCGTACCTTATAATCATAGCAATGTGGATTCCGATGAAGTACTTTATTATGTTGATGGCGAATTTATGAGCCGTAAACATGTGGATCGAGGACAAATTACTTTGCACCCGATCGGGTTGGTTCATGGACCTCATCCCGGTACTGTCGAAAGAAGCATTGGACTTAAAGCAACAAATGAATTAGCTGTAATGGTTGATACATTTAAGCCGTTGAAACTTACCAGGCAGGCTTTGGATCTAGAAGAGAAAGATTATTATAAATCATGGATGGAATAGTTGGAGGGTTTGGAGGGTTTGAAGAGTTTGAAGGGTTTGAAGGGTTTGAAGAGTTTGAAGAGTTTCAGGACTACAAGGTTTTATAAGTTATAATGATTCCTCACCTTGAATGTTAATGAGTTTTTTTCTTCTAAAAATGAATTATTTACTTCAGGAAAAGAGCCATCGTGATCTCTATAATTAGTTCACCTATCTGGTCTGAAACCTAGAATCTCTGATACAATAAATAGCTGAAATTCATGAAAATAATTAATTTTATCTGAATCAATTGCTTAATTTAAAAAGAAATGGATCATAAAGACTTTCTCCCAATCAACGGGACTGATTATGTTGAATTTTATGTTGGCAACGCCAAACAAGCTGCCCATTATTATCAAACAGCATTTGGTTTTCAACCGTTGGCTTATGCCGGCCTTGAAACAGGGTTAACTGATCGTACATCGTATGTGTTGCAGCAAGGCAAAATCCGCTTCATGCTTACCACCGCGCTTATACCTGGATCCAAAATTGGCGAACATGTAAAACAACATGGCGACGGGGTAAAAGTAGTTGCATTATGGGTAGATGATGCCCGCAAATCGTTTGAAGAAACCATAAAACGCGGCGCAGAACCTTATCAACATCCAATTATAGATAGAGATGAGAATGGCGAAGTTGTTTTGTCAGGCATCCATACTTACGGAGAAACAGTTCATGTTTTCGTTGAACGTAAAAATTATACAGGCATTTTTCTGCCTGGTTTCGTGAAATGGGAACCTGAATACCGACCATCGGATGTTGGGCTAAAGTATGTGGATCATATGGTAGGCAACGTAGATTGGGGACAAATGAATACCTGGACTGATTTTTATGCCAGTGTTATGGGATTTAGCCAATTGATTTCGTTTGACGATAATGATATCTCAACTGAATATACCGCTCTGATGAGCAAAGTAATGTCGAATAACAACGGGTATATTAAATTCCCGATCAACGAACCCGCCAAAGGAAAGAAAAAATCACAGATCGAAGAATACATTGATTATTACCGCGGTTCAGGCGTTCAGCATGTGGCAATGGCAACTGATAATATCATGAATACTGTAAGTGAATTACGAAAAAGAGGCGTTGAGTTTCTTACGGTGCCCGATACCTATTATGAAACTGTTTCCGAACGTGTCGGTATGATTGATGAGGATTTGAAAACATTACAGAAACTGGGTGTGCTGATTGATCGTGATGAAGAAGGCTACCTGTTGCAACTGTTCACAAAACCGGTTGAAGACCGTCCAACTGTTTTTTATGAAATCATCCAGCGTAAAGGCGCCAAATCATTCGGCAAAGGTAATTTTAAAGCCTTATTCGAAAGCATCGAACGGGAACAGGCAAAGCGGGGGACACTTTAGTTCACGAGTTTTATAGATGTATGAGGAGACACGTTGAGAGGGAGAGAGGGAGAGAGGAAGAGAGGGAGAGCCAAAATGATAGTGAGCAAGAAACAAGAACCTTGAAGTTTGAACTTGGAACCCGGAACTTCGGAACCCGGCACACTCGGAACAAAAAATCAATTTAGCACTCAAAATTTGAACCATTAATTACCCCTCACATAATGAAATCGTGGATTGAGATTAAAGCGGATAGTGATTTTTCATTGGATAATATTCCTTTCGGAATTGGAAAGATTCCGGGAAGCGGGAAATGTATTTGCACTTGCATAGGTGATACAGTGATTGACCTGTCAGCAATGGCAAGGCTTGGCTATTTCGATCGCTTGGGATTTATAGTATCGGATTTTGAGAAACCTGTTCTTAACGATTTTATTTTAAAAGGGAAAAAGGTCACGTGCAAAGTTCGAAAAATAATACAGGAATGCTTTATGGACGAAAATTGCAGTGATTCCGAAATGTCGTTGATCAGGCAAATGGCTTTGTACAATGCTTCTGAAATACAGATGCTGATGCCATTACAAGTCGGAGACTATACCGATTTTTATTCAAGCAAAGAGCATGCTACCAATGTTGGCATCATGTTCCGCGACCCGGCCAATGCACTGCTGCCTAACTGGAAACATATTCCTGTTGGTTATCACGGGAGGGCTTCGAGCATCATTGTTTCGGGTGCTGAAGTTCACAGACCCAAAGGGCAGATTAAGCCTGTCGATTCCGATTTACCTGTTTTCGGTCCTACCATGCAGCTTGATTTTGAACTGGAAACAGCCTTCGTAATTGGTAAAGAGAATACGCTTGGCGAAAGCATCTCAACGGCAGAAGCTGAAGATTATATTTTCGGGATGGTACTTTTCAACGACCTTTCAGCACGCGACATTCAAAGTTGGGAATATGTGCCTCTCGGGCCCTTTCTCTCAAAGAATTTCGCTTCAATAATTTCACCCTGGGTGGTTACTTTGGATGCGTTAGAGCCTTTCAGATGCAGAGGTCCTGTTCAACAGCCGGAAGTTCTTCCATACCTGCATTTCGAGGGTGACTGTAATTTCGACATCAACCTCGAGGTCCTTATAAAGCCAGAAAACGGAAAGGAAACAAGTATATGCAAATCGAATTTTAAATACATGTACTGGAATATGAGCCAGCAACTGGCACATCACACGGCAAACGGCTGCAACATGCGTGTTGGCGATCTTTGCGGAAGCGGAACCATCAGTGGTCCAGATGCTGGAAGCTATGGCAGCATGCTCGAACTCACCTGGAAAGGGACCAAACCTATGCATTTACCGGATGGGAGCGAACGAAAATTTATCAACGACAACGATACCATAATAATGCGCGGTTTTTGCGAAAATGACAGCATCAAGGTTGGTTTCGGTGAAGCTGTTGTAACGATTTTGCCGTCGAAGTAAAAGTAAATAGATAAATGGAAAATAGTTAATAGTATTACCATATTCCATTTATACATTGACCATTTTCTATTTTCCATTAACTATTAACTAAACTCCCAATGTCAATCATAGACCCCAATACAATCCCATCCCACCATTTGCATCGCGCTATACTGAGTGTAGTGGCTCCGCGTCCGATTGCGTTTGCCAGCACAATAGACAAATTAGGGAACGCAAATCTTTCTCCTTTCAGTTGTTTTAATGCTTTCGGGGTAAATCCAAGTACACTTATTTTTTCTCCTTCGCGCAGTGGCCGGACTAATGAATTAAAGGATACCTACCTGAATGTTAAGGAAGTTCCTGAAGTTGTAATTAATATAGTTACCTATTCTATGGTGGAGCAGATGAACCTGGCCAGTACTGAATTCCCGCGTGGAATAAATGAATTTTTTAAATCTGGCTTTACTCCTGTTCCATCCGAAAAAGTTAAGCCTTTCAGGGTAAAGGAATCGCCTGTACAGATTGAATGCAAGGTTCGCCAGGTTATTGAAACAGGTACCGGTGCCGGGGCAGCAAACCTTGTTATTTGCGAGGTATTATTGATCCATGTGAATGATAAAGTGCTCGACAAAAAAGGTATGATCGAAACCCGTAAACTAGACCTGGTTGGCAGGATGGGCGCTGATTATTATGTCAGGGCTTCGGGGCGGGCATTGTTTACTCTTGAGAAACCAGTCAGTAAACTTGCGATCGGCGTTGATTCTCTTCCCGAAGATGTCAGGATGAGTACCATTTTAACCGGAAATGATCTTGGCAGACTTGGTAGTCTGCAATTAATGCCCACTGCTCCGGAAATCAAAAAATTCATAGTTTCGCCCGTTTTCAGGACATTTATAACAAAAAACAGTGACAATACCCCGAAAATACAGGATGAAGCTCACAAACTCGCTCATACGATGATTGCCGGCGATCAAATTTATGAAGCACTTTTATTGTTATTAGCTGTAAATGATTTGTCAGTTAATGATCTTTAATAAGCAACAATCCATCATTTATTAGTGTTTGCATTGCTTCATTTTCAAGGGCTTTGTTTTGCAGGAAATCGAATATTTCCTTAATCGTAGCTGAGTTATCGTTTTGTTTTAAGAGTTCCTCTGCAATTTCAAGTGGCAACAACCATTCCTCAGGATAATGAAGTTTCAGGGTTTTCCATGTTTCGACCAGAATAGTTGAATTTCCTCCATTTTCACGCATCTCCCGAACATCAGCATATAAAGTATGTAACCTGTTCGTGTTTTCGGTATATTGAATATGGTGTGTTTTTTCCATAGGAGCAGGATATTGCAGTTCGAAAGCATCAGGATCGGCAGGGCCGGAAAATGCAGATGTTATCCTCTCCCCTATTGCCATATCATATATTCCCCATCCGGGATTAAACAGTTCCTTGTCCCTATAAGTTACGGTGCAATTGTGCAAGGAAAATATAAGATTTTGGCCCTGGTGCCTGGTAATTTTCCCGAGTATTCCGCTTACTTTTACACCGCTGCTGAATTCCAGGTGCACTGATTTTCCTATGGAAATATCATTTGAATAAAGCTCTCCTTCACTCATAGCAGCAAGGTTCCCGCTTAAGCCTTTAATGGAGCCTACCGGTGAACCAAATCCATTTTTGTGATAATGGATTCCATGTCCATCAAGTTGATGATTATTAACCGCAAGCATCGAAGGCCCTTCAAATCCAAGATAAACCGGTTCATTATATTGTTCATGAATTGTAGCTAGTTTTCCTGAAACCTGCAATCCTGAATTATATTCAACGGTGCATATTGATTCTGACTGCAAGGCCTTTTTCAGGCTTTCCATCCCTCCTTTGCTCATAGCCATTGTTTCAACGAACTGCGAAAGAACAGTGTTAAGATATTCAAAATCAGGAGTTACAAAGAGTTGTGGCTGTTGCGTGGTAATATCAAAATCAACATGTTGAGCTTCCAAAGAATAAGGAAGTTTTTTCACTTTGGGAGTCAGGCAGTTATGGCTTTCGCCGATGGATGAAAGAAGACCGGCACCATAAATTCTGGGATTTTCAATAGTTCCGATGAGGCCATATTCCACTGTCCACCAATGCAGGTTGCGAAGCAAGGCCATTTCCGAAGGTGATTCCTGCATTTTCGATAAAATATCGAGTTCCGCTTCTGCCTTTTCAATAGCGTCAACGTAGGTATATGGATCAGCTTTTAAAATGGAGAGATGCCGAATTGCTTCGTACATTTTTTTGTCATAAACTGATGAAAAAGCCTTTGCTCCTGCCCTTCCAAAATCGCGGAGATATGCAGAATATTCCCCATCGGCTATGATGGGAGCATGTCCTGCTGCCTCGTGAATAATATCGGGAGCGGGTGTGTACAAAATTTGGTCGATAGGCCTGATATCCGCAGCTATAACCAGAACATTATAAGCCTGAAATTCCATAAATGCTACCGGGGGTATAAATCCATCCACCGCAACTGCTGCCCATCCGATTTCCTTTAAAATACGGTTCATGCCGTACATCTGTGGAATGCGGTCGATGCTTATTCCGGTACGCTCCAACCCTTTCAGATACGATGAATGTGCTACACAAGGAAGATGCTTTACATTCTGCCTCATAACATAACGCCATACGGCATGATCCTGGGCCGAATACATATTGTAAGGCTGGTCAATTACAAGATTGAGAAGATGGCGGGGAAGCCTGTCGAGTATTTCATTACTTTCCATAAACTGATTTTAATCTCACACAAAACTACTACTTTTGGAAATCTTTTGAGGAATCATTTTCAAAGATAGGTATATCTTTTCTACTAATATTGCGTGATTTTGACACCTCCCCTTATTTATATTGCCCTACCGGTATTGAATGAAATGGAACGCCTGCCATTGCTCCTTCAGGCAATAATGGCTCAGACTGAACAGCATTTCCGACTGGTTGTATGCGTTAACCAACCCGATAACTGGTGGAATGATCCTATACATTTATACGTCTGTGAAGAAAACCAGTTAGCAATACGTTTCCTTGAATCATTTGAAGATGATAGAATTGAAATTATTGACAAATCATCACCAGGTAAAGGCTGGCCGCCCAAAAAGCATGGAATCGGCGTTGCCCGAAAATACCTGATGGATCATATTTCGAAGGTTGCACATGCCCATGACATAATTATCAGCATGGATGCAGATACGGTTTTTGCCATAGAATATTTTGCGTCGGTTGCCGAAAACCTACGGCTTAACCCGGCTGCTTCAGCCATTGCGATTCCATACTACCACCGGCTGACTTACAGTAGTGAGTTGAATCGCGCCATGCTCCGCTACGAGATTTATATGCGTGCCTTTGCCATAAATATGTGGCGCATCCGAAGTCCATATTGCTTTACGGCATTAGGCTCAGCAATTGTTTTGCCGGTATGGTCTTACCGTGCTGTTGGTGGCATGACACCTAAACAGAGTGGTGAAGATTTTTATTTCCTTCAGAAAATTGTAAAAACCGGGCGTCTGCTGCATTTTAACGCTGAAATTGTTTATCCTGCCACACGCTTGTCCGACAGGGTTTTCTTTGGAACCGGTCCTGCCTTAATTAAAGGAATCGAAGGCGACTGGAGTAGCTACCCGGTGTATGATTACCGGCTTTTCGACCAGGTTTCCGAAACGTACAAAGCACTTGGCAAACTATATACGAAAGATATTTCTACCCCTCTTGATGATTTCATGGTGAGGAAATTTGGCGAACTGCCATGGCAAGCCTTACGGCAAAATTTTAAATCCCAGGCGCATTTTATACGAGCCTGCCACGAAAAAATTGACGGACTGCGCATTCTTCAGTTCCTGAAGGAAAGCCAGATTCCTGATGAAAAAATCAGCGAAACTTCACTTTCAGAACTTCTCTTGCTTTATAAAACACAGTTTCCGGAATTGAATACTCAACTTAATTTAAATGTAAACTTTGCAATAGCTCCGATCCATGAACTCGACCTGATCCGGGATTTGCTTTTTGAAATTGAAATGTCTTATCGTAAAATACACTGGAATGATTTTACCGGGTTGACGACGATGTATAACTAAGATGTTTTTTAGAGACTATTTTCCTTCATTTTGAACCTTTCTTTAACCGTTCTCTTATCTTTGCCGAATAATAAAAACTAGCACATGAGTTCATCCATCAATCCCACCGACACTTTCGTAAACGGAATGCAAACCTGGCATGGCCATACACTTGGGCTCAAAACCGTTGAAGCTTTACACAGAAACCGTTTCGATGCTACATTTTTTGAAACACGTGAAGAAGCAGCAAATACTGTAATGCAACTGATAAAACCAGGAATGGAAGTGGCTTTTGGTGGCTCACAAACTGCAAAGCAACTTAACCTGCAACAGAAGGTTATGGATGCCGGAGCTACAATTCTCGATCACAATGCCGCAGGGCTTAGCGACGAGCAAAAGATGGAAGTCATGCGCCGCCAGCAGATATGCGATGTTTTTATCTGTAGCAGCAACGCTGTTTCATTGCAGGGTGAACTTTTCAATATTGATGGAAACGGGAACAGGGTTGCGGCCATGGCTTTTGGCCCGCGCAGGGTAATTGTGATTGCCGGGGTCAACAAGGTAGTTGCAGACGAAGAAGCAGCCTGGCAGCGCATCCGCACTATTGCGGCCCCTATTAACTTTAAACGCCTCAACCGGCCAAATCCATGCACCAAACATGGCATTTGCATGAATTGCAACCTGCCGACGAGGGGATGTAATATTTATGTAGCAACCCGCCGCAAACCGCCAATGATGGAATTTTCAGTGTTTATCGTGAACGAATCGTTGGGGTTTTAAAGCATTACTATTCAGGTAGATATTTCTATCTGGCTCTTCTGTATTTATAATCCTACAGTTTTTAGATCAGGATTTTTAAATCCGTGAACCCTCCTGCCAGGCTATTTTTTTGTGGTATAAAAATCAATCTATCAAAATTTATTTCTGCAATTGAGCCTTTGTTTTACGTGATAAACGTAAAAAAAATTAATTTTTCATAAAACTTGCAATTCATTCACAGGCTTTCATACTTTTGACCGGTGAATCTTTATACTTTATGCTATGGATCTGACAATGATTAATGCCATCTCGCCTGTGGACGGTCGTTACCGTAAACAGGTTGAGCGTCTTTCTTATTATTTCAGCGAAGCCGCCCTTATCAATTACCGGGTATTTGTAGAAGTGGAATATTTTATTGCATTATGTGAGCTACCACTTCCACAGTTAAAAGGGATTGAACGAAAACAGATAGCTGAACTCAGATCTCTTTGCCGCGATTTTACGTTTACGGATGCACAGGAAGTGAAAGAAATTGAAGTCACTACCAATCACGATGTGAAGGCTGTTGAGTATTACCTGAAGAAAAGGTTTGACAAAATTGGCATGGGTAAGTACAGAGAGTTTATTCATTTTGGACTTACATCGCAGGACATCAATAATACAGCCGGACCATATGCCTTAAAACTTGCTATGGATGAGGTAATAATACCGCTATATGATGACCTGCTTCAAAAGCTTACACGACGGGCAAAAGAATGGAAAAAGGTCCCAATGCTTGCACATACTCATGGACAACCGGCATCTCCAACCCTTTTGGGAAAAGAAATTTATGTGTTTGCCGAAAGATTAAAGCAACAACTTAAATTGCTTAAGACCATTCCTTTTTCAGCTAAATTCGGCGGTGCTACCGGCAACTTCAATGCACATTATGTTGCATACCCTGATATTGACTGGGCTGAATTCGGTGATGATTTTGTAAAAAACAAGCTGTCGCTCGAACGTCTTCATTATACCACTCAGATTGAACATTACGATAACCAGGCAGCGCTTTTCGATAATATGAAGCGCATCAATACTATACTTCTTGATTTGAGCCGCGACATGTGGAGCTATATCTCCATGGAATATTTTAAACAGAAAATTAAAGCCGGCGAAGTTGGTTCTTCAGCCATGCCACATAAAGTGAACCCTATCGATTTTGAAAATGCTGAAGGTAATTTTGGATTTGCAAATGCTTTGTTAGAACATCTGTCAGCCAAACTTCCTTTATCCAGGCTGCAACGCGATTTAACCGATTCAACCGTGTCCAGGAATATAGGAGTTGCAATTTCACATACACTAATTGCTATCAAATCTCTGATCAAAGGAATTGACAAATTAATTCTGAATGAAGAACAACTTAATGCTGACCTGGAGAATAATTGGGTTGTAGTAGCCGAAGCTCTTCAGACCATACTGCGCCGCGAAGGCTTCCCGAAACCCTACGAAACGCTGAAAGAACTTACCCGTACCCATACACACATCGACCATAAGGCTATCAGTGCTTTTATTGAAACACTTAATGTGCCTGCGATAGTTAAAGCTGAATTGAGTAAAATTACTCCATCAAATTATACAGGACGATTCGAAATATAAGAAGTGTTAAATTTTATGAGAAATCAAAACAATATAGTAAAAACAGATTGTTTTAAGTAATTTTGCATAAAAATTAAAGAGATCTTATGGATTTGAAAGAGATTTTATCCGTTTCGGGCAAGCCCGGGCTATTTAAAACAATCGCACAGACCAAAACCGGGGTAATAATTGAATCGCTTTCGGATGGTAAACGCATCCAGGCTTTTGCAAGCGATAAAATAAGTTCATTGGGTGAAATAAGTATTTTTACCACAGGTGAAGATATGCCGCTTCGTGAAGTGTTTAAGCTTATTCGCGAGAAAAACGGGGAAAATGATGCTCCTGATGCGAAAGCTGACGACAAGACTCTAAAAGCTTTTTTTGAGACAGTTATTCCTGACTATGATCGCGAACGTGTTTATGCTTCGCACATACGCAAGCTAGTTCAATGGTATAACCTATTAATTGCCAATGGCATAACTGATTTTTCGGCTCCCGCTGAAGAAACTGCCGAAGATACCGGATCGCCTGGCGACATCGGCGAGACCGCTGAAGAAAAATAATCATTGAGTCCGTCGTATAGTATGACGGACTTTTTTTACGTATTTTCGCTTGTAGAATTGTTACCTGATGAACAAATTTATCCACGATTTTGTGGTTACACGCAACCACCATATTACTGACGACTACTTTGCCATTTACCTGAAATGCCCCGTCAATCTTCCGCAAATTCTTCCCGGACAGTTCACTGAAGTGCATATCAGTACTTCTACAACAACTTATCTTCGCAGGCCTTTTTCGATATACGATACCGATTATGGTAAGAATGAACTTTCATTGCTCATAAAAACGGTTGGAGATGGAACAAATGCACTTTCGAAACTTAAAGAAGGTGACACGCTGAATCTTATTTACCCGCTGGGCAATTCATTCAGTTTGCCTGAAGGGGATAAAGCCTTGCTTATCGGTGGCGGAGTGGGAATTGCGCCCATGCTGCTGCTGACCAAACTTTTACACGCAAAGGGATATAAACCTGATGTGCTTATTGGTGGCCGGACTTCGGGTGATATTGTTGAACCTGAAAAATATAAACCTTTCGGTGAAGTATTTATTACTACCGATGACGGCTCAGCAGGCGAAAAAGGCATGGTTACGCAGCACTCATTGTTTTCAGGAAAAATAGATGAATATTCAGCTATTTATGCCTGCGGGCCTGACCCGATGATGAAAGCTGTTGCCAGGTTAGCTGCATCACACAATATCCCTTGTGAAATATCACTCGAAAATACGATGGCCTGCGGAATCGGAGCCTGCTTATGTTGCGTGGTCGAAACAGTTGATGGAAATAAAACTACCTGTATGGAAGGACCTGTTTTTAATACGCGAAAACTTAAATTATAGTGAATTGACAAGGTAGGTAGAGTTTACAAGTTGAGGGACGACGGTGCGAACAGCTACAAAGCGAAATCTCTTCAGCTTTAATACTTTTTAATACAACATCCGAAATCCAACATCCGAAATCCAACATTAAAATGCTTGATTTATCAGTAAACGTACATAAACTCTTACTCAAAAACCCGGTTATGACAGCTTCGGGTACTTTTGGCTATGGGATTGAATTTGATGATTTTATTGATGTCAGCAGGCTTGGCGGTATATTTACCAAGGCCTGTACTTCGAAAAACCGCGACGGTAACCGCTATCCGCGTATGGCCGAAACACCTTCAGGAATGTTGAATTCGGTTGGACTTCAAAATAAGGGAGTTGATTATTTCATCAATTCCATCTATCCGAAAATCAAACATTACGATACGCATATCATAGTGAATGTATCGGATTCTACGGTGGAAGGGTATATGGAAGTGGCCGAAAAACTGAACCCGCTCGAAAAAATTACCGGAATTGAGTTAAATATATCCTGTCCGAATGTAAAAGAAGGCGGAATGGCTTTTGGTACCACCTGTCCAATGGCTGGCGCTGTAACAAAAGCAGTGCGTGGCGTTTATGATAAAACCATGATCGTGAAACTTTCGCCAAACGTTACAAATATTGCAGAAATCGCCAAAGCAGTTGAAGATGAGGGTGCTGATTCAGTGTCAGTTATCAATACAGTACTGGGAATGGCCATCGATGCTGAAAAGCGAAAACCGATACTTTCGACAGTCACAGGCGGACTTTCAGGCCCAGCCATTAAACCCATAGCACTCCGTATGGTTTGGCAGGTATCAAAAGCAATTAAAATACCTGTTATTGGTTTGGGCGGAATCAGTAATGCAATCGATGCTATTGAATTTATGCTTGCCGGTGCAACAGCTATCCAGGTTGGAACCGCTAATTTTGTTGATCCTCAGATCAGCATAAAAATACTTGAAGGCATCGAAGAATACTGCAACCGCCATGGGGTGAAAGATATTAAGGAATTGATAGGAGCTTTGGAAAGTTAATAGCTAAAAATGATGAAAAACTCCTCCACATTAATCCCTTTTTTGGCTTTGAGGAAACATTAAAACTCAAAATTATTATAATGGACCTAACCCCAAATCCCAAGTCCCAAACAACCATTAAATGACAATTGAATGACCACTCATTCGTCTAATATTACATAAACACTCCAACACTGAAACTCTGAAACACTGAAACTCTTCAAACCTATCAAACTTGCAATGACCAAAACAAACGTCCTTCTCGTCGGCAGCGGTGGCCGCGAGCATGCCATAGCCTGGAAACTTTCACAAAGCCCATTGCTTAACCAGTTGTTTATTGCTCCAGGTAATGCCGGCACTTCCGGTGTTGGTACGAATGTTGCAATCAGTGGAAACGATTTTGAAAGCGTAAAACAGTTCGTCTTACAGAACCAGGTTGATTTGGTAGTCGTCGGTCCTGAAGAGCCCTTGGTGCGAGGCATACACGATTACTTCCTGAATGATGAACAATTGAAAGGGATACCGGTAATCGGGCCACAAAAAGCTGGTGCTGAACTCGAAGGAAGCAAGGATTTTGCCAAGCAGTTTATGATCAGGCACGGAATTCCCACCGGCGCTTACCAGACTTTCACCAGGGATACTCTTTTAGAAGGATTGTCTTTCCTTCAAACCCTAAATGCCCCGTATGTGCTTAAAGCTGATGGACTGGCAGCAGGAAAAGGAGTAGTAATTTGCAAAACTATCGAAGAAGCTGAAGCCGAACTAACAGATATGCTTGCCAATCAAAAATTCGGTAAAGCCTCGGAAAGGGTTGTTATTGAAGAATTTCTGGATGGAATAGAACTTTCGGCATTTGCAATTACCAATGGCCGTGAATACCTGGTTTTGCCCGAAGCAAAAGATTATAAACGTATAGGCGAAGGCGATACCGGCCCGAATACAGGCGGCATGGGTTCCATTTCACCGGTTCCATTTGCCGATAAGGAATTTATGCAGAAAGTGGAAGATCGCGTAATCAGGCCAACAGTCGAAGGATTGCAGAAAGATGGCATTCCCTACCAGGGATTCCTGTTTTTCGGCTTGATGAATGTGAAAGGAAATCCTTTCGTAATTGAATATAACGTTCGTTTAGGCGATCCTGAAACTGAATCAGTTCTGCCACGGATAAAAACTGACTTGCTGGAAATTTTTCTTGCAACTGTAAGAGGTGGCCTGTCCGAAATAAAACTTGAAACCGACATACGGACTGCAGCATGCGTTATGATTGTTTCGGGCGGCTATCCGGGAGATTATACCAAAGGCAAAGCGATTTCAGGATTGGAAACTGTGAATAAAAGCCTTGTTTTTCATGCGGGTACAAGCTATGCCGATGGCAACATAATTTCAGCAGGAGGCCGTGTTATTGCTGTAACATCTCTTGCTGATGATATGATTAAAGCAATAGCTCAATCTCTTGAATCGGCATCTCAGATTAAATTCGAAAATTCATATTTCCGCAACGATATCGGGAAAGACCTGTTGTAATTGTTAATTTCAAAAATGCATTGATGATGCTCAAGTGGATTTCTAAATCAGGGACATTTATTCAGTTTGCAATTTATTTCGTAATCCTTGTTGTAGTTTGGATTCCTGCTTTTGTAAATCCGGTACTTCCTGTTCAGACACCTTCAGATGGACCTTTGTATGGCCTGTTGGTATCCTGGCTGCAACCGTTTAAAATGCTGACTTCTGCAATTGCATTAATACTGGTTGTTTCGCAATCGTTGATCTTATTTTATGTGTTCCAGGACAATGGGTTTTTCAAGCGAGGCAATTTTTTACCTGCTATTATTATCCTGCTTGCTTATAGCTGGAATAGTAATTTTCAGACTATGCACGCTATTCTGCCTGCCAGTATTTTTATCATTATAGCCTTGAATTCCATTATGGCAATGTATGGACGGCAGACTGCCTACCAGCAAGTTTTTATTGCTGCATTTTCAATTGGAGTTGCTTCGCTGTTTTATATTCCTTTGGCGTATTTGCTGGTCATAATATGGTTTTCATTCATCACATACCGCAGATCAATATGGCGCGAATATGTGATTTCAATAATCGGATATATTTTACCATTTATCTATTATGTTAGCTGGTTATTTTGGGATGATAATCTGAAGACAGGTTTAGAGCATTTATATAGATCCTTGATAAATTTGACATTGTCGGCCAGGCTCTCAATCATCAACATGGTTTGGCTTTCAGCCTCAGCGTTAATAATGATTGTAGCAATGGTTGCAGTATTAAACATTATGAGCGATAAACTAATTAGTCTCCGGCGCAGGTCCTGGATTTTATTTAATTTTAGCCTTGCCGCTCTTATTGCAACTCTGCTAACCGGGTGGCCCGTACTTTCGGTCAATTATTTGTTCGTTATTCCATTCTCTTTTTTCCTGACCGGCAGTATTGCGCTTATTAAACGACCATTCTGGTTCGAAATATTTGCCTTGGCTTATTTCCTACTTTTTGTGCTAATGCGGTTTTACATTGTAATTTACAGTTAGGGTAATAGAAATCAGTTAATAGTTTTTCCCAGCTAAATAAAGCCTAAAAAAATATAATCTTTGGAATGTTGAAATCCTCTTTCACTGATAAGCTGATTGAAGCCGGGTGCGACGAAGCCGGCCGGGGATGCCTTGCAGGGCCTGTGTTTGCAGCCGCGGTAATTTTACCCCAGAATTACAATAATCCGAACTTAAATGATTCCAAGAAACTTACCGCAAGCCAGCGCAATAAATTACGCAAGGTTATTGAAAATGATGCTTTAGCTTGGGCCGTCGCCTCTGTGGAAAATACCGAAATTGACGAAATTAACATACTGAATGCTTCCATACTTGCCATGCATAAAGCGCTGTCAACTATTGCCATCCAACCGCAACTTATACTTGTTGATGGTAACAGATTTAAACCGTTTCAGGATATTCCTCACCAATGTATTATTAGAGGCGATGGACTTTTTCTTTCTATTGCTGCAGCTTCGGTACTTGCAAAGACTTATCGCGATGAGTACATGATGGACCTTCATACTAGATTCCCGCAGTATGCTTGGGACAGGAATAAAGGCTATCCAACACTCGGGCACCGCAAAGCAATAATCAGCCTGGGTTTTAGTCCGTATCACCGAAAAACTTTTACTGTCAGGATAAAATGCACAGAATAAGTATTTTGAAAACGCTCCGGAATGAATTATTTTCCCAAAACTTATCAACCATGGAAACTTTTATTTTGTTAATATATAGATTTATCACAAGTATAAACAGAAGGTGAATTTTGTATTATTGCAACTTAAAATGATTTTTTCATGAAAATACAATTCATTTTTTTATCCATTTTCCTATTGATAACAAACATCCTGTTTGCGCAGCAACTCACCTCTTCGGATTATGGAGTTTATATCAAGAAGTATAAATCGATTGCAATCAAGGAAATGCGGCTGTATAAAATCCCTGCCAGTATAACCCTGGCACAGGGCATGATTGAAAGCGGTTGCGGAAAGAGTGTGCTTGCAATGGATACGAAAAATCATTTTGGCATAAAATGCCAGAAAGACTGGCTTGGCGGTACTTACCTTTATAATGATGATCATGAAAAAGAATGTTTCAGGAAATATAATAACGTGGAAGAATCGTTCCGCGACCATTCTGTCTTCCTTTCAACCCGAAGCAGGTATGCGGCGCTTTTTACACTTCCTATTACAGATTACAAGGGATGGGCTTACGGACTGAAACAAGCCGGGTATGCCACCAATCCTGAATATCCCCAAATTTTAATCCGATTAATTGAAGCCAATAAACTATACCTTCTCGATGATAGTCTGATCAATTCAGATGAGACTGCATTTAATGAAGCAACATTGGATGATACAAAACCGAATGAAACAGAATTGAATGAGACCAAGGCTAAAAAGAGACAGAGAGCTAAAAAAGTTATTGTTCCTGAGAATGGCTCCGTTTATAGCAAAGAACGGATTATTTTCCTAAACAGCTATAGGTTGCCTGATCCGTCGGCTTTTAAAGTTTTGTATACTTCTAATTCAGGCCGCAAAGTATATCAAAACGATAATGTTCCTTTTATATTTGCAAAAAAGGACGATACCTGGTCCGGAATTGCAAAGGAATTCAAGATTTTCACTTTCCAGGTATTCAGGCAGAATGACCTTCACGAAAGAGATCCCATTATCGCGGGACAGATGTTATACCTGGAATCAAAAAAAAGAAAAAATCCTGACAGAACCTATAAAGTTAAAAGAGGCGACAGTATGTATTCAATTTCACAGGAAAAGTGCATAAAACTCTCTTTATTGCTCAAATACAATAAATTACATCCCGGTGATGAGCCAATGCCCGGATTTGTACTAAAATTGAAAAGGTAACCAGAATTTTTGAAATTGTCGTTTTTTGCAATTTTTATTTTATAGTAAATATTTGGATAGCAGCAATTTAGCTGTTATTTTTATTTATAGCATATTCCGTGCTGTTGTGGAATCAAAATAATTATACATTTGCACCGGCGTTTGGGTATTGAAAAGCAATACACTTCGCTTTCTTCAGGGCAGGGTGAAATTCCCGATCGGCGGTACAGTCCGCGACCCCCGCTATAGCGGGGTTGAACCGGTTTAACTCCGGTACCGACAGTAAAGTCTGGATGGAAGAAGAATATTGATTGTGTAGTGTGTGCTGGTTTCCCGGCGTACATTATGGTATGTCTGTATTTTTGATCATCGGCCCTTGAAGGATTCTTCAGGGCATTTTTATTTTAAAACTTAAACATAACGATGATTAATAAAATGATGACAAGAAAACTACTAATCCTGCTACTCAGCTTTTTATTTACAGTTCTTTTTTCAGATTCCCTTTTCGCACAGGAATTTACCGTTATAGGAACTATCACCGATCGCATTACGAACGAAACGATACCCGGCGTTACCATACTGGTTGAAGGAACTACAAACGGAACAGTTTCTGATAAAGATGGGCAATTTGAACTGATTGTCAGCTCCGATACAGCAAACCTGCTTTTCACTCACATAGCGTATAAATCCCTGGCGTACAAAGTCAACAGGAAGTCAGGATATGCGATTTTTCTTGGTAATATTGCTCTTGATCCCAATATCGTGAATCTTGACGAAATTACTATCATATCTTCATTTGTGACCGACCGCAATACACCCCTCGCTGTATCAACGGTAAAAGCAAGGTCCATCGAGCAGAAAATCGGTAACCAGGATTATCCTGAAATTCTGAAAATGACTCCCGGAATTTATGCAACCAAAGAAGGCGGAGGCAGTGGCGATGACAGACTTTCATTAAGAGGTTTTCAACAGGAAAATATTTCGATTTTATTGAATGGCGTGCCTGTAAGCAGTATGGAAAACGGGCTTGTTTACTGGTCGAACTGGGCAGGACTCGCCGATGCCACCGAAGCCATTCAGGTGCAACGTGGTCTTGGTGCATCAAGGGTTGCTATGAACTCAGTAGGCGGAACCATCAATATAATTACTAAATCATCAAATGCCCCGGCAGGTGGCACATTTCGTTACAGCCTTTCGGATTATGGCAACTGTAAAACCATACTTAGTTTTTCGACTGGTAAAATGAAAAACGGAACATCACTCACGTTCCTGGGATCACGAACTTCCGGGCCTGGATTTGTTGATGCCACGTATGTAAATGGCTGGGCTTATTTCCTTAGCCTAAGCAGGGAATTTGGCAAAAAACATCGTATGGTACTCACCGCCATGGGAGCTCCCGAGAAACATGGACAGCGTAATTATGGGATGAGCCAGGCGGATTTTGATAAATTCGGAGTAAAATATAACCAAAATTGGGGCGAATATAATGGAAAGATTTTAAGCCTCTCAGAGAACTTTTATCATAAACCACAGATCAACCTCAACCATTATTGGAACATCACGCCGAAAGCTTTTCTATCGACTTCAGCCTATGTATCATTCGGTAATGGCGGCGGACATTATACCGAGGCTTTTAATTATGGAAAGCCTGCATGGGATTACCGGAAAAATAACCAGATCGATTTCGACCAGGTATTTCTTGTCAACTCAACCAATTCAGAATCAACTACTCTAGCTGATGGCTCAGTAGTAACCGGGTTTTCAAAAAACATCCTTACCAACTATATGGCTAACCATTACTGGGCAGGTGTGTTGAGTTCGCTAACATTGGATGTAGGAGATCACCTGAAAGTAACCACAGGAATCCATTTACGAAACTTCCATTCGCATCTGTATGAGGAAATTGATAACCTGATGGGAGGTAACTCATGGGTGGAACAATATGCCTGGTCGCTGGCAGGGGTCAGCGGGCGTGAACAAATTAAAAAACCTGGCGATGTGATCAATGTTGATAATTACTCCATGATTAGCTATGGCAACTTGTTTGGACAAGCTGAGTACAAAACCGGTAAGTTTACTGCCTTCATGGCATCTACGCTCTCAGGCACGCGTTACAGAAGGAAAGACCCATATAACTACCCTGAAAATCCTTTGAGTGAATCTGTTAAAAAAGCAGGATTTGATGTTAAAGGAGGCGCTGGTTATAAAACAGGAAAATATGGTAATGTTTATGGAAATGTTGGTTTCTATTCGAGAGAACCTTATTATACGTTTGTGTTTGTTAACTTCTCGAATTCGGTTGCTCACGACCTGGTAAATGAAAAAATTACTTCTGCTGAAGCAGGATATACTTACGAAAGCGGGAAAATCACTGCACGAATAAACCTTTATTACACGTTGTGGAAAGATAAATCGCTGTTATCGCGCGAAAACATTCAATTGGCTGACAGCACGTTAACACGTTCGCTGGTACGAGGTTTAAATGCATTGCATCAGGGTATTGAAGCTGAAATAAGTTACAAAGCGATGCAAAATCTTACGCTCGGAGTTACGGTTTCGCTTGGCAACTGGAAATGGCAAAATGATGTTTCGGCCAGTATCTACAACGATAACCAAGTGCTGGTGGATAGCATGATGGTTTATACCAAAGGATTATTTGTGGGTGATGCACCACAAACGCAACTTGGACTCTCAGCCGAATATCATTCAGAAGAAGGATTCCGGTTTTCAGCCGATTGGGTATTTTACGACAGGCTGTATGCCAATTTTGATCCAGTGAACCGCAATAATCCGGATGACCGGAGGCAGCCTTATCAGATTCCATCCTATTCGTTACTCGATCTATATACAGGATATGATTTGCAGGTGAAGCAATTCCCAGTTTCATTGCAATTAAGTTGCCAGAATATTTTCAATAAGGAAACAATAATCCGCGGCGATGATGGTGCCGGTCATGACCTGGCAACCTTCAGTGGATTCTGGTCGCTGGGCAGGACGTTTAATATTTCGGCAAAGATCAGTTTTTAAGCTTGTTGTATAGATCGGGGTGCGAGTTTGATTTGCAGTACGGCTACTTTAAAAATCCTTCCCTTTCCAATATCTTTTTCCCAACCCAATGCCCCATCGAGAAACATCCCTGTAATAAAAAACCGCCGGTTGGTGCATCCCAGTCGAGCATTTCGCCGATGGCAAAGCAGTCTGGACGTTTTTTAAATGAAAAATCAGGATTCATTTCATTGAGATCAATTCCTCCAACGGTCGAAATGGCTTCTTCAACCGGGCGTAGCGACTGTACAGGTAATACTATTTGTTTCAGGCTTTTCGCAAAAAGTCCAGGAGAAAGAAATATTTCCTTTGTTGTAAAAGCTTTGATTAGTGAAAGTTGGGTACTGTCGAGATTAAAAATTTCTGCGTAATTCTTTGTTTTTGTAGAAGTCTTGCCCTGGACTTTTTGTACCAATTGTTCATCGGTATTAAATGGTTTCAGGTCAAGTATTATTTGAACACCTACATTAGCTGCAATGGACTTCCTGATTTCCGGCACAACCGGATAAATAGCATTTCCTTCAAGACCATATTCGGTAATTAAGGCTTCGCCTTTTGAATGAAAGTTATTTACAGATACAGTAATATTTTTAAGTGGTTTCCCGGCATGATTTGATTTAATATTTTCGGGCCATGCAATATGTATCCCGCAATTTGATGACTGGAAAGGCACAGTCAGGATATCGCTTTTATCAAATATTTTGCGCCATTCGCCGGTTGACCCTGTTACCGGCCAGGAAGCACCGCCCATAGCAAAAATAAAATAGTCAGCCTGAACCATAATTTTATTCCGGCCACTTTTAAAAGTCACGCTCTTATCATCACCAAAACCAGTAAAAGCATGTTTCAGATGAAACTCAACTCCTTGTTGAATTAGCTTTTCTTTTAGCATTTTCAGCACATCAGCAGGAATTATTCCTTTTTCAGGAAAAACCCTGCCGCTAGATCCAACAAAGGTTGGAATACCAATTTGTAAAAGCCATTCGCGAACAGCCGCTGAGTTAAAATCAAGCAAAGCATCTTTCAAAAAATATTCCGGTGTAAATTTCTTTATCAGGTTTTCGCCTTCTAAACAATTGGTAATATTAAAACCGCCCTTCCCGGCAACCAGGAATTTCTGACCAACACCTTTCTCCTTATCATAAATATGAATTTCATGAAACGGGCTTAATACGTCAGCAGCCATTAGTCCGGCAGGGCCGCCACCGATAATTACAATTTTCTTTCCTGGCATTTTATATGATTCCTGGTTTCTGGTTGCTGGTTGCTGGTTGCTGGTTGCTGGTTGCTGGTTGCTGGGCACTGAGCGAAGCCGAAGTGCTGGTTTGTGGTTTAACCCCTCCTAAATCCTCCACCTCATACGCCCTGCGGGCACCTTCTCCTTGAGGAGAAGGAAAAAGGTATTCTTGCATTTTGGGAGAGGACTTGGAAAAATTAGATGGTTTTAAGGTTAGGGTGTTTTTGGTTCGCCTTTCACCCCTCGCCTATTCGACCCTCGCCCTTCTTTTTCTATGTATCTTATTCTGTAGGATAACTACTCCGGTTCGCAAAATGCTTAGAATCGCCCCATTCATTGAAACCAATCTCGTCACCGGCCATATGAATCCGGGCTTCAAGGCAATTCCGGCATTCAAATGCATCTTCATCCAGACAAGGTTTATCCTCGTACAAAAGGTAATCTTCGCGGTATTTTACTGGTGTAAGATTAGGCATTATTATATTGGCGCCCACTTTCAATGCTTTTTCGCGACCTTGTTTGTCAATGGCCTGCATAGCAGTTGTAGCAGCAATATTGATATCTTTCATCATAATGCGAAGCAAAGCAACCATTTTTAAAGATATATCGAAACGCTCTTTCTTAGTCCATAACGAATCTTTGAATTCATAAAGCGGTGTGTCTTCATGCTCAATAAAAGGCCCCATTCCAACCATATCCACATCCAGTTGTTTCAGAAACAACAAATCGTTGGCGAGATGATCAATCGTTTGAAAAGGAAGTCCGATCATTACCCCTGAACCCACATTATACCCGATTTCACGTAGCAATTTCAATGCATTGATGCGGATATCGAAATCGTGCTTTTTATTATGTGGATGGATTTTGTAATATAGTGCGCGATCAGAAGTTTCGATGCGTATCAGGTAACGGTGGGCACCGTTGGCAAACCATTCGCGGTAAGTATTTTCTGTTTGTTCGCCCATGGAAAGCGTAATACCTAATTTACCTCCTGAAAGTTCTTTTATTTTTTGTAGCAGATTCGAGACGGTATCAACAAATTTTTCGTCACAACGTTCGCCTGATTGAAGTACCATGGAACCATAGCCATTTTCAAGGGCAAATTGTGCCGCTTCAAGCACTTCTTCTTCGGTAACCATATACCGGCCAGGTTTTGTGTTTCCGGCACGTATCCCGCAGTACAGACAGTTCTTCGAGCAGATATTCGAAAGCTCAACCAACCCACGGAAATATACTTTATTGCCGACAAATTGCTTTTTGATTTCAGATGAACGGGTAAATAACCTGGTTTTATCCGGTCCTTTTGCATTGAGCAACAGAACAAGGTCGGAATGCGAGAAATCTTCTTTTAGCAATATGGTTTCGATGGAGTCGGTCATTTTTGATATTTCTCAACTAAAGCACAAAAATACTATGAATTCCATTGCTCAACAGAAAAAGAATAAAAGGATATAAATTCAAACGGCTGGACATGACAAGGCACAAAAAAAGCCCTGCTTCACAGCAGAGCTTTAAAGAATAATGTTTTGAATATATTAAATCACTTTAACATTTACTGCATTTAATCCTTTTTTACCTTCCTGGAGGTCAAAAGATACCTGGTCATTCTCTCTGATCTCATCGATCAGGCCTGTAACGTGTACAAAATACTCTTTGTCCGATGCGTCATCTTTGATAAATCCAAATCCTTTGGAATCATTGAAAAATTTTACTGTTCCTTTACTCATGATGTTTTTTATTTTATTTTGATTTTGGGCAAAGATAAACTATAATTCAATAGGTAGTACATTTTTAAAATAATAAATTATAAATATTTTATTTTTTTTCAACTTGTACCCTATTTTATAATTTCGTAAGCGAATAATTGCTTTTATAGTTAAGCGAAATAACTAAACGTTATGCTATTTCGAAGGCTTTCCATCAGCCATAAGCACCAATTATGTTAATCCATAAAAGTCTAAACCTAATAAATAAAATTGTAGTATATTGCTGATTATCTTTTATTTATAATTAGATTACAATTTCCAAAAAAAAATATTCTTAAATAAAATCAACAAAACCTAACCATTAAAATGCTCCATAACTTAGCATAAGACAATAACTGAATTTGACTTTTCAGATAATAATGTGGCTGTTGTAGGACCTTGTGAGTTTTAAAAAAAAAATCAATAAATAGTATCCGGAGATTCAAATTTCCGGATTTACGACTCAAAAATGATCCAATATATACTTTTACTTTTTTCTAAAACGTCAAAATCATTTGATAAATGAATATATAAACAGGTTAAAAATCCTGCTACCCGATGCGCACTGATGTCATAGATAAAGATCCCATGACTGGCTTATCGTTGAAGAAGGAAACTTCCTCATTATCAGTTTTTAGAGCCAAAGCATAGAGCAATGGCAGGTAATGTTCCGGTGTCGGGACTGCCAAATCCATTTCGCGGCCTAGACTCTTGTAGTTTATAAGCTGATGATGATCGTTATCAAGTATCAGTTTTTTAAATTTCGAATTGGCTTCCAAAGCCCAGTCAAATCCCTGATCAGGTTTATTCCAGTCGAGAATACGAAGGTTATGAACCATGTTACCACTACCGATTATCAAAATTCCTTTTTTGCGAAGTGATGCCAGATCTTTCGCTAAATCATAATGATATTGAGGGTTCTGGTAATAATCCAGGCTCATTTCTATAACTGGAATATCTGCAACGGGATATAAGTGTTTAATCACGCTCCATGCACCGTGGTCGAGGCCCCATTTTTCATCAAGACCAACATTGGTTTTGGCAAGAATACTTTTCGTTTCAACGGCAAGTTCAGGACTGCCCGGAGCCGGATACTGAACGTCAAACAAAGCCTGTGGAAAGCCACCGAAATCGTGAATGGTTTGTGGCTTTTCCATTGCAGTTACAAAAGTGCCTTTAGTTTCCCAATGAGCAGAAATACAAAGGATTGCATTGGGCTTGGGTAATGATTTCCCGAGCTTTTGCCATTCAAGGCTGAACTCATTTATTTCAATTGCATTCATGGGGCTGCCATGCCCGACGAAAAGCACAGGCATTTTCGCTGTGCTTTCGAAGGGATCAGTGAGTGTATTTAGGTTATTCAGTTGCATGGCAAATCCTGCTAAAGATAAAAGCGAAAGTTATTTCAGGAAATCTTTTTTTTAATAGATATATCAGATTCCAGAAGATTATTTTCTGAATTTCAATTCCCTGGCCTGAAGGCCAGGGCAATAGACAGGTATGAACCCCGACCTGAAGGTCGGGGTTTATTTTTGTTTTGCTAATTCTACATCACAACTGATGCGGATTTCTTCGCCAACCAATACTCCACCGGCTTCGAGTGCTGCATTCCAGGTAAGACCAAAATCCTTGCGGTTAATTTTACCGTTAAGGGTAAACCCGGCTTTTTCATTTCCCCAGGGATCAGTCATCAATCCACCAAATTCCACTTCAAGGTTTACGGGTTGCGAAACGCCTTTAACGGTTAGATTGCCGGTAAGTGCAAATTCATCATCACCGGTTTTTGCAAGTTTACCTGATGTAAATGTGATTTCTTTAAAATTCTCAACGTCAAAGAAATCAGGACTTTTCAGGTGTACGTCGCGATCTGCAGCTCCTGTGTTGATTGAAGCCGGATTGATTTGAAAATTAATATCGGCTGTTGAAAAATCGTCGCCATCGGTAATTACCTGGCCACTGAATTCGCCGAATGAACCTTTAACGTTTGAGATCATAAGGTGCTTTACCTTGAAAGCTATTTCTGAATGTGAAGGGTCAATAACCCATGTTGTTTTTGCTGTCATTTTTCTAAGATATTAAATGATTAATTTGATGAAGCAAAATTACAGCGCTTCCCCGGCAGAGAGTTACATTTTCAGGAAGATTTGTGGTAAGATCAGGAAATGTCAATATGCATCTGCTCGCGGTATTCGGTAGGAGTTACGCCGGTCTTTTTATGGAAAACTCGTGTAAAATAAGACTTTTCGTTGTATCCCAGTTCATAACCGATCTCGGAAACCGACTTACCTGAATTCAGAAGAAGACTGCGCGCTTCAATAAGTTTCCGGGTTTCAATGATTTCTGTAACACTTTTGCCAAACGCGGATTGACTTATGAGGTTCAGGTTGCGGGTACTCATATTTAGTTTCTCGGCATAGAAATCAGCGCCATCCGGCCTCATATAATTGAATTCCAATATTTTCAGGAAGCTATTGAATGTCATCATCTGCGAACGGTTTGAGGCTGTGGTATCAAAATATTCTTTTTTACTATCAGCTTCAAGTTTAGTTAAAAGCGCACTCAATAAATGTTTAATAACCTGATAGTTAATAGATTCTTCCTGGTATTCCTTCAACATAATTTCACATAATGAATCCAGGGTCGTGCTACAATAATCTTCGGTAAGCGGGTAATTGATGCGATCGAGAAAATTTGAATAGAAATTGAACTTGCTTTGTGGTACAAGTTCATTTTTGTAACGGATAACCCAACCACTTGTATCAGCGTCAGGAATAAAATTATGCACTTTACCCTGTGCAACATAAACAATAACAGGCGATTGAAGCTGTTCCTCAGAATAATCAAGATAATGAACAGGATTGCCATGGGTAACAATAATCAGTTCCTCATGGTCGTGACGATGCGATGGAATCGGATTCAGGAGCACCGGCTCAATAAATTCCTTCGTCAACTTAACTATTTTAAAAGGGACATTCATTATAAAAATATTGGTATTGGTGAAAATTAGAAGTAATCATCAATTTGCTGAATTTGAAATCTAATCCTTTTTACAAAAGTACAAAAAGATACCTGGAATCAGTATTACGTCTTTCTAACTGGATATACGCTTTATCGATTAAAAGCCACAAAAAAAAATCAATTAAAAGGCTTACCCATTTCAAAATCAGGAAGATAGTAATCATTACTTTCGAGTTCCTGCACCCAGCCTTTATAAAATCCCAGGTTTTCCAGTTCGGTTTTCACGATTTCATATTCTTCTTCTGAAAGTATTCGATTAAGTGTAGGATGATCCATAACGGCAGGAGTTGGCCAATACTGGGCCATAAGCGAAACCGCAATTGAAGTTGATATATCAGCTATATCACGTATTACATTCAGACTGTTATCGATATTTCCAGGCAATACCAGGTGGCGGACAATCAAACCTTTTTCGGCATACCCGTTTTCGTTCATTATAAGGGTAGAACCTTTCTGACGATACATTTCCTTTATGGCCGAAAGAGCTGATTGTCGATAATCTCCTGCTTTTGAAAATTGTGATGCCAGTTTATTATCGGAGTATTTATAATCGGGAAGGTAAATATCAATATAGCTTTCAAGTGCCTGAATTTCCTCAACTTTATCATATCCATTTGTATTATAAACAAATACAGGGTTATGACCCTGCAATCTCAGCGATTCGATAATAGCTTTCACATGTGGAATGTAGTGCGAAGGCGAAACAAATCCCACTGCATGAGAACCCTGGTTCAGATTTTTTATGATTGAATCCACTATTTCATGCAGATGCATCTGCTTTTCATTCACTTCTCCCCTATTGCAGCTGATCTGAAAATTCTGGCAATAGATACAGGAAAGATTACAACGACTGAAAAACACGTTACAAATTCCATTTTCGCCACTGATAACAGGTTCTTCTCCGTGATGAATAAAGATTGAACTGATATTGAACCTGGCATCGCTGCCACACACACCAGCCTGGTCATGCAATCTGTCGGCGTTACAGTTACGCGGACAAATAGTACATGCAGCTAATGGTTCAAGTAAAAATCTGAGTCGTGCTTCAGGCAAAAGAATATCCACAATGATGCTTTAACCGGCAAAGATACTGGTTTTAAAACTTTTCTTAATGTTCCTCATCCAGTGCGTTGTATTATGAAACCAGGTTTTTTAGCTGCTCAATATTACGACACCAGCGTTCGTTAAGTTGATGTTTTATCTGAATTATTCATGTAGATTTTCATCTGTTATTATATATTTTTTACGGGTCAGATGGAATACGCCAGATTGATCATAATATCATCTTCAGATGGTATTTTATACCAATCATGGCTATTTCATAAGCATTTCTCATTCTTTTATAAGCAGATCGGTTTTTAACCTTATATCAGCCGAAGAACTGCCAGCCATGATCACAAAGTTGCCAGGCACAACATTCCAATCTTTCTTAGTGACATCATACCATGCAAATGAGCGGGAATCCAGAGTCATGGTAACTTCTTTTTCCTGGCCAGGGTCAAGGGTTACTTTAGAAAAGCCTTTAAGTTCTTTCACAGGCCGTGCTATCTTGCTGTGATCATCCGCCACATAGAGTTGAACGATTTCACTTCCCGCAACTTTGCCTGTGTTTCTAACTTTTAATGTAACCCGGTAAGTACCGTTGTCATTTCCAGCAACAGTTAATCCTGAATAACTGAAAGTAGTGTAGGATAGTCCATAACCAAACGGGAAGGTTGGAGTAAGTTTATTCTTTTCAAGGTAGCGATAACCGACAAAAATGCCTTCACTATACGGAGCTTGCAGGTTTTTATCCATATAACCCTCATAAGCAGGAGTTTGATTATATCCGGAGATAAATGAGAAAGGAAGTTTGGCAGATGGGTTGTGCTTTCCAAACAGGATTTCAGCTATTGCATTCCCACCTTCCTGACCAGGAAAAAAGGCTTCGAGTAAAGCTGGAACTTTCCCAAGCCAGTTCTCAGTAATTACCGGTGTTCCTGTATTCAGAACCACAATAGTACGCGGATTTGCTTCTGCAACAGCTTTAATCAGTTCATTTTGGTTTCCCGGAAGGTTCAACCCTCCTATTCTGTCAAACCCTTCACTTTCAAAACTATCGGATGTACCTGCAAAAACAATGGCTACATCAGCACTTCGGGCAGCTTTTACGGCATCGGCAATCATTGTATTTTTTACCTTTTGAACCGGGAGATCCCATCCAAGAATGAGTATGGCGCTGCCGGCATTTTCATAATATTCCAGCTTAATGTCATAGGATTTCCCTTTGACCAGATTAATCTTTGCCGAATCAACTGTAGTTCCATGATCACTCCAGTTATCAATAAGTTTTTCACCATTAATGAACAAGCGAACTCCATCATCGCTGGAGGTAAAAAGAGTATATTCCCTGGTTTTAGGCGGTACGAGCGAACCACTCCAACGAACCGAATAGTTATCCTTTTGAATTCCGGGGGCAGGAGAATCATCTTTCCAATCAAAATTCACCACCGAGTCAACACGTGTAAGAACCGGGGGTCCTTCGAGCCTGGTATTGTTGAAAAACTCGGCTTTCAATCCATTACCTTCCATTTCCGGCGTGTTAAGGAATTGCTTACCAATAATCAATAAAGGCGTAGTTTGTAGTTCATCACCCTGAGCAAATATAACTTCCACATTGTTCCCAACCAGTTTTTTAATCCCATCCAAAGGAGAAACTGAGTAATAAGGAGTTACTTCCGAGCTCCCGCCTCCACCAACCCTTGCTATGGCAGCATTAGGACCGATCACAGCAATTTTTTTTACTTTATTAATATCAAGCGGAAGCAATCCTTTTTCGTTTTTCAACAGCACAATACTCTCTTTTGCAATATCAAGTGCCAGCTTTTTATGTGCTTCACCTGTCAGAACAGTTGTATCAGAAGGAAACGTCTTATCAAACAGGCCGGCCATGAATTTCACCCTCAATATGCGGCGTACTTTATCGTTAATTGTTTCTTCAGAAACTTTTCCTTCCCGGATCGCCGTTTTTAACTTTTCGATGGAAAACACATCAGGAAGCGGCATTTCCAGGTCAAGACCATTGTTTGCTGCATTTACTGTTGAATGGGTAGAAACCCAATCAGAAACAACCAATCCTTTAAAACCCCAATCCTTTTTCAGGATATCGGTAAGTAAATGTTTGTTTTCGCTGCACCACCAGCCATTTACTTTATTGTATGCCGACATCACGGTATAAACACCACCTTCTTTAACGGCTGCCTCAAAAGCAGGCAGGTATATTTCACGCATGGTGCGTTCATCAGCCAGAACATCTATTTCAGTCCGTCGCCATTCCTGGTTGTTGAGTGCAAAATGCTTTACACTGGAAATCACATTTTCCCCCTGAAGTGCTTTAATATAGTTTACAGCAAGGCGGCTTGTGAGGAATGGATCCTCGCCGTAACTTTCAAAATTTCGTCCCCCGGCTGGAAACCTGTGAATATTTACACACGGGCCAAGCAGATAATTTCGGCCATGGGCATGCGTCTCCTCAGTAAGAGCCTCAGCGAACCGGGTTATCAGCACCGTGTCCCAGGTGGCTGCTATGGAAACTCCTGAAGGGAAAGAGGTGGATTTTTCCCACCTTACTCCCAGCGGGCCATCTGACATCTTAAAAGCCGGAATGCCCAGGCGCTCGTTAATTTTTGTATCAAAACCATTGTCACCGGTTCCGGCAAGTTGTTCCAGTTTCTCATCAAGGGTCATCTGTTTTAACAGATCTTCTACCCTATCTTCTGTGCTTGCTTTCGGATCTCTATAAAGTGACTTTTGCTGGAAGCTCTGCATAGATATAATTATTAATGTTGACATTATTAGAATGAGCACTATCTTTTTCATATCCTTATTAGTTAAACATATCCTTATTAATTAAAGATTTACACTGATAATCATGATTCAATTACTAAACTTCGATTTGCCTGATAAGCTACAACTTGTTTACTTTCAAAAATCTGTATTTTATTCAACTACCAACGTTTGAATGGAATGCGGCAGGCTTGTAATTTCTGCTGCCTGACCTGCCATCCATAAATGGTAAGGAATTTTATCGTTGCTCAGGTTCATAACAATAACTGCGATTTTCCCGTCAGTATTTAAAAATGCAGTGGTTAATAACTGGCCACGGCTGGCCGAGCTAATGATACGTTTGGCACCGGGACGGATGAATTTTGAAAAATGCCCGATGTAATAGTATGAACTCAGGTAGTATGTTTCACCTGTTTTCGTGTCAGCATGTACAGGTGCAAAACAGAAATTACCAACATGGTTAGGGCCGCCACGTTCATCGAGGAGCACATTCCAATCCGTCCATCCTACTGTACCATTGTTGAAATCGTTTACCATCGAAAGTCCGTATTTTTCGCCCCATTTCCAGTCGTTAATATTATTAAAATCGAATGCCTCGGCACAACCTTCAGTAAAAATCAGGTTCTTGTCGGGGTAGGATTCAGCTACCCGTTTTTCGTTTTCATAGAGATTTCCGCCTCCAGTCCAACTCTCGTACCAGTGATATCCTATTCCCCAAACGTATTTAGCAGCTTCAGGATCATCTAACACTGTGCTGGCACGCTGATACAACAGGTCGCGGTTATGGTCCCAGGCTATAAGCTTTTTGTCGGCCATTCCTGCTTTTTGCATAGTTGGCCCGAGAAAGTTCTTTATAAAATCACGTTCTTCTTCTCCGGTAAAAATGCAGGATTCCCAGATTTGAGTGGCCATAGGTTCATTTTGAACGGAGAATCCCCAAACGGGAATACCTTCAGCTTCGTATGCTTTGATAAACTTCACAAAATAATCAGCCCAGCTCTGATCATATTTCGGCAGCAATTTTCCACCATGCAGCATATCATTATTGTCTTTCATCCATGCAGGCGGGCTCCAGGGACTTGCGTAAAGTGTTAATTTTCCGCCTGCTGCGACTATAGCCTGTTTAATAAATGGAATACGGAATTCATTATCGTGTGCAACGCTAAAGGATGCTAATGATGCATCATTCTCGTTAACATACGTGTAGCTTCCACTTGAAAAATCACAGCTGTGAATATTGGTTCGGGCCAGGGTATAACCTATACCTTTATCTACATCGTAATATTTTTGCAGAATTTCCTGCTGCTTTTCTTTGGGCAGTTTGGCAAACGTTTCAGCCGATGCATCAGTTAATGCTCCGCCAATACCAATAAAAGACTGAAAAGTTTTTAAAGGATCGATAAATACACATGGCTGGGTTTCTTTTGGCTGGCCGAAATCAGTAAACTGAACTGTTTCAGTGAGTGAGAGTCTTAGTTTTGTATTTTCGGCAGTAGTATAAACAACTACCTTTCTCACAGCCGGAATCAGGGGAGTTACTCCTTCATTTCCGGCTCTAAGTCCATTTACATTTAAGAGCAGACAAAAGCCTGGTAAAAGAATCAATTTGTTCATATTTAATGATTTAAATTAGTCTAAATTACTATTTATTTCCTCATTCTTAAAGAAAAAAATTGCCTCATATTCATTACAATTTTCAAGCTACAAATTACAAATTCTAACCTTGAGTCCACTCCGAAAAGTCGTTTTATTCATCTGAACACGATTTAAAAACATGTTAAACCGCAAAGAACGCAAAGAAACCGCAAAGAGCTGCAAAGGTAACTCGCAGATAGCTATAACTTTGCGAATCTCAGCGAATCCCCCATATTACGGGACTGCGTTACTACTCTGCGGTTAAATTATTTGTCATCAGACTTATCGGAGCGGACTCAATATTTGTTCATCCAGGCTAATAATAATCTGATATGGATTTGTACTGTTGATTTTGATGCTGGTTAATACTAACTATATTTCCGTTAACCGTGCAACTAAATCCATCAGGTGTAACCGTTGAATCAACCAGCATTTTATTGTAGAAAAGATAGATGAGTTCAGTTTGCCCGTATGTTTCAGCAGAAACAGTATTTAACGAAACGTCTTCAGTTTTTTTTGAGGGCGAAGCCGAGATAATCAAAATTAAACCCGCCTTTTTCAAACAAGACTTTAATTCTCTGGCTTCCCTTATAAAGAATCAAATCATTGATCATAAAAGATGCCCAGGTTTGATTTCCTCCTGTAACCGGAAGCGAAAGTGCTCCTGTGATGTCAGTATCATTCACCATCAGCCTTATTTTCGAACCAGCAGATGAAGTCGCATATCTGAACTTTACAGAGTAAGATGCGGTGGAATCAACATCTACAGAGTATTGCAGCCATTCATTATCAGCAATCCAACCGATATAATTAACGGTTGAAGATATTTCAGGATCAAATGAAGTGCTGATATCAACCTCATCGTTGCGGTAGGCGCCTCCCTGATTCCAGGTAGTACTGGTGCCTGTGGTTACATGGTAGTCGGCTACGTCGGTATCGGAATATGCTTTCCCTAAGCGACCCAGATCATAATCAGAAGCAAGAATAAGTCCGGGAATTTCATGTTTTGTAAAAGGAAGGGTTGTTGAATCATAAACCTGCCTGAACATGGCATCAGTAACATCTTTATGATAGATACAGTTTTGTATTTTGGCATTTTCGGCCATTTGCATCAAGGTATTGAACGCAAAACTGGTTGCCGGCGCTGTCCCTCCATTATTCCAATAATTCAATAAAGTCTGGTAATTCGCGGTTTTGACGATAGTCAGCGGACCAACAATAGAGTTTATCTTTTTCAAAGGCCACCAAGCCCAGCCGATTCCATTTTCTTCGACCAGATGAATAGCATCCGTAAACCAGGAATTTGAATTTTCACCTGACTCGCCCAGCCAGATCGGGATATTATATTGATTCCTCAAATTTACGATCCCCGCAATTGAACCCTGATCGTTTATCGACCAGTATTTGTGGAAGCTTAAAACCATATTGGTGTCCCAAACAGGTAGAATCCCGTTGTAATTATTGCCCCAGCAATTACCCTCGATTATGATGATGTGCTTTGTATCTACTTCGCGAATGGCATTGGTGATACTTATATACAATTGCCGTAAGGGTATATTTGAATTTTCGGAACATCCGTTCTGATTCCCGTCGGTAGTAAAACTCCAGTTAGGCTCGTTGATCAGGTCGTATCCGCCAACCCACGGTTCATTTGCATATCGCTCAGCCAATTTCCGCCATAAGGCTATGGTTTTATTTTTATTGGCATCGCTTTCCCAAAGTGAGGGTTTTGCCGGATCCCCATCACTGATTGCATAATCTTTTCCCTGTCCGCCCGGCGCGGCATGTAAATCGAGGATTACATACATATGATTAGCCTTGCACCACGAAATCAAACTGTCGGTCATGGCAAAACCTTTTTCGAGCCAGGTATTCTGACCAACTACAGGCTCATCTTCGATAGGCAGTGTAAAAAGATTATAATGCATGGGCAGCCTTACCGAATTAAATCCCCACGAAGCCATTGAATCAATATCAACCCTGGTGCAATGATTCGCATGCCATGCATCATAAAATGCTTCAGTATTTAAGTCGCCAATAAGTGACTGTATTTTTTGCTTTATTTGCCACTGAGTGCCTGCAAAACCAGTCATTTCCATCATGTAAGGTTCCTGGAGCATCCAGCCACCCAAGCCCATGCCCCGCAATATTACTTCGTTGCCGTTTTGATCTACTATTTTTTTTCCGCTGGCTTTAAGTCCCTGGGCCGAAAGGGCCGTACTGATCAGTAACAGGCTTAACACCAGTAAAAATGCCAGATTTTGGTTTTGAGAAAATTTCGTCATTTTAATCATATCTATTAAAAATTATGCTGATTGGATTAGACTGTTTTCTTTAAGAGTTTCCATGTCAACTTCAACTTCTTTCCAAGTTTCCGGGATGCTTAAAATCCCATTTAATTCAAACCCCGGTAAAACGGTACTATTTTCAACGATGTTTTATTGATTCAAATCGTCAGAAAAAAAATGATAAAAAAAACAATTCTTTATTTTCGCTTAGTGTTCAATTCACGCTAAGAACAAAGATAAAACAAAAAGTGAACCTTTGATAAAGTGGCCTTACTTTTAGAACAGGTTTAGCCTGTATTATTCGTGCAGAAGATAAAAGATAAAAGTAAAAAGATAAAAGTCAGGCAGTTGCAAACCATTTTCATATTTTTTTTTGTAAAGATGATTTTTATGATTGCCTTCATAATGTTTTGATCCTTTTGTCTTTATCCTTTTATCTTTTGTCTTTTTTGAAGTTTATACTATTACTCAAGCTAGATAATAAAGTTTTCTCTCAGCATAAGTATTCGGAAAGAAATAATAAAACTTGTGTCCACTCCGAAAAGTAGTTTATTCACTAAAACACCATTTAAAAACTTGTTAAAACGCAAAAATCGCAAACCGCAAAGGCCGCAAAGGTAACTTGCAGATAACTATAACTTTGCAAAACTCTGCGATTCCCGCATAATGCAGGACTGCGACCCTTCTGCGGTTAAATTATTTGTTATCAGACTTATCGGAGCGGACTCAACATTCCGCATTCCATATCTACTGATATTTCTTAAATGCCGTCGTTACTGCATGTCCCCCGAATCCAAATGTATTGTTTAATGCGACAAGCACTTCGCGTTCGCGGGCTTTAAGAGGCGTAAAATCAAAGTCGGGATTCAATTCCGGATCAATTTCATGGAGGTTGATGCTTGGATGAACCAGGTTGTTTTCGATAGCTTTGATACATGCTATAGCTTCGATGGCCCCGGCTGCTCCCAATAAATGCCCGGTCATCGATTTAGTAGCGCTGATACTTATCTTACTGAGATTTTCACCAAAAACCTTTTCAATTGCCTTACATTCGCTAGTGTCGCCAATAGGTGTTGATGTAGCGTGAGCATTTATATAGGAAACATCAGCGGTTGATAACCCTGCATCGTTTAATGCACCCTCCATTGCCAGCACGGCTCCCAATCCTTCGGGATGAGCGGCAACCACGTTGTATGCATCGGAAGCGGCGCCATAACCGGCTAATTCGCAATAAATCTTTGCCCCGCGGTTCAGGGCATGTTCCAGTTCTTCAACCATTAAAATACCGGCACCTTCGCCTATAACAAAGCCATCCCTGGTTCTGTCGAACGGGCGCGAAGCCGTTTCGGGCGATTCATTCAGCGTTGATAAAGCCTTGATCGAATTGAAACCTCCTATTGAAGACTCCGAGATTTGTGCCTCTGATCCTCCTGTAATAACGACATCTGCCCTGCCCAGGCGAATATGGTCGAGCGCATTGGCAAGCGCATTGTTCGACGAAGCACAGGCAGAAGTAAGAGAATAACTCATCCCATGTAAACCATAACGGATTGATATCTGGCCAGCCGCGATATTGGGGATTATTTTCGCGATAAAAAACGGGCTGAAACGGGGAATCCTTCCATTTTGTCCGAAGTGTATTACTTCTTCTTCCAACGATAACATTCCTCCAATACCTGTCGCTACGATCACGGCTACCCGGTTACGATTGCAGGCATCAAGGTTTATCCCTGAATCTTTCATACATTCTTCCGTTGCAACCATGGCATATTGTGTAAAAAGATCCATTTTCCGCACTTCCTGCCTTTCCATGAACTGCAGGGGATCAAAGCCTTTTACTTCGCAGGCGAACCTGGTTTTATGATTTGTGGTATCAAAACGGGTTATGGGCGCTGCTCCGCTTTTCCCTTCAATTAAACCTTTCCAATACTCAGTAATATTGTTTCCTATGGGGGTTATGGCTCCAATGCCTGTTATTACGGCTCGTTTCATGTAAATATTTTTAAGTTTTTAAATCGTCATTTGAGGGTTGAGTGTTGGAGTTTTTTGGAGAAGGATGAGTGGTCATTCGGTTGTTGAGGGTTGAGTTATGGAGGTTATTGTGAGAAGAATGGGTGGTCATTCGGTGGTCATTCGGTGGTTGAGGGTTGAGTTATGGAGTTTTTTAGAGAAGGATGGGTGGTCATTCGGTGGTTGAGGGTTGAGTTATGGAGTTTTTTGGAGAAGGATGGGTGGTCATTCAATGGTCATTCAGTAGTCATTCAATGGTCATTCAATGGTTATTCAATGGTTGTTTTACAGGTTGTAAGAGCTTTTTCGAGGGAATTTGAGTATTATGCACTGTTTTATTTTTGAATTTGGTTATTGGAATTTGGTTCTTGGGACTTTTATTTCAAGTACAATTAACTATTTTCTATTTTTACCCTGAGCGAAGCCGAAGGGAACTATTTTCCATTTTCTATTTTCCATTTACTATTGAGCCCCTCATGGTTTCAAATCTTCCATAATGGCATTACAAAAGCTTTTATATTCAATTTTTTCGATGAGGCGGGCTAACTGAAGGCTGGCAACCAGGCTCGAAAGGATTAGCAAAGCTTTGATCTGCGGCTCTTCGTTAAATGCAAACAGGCCCTTTTCGCGTCCTGATGCCAGCGCAGTGGAAAGCCAGTCGAGGATAATCTGCGACATGCGTTTAAGCTCTACAACCGTGTTTTCGCTCAGTGAAGGAATATCAGGACCCAGTGACCCGACAATACAGCGTTTTTGTTCCCGGTAGCTTTTTGTATAGATTTTGATAAAGGTTTCGAGCTGATGCCATTCGTCGAAGCCGCGGCTCTGCATATTGCCGGTCATTTCCTCGAAACGCTGGATATTGGTTTTCACAATACTGGTTCCAAGGTTCTCCTTCGAAGGAAAATAGTAGTGTATTGCCGCGTTCTTAATACCCAGCTCCGACGAAATATCCTGGTAACTAAACGCATTGTACCCTTTGGTACGTATAAGGTTTTCGCCTAGCTCAATGATCTTTTCACGGGTGATGGACATGGTTTTTTGTGTTACTGGTTGCTTGTTACTGGTTACTGGTTGCTTGTTGTTGGTCGCTGGTCACTGGGCACTGAGCGAAGCCGAAGTGCTGGTTGCTGGTCTCTGGTCACTGGGCACTGAGCGAAGCCGAAGTGCTGGTTGCTGGTCACTGGTCACTGGGCACTGAGCGAAGCCGAAGTGCTGGTTACTGGTTGTTGGTCGCTGGTCACTGGGCACTGAGCGAAGCCGAAGTGCTGGTTACTGGATGATGGGTGCTGCCAGTATGACTCCTTACTCCTTACTCCTTACTCCTTACTCCTTACTCCTTACTCCTTACTCCTTACTCCTTACTCCTTGCTCCTTACTCCTTACTCCTTACTCCTTACTCCTTACTCCTTACTCCTTACTCCTTACTCCTTACTCTTTACTCTTTAGCCGCTGTAAATATACTTACTAATAAGTAAGTTTGCAAAAATTATTTGCAGATACCTGGTACATGCCATCTTGATTTCCTAATAATGATGTTTTGTATTACCTGATATGGCAGGATTCCCGGTAACGGGAAGCAATTTCAATCTCTAACCAAAGTAGTATGAATTTTATGAAACTGCAGGTAAAATTTCCCCGGCTGCTTTTTAAATTCTGTTTTGCTGACCCATTGTCAACTATTTTTTTTGCTGAAAATAATTTCTCCTGATTGTACCGTTCTGAATAATTAATTTATACATTTACATCAACATTACGCTTACCCATATTTTATAATACGCTTTAGCAGGTTTCGATATAAGAGGTTGTATATAAATTAGTATTGCATTGCAACTTTTTAAAGGTGGATATCCTAAATAATAAATTGCTTACACATTATTAATACACATTTGCCCTGGAAAGATTCATTAACAACATGTTCTGATCATTACCTAAACTAAATTTATGTTTTTAATGCCGGTACAAGTTACTACCTATTCTAAACAAATATTTTTAATGCCGGTAGCAGTTACTACCTGTGCTAAATAAATAATTTTAATACCGGTACAAGTTACTACCTGTACTAAATAAATAATTTTAAGGCCGGTAGTAGTTACTACCTATACTAAATAAATAATTTAAATGCCGGTAGTAGTTACTACCTGGGCTAAATAAATAATTTAAATGCCAGTAGTAGTTACTACCTGTGCTAAATAAATAATTTGAATGCCGGTAGTAGTTACTACCTGTGCTAAATAAATAATTTTAATGCCGGTAGTAGCTACTACCTATATTAAATAAATAATTTTAATGCCGGTAGTAGTTACTACCTATACTAAATTAACAATTTTAATACAGGGACTGATATCCTGAAGTACTAAAATTTTGCCATAAGCTTAAACTATGTTCTTTCATGCTCTTTTGTACTGCAATATTAAATACGAATTCCCGCTTACCAATTCCTATATTTCTTAACCTATAAATTTAAAACAATGGTATCAGATGAAACCCCGGTTCCTGCCACCGAAACGAAAAAACGCAGCACAGCTGTTACTCCGGCAGCCGATCAAAACAAAAAGGACGTTTCACAAACCGTAGTGGCGAAGTGGAAACTTAATCCCGGAATTACAGTTTTATGGACTACTGCCGCCGAATTCGAAAATACGGTTAAACAGTTTGCCGACAGTCTCAATGAGCGACTTACCACAGGGGGCGGACGCGCTTCGGTAACCAACGAGCTGAAAGTGCTGGATACGATCATTAACAAACATGCCGATTACCTGAAAGGCTACCTGAAAGACAAATACGATAAAGACAATGCCCCGGCTTACTATCCCCAGTTTGGTTTTGTGAAAAATGGCAATTCCATCATATTTCCGAAAGACAGGAACAATCGCCTTACTTCTTTACAATTAACTGTTAAGGCTTTGGCCGAACACGGTTTTGGTGACAAAAAATACGGCCTGGCTTTCTGGCAGGATCTCCTTACCCGCTACGATGCCGGGCTGAAACTCTCCGTTTCCACCGATGGCAATGTGGCCAGCCTGGTAAGCGCCAAAAACGAGGCCAGCCTGCAAATACAAAAGACACTGAATGCCCTGATACATATTCTTAAAGGCAACTATCCCGATACCTTTAAAAGTGTGTTGCGCGAATGGGGATTTCAGAAGGAGAAATATTAACGTACAGAGCTGCAATGCCTCTGGCAACGATGACCGCGTACGCCCTGGCAACGGGGCGTGCGTTTTTTCCCCGCCGGGTTATGGTAATAGAAATAGTTATATATTTACTATGGGAAAATTAGTATAAAATACAGATCAAGCTAAATGCAGGATAACTATAAGATTGTGGTTATTCAAGCTTTTGAGAGGAGATAATCACAAGAGTGTGTATAGCCAATTGTTACCAGCAAGGCTAAGAAAGACAAACGATAACTTAGAATGATAAAATGGCAAGCTTAAAACAGACAGACATATTGATATTAGAAAAACTATTTGAAATGGGAGGTGGATACGTTCTGAATTTTTCAAATACTTCTTTTCAACAATTTATATATAATGTTTGCAAGCTAGATATATACGATTCAAAGTATGCTGTATATGGTGATTCGAAAGCCAAAAGACTAAGAATGTTTTGGCAAGTTGAATCAGATAAGACTGTGGGCATTATGATTAATGAGATGTTAGCATATTGGAAGACTAACAGAAAGATAAATGCATTAGAAATTAATAAAAACGAAGCTCTAATTTTTAACGACGGTTTAAGAATGGCAAATCGACTTAGAGGGGTTGTTGATAAAGCAAATTCGGCTGATTCATCTGATACAACTGAAGATGAATTTCTAAAAAAAGAATATAAAAATATAGCTCTGGATAAACTTGATATTGATAATGCCGTAATTGAGATTTTAAATGGTAGATTAGTTGAAGTTCAAAAAGGCATAAAAAATGAATCTCCTCTTTCTGTCGTAATTTTATGTGGCAGTATTTTAGAAGGGATTTTATTAGGAATTGCTTTAAAAAATATGAAAGAGTTTAATCAATCTCCTTCGAGTCCAAAAGATAAGGATTCTGGAAAAGTTTTGCCATTTCAGGATTGGACTTTAAGCAGTTTTATTGATGTTGCATATAGTATTGGAATGCTTGGACTTGATGTTAGAAAATTTAGTCATTCATTGCGGGATTTTAGAAACTATATTCATCCATTTTTGCAGATGAGTAGTGGATTTTCTCCTGATATTGATACTGCAAAGATTTCATGGCAAGTATTACAAGCAGCAATTAGTGATTTGACAAAAAATAAGAAATAAAAAAGCCCAACTGGCAACGTGCAAGGCAAAATATACACCACATATGGATACAAAAAACATAATAGAGCTTTCTTCCCGCCGAAATATACTTGATGGATTTTTGGTTACACGAATTCCTTGGTACGGCAATCTTGAGCAAACTGGATTTTTGGGTAGGCTTTTCGATTTATCCAAATTGCCTTCGACAGATGGAAGATACAAAACGGCTGATGAAGATATTTACAAACATACCGTTCTTAATTATGACTGGCCTGATGAATGGATTTTCACAGATAGTAGGTTTAATATACTTCATCTACCTGATAAATTATTCCTTGAATTTTTGTGTTTAACTATTCATCCAACAGTTAGAGATAAAGATGACCAAGTAGTTACATTGCTTGAGATATACAATAACAATCTATCCAAACATCAGATAGAGATAGTAAAAGTATCTGAAATCGCAGGAAAACCCGTATTTGAAGCAAAAGCAATCCAGACAGCTAAAGCTAAAAAAGAAGAAATATTAAAACATACCAAATTAGCACTTGTAGTCGGATGTGCCGATTACATCTATGGAGGCACTTTGCCAAATCCTACAAATGATGCTAATTCAATGGATAGTAAATTGATTACTTTAGGATTTGAAGTGATTAAAATTCTTAATCCAACACAAAAAGAATTGAAAATGTCTATTGATGACTTTGGAGAAAAACTAAAGAACTATGAAGTTGGTTTGTTTTATTTTGCAGGTCATGGTGTCCAAGTTAAAGGTTTAAACTATTTAATTCCAGCAGATGCAAACATTAAATCAGAAAAAATGGTTGAATATGATTGTGTTGAAGCCTCTCGTGTATTAGGATATATGGAGGAAAGTAAATCCCATGTAAATATTGTAATACTTGATGCATGTCGTGATAATCCATTCGAAAGAAGCTGGGGCAGGGGCATTGGGCTACGAGGATTAACGACGATGAATGCTCCTAAAGGTTCATTGATAGCTTATTCAACTTCTCCAGGCAAAACGGCATCAGATGGTGATGGTGACAATGGACTATACACCCATTCGTTACTAGAACACATTGAAAGCAGACAAACAACAGTAATTTCCATGTTTCAAAAGGTTCGCATTGATGTAATTAATAAATCTAAAAATGAGCAGATACCATGGGAATCAACTTCATTAACGGCTGATTTTTACTTTAATTATTAATTGAATGAATAAAGCCCAGCTGGTAACACACGGTATAAAAAATTGCCGGACAGTAGGTTATTAAAGGGTTGTAGCCCGCTTCAACTTTTGTGTAACTTGACAGGAAATCGCCCGCAATCGGCAACTTTTCATACCGCCAACGTTGGCGGTAATTTTAGAAAGAAAAAACAGACGATATGTGAATTAAATATAGGATATGTGAATTAAATATAGGAAGTTAAAAAATGAAGAATTTAATGTTGATATTTATAATTTTAATAGATGTTCAAATATGTTTTGGACAGATTGATTCGTCAACACGAGACCCTTATAAATGGCCATTTAGTCAACAATCTATTTGGAATATGCCAATAGGAAGTGAAGCAAGATATGTTCATGCAGGAATACAAAAAGCAATTGCATTTGGCATGACCAAAGATGAGGATATTATTGTTTTAAGTCCCAATTCACCGCCAACAGATATTTTTATAAATAATGCAAAATGGGACAAAAATAAAGATAGATGTACGAAAGATGGAGATCTTTTATTTAGTGCACCCATTCCCGAAAACTTTATTGTAAACAAAAACACCTGGGATGGAACAACGCCAAATTCTGGTTTGTCTGTATTAATGCCAGACGGAGTAACAATCAAACAAACACAGCCCTTCGCTAGGTGTCAATCTTATGAATTTGGTACCTCAAAATACGTTTTTAGTGATGTTAATATTTATTCGGATGGTTATTATGGTGCACATGGTGGGTCGGGGTTATCTGCGATAGGAGGTACTTTGCGTTTAGGAGAATTAATGCCAAACACAGTTATAAGACATGCATTAAAAGTAAATTTATATGCTGCTCGTAATTTGTACTATGACAATACAACTAAAGGATATAGGTGGCCTGCATTGCGAGCAGATTCATTTGCGTCTTCAACATATGGAACTCAAAGAACAACCAATATTGTTAAGGAATGTCGCATGGGGGCACTTTTGGTTTTACCCATATGGATGGACATTGATAGTATTGGATTTGAAACTGAACCAGCAAAAATACTAGCCCAAGCTTTTCAGAATTACGGTGCTTATATTGTTGATGATACTTGGTGGGATGTATATGCAATTGTAACTGAATGGTCGCCTAAAGGTAGATTTTCAGATGAATTTGAAAAGCAATGGGGATTTTCGTTTACTCCTAGTAGCAAAAATACACCTTGGTCGAGAGATATGGATAGAATATTTTTAAATCTCTATATAGTTGATAATAACAGCAAAGACAGTATTGGTGGTGGTGGGACTCCTCTTATGCCATTAGCTCCAAATTTTAATACTATGACTTCCATTAAAACAACAATTGTTGATAATAACATTAAAATATATCCAAATCCAACTAAAGAGATTACAACAATTGAAATGAATAATCCTTTATTAATGCCAGTGAAAATCACAATGCAAAATTCACTAGGCAATATAATTTATCAAAACTATTCTAATTCGAATAGATTTGAAATAAATATGACGGAATTTGAATCGGGAGTTTATATTATAAAAATAGAAAATAATGGAGATGTATTTATTGAGAAAATAATAAAAACTTCCGCCAACACGCTATATAGCCAATAAGGGTTTCAGAGGTATGCGAAGGGTTGTAACCCGCTTCAACTTTTGTATAACTTGACAGGAAAGTGCTACGCAGTCGGCTACTTTTCTTATACGAACCGTTAGCTGTCATAATAAAACACACACAAAACCAACATATGACAATAGAACTTTCAATATTAGAACAACTTTGTTACAGCACAACAAGAATTGAGTGTGAAACAAAAGATGGACAATCAGGAACAGGCACTGGTTTTTTCTTTAATCTTCTTAAGACAAGTGATAGAAGCGTTCCAACAGTCATTACAAACAGACATGTTGCAGAAGGAATGGCAAAGGGAAGATTTAGACTGACAAAATCAGACAAAGACGGAAATCCAATAAAAGAGCAACACTTCACGCTTGATTTTTCGGTCGACTTTGAAAATATGTGGACTTTCCATCCTGATCCCGAAGTTGATCTGTGTGCAATGCCAATTGGACAATTATTAGCCGCAGCAAATAAACTTAACTCGACTTTGTTTTTCAGAACATTTGACAAATCGCTTATTCCAAATCAAGAACAGTTAGAAGGTCTTGATGTGGTTGAAGATGTATTAATGATTGGTTATCCAAATGGCATTTGGGATGCTCACAATAACATGCCAATTGTAAGAAAAGGAACAACTGCTACTCATCCAAACATTGATTATAACGGGAAAAAGGAGTTTATGATTGATGCTGCTTGTTTTCCTGGTTCTAGTGGTTCACCGGTAGTTCTATACAACCGAAATGGCTATTCCACAAAAAATGGTGGATTCAATATTGGCGGACATAGAATCTTCTTTTTAGGTGTACTATATGCTGGTCCGCAACATACAGCGACAGGGGAATTGCAAATTGTAAATGTTCCAAACCTACAAAAACCAATGACATTTTCTAGAATTCCGAATAACCTAGGCGTTGTAATAAAAGCAGAGAAAATATTAGATTTCGAAGAAATTTTTAAAAAGAAATTTAACCTCTAAACAATAGATAACTAGAAAAACGGATGATATTAAAGTCTATAACAAATGGCGGGTTTGGAAACATAATTGGAGCTTCGTTGCCCGTCTGCCGTTGGCGGGATTGGTTAACAGCTAAGTACCACGAAATCCGCCACTTGTCATAGCCTCATCCGTTGGCACCAATTAAAACGACAACAAAACTCGAACAATTGAATATAAACTCAAACAAAAACTAAAACATGGCAGTCGGATTTACACCTAAACACATTGAGGAAGTCCCGTTATATGGACTGACAAAAGAAGAATATCTGGTTATCGCACTCGAGGCAGCGAAAGAAATGAAGTGGAAAGTTAGTTATACAAGTAATAACGGACTAATAGCTTTTACAGACAAAGGAATGTTCTCCTGGAATGCGGAAATTAAAATTAAAATAGAAAATGGATCTGCAAACCTAAAAAGTTCTTCAACAGGTAACGAAATGATGGACTGGGGGAAAAATAAGCAGAATATTGAGAAATTCATTCTGTTATTTAATGCGCTAAAACTGAAACTTACAAAAGAAGAGCTCGTTTTGAAATATGAAGAGTTATCTGCAAATCTAGCGCCAGAAGAGGATGATATTTTGAAGCTACCACCTCCGACAACAACTGAACAGATCACTGGATTTTTCACAATATTCAGACCAACAAAAGGATTTTTTGTAACACCTTTATTATTGGACATAAATATTCTGCTTTTTATTCTAATGGTAATAAGTGGAGTTAATATAATGTTGCCAGACAACGAAAGTCTCTTAAAATGGGGCGCAAATTTTCGTCCTCTGACCATGGAAGGCGAATGGTGGAGACTTATTACAAACTGTTTTTTGCATATAGGCATCTTCCATCTACTCATGAATATGTATGCTTTACTATACATTGGTGTGCTTTTGGAACCACTGTTGGGCAGAACAAGATTTATTTCAGCTTATTTACTTACGGGCATAACTGCGAGTATTGCAAGTTTATGGTGGCATGACTTGATCATAAGCGCAGGAGCTTCGGGTGCTATTTTTGGCATGTATGGAGTATTTCTTGCAATGCTCACAACAAATCTTATTGAAAAAACAACAAGAAAAGCATTGCTGACCAGCATTGCAATTTTTGTTGGTTATAATCTGATTTATGGACTAAAAGGAGGTATCGACAATGCAGCACACATTGGCGGATTAATTGGAGGAATTATAATTGGATATGCATTTATACCAAGTTTGAAAAAGCCAGAAGATGTAAAACTCAAATTATCGACAATAGGTTTACTGACGCTTTTAATACTGACATCTTCCTTTATTGTGTATAAAAACACATCGAATGATATTGGGAAATATGATAAGAAAATAAAAACTTTTGTCTCGAACGAATCAATGGCGATTGAAGTATTTAACTTACCTGAAAACACTCCCAAAGACCAATTATTATATGGTCTTAAAGAAAGGGGTATTTATTATTGGAATGAAAATATAAAGTTACTTGATGAAGTTGAAAAGTTAGACCTTCCATCTGAAATACATAATAAGAACAGCAAGCTAAAACAGTATTGTGAACTTCGCATTAAAAGCTATGAATTATATTACAAAACAATCAGCGAAGACACTCATATCTACAAGTTCCAAATTGAAAATTTCGAAAGACAAATTGGTACTATAATAAATGAACTTAAAGGAGACCAACAGGGCAAATAACATTTTTAAAGAACGAAAAACTGGTACAAACGAACGCTAGACAAATGCGGGTTTTTGAGCTGCGCTCAAGAGACCGCTTCGCTAAGTTGCGTGTTCGTTGAAACATCTGAAATCTTCACATACATTTCCCGAAAAATCGGGACAGGTTCCCGATAACTCGGGACAGGCAGTGCTGGCTGACATTGAGCAACAATTTAATCCAGCACTTGTAATATCCTTATCCGTTGCCAGCAAATTTACCACCCCAAAAAAAAACCAAAAAACAATGAGAACAATGAGAAAATTTATTGCAATTTTGACAGCGCTGTCATTTAGTTTCCTCTCTTATGGGCAAAAAGCAATGACTTTTAGCGAGGCGAACGAACAAAATATTAAAATATCATCTCTGGACAGTCAATACCAAAGTGGGATTCATGCTGACACCTCACTTGCTGTTTTTAAAACCAACATAGATGAATATATTGCCGGCTACCAAAAGCTACTCCAAGACTTGGGACAATATTTGAAAGAAAATAATTTTTTATGGGATAAACCAACCAATGGATTTAACCGTATTTATTTCGATAAAAACGGGAAAATTGATTTCTTTCTCTATAGTTTTAGCCCTAACCAATTGACAATAGAGCAAGAAAAACGGTTTGCTGAAATATTAAGAAAGTTCATTTTAAACTACCAGTTTCCATTAACGGCAAATACAAATTTTTCACAATGTAGTCCAGTGACGTATATGCCGTGGGACAAATAAAATCTGCTGGTAATAAACGTTATAACAAATGTAGGTGTGCGTGTTCGTTTAAACATTTGAAATCTTTACATACATTTCCCGAAAAATCGGGACAAGTAGTGCTGGAAGACAGTTGAGCGACAATTTATTCCCGCACTTGTCTTAGCGTAGCCGTTGTACGCAAGGTTAAAAGACACCGTAAAACACGAAAAAAGAATGTAACTTTACAATCAACAGACTAATTGGTCAAAATATGAAAACCTTGAAATTATTCTTAGTTTTGATTTCTCTTACAGCCTTAATAAGTTGTAAGAAAAGTGAATCTGAAGTAAAAACCAACCTCAGTGTGGAGAGATATATTGAACTACTTAAAGCAAATCAATATGACTTATTGAATTTACCTGAATTTACATATCAAGACATTCCGGCTTTGCTTAAATATCGGAATGAGACTCAAATTATTACTAATTTCCCACACAATGGAATTTCATCGCTATATACACCAGACTGCACATTAGGGATGTATGTTTTATGGACAATTGAATCGATTAGAGCAGTGGCAATTCAAAGTGAGTATTTGATAATGGGATTCCCATCTCAGAATCCAATTCTAGCTCTAAGAGTTGCTGACGAATTAAGTTTAGTTTATTCTAATGAATCACATCAAATTGCCGCAAAAGCTTATTTCGACTGGTGGGAGAACAACAAACAGAAGAACTTTAACGAGTTTAAAAATATCGACCCATTACAATCTACTGATTACAGATGGCATTGAAAAATGAAAGCCTGGGCATAATAACAAAGGATATAACAAATAGCGGGTTTGGAAACATAATTGAAGCTTCGTTGCCCGTCCCGCCTTAGGCGGTTTGGTTGACAGCTAAGTGCCATGCAAACTGTCAATTGTTATAGACTCAGCCATTAGCGTTCATTGTAAAACGACACAGCAACAGATTGGCAAAGGAATTTTTGCTGCATAAAGACAGAAAACAAAAAATGAAAAAGCCAACGCACCAAACAGCACATTTGCAAACCGCACATGCCAACACACAACAGATGTTTGTAAAAGAGCTGAATTCTTGCCGACGCACCCGACAAAATGGTTAAATTTGTAAAATAAAAAATATTGATAAATAAGTTATTACGAAAGCATAAAAGAGTTAATTCTTACAGTACCAACAACGATTATTGATTGGGAAATTGAAAGGAAAAGAGGAAAACCGCCAACACAAGCTTTTTCGGAATTTCTAACTAATAGAGAACAGGGCGATTGGGCAGAAAATCTTATTCTACAAGCTATTAATTCAGAATCCAGTAACTACAAAGCTGTTCAATATGGAAAATCTGAAAATATTGTTGCAGGAGAACCCGGTTTTGAGGAATTCTATGAGCAATACCAAGATGAATTAGAAACTATTGGAAAAAGACCAGATATACTTTTGTTTTCAAGAGATATTTATTCAGAGGAATGGGGAAACAATATAAGCAATTTCTCAACGGAAAAATTACATGAAATAGTCCCTTTGGCAACTGCTGGTATTGAAGTTAGGTCAAGTGCCTTCTTAGTTGAGGAATATAACCAGTTTATGCAACAAAGGAAAAGCGATATTACTGGAAAAGTTCTTCAAATTAAAGCTATTCTATTAGAAAAATATGCGGATTTATTAAACCAAAAGGTAGGTTGGATTGACACTTTAAATGCAATAACTAATGAAACTATTGGTGTTATAGAAATAAAAAGTGCGCCAGGTTGGAGAGGGTCTGTAAGGCTTAAAGAAGCAAGCGATTTAATTAAGGAATTGAATAGTGCTTTAAAAGAATTTAAAAAACGTGATTTTTTAAGCATTACGCCTAAAGTTGAGGATTTAAAAGTTGTTTATAAATGGATTGAAACTTTCAATGTTCCTCACTTTTACTTTCAAGTTTTCTTTGATAAGGTTTATGGTATTTCTTTTCAAAAAATACTTGAATTAATTTCAAATCCTGAATTGGAGGAAGATAAATACTTTATTGGAGACGAGGATAGTAAAAATCAAAACAAATGGACAGTTAAAATTGATTATAAGGAAGGGCAAGAAGTAGGTTTTAAGGTTGAAATGCCTGCCCACACAAGTGTTATGAGAAAATTAGGTAGAGGTCGGCTTTTATTTCACGTAAAATTCAATGGTGGCGCAGCATATTTGGACGTAGACAATTTACGTAATACTTTAGGAATAGGAGAAAATGAGTTTTGATGTCAACTGTAAAAAGCCATATAAAGTCAAATGATATTGAACGTGAATATTCTAAATTCACTTCAATAGTACATAGAAAGAAATTTGCCCAATTCTTTACACCTTTCCCTATTGCAGATTTAATGGCAAAATGGCTTTTAGGTAATGAGAATTTAAAAACAGTTTTGGAACCTGCATTTGGGCTTGGAGTGTTTTCGAGAGCATTGTTAAATTATAAAGAAACTATTAAAATTAATGGGTTTGAAATTGACAAAAATATTTTTGATAAATCAAAAAATATTTTTGAAGAAAATGAAAACGTATCAATTTTTTTAGAAGATTATATGTATAATGATTGGGATAATAAATATGATGGAATAATATGCAATCCACCATATTTTAAATTCCACGACTATGATAATAAAACGGTTATTAAAGAAATAGAAAATAGAATTTCCTGTAAACTTAATGGTTTCACCAATCTTTATACTTTATTTTTATTAAAATCTATATATCAATTAAATACAAACGGCAGAGCTGCGTATATTATTCCTTCTGAATTTCTCAACTCCGACTATGGCAAACTTGTCAAAAAGCATCTTATTAAAAGCAAAACTTTACGACATATTATTGTAATAAATTTTGATGAAAATGTATTTGATGATGCATTGACAACTGCATCAATACTACTCTGTGCAAATGACAATAAAACAAACAAAGTTCAATTCAGTAATATTAGCAATATTCAAGATTTAGGTAGTATTGACAACATTATTAACATCTATCCGAATTACTTATCAAAAGAACAAATTGTTCCATTTGAAGTTCTTAATCCTGATATAAAATGGAAGGCTTATTATCAAAAGCAAAATTCAATCAATTATAAAAATTTAGTGCCTTTTGCTAATTATGGCAAAGTCGTTCGTGGCATCGCAACGGGAGCAAATGAATATTTTACGTTTAGTCCATCAAAAGCAAAAAAATATGGAATTACTGATAAATATTTACTACCCTGTATTTGTAAAGCAATAGACTCTAAAAAATCATTTTTCTTAAAAGAAGATTTTGAAGAACTTATAAATAATGATAAATCAATTTTTCTTCTCAATGCTGTAGCCCCAATAGACGAGAATGTTAGAAAATACTTATTGTTAGGAGAAACGCAAAAGATTCATAAGAAATTTCTAACTGCAAATAGAAATCCTTGGTATTCTTTAGAAAACAGACCTCCTGCCCCAATTTGGGTTTCTGTTTTTAACCGTAATGGTTTGCGGTTTATTAGGAATGAAGCAAATATTTCCAATTTGACAACCTTTCATTGTATCTACCCTTCTAAAGCAAATTTATTTGAAAGTATTAACATAGATTTACTTTTTGCTTATCTGCTTACCGATGTTGCAAGACAAATCTTTGAAGATAATAGTCGTGAATATGGTAATGGACTACAAAAGTTTGAACCAAATGATATAAATAAAGCCCAAATGTTGGATTTGAAATTACTTGACCTAAAAATTGAAATGAAAGTTTTAGACTTGTATCATTTATACAGAAAGTCAATAATTGAAAATGTACCTGACGAAAGTATTGTTAATAAAATAAACGAAATCTTTATTGAACACTACACATAAGCCCACGCTTCGTAGTCAAGCACAACTTGTCCCGATTTTTCGCATATGCGTCAAGCTAAGCAGCGAATTTTGAGTATGAAAGCCTTGCATTTTCGCGGTCTTGACGATTTTCATATTTACAGTGTGCTATAATTTGTGCGAGGATTACTTTATTTGATGATGTCACT
>JBAZWY010000003.1:0-253357 GCA_041660125.1 Lentimicrobiaceae bacterium
AAGTCATGTTTAGATAATTAGTAGTGTAATTATCTAAATTACTGAATTCCAATGGTTTAACCAAATTTATTTTCACTTATTTTGCTGAAAATCAAACATTTATCTAAGTATTTAACGGAGTATTGAAATTTATAAGCCATTAAATTAAGTATAGCTTCCTCAAAAAATCAAATGTGCAGAAGTCAGTTTTTATCAGAGAATAAAGACTACAATAAACATAAGTCAACCAGGCGTTGCAGGTTGTTTTAGTGCTCATTAATTAAGGTGGAATTGCAAAGCAAGCTGCTTTATTGACATGCTGCAAACCTGAACAATTTCGATTTTATGAAACAGGCTATATTTAGGCAATGGTGGGTACTTTAGGAGCAATATTAATAGGATGCCAAGTCCTGAAAGTTTCTTTTTCATAACAGTTATAATAACATCTGCAAAGGTAAAAATAATTAGCTGAAAATGTTACCCGCTGCAAAGATGCTCTGTACTACCACGCTCCACCGAGAGCCATACTGAACACTAAAATTATTTAGTTGCTGGTTGAATTTTAAAGGGTTTTACATTTCGGAAAGGGTTTTCAAATTGATCGTCATAACCGGATAACTTAAGTTCTAACGGCATATTTACCTTTTGAAAATTGAAAAAACAAATTCAGGCCTTTTTCAATTGAAAAGACATACGTCGATCGATAATTGTTGATATTAGCAATTCTTAACATTCACATTTTAATCTATCAGTGCATGTAAACCGGTTTTTACTTTATCTTTGCGTCTGAAAAACAAACTCAATGAAAAACAAAATATTTTTAATTATCACACTTCTGGCTTTGGCTGCTTCATCGTTTGCACAGAAACCATCAGTTGAATCAATCCGTAAGCGGTTAAGTTTGGGGTTTGGTGTTTATAACGATTTCTGGATGAAGGTTCCCGACTCAATAAACCCACGGACTGTTAATCAGGGTATTGATGCTTTTATACATTATTCATTTCCACTGGATAAGAAAGGGCATGTGTCATTCTTTATAGGCGGAGGTATTGGTGTACACAATTTTTATAACCAGTCGCTCCTGGGTGTAGGGTCATATAATATTTATAAAAAAGATTTCTCAAATGTGGGTGATAATCAGTCTTTCTTCTATAATGTACCGGCGAAATTTAACGGGAAAGAGATAACACTTAAAAAGAGTAAGCTCTCCATAACTTATCTGGATATCCCTTTCGGATTTCAATACAAAGCAACCAATAAAATTCATGGTACTTTAGGATTCAAAGTCGGGTGGAGCATCAATGCACATACAAAGTATAAAGGAAGCGATCTGGAAGGAAGTGGATACCAGGTAGTGGAAAAATCGCTGAAACTCCGAAATATAGACAACATCCATTACGGACCTTATGCTGTTATTGGTTACAAATGGATAGGAGCCTCCGTATTTTACCAGATTTCATCCGTATTTGATAAAGACCTGGGACCGCAGATTTATCCCATCTCGGTTGGATTGGTTTTTACACCATTCTGATCAGGAAAAGAAAGTAAATAGAATTACGATACATACGCCTGCAAAATAACCCAGATAAACCTGGGTTTGATTGTGGGCGTTTTCTTTTAACCGCGCGTAACCCACAACTCCTGATAAAATCACAGAAATGATTATTAAAGGTAATAGAGGTATTCCCATCCGTATAGAAATACTTATAAGCATGGCAGCCAAAGCACCCCATCCAAGAGAATGAAGGCTTATTTTATATACCAGATTAATTAATAACCCAGCCAGCAGTGCAAACGCAGCCGAATAAAGTACGTACAAAAAAACAGGTGGTATTCCGGCCGGCTTCATAATAAAAAGAAGTGCCAAATAGGAAATACTTGAAATGAGCAATGGAACGGTTCGTTCGGTGCGGTTATTTAATTCAATGGAGTAAATTTTGTTAAGCTTCAGAAGTAAAAGTACCGCGGCTGCGGGTATGATGAATGTAAATGTAAAGATCAGGGAGATGAACCAGATTTTTAAATTACCGGGAAGGACGATGGGATAAATATCAGGCCGCAGCAGCAGTATTAAAGTAGCAATTGATGGTATTAAGAGGGGATGAAGGATGAAGGAAAGAATTCTTGAAAATCGAAAATTATGGGTTTCCATTTTGAGTAAATTAGCCGTTAGCAGCCGAATAGGATCATTGTATATACATCAGGAGTTGCCACCCGTTTATAGTGCTATATTTTTTAATATGGATTTTAATACTAATTGTTATTACCGGCAAGAACTCATGGCGAATTTACATTTCCTTGCGCAGGCGTGCAACAGGAATGTTTAACAACTCACGATATTTTGCAACTGTGCGGCGGGCTATCAGGTAGCCTTTTTGCTTCAGAATCGAAGTGAGCTCTTCGTCGGTGAGTGGTTTGGCTTTGTCCTCAGCAACGATACAATCCGAAAGTATTTTCTTGATTTCCCTGGTTGAAATTTCTTCTCCCTGATCATTCTGAATGGATTCGGAAAAGAAACTCTTAAGCAGAAAAGTGCCAAATGGCGTTTGAACATATTTGCTGTTTGCAACCCGCGAAATTGTTGAAATATCAAGCCCTACGCGTTCGGCGATATCTTTCAGTATCATAGGTCGCAGCATGGTCTCATCACCTTCGAGGAAATATTTATGCTGGTAATCAACAATAGCTTTCATTGTAAGATACAGCGTATCCTGTCGTTGTCTAATGGCTTCAATAAACCAACGGGCTGAATCAATTTTTTGTTTGATAAAAACAACAGCATCGCGTTGTGAGTCATTTTTTTCTTTCCTGTGCTTATTCTCGCCATAGGATTCCAGCATATCCGTATAAGTTCGGCTTAGCCTGAGTTCGGGCATATTCCGCTGGTTCAGGGTAAGTTCGAGGACCCCATCCTTGTTTTCGATAATAAAATCGGGAATTACATATTGATTTCCGGCAGTTGATGGACTGAAAGCACTGCCAGGCTTAGGATTGAGTTTCAATATTTCGCTGATGGCATCCTTCAGATCTTCTTCTTCCGAATGAGTACGCTTCAGGATTTTATCATAATGTTTCTTGCTGAAATCTTCGAAGCACCGGTCGATTATGGTTATAGCCAGCTTTACAGAAGGAGATGGATCCGTTCTTTTTAGCTGAAGAATCAGGCATTCCTGAAGGGTTCGGGCTGCAACTCCTGCCGGTTCAAAACTCTGAACAATCTTGAGCATTTGTTCAATTTCCAACAGGTTGGTGGTAATCCCTTGTGTAAATGCGAGGTCATCAACCATGGCATTCAGGTCGCGCTGCAAGTATCCGGCTTCATCAAGGTTGCCGATAATTGTAGTCCCAATGATACGTTTTTGAGCTGGTAAGTCTCTGAGATCGAGTTGCGACAAGAGGGATTCGTGAAATCCTGTATCCGCAGTCATCGGCATTTCTTTATGCTCATCACTGGCTGAAGTATTGCCGGCATTCAGGCGATAGGATGGAATATCATCATCACTCAGATAGTCATTGATATCAATATCGTTTTGCGAAGCTTCATTCGTATCTTTTTCTGTATCGTTAAAATCATCAGATTCATTCTCATCATATTCTTCGTCAATTTCAAGAACAGGGTTTTCTTCAATCTCTTGCTTGATACGTTGTTCCAGTGCCATCGACGGAATCTGTAAAAGCTTCATCAGCAGTATCTGCTGGGGTGAAAGCTTTTGTAATAATTTCTGTTGAAGGCGTTGATTAAGCATTCTGGTGTTATGATTTTAACGTATAGTCTTCCAAAGGTAATGCTATTTAATTAATAGCACAACCCAAGAAAAGTCATATTGGTATGCTGAATTAAAAATCAGCAGTTTGTGGCGTGCGTGGGAAGGGTATTACATCGCGGATGTTGGCCATCCCGGTAACAAAAAGCATAAGCCTTTCAAACCCAAGACCAAATCCGGCATGCGGAGCAGTACCAAATTTACGTGTTTCGAGGTACCACCACATATCTTTTTCGGGAATTTGTAGTTCATGAATGCGCGACATCAGGTTTTCGTAATTTTCCTCCCGCTGCGATCCCCCAATGATTTCACCGATACGGGGGAACAGAACATCCATAGCTCTTACTGTCTTACCATCTTCATTCTGTTTCATGTAAAAAGCCTTGATTTCTTTGGGGTAATCAGTAAGGATAACGGGTTTCATAAACACTTTTTCGACCAGGTAGCGTTCGTGTTCCGATTGCAAGTCAACACCCCATTCAACAGGGAATTCAAATTTTTGCCCTGATGCCATAAGTATTTCAATAGCACGGGTGTATGTAAGCCTTTCAAATTCGTTTTTCGTTACAAAGTTGAGCCGTTCAATCAACTCGTTGTCATACATTTTTTGAAGGAACTCGAGATCATCCATACAATTATCAAGTGCATAGCGGATCAGGTATTTCAGGAAATCTTCCGCCAGGTCCATGTTGTCGGTGATATCGTAAAAAGCCATTTCAGGCTCTATCATCCAGAATTCGGCCAGGTGACGCGGGGTATTGCTGTTTTCGGCCCTGAAAGTAGGTCCGAAAGTATAAATTTCGGATAATGCCAGTGCCGCCAGTTCGCCATTCAATTGACCCGAAACCGTTAGGTTTGTACTTTTACCGAAAAAGTCCTGTGAATAATCTATTTCACCGGTATCTGAAATAGGTAAATTATTCATATCCAGTGTTGTAACTCTGAACATGGCACCTGCGCCTTCCGCATCGGAGCCGGTAATAATAGGAGTATGGATGTAGTAAAAGCCTTTATCATTAAAATATTTATGAATGGCATAAGCCATATTGTGCCGGATGCGTAAAATGGCTCCAAACGTGTTGGTCCGTGGCCTCAGGTGGGCTATTTCGCGAAGAAACTCCAGGGTATGCCCTTTTTTCTGCAGAGGATACAGTTCCGGATCGGCACTTCCGTAAACTTCAATCTGAGAGGCGTGCATTTCAACCGACTGCCCGGCGCCAGGCGATTCAACCAAGGTGCCGGTTACGGATAAACAAGCTCCTGTATTAACCTGTTTCAGTAGTTCTTCATCAAAATTAGCCAGATCGACAACAACCTGTATGCTATGGATGGTTGACCCATCGTTTAATGCAATAAAAGCTACATTTTTATTTCCACGCTTGGTGCGAACCCAACCTTTAATGGTAACCGTGTTTCCAATGCCTGTTTTTTCAGGCGTTTTAAGCAGTTCAATTATTTTTATTCTTTTCGATTCCGACATAAATGCTTCGTGATTAGGTATTTTCAAATTTTGAATTTAGCCAATGTGCAAAGGTAAAGAATTATTCGTGAATCTCCTTTTGAATCTTGCCTTGCATATACTGATCAAGGAACAATGCATAGATATATAATCCAGGCTTTTTCTTCCAGGGCTATCTGGTTTTCACTAATTGAACGTTACTAAGGATTTTTTAAGTAATCTTAACGTAGGATAAAATTACTCATTTAAAAAATATCCAAGTTCCAAACCCCCATCTTGATAGGAGCTATAGGGATCAAGAACCAGTACTTGCTCTGAGATCTTTTTTGGAATTTGGGACTTGGTCCCGCCTTTGGCGGGAGGAATTTGGGACTTAATGAATGCGAAAAATTATCCCGTTTTCAATATGATTTGGATTACGGATTTACATCCATTTTTTTCTCTTGAACAAAAAGATAAAACCTGCCGAAATCATAACCATAGCTCCCATAAGTATCCAGAAAGCATTTATATGATTTCCGATGGGTAATTTTACATTCATACCGTAAACGCTGGCTATAAAAGTTAAAGGCAGTAAAATGGACGAAATAAGAGTGAGCGCTTTCATGATTTCGTTGGTGCGGTTGCTCTGCATTGAATCGAATGTTTTCGAAAGGCCTTCAATCAGTTCTTCGTAATCCTCAATCATATCCCACATTTTCTGGTAATAGTCGAGGATATTTCCCCAGTATTCTTCCATGTTTTCAGCGTAACCTTCAATTTGCCCGGATTCGAATTTCTGGAAGAGCCTGAGTTGTGGTTTAAAAATAGTGTTAAGTAAAATCATGTTCCGCCGTGTGAGCGAAATACGTTCAATGGTTTTTTCTGCTTTCTTACCAAAAAGTTCACGATTGATCAATTCGAGTTCAATGCCTAATTTGCTGATCAGCGACAAGGTTTCCTGCATTAGTTTTTCCAATACTTTATAAAGTAAAGCATCGGAAGTACCGGCCTGAAGTATTTCGTAAGGGTCGTTCATTTCCTTTGCGCTGTTAAAAAGGCTGCTGACTACCCAATGCGGCCGGCCGATAGTAATAATATACCCTTCGCCCCAGAAGATTTTTACTTCTTTGGTTTTCAGGAAACGGTTCCAACGGTCGTAATGTGGGAAATGCAGGATCAGAAAATAATAATCATCGTAAACGTCGATCTTGGGTCGTTGATTCACACTCCGGCAGTCTTCAATATCGAGAGGGTGGAAGTGAAAGTTGTCTTTCAGGAATCCGAGATCCTCATCTGATGGATCTTCAATATAATGCCACTTAATCGTGCCTATCTTAATAGTCTGAATCATAGGTTGCCCTTGTTTATGATCGTAAGTAAAGTGAATTTTACATTCCTGCGTTTGTTTTGAAATGGAGTGCAAAGGTAGGTTAATTATCTTTTGGAATAGAATTTTTCCTTCAGTTGATGCTACCTATAAAACAAAAAACCCACTGCAAAATGAAACTTGCAATGGGTTATGTAAATCGCTCTGTTCTTAAATTTTTCTTTTTAAAAGAATTAGCTTTCTCAAATAAAACTGAGTTACATAATCCTTTTAGCCAATCATTTTCGTAGGATCCACCCACTCAGTAAATTGTTCGTCGGTAACCAATCCAAGTGCCATGGCAGCTTCGCGCAGGGTTGAACCTTCGTGATGGGCTTTCTTAGCGATTTTTGCAGCATTTTCATAACCGATATGGGTGTTGAGGGCAGTTACCAGCATAAGTGAGTTTTCGAGGTTTTTATCAATAAAAGCGTGATTTGCTTCGATTCCAACTGCGCAGTTATTGTTAAACGAAACACATCCGTCGCCGATAAGTCGCGCTGCCATCAGGAAATTATAAATAATTACCGGTTTGAACACATTCAACTGGAAATGGCCGTGTGTATTGGCAACTGTAATGGCGGCATCGCAGCCGATTACCTGCGCACATATCATGGATAGCGCCTCGTTTTGTGTCGGATTAACCTTACCCGGCATGATGGATGAGCCTGGTTCGTTTTCGGGAAGATGTAACTCGCCGATACCACAACGTGGACCTGAAGCTAGCAGACGGATGTTGTTCGAAATATGCATCAGGCTGGTGGCTAGTGTTTTAAGTGCACCTGAGGCTTCCACAATATTATCATGGCTCGAAAGAGCTTCAAATTTATTCTCAGCAGTAACAAAAGGCAACCCGGTTAACGCTGCAATATGTTCAGCAACTTTAACATCATAACCTTTCGGAGTGTTGATGCCGGTTCCAACAGCTGTTCCGCCTAAAGCAAGTTCAGCCAGGTGTGGAAGGGCGTTTTTAACAGCTCTTATTCCGTGATCCAGCTGCGACACGTAACCCGAAAATTCCTGTCCTAATGTTAGCGGAGTTGCATCCATCAAATGTGTACGGCCAATCTTTACAACAGGTGCAAATTCCTTTGCTTTGGCAGCCAGGGTGTCACGCAGTTTCTGCACTCCCGGCAGCGTAATTTCGAGTAGCATTTTATATGCGGCTATCGACATGGCTGTTGGAAATGTATCGTTGCTGCTTTGCGATTTGTTAACATCATCGTTCGGATGAAGAGGACTTTTGCCTTCGCCCAGTACTCCACCTGCTAAAACATGTGCCCGGTTGCTGACAACCTCGTTCACATTCATATTGCTTTGGGTTCCTGAGCCGGTTTGCCATACTACAAGAGGAAACTGATCATCGAGCTTTCCTTCTGAAATTTCGTCGCATACCTTTCCTATCAGGTCGCATTTTTCTGCAGCAAGCACTCCCAAATCCCGGTTAGTAAGGGCTGCAGCTTTTTTCAGAATGGCAAATGCCCTGATAATCTCAAGAGGCATATGTCCGTCGCCGATACGGAAGTTATCTTTCGAACGCTGGGTTTGTGCGCCCCAGTATTTGTCGGCAGGAACCTCAACCGGTCCCATGGTGTCTTTTTCGATGCGGTAGTTCATTGTTTATAGTGTTTGAGATGATTAGGTTATTTGGATGATTCAGAGGTCATTCGGTTGTTGTTAGACGAGTGGTTGGGGTGGATTGGTCGTTTTAGAAGTCATTCAATTGTTGTTAGACAAGTGATTTGGGAATTTAGAGGTTTTTAGAGGTCATTCGATGGTCATTCAGTTGTTGTTTGACTAGAGGATTTGGATATTTTGAGGTTTTTAGTTGTCATTCGATGGTCATTCAGTTGTTGTTTGACGAGAGGATTTGGATATTTTGAGGGATTGAGTTGTCATTCGATGGTCATTCAGTTGTTTTTGTACGAGAGGTCTGAGATATTTTGAGGGGTTGAGTTGTCATTCGATAGTCATTCAGTTGTTGTTTGGCGAGAGGATTTGGATATTTTGAGGGGTTGAGTTGTCATTCGATGGTCATTCAGTTGTTGTTTGACGAGAGGATTTGGATATTTTGAGGGGTTGAGTTGTCATTCGATGGTCATTCAGTTGTTGTTTGCAAGTTTAATGGAGTTAATTTAAGGTTCTGGTTGTCATTCATGGTTGTTTGAAGATTTACCGATAGTGTTTATATAATTGTTGAGTTTTACAGAGAGATCATGGATATCCCGTGTAAGTTCTTTGTATTCTTCATCTGTAATTAGTTTCCGGTTATGTGCTTTTATTGTCCAGGTTCTGGATTCATAAAGTGAGCCGCGTGAATAGTAAAGAAAGTTTTTGGAATCCTTGAAATGAAACCTTCCAAATCCTTCACTCATATTTGACCCAATTGAATCTGCTGCTTCAGTATATTGTTTCCCAATCGAATATTTTGCGAATGAGTCCCATTTCAATACAATTTCCCAAACTTTTTCGGCCAGTTGCATTGCTAATTGATACACTCTTAATTCATCAATATCCACGGAGTAAAATTAAGATACATTCCTGAAAATTCCAGATAATAATAATTTATTCTACAATTGTGTGACTTCACTTCCCCAAACTCATATCTCCCATACCCACACAACAATTGCATGACAACTTCTCCCTCTCCAAAACTCTAACATCTCATTCCGCAACAACTGAATGACAACCGAATGACCATTGAATGACTTCTTATTACTCATCCAACATTAATTTATTCGGATCTTTTTTAAGCCTTTTCAATTGTTCGCGTTCCACATCGCTGATGCTTTTTTGGGGAACAGGTAAATCTTCCGGCATTGTACCGCCCACCCGCTCAATGGTTCCGCGCACTTCTCTTCCAACTATAAAATGTATTTCGTTCGCGGCATCGTTGGTTGATGCTTTATCTTTTTTTAATTTTTCTTCAGTCTGGGAAATTCTAAACAAATTTGCTATCAATTCAGTGCTACTCATAAAATCAAGAATCTTGTCGGCTTTCTTTAGACCTTTCTTTTTATGAATATCCTCCACTTTCAAACCTCCATAAAGACCCATATAGCCGGCATTCTGAAAAGCTGCATACTCTTCGTTGCTAATAACGCCTGCGTTATGGGCTGCTTCAGCAAGCATTTGGTTCCACTGTTTGATATCGCCCCGGATTACCAGGCGTTTATTGTCCTCATCAAGCTGATTAAAATAGTCGGCGACTTCCTGCCGGCGGGTTTGAATGGCAAAATAAGTTTGTCCCAAAGCAATAACTGCTTTGCGAGGATCACCATTTTGAACAATCAAATAGCAGGCATAGCGGCTAAGTTTAAAATCGATAACTTGTTTAGTTGCAGATTTGGGCATCCCGATCGTTTTGCTGACCTCAGCAAAATGGTCAGGTATCTCATAACCACTGTTTTTACAGGCTAGTTCTGCCCGGTCTAATACTTTTGCAAAATTGCGCCATTGCACATATTCGAGTACTGTGGCAAGTTCACGTGCATACCAAAACTCTGTGCCATCATCCGAAAGATGCTTTATTGCTTCGAAGGATTTGTATTCTATCGCTTTTAAGTTGCTCATCGGTATGAACTATGAATTTTGAACTATTCTGTTCGTTGATATCTATAAAAACTTAATGTTGATGACGAAACAATCATTGAATGGCATTTTTAAAAATTAATCTCGACTCTTTTTCTATCCAATCTCCCCCATCAACCTATCAATCTCCTCAACCGGCTGTCCCAATACCGCTTTATGGTTTTTAACCACGATTGGCCGCTGGATAAGTTTAGGGCTTTCGAGCAGGATAGTGATCCATTCCTCGTCTGTAAAGATTTTTCCTTTTAGTTTTTCCTTGAACTCATCTTCCTGTGTTCGTACAATTTCTTCAGGCCGCATATTGAGTTTCATCAGCAGGTCCTTTAGTTGTTCCCGGGAAAGCGGTGTTTTAAGATATTCAACAACAGTATATTCCAGGCCTTTGTCCTTCAAATATTGCAAACCTGCCCTCGATTTGCGGCATTTGGGATTGTGGTAGATAGTTATCATGCTGAAGGGATTATCTGATAAAATTAGCAATTTTTATAATTCTAATGCTATATATTATTGATTATCTCTCCCAAATTCCATCAGGTACGATTTGATAAATTCATTCAGGTCGCCATCCAGGACCTCGTATGCATTTGAAGTTTCGTGACCGGTTCGGATATCCTTCACCATTTTGTACGGGTGCAATACGTAATTTCGGATTTGCGATCCCCATTCGATCTTTTTCTTGTTGCCTTCAATTTCGGCCTGGGCTTCTTTTTTCTTGCGCAGTTCAATTTCATACAACTGTGATTTAAGCATCTGAATGGCTTTTTCACGGTTTTGCTGTTGCGAACGGGTAACCTGGCATTCAACTACAATTCCTGATGGCGCATGGTAAAGACGCACTGCGGTTTCGACTTTGTTTACGTTTTGTCCCCCCGGACCGCTGCTTCGGAATGTATCCCAACTGATATCGGCAGCGCTGATCTGAATATCAATATTATCGTCAACAACAGGGTAAACGTACACTGATGCAAAGGATGTATGCCTGCGATTGGCTGAATCGAAAGGGGAGAGGCGCACCAAACGGTGAACTCCGTTCTCACCTTTCAGGTATCCGAAAGCATGATCACCTTCAATTTCGATTGAAACCGATTTAATCCCGGCTCCATCGCCTTCGTTTAAATCGAGTTCCCGAACTTTATAATTGTTCCGTTCGCCCCAGCGGATGTACATGCGCATAAGCATCTGAGCCCAATCCTGGCTTTCAGTACCGCCTGCACCCGAATTTATCTGCAGAATAGCGCTTAATCCATCTTCTTCGTTGCTTAGCATGTTACGGAATTCGAGGTCGTCGAATAGCTTTTCAGTTTTACGAAGACTCTCTTCTACTTCCTGTTCAGTGGCTTCGCCAGCCTGGTAAAATTCGTATAATACCTGGATGTCGGCCAGCGAAACCTCAGCATTAGCAAATGCATTGGTCCAGCTTTTCTTTTCCTGTATCGATTTAAGGACCACTTCGGCTTTCTTGGGATCGTTCCAAAACCCCGGAGCCTGGGTTATTTTTTCTTCTTCGGCGATGAGTTCAAGCTTGGTTTCGACGTCAAAGGAACCTCCTCAGCGCTTCGAGTCGCTTTGATAGTTCTTTAAGGGTATCAATGGTTATCATGGAGTTGGATTGTTTTTTTATATGTCAAATATTTCGGTATTGTGCAAGTACATTGCAATAAGTCCTGGTTCAAATCCCCGGGAAGCAGCAAAATAAGCAACTTTTTGCCTGTTGAGAGGTGTATCGCCACCCAATAATTTTAGTTTTTTCTGAAGTAATGTTCCAAGAAATAATGTGTACTCATCATTTTCAATGGTGGATAGGGCTTGTTGGATCAGCGATGCAGCAATAGCCCTGGTCCTGAGGCCGGCAGCAATTTTGAGTTTTCCCCAGCCGTTGATCCTGAACTTCCCTCCTGCATAATTTATTGCAAACCTTTTTTCATCCAGGAAGCCTTCGTCAATCAGTTTGCTAATAATGCTGCTGTATAAGCTGTTGTCAATATTCCAGTATCTCAGTCTCAACTGCATTTCACTGATACAGCGGTCCTGTATAGCGCAATAATCGGCAGCTTTCCGGTATGCCTGGCCAAAATCAAGTAATATCCCTTTACTTTGATCCGACACGCTTATTGGTTATAAATCTCAACGAGTTCAATATCAAAAACTAATACTGAATTTGCCGGAATACCGACTTTATCGGCTGCGCTACCGTAACCTAAAGCTGACGGTACTAAAAGTTTTATTTTTCCGCCAACACCAATTAACTGTAAACCCTCTTGCCATCCTTTTATTACGCCAGATAGTGCAAAGAATGTTGGTTTGCCAATTGAATACGAATACTGGTCGAAAATGCTTCCATTGGTGAGGTATCCCCTGTAATAGGCATCTACCGAACTATTGATAGTCGGATGAACTGCGCCGCCCGGTTTCTCAATAATATAATACAAGCCTGAAGAAGTTGACTGTGCTGTCAGGTTATTTGCAACCAGGTAATCTTCGATTGTTTTTTTGTCAACCGCACTGTAATCGGCAACAACATCTTTTTTGCAAGAAGCTGCAATGACAAGTAAAAGGGAAAAGGTAATGAATTTACGAAGCATGATTTAAAAAAATTTTCATTGCAAAGTTACATCTTTGATGCTTACAGATCTTTTTCTTATAAATTTTTATTAAACATCAATTGGTTTTTAATCAGTTTAAATTTTAATGGATCGTGTTTTTGAATGATAGGAATAGAGATAACGGGAAATACAATGGGAATGTGTTGAATGTATCATATCGAAAAATAAATATATGTGATTTAACAAAACCTTACCTGAACATTCTTGTTATGAAATGGTAAACTCGGTTTATAAATTGATTAAAAGAACTAAAAATAAATATTATGGAGGTAGAAGTAAAATCATTTGAAGCTAAAGATAGCGTTAAGAATAGTGCGTGTGGTTGCGGATCAGGAGGTTGTGGCAGTCACTCTGAAAGCCATCACCATTCCGGGAGCCAACAGGACCTTCCTTCACGATTCCAGCTTTTGCAGGAAGGTGACCGCGTAGTTGAGTTTGGCTCAGGATTAGGAAGCGATTGTTTTTCGGCTGCCAGTGTTGTTGGTCCTACCGGCAAAGTAATAGGAATTGATATTTCGGAACAAAACATCAACACTTCCCGCGGAATTCTTGATTCACTGAAGGTTAGTAATGTTGAATTCAGGTTGGGCGATATTGAGGCCGTTCCTTTACCTTCCGAATTTGCTAATGTTATTTACTCAAGTTGTGTGTTCAACCTGCAAACCAACAAGCAGAAAGTTGCAGACGAAATGTACAGGGTTTGTGGCCACAGCGGGTATGTATGTGTATCTGATTTTGTAATTATAAATGATATCCCTGATGAACTGCGCAAGGAAGCTTCATCTATAGCTGGTTGTATTGCAGGTGCCGAAAAAGTGGATGTGTTTATGAGTTATTTTCAGAAGACAGGTTTTACACAGGGCGGCATTGTTGAAGTAAATAAGGTGGAACTTCCCGTTGAGTTACTGGAGAAATACTTTGATGATGATATGATTAAGAAATACAATGATATCAATTCGGATGAAGGCATCTTCAGTGTGGTGCTGGTTGTTGAGAAACCCGAAACCTGCCAGGCTGAAACCTGCTGCCATAACGCGGATAAGCATAAAAACTAATTCCCATCCAAATTCTTTAAGGGTTCAAAACATGCATTTTACTTACTTTAAAGGTTGAATGCTTGATTTTTTTTGTTTTATAATAGAATAAAGCGCAAAAGATAAATGAGATTTTCTCTGATTTTATCTTTGGCGCTTTTCTTAAAAAAGGAAGTTTCAAAGTTCTGACAATTCAACCTATAAGGAATCGATAAAACTTTAACTTTGTGATCTGGATTCAGATCATTAAACAGCAAGTTGTATGCCTATATGTTTGAAAGATATACTACCCGGATGGTTATTATTATTTCTGCTTTTCGGTGGTGGGCAATCCTATGCTGCTAATGAAATTGTTATTGATATTTCGGGTCGCAATAAAGTGAATGTGCTCGAAAACACTTCCAACCGGCTGCTGATATCCAATACTATCGGCAGTTTCAACTCACTGATCCTGAATACCGAAAAAGGCGAATTTGTTGAATTGTTATTGAATTCATATTCAAACACCAACGCGATCGGTTTACCACAATTGCCAGTGCTGAGCAAACTGATTGAAGTTCCTGAAGGTGCAAGTCCGCAGGTAAAAGTAATCAGTTATGAAGTTAAGGAATATAAACTTTCTGATTTTGGTATTACACAGAAAATCATACCTGTTCAACCTCCTGAACCTAAAAGCAGCAGTCTGTTGAAACCATTCGAATACAACCGGCAATTGTATGAAACCAACAGCTTTTATGGCGAAAAACTGGCGAGGATCGAGATGGCGGGGTACCTGCGTAAAGTGCGCCTTGCTAACCTGGTACTCTCTCCTGTTGAATACAATCCGGTTTCCAATACCATCAAGGTGTATAACAACCTTGTGGTTGAAATCCGGTTTTCAGGAGCAAGCAGTTTAAAAAGCACAGAGAATAAAGCCAAAACCCGATCGCCGTATTTTAATAGCGTGTACAGCAATGTTCTCAATTATAAATCTGTAGAAGCAACGGTGGAAACTACTTCCACTGTTCCAGTTAAATATGTCATCGTTTCCGATCCGATGTTTCAGAGTGCGCTGCAGCCTTTTATAAAGTGGAAAACCAAGCGCGGATTCAATGTTGTTGAAGCTTATACCAATAATCCGGCTGTAGGCAAGTCCTTGATTTCAATAAAAACATACCTTCAAAATCTTTATACCTCAGCAACTCCTTCGGATCCGGCTCCGACTTTTGTGTTATTTGTCGGAGATGTGGCTCAGATTCCGGCTTTTGATTGTGGCAGTCATGTAAGTGACCTTTATTATTGTGAATACACCGGTGATTTTTTACCCGATGTGTTTTATGGCCGATTTTCGGCTAATACGGTTGCGGAATTGCTGCCGCAAATTAATAAAACACTCCAGTACGAGCAGTATCTGATGCCTGATCCTTCATTCCTGAATAGAGTTGTACTTACTGCCGGTGCCGATGCCTCACACCAGGCAAGATGGGGAAACGGCCAAATAAACTATGGCGCTTCATACTACTTTAACGCAGCACATAACCTGGATGCCCACATCTATCTTCAGCCCGAACCACCCGGAGGTAATTATTCTCAGAATATAAAGGCAAATATAAGTGATGGAGTATCCTATGCTAATTATACGGCTCATGGAAGTCCTGAAGGATGGGCCGATCCATCTTTTACCATTTCGGATGTGGCGAAACTCCACAATGCTGACAAATATGGTTTGATGGTCGGTAACAGTTGCCAGTCAAATTCGTATAATCTGAATTCATTTGGCGAGGCACTTCTCCGGGCCGAAAACAAAGGGGCTTTAGGATATATCGGGGCTTCTGATTTAAGTTACTGGGATGAAGATTACTGGTGGGGCGTTGGAAGTGGATCGATTGTTAGTAATCCGACTTATGAATCAACCGGGTTAGGCGCTTACGATCGTACTTTTCATGATCATGGTGAAACTGATTCGGAGTGGTACAGCACAATGGGTCAAATGGTTTTTGCCGGAAACCTTGCCGTACAGGAATCAAATTCGGGTATGAAAAAATATTACTGGGAAATTTATTGCCTGATGGGCGACCCATCCACCATGATTTATTTCTCGGTGCCTCCTGCATTGCCTGTTTCTTACCCGGCATTTCTTCAAATGGGAGCGCCAACTTTTGAAGTTCATACCGAACCTTATGCTTACGTAGCTATAAGTAAAAACAATATTCTTCACGGTGTGGCCGGAGCTGATGAAAGCGGGCTGGCAGTTGTTTCATTTCAGGCTTTTTCGGAACCTGGTTATGCAGATATTGTTATTACTAAACAGAACCGGCAGCCATACATCGACAGTGTACTGATTGTAACTCCGGAAAGACCGTACCTGGTACCCGGCAACTTTTTGATAAAAGATAAGGAAGGAAATAATAACCAGTTGCCAGAGTTTGATGAATCACTTACAATGGATGTCACGCTGAAAAATATTGGCATACCTGACGCGATAAATGTTAATTCAACTCTCAGTACCAATGATAGTTATCTCACCATCCAGGCAAATAAGCATGCCTGGCCGTTAATTTCAGGAAACGGATCAGCTATTGGTTTAAATGCATTTTCTATACAAGTTAATGATAATATTCCTGATATGCATAAGGCCACTGTTACCCTGTTAAGCCAGGTGGATACATCTTCTTTCACTTCGCAGTTTGCTTTTACCATATATGCGCCAAGCCTTGTGAATGGAAGTATCATTTTTGACGATTCAACAGCTGGGAATGGAAACGGGCAAATTGATCCGGGGGAAACAATTTATATCACAATGCCAACCACAAATACTGGACATTGTTCTTCGGCAGAAGTTACATCGCGCTTATTTGTTTTTTGCGATAATGACACCAGCGTTATGCCTGCATTGAATCTGGGAACATTGGTTCCGGGTGCTACCGGTATCTCCACTTTTAGTTTTTCGGTTAGCCCGGATGTTCAACCAGGTGGTATTTTGACTTTATTCATTTCTGCAACAGCAGGCCCATATAACTCAGTTTCAAGTCTCGCAGCAGTAGTAGGTTCCCGGATTGAAGATTTTGAAACAGCTGATTTTATGAAATACAACTGGGGAACGAAAGGTGCAAAACCATGGGAAATATGTTTATCCGATAAATCCGAAGGTTTGTATGGAGCCAGGTCAGGGGTTATAAACAATAGTGAAAGCAGTGTGCTTTTTATTGAAGGTCAGGTGCTTTTCAACGATACAATTTCGTTTTATCGGAAAGTGTCTTCCGAGAAAGGGTATGATTTCCTCAAATTTTATTTGGACGATAGTATGCTCGATAGCTGGAGTGGGGTTCAAGACTGGGAGAAGGTAAGTTATCCCATTACTGCAGGCAATCACCGTTTCAGCTGGGTTTATGAAAAAGATGAGGCAACCATTGCCGGGACGGATGCAGCCTATATCGATTATATTCACTTTCCTGTTTTCAGCCAACCCTTTACCGGCCCGTTATCCGTTAAGGCATTGGCTGTACCGGCAACCATTTGCGCAGGCGGGCAATCACAGCTTTATATATTAGCAACAGGAGCTGCAGCTGATGAAGGCTATACCTGGACACCTGCAGCCACGCTAAACAATTCAGGCATCTTTAATCCATTTGCTTCACCAGCCGAAACAACCACTTACAGCGTTCAAGTAAGCAGTAAATCATTATTTGCTACAGGGGCAATAAAGGTTAATGTTGAACAGCCGCCTGCCAAGCCGGTTGTTACTGTTTTAAGCGATCATCTCGTTTCTTCTGCATTATCGGGCAACCAATGGTACAGTAGCCAGGGATTAATTGAAGGAGAAACTGCCCAGGTATATTTCCCGCCATATTCCGGGACTTATTATGTAATTACCCATAATATTAATGGTTGCCCTTCATCCGTTTCAACCAAGGTTGAGTTTGAATATAAAGATAGGAAAGCAGCTGTTGAAAATAATTTTTTAATATTCCCGAATCCTTTTACCGGCAAACTTCACATGGAATATACCACTCAATCAGAAGGGAATATCAAAATTGTGATATACAATTCAATCGGTAAAGAAGTCAAATGTATTGATGAAGGCGAAAAAACTGCCGGGGATCACCAGGCTGAATATAATGGAAGCAACCTGGAAGCAGGAATATATACCTGTAAAATATTCAGCGGTGAAAGTGTGCAGATTGCCAGAGTGATTAAAATCAAATAATTTTCAGTGCATTATCAGGAAGAGCTAAAGTTTACAGATATTCTAAACTGAATATTTCTTTCTCTTTCGCGTATGACTTTCAAAAACAATTTTGAATTTAATTTTCTGTAAGTTTATAGCGCAGCAAACCTTGCATTTATTAAACATCCATATATTTGTTATACAAAAAACATTCCTATGAAATAGCCATGATTGATTAATCACCCAATTGAACAATTGTTTTAATTAATCATGGCGAACCTTTAGCTCACGAACACATTTAAAAATAAGCAAGATGTGAGTAATTCCATCTTACCAAAATCAAAATAAAAAATAACAAGATGAAAAAGTCCGGATTCTTCCAAACATTAACAGGTTCGTTTTACAATCCTGAAACGTATCGCTATGTGGTAAATAATAAAAAAGGAAATACATTTGGTTACCTTGCCTTGTTAGTATTGCTATGTAGTATCCCTTTGATGATTGCTCTTGTGACTGTTACAGATAATTTCATAAAAAATGATGGTGCTTTTATTATCGACCAGGTTCCTGAACTAAGAATCAACAACGGGACGGTTTCAATGGATAAGGAATCGCCCTATTATATTAAATCAAAAGCAGGGGAAACACTTATCGTTATTGATCTTTCGGACTCAGCCGGAATTAATGAATTACAAGGCGAAACTAAAGTGTTGCTTGTAAAAAACAAATTGATTTCACGGGAAAAGGAAAATGAAACCCGAACCTATGATTTATCAAAAGTTCAAAGCTTCACACTGAATTCTTCAATAATTAAAGGTTGGTTAGGTTATGCCTGGATAATTTATATCATCATTTTTGTTTTCATGGTTATATTTTTTTATATCTATCGCCTCATACAGGCTCTTGTCAACGGGGTATTTGGTTTAATAATCAGTGCATTCCTGAAGGTAAACCTTGATTTTACCTCATTGCTCTTTATTTCCATGGTAGCGATAACACCTGTTGCCATTTTAGCATCAATTGTATGGGCTACTGATATTCAGATTCCTGCAAAAGGATGGCTGGGCTTTATCCTCGCGCTGGGATATATCAGCTTTGGCATTATGGCAAACAAGCCCCAAATACAAAGTGCTGAAACTGAAAATTCTGAGCAGGATATTTCCGAAGACAATACCATGCAATAGAGCGATAGCCTGCAGAATAAACTAAGTAACTGTCTAAATTTAGTTAAATGATGGATTTAAGAACAAGGAACAAGGATTTACGATTTACGAAGTGGGCATAAACCTTGTAGATAGGGATACTTCTTAAATCAAAAATCGTTAACTAAGCGAAGCGACTCATGAGCACTTTTTAATATAAGCAATGAGCGAATAATCCTTGTTCGATATTCAAAGGAACTTACATAATTAAAATTAAATTAAGAATTTTAGACAGTCTCTAAGCCAAATAAGGTATTTCCGGACACCATTTTGCAGGCAGTTTCCAGAACTAAACCTATACTTCACTAAATTGCAGCAGTGCCTCTCTCACCGTAGCTCAAAAAAGAGAAGTGATTGATCTTATTGCGGATAGTAAATCTCAAGAATTTTGGTTTCAACCTGTGGAACAATCTGTATGCGTTCCATAATGGCGGGAATCAGTATAACTTCTCCGGCTTGCAGTATTTCAGTACCCCCATCAAATTCAATGCTGCATTTCCCTTCGGCACACTGCAGGATAACAAACGAATCGAGGCCACTGTAATCTTTAATTACAGGTTTATTAAAATGTATCAGACTGGTATTGAAATACGTGCTTTCGATAACGGGAACTGTCTTGTTAAACGCTGGTTCATATTCAGTTCTGTAACTTTCGTGCCTGGTAAAGTCGAGGGCATCAAGAGCCAGGTCGGTATGTAACTCACGGGGAATCCCTTTGTCATCCACCCTGTCGAAGTCGTAGATACGATACGTCAGATCGCTGGTTTGCTGAATCTCAAAAATAAGTAATCCTGGTCCTAAAGCATGTACTCTTCCGGCAGGCATAAAATAGACGTCGCCTTTATGAACCGTCTCATAATTCATGATCTCTTTAATAGTTCCGTTATTCATGTAGGAAAGATACTTTTCAGCATCCATGTCGCGGTTAAAACCACTTATCAGCTGGGCGCCGGGCTCAGCATCAGCTACATACCACATTTCAGTTTTCCCTAAATCGTTATGACGGCTCTTGGCTAGTTCATCGTTAGGGTGAACCTGTATCGAAAGCCAGTCGTTTGAATTCAGGATTTTTATCAGCAAGGGGAATTTGCTGCCGTATTTTTCATAAACGGCTTCTCCAACCAGGTCGCCCATATATACATCAATAAGTTCATCGAGTTGATTTTCAGCCAGGAATCCATTTTTTACTACGCTGATTTCTTCCCCGTAACCGGATAAAACCCATGCCTCGCCGCAATTAGGCAGAGGAGCAAAGTCCATTCCGAAAACTGTGTGAATTTTGTCGCCGCCCCAAATCTTTTCTTTAAAAATGGGATTAAATTTCAAAGGATATAATTCATTCATCGTAAAACTCCAATTCTTTATTTATCAGTGTATTAAAAGAACCTATCTTTTCATTCAGGACTTCAAAATTACGATATAATCCATTTCGGGCGACAGGTTTGCTTTTATCGGCTGCAGGAAATCATTCGAAGCACTAAAAAAAGTACTTTTGCCGGGTCAAATTTTATTACATGTCCGATAAATCCGAAAAATATATACGCAAACCCGACTGGCTAAAGATAAAACTTCCGAAAGGAGACAACTATCTGAAAGTAAAAGGGATACTTGAAGAAAAAGGTTTGCATACTATTTGCTCAAGCGGCAAATGCCCGAATATGGGCGAATGCTGGAACGCCGGAACTGCTACATTTATGATCCTGGGCGATATTTGTACCCGCTCGTGTAAATTTTGTGCCACAACAACCGGAAAACCTTTACCGGTTGATGCAAACGAACCTTTAAAAATTGCAGAATCCGTCAAACACCTCACGCTGAAACATGTTGTACTTACTTCCGTAGATCGTGATGACCTGCCTGATGGAGGTTCTGCTATTTGGGCAGAAACGGTTCGGAAAGTGAAAGAATTAAATCCGGGAACTACTATCGAAACGTTGATACCCGACTTTGGCGGAGATTCAGAACAATTGCAAACCGTTATTGAATCAGCACCCGATATTATATCGCATAACCTCGAAACTGTTCGCCGCCTTACGCCCCGGATTCGCAGTGCAGCTCAATATGACCGCAGCCTGGAAGTATTACGGCAAATTGCGTTTTCCGGGCTTCGCGCCAAATCAGGGATAATGGTTGGCTTGGGTGAGACCGAAACCGAAGTGCTCGAAACCATGGATGATTTACGTAAAGTTAACTGTAGCATTTTTACTATTGGGCAATACCTGCAACCCACGCCGTCACATTTACCGGTTGAGGAATATGTGCATCCTGATGTGTTTGAAAAATACCGGGTTGCCGGGTTGGAGAAAGGTTTCACCTTTGTGGAAAGTACACCCCTGGTTCGCAGCAGTTACCATGCAGAAAAGCATATTGATATCCACCGTAGAGACGCGATGCCTCGCGTCTCTGAAAACGGTGGGATAATACCAGGTTTAACCAATGACGCAAGGCATCACGTCATAAAAATGAAAAAATCAAATCCTGATTCAATCGGAGACGCGAGGCATCGCGTCTCTACGATTGACCTTGGATTAATGCACTATCAACAAGCCTGGGACTACCAAGAAACCCTTCTGAATAAGATTGTTGCACAAAAAACCGGATTATCAAGACAGCCCATTACCAATGGAGAAGTAACCAACAACTATTTGCTTTTTGTCGAACATCCCCATGTTTTCACCTTAGGAAAAAGTGGTTCGGAAGATAATATGCTGGCAAATTTCATTCAGTTACAGGCTAAAAATGCAGAGTTTATTCATACCAACCGTGGAGGTGATATTACCTATCATGGTCCGGGCCAGATTGTCGGATATCCGATTCTGAATCTCGATTATTTCGCAAAAGGGATACGGGATTATATCGAAAAACTGGAGGAAGCCATTATCCTCACTTTAAAACAGTATGAAATTGAAGGCTATCGCCTCGAAGGCGCAACAGGCGTTTGGCTCGACCCGACAGTTCCCGGGAAAACCCGAAAAATATGTGCAATCGGAGTGCGGGTAAGCCGGGGTGTAAGTATGCATGGATTTGCATTAAATGTAAACACTGATTTGTCGTACTTTAATCTTATTAATCCATGTGGATTTACCGATAAAAAAGTAACTTCGCTGCAGGCTGAGTTGGGCAAGGTAATGGATGTAAGCGAAGTGAAGGCGATATTGAAAGCTAATATTGCTGAGGTGTTTAATATGGAATTAAATAATGTGTAACAAATGAGCAACAAAATTAAATCCATCTGTGTCTTCTGTGGTTCCAGCGCCGGAAGCCTTGAAGAATATACCTTAAAAGCCCATGACCTGGGACTTCTGTTTGCAGAAAAAGATATTACGCTTGTTTATGGCGGCAGCAATGTCGGCATAATGCATGTGATTGCCGATACCATGCTGGCAGCTGGAGGCAAGGTTGTTGGTGTAATGCCGCACAATTTAATTCAGCGTGAAGTTGCTCACAAAGGCCTGACCGAATTTCATGTAGTTGAAACCATGGCTGAACGTAAAGCTGTCATGGACAAGATTTCGGATGCATTTGTGGCTATGCCCGGCGGAATCGGAACCCTGGATGAACTTTTTGAAGTGATGAGCTGGAACCAGCTGGAACTCATCACTAAACCGGTAGCTTTGTTTAATGTCGAAGGGTATTATAATCACCTGGTTGCTTTCCTGGATCATTCTGTGGATCAGCGATTTGTAAAACATGAACATCGCATCAACCTGATTGTGGAAAGTGACGAAAATAGACTCCTTGAAAAGATTTTTAATTATAAACCGGTGAAAATGGATGGAGGGAAATGGATTAAGGAGTTAAAAGAAAATAAGTTCTGAAATCAGGAAACTGAAATATTTTGATATGCATTCATCTTTTACGACTATAATTTTTGCATTTTTATACTTATACAACATTCTCGTACTTTTATAAATGAGATCTTTATTAAAAGGAAGGCATAGAACCAATGAAAGACATAAAAATATTTGAAAATAGGAAGATTCGTTCTAATTGGGATGCAGAAAAGGAGAAATGGTATTTTTCTGTTGTTGATGTCATTGAGACCTTAACTGATAGTAGTAATCCACAAGTTTATTGGAGGGTTCTTAAAAAACGTCTTCTTGCCGAAGGAAATGAAACCGTTACAAATTGTAACGCTTTGAAAATGGTAGCGCCTGATGGGAAAATGCGTTTAACTGATGTTGCTGATACCGAACAATTATTTCGTTTAATTCAATCTATTCCTTCACCTAAAGCAGAACCCTTTAAGCAATGGCTGGCAAAAGTTGGCTACGAAAGAATAGAAGAAAGCCAGGATCCTGAAAAGTCGATTGACAGAGCCATGGAGAGTTATTTGAAATTGGGTTATAGCTCAGCCTGGATAAACCAGAGATTAAAAAGTATTGAGGTCAGGAAGGAATTAACCGATGAGTGGGAAAACAGAGGAGTTAAAAAGGGCCAGGAATTTGCTTCGCTCACAGATATTATTACTCAAGCCTGGAGTGGGAAAACAGTAGGACAGTATAAAAACTTCAAAGGATTGAAGAAAGAAAACCTACGGGATAATATGACTAATCTGGAACTGGTGCTCAATATGTTAGCAGAAGCAACAACTACCGAAATAAGCAAAGAAAATAATCCAAAAACATTTGAAGATAACAAAAGGATTGCGAAAAAAGGCGGAGACATTGCCGGAGATACTCGAAAACAGATTGAAAAACAAACTGGCAAAAAGATTGTAAGCTCACAAAACGCGAAGATTTTAAAAGAAGCCAATAGCAATAAGAAATTAAAGAAGCCAAAAATTTAACGAAATCATCATGCTGATCATCGGAATTACCGGAACATTAGGCGCAGGAAAAGGAACCATTGTTGATTACGTGGTTCAGGAAAAAGGATTTGTTCACTTTTCAGTGAGGGGATTTTTGCTGGAGGAAATTACGCGGCAGGGATTAGAGGCAAATCGCGACAGCATGGTATTGGTTGCCAATAAATTGCGGGCCGATCATTCGCCATCCTATATTATTGATCAGCTTTATGAACGTGCTTTGCTGACCGGTAAAAACTGCATAATCGAAAGCATACGTACCCCGGGAGAGGTGCAATCGCTGAGAGAAAAAGGCAATTTTGTTCTTTTTGCCGTTGATGCTGACCCAATGTTGCGGTATCAGCGTATCGTGCTTCGGAACTCGGAAACGGACAATATTTCATACGATATTTTCCTTCAGAATGAAAAGCGGGAAATGATATCAGATGATCCGAATAAACAAAATCTGAGACGATGCATTCAACTGGCTGATCACGTTTTAATAAATAATGATTCTATACCTCAATTGATTCAACAAGTATCTGTTATTTTGGGAAAATTTAAAAATTCATTCTGAAAGGAGGATGGAATCAACTTTTTGTGGCGCAAACAAGATGTCATGTCAGTTTTATAGCTATATTGTACCGTTAAATATCACCTAAGTTGTTTACAATTAATGGAATGTTTAAAAGCCATAGCAATATAAATCTGTTTATTTCCTTCGGTCTCCTATTGCTAATAGGGTTTACGGGAATTGTCGGGTATATGGGCATTGAGGATTATTCGCTGCTGGAAGCTGCCTATATGACAGTAATTACTGTAGCAACAGTAGGCTTTGAAGAAGTTCGTCCATTATCCGACGCAGGAAAGGTATTCACCATATTTCTGATCACATTCAGCTTCGGTATTTTTGCATATTCTCTATCCACCATTACATCGTATTTTTTAGAAGGACGAATTAAAGTTTTATTTCAGGGAAACAGAAAAACAGGAGGAATCACAAAAATGAAAGATCATATAATAATTGTAGGGTTTGGCCGCAACGGGCTGCAAACTACCCACGATCTGCTGCTGCTTAATAAAAAAGTAGTTGTCGTTGAAAAGAATCACGAGCTGATTATCGCAAACCGAAATGAAAAAGTAGTATTTGTTGAGGGCGATGCCACCGAAGATGCCATACTCGAACTGGCAGGTATATACAATGCCGGTGCCCTGATAACTACTCTTCCTGTTGATGCTGATAATCTTTATGTTGTGCTCACTGTCCGTTCATTACATCCTGATCTCCAGATTATTTCAAGAGCTTCGCACGAATCGTCATTCAAAAAACTTTTAACAGCAGGGGCATCACACGTGGTAATGCCTGAGAAAGTCGGGGGTACATATATGGCCAGCCTGGTTGCCAAACCCGACCTGGCCGAGTTCTTTCACCGCCTTTCCATCGAAGGAAACGAAGGAGTTAACCTGGTGGAAATAGTATGTTCTGATTTGCCAATCGAATTCCAGGACCGGACCATTCACGATATGAGCATCCGACGACTTACCGGGGCCAATATCGTTGGATTCAGAACTCCTGACGGGCAATACATAATTAACCCTGCCGGAGATACGGTTATGGTGAAAAATGCCAAATTATTTGTACTTGGAACCCCTGATCAGATAGAAAAGGTTAAGGAAATTATTAAGCAGAAGAGAAGGTAATAGATAACTATTATAGTTTCTAAGGTTGAAATAATCCAAATCATCGATTCCAATTTCCCAAAAATAACTAATTGTTTCAGGTAAAGAATTCTGAAAGGTATTTAACCGGCAGCAAAGGTTGAAAGATATTTTCTTATTTACCTGATTCCAAAGGATCAATATTATCCACCTGCTGTTTGGCATATTGAAGTACTTCGTTATTTACATATACGAGGTCTATACCAGCCTGCCCGAACATTTCCTCCGACTCGGAACCTGAATGGTATTTGAATTCGCAAACCACGCGTTTTATTCCGCAGTTGATGATCAGCATGGCACAGGTGCGGCAGGGTGTCATCTTGCAATACAAAGTGCTCCCTTCCAGGGGAATTCCTAACCTGGCAGCCTGGCAAATGGCATTCTGCTCAGCGTGTACGGTGCGCACACAATGGTTGGTAATTTTACCGTCTTCATGGGTAACCTGTTTAAAAAGATGGCCAACTTCGTCACAATGTGGCAATCCAACCGGTGAACCAACATAGCCAGTAACTAATATTTGTTTATTACGTGCTATAACACATCCGCTCCGCCCGCGGTCGCAGGTGGCGCGCTTGGCAATGGTACGTGCTACTTCCATGAAATATTCATCCCAGGTGGGGCGTATATAGGGTGTTTCGTTATTTTCTACTATTGCCATATTGTTGGATATTAGTACCAGGTTTAGCCTAAGACAATTTACCTGATTTTTTTTTAATTATTGTGTTATTCATTTGTGGATTGCCTGATTATTATTCCTTCGCAAACATAGCTACCTTCATCTCGCCGCCAGCCTTAACATATCCTCTGAACATACCAGTTGTATTGAACGGCATTGCAATATTCCCTTTGTTATCCACTGCAATAATTCCGCCAACTCCTCCCAGGTTCTTAAGTTTAACCATTACCACCTGATTTGCAGCCTCGGCAAGAGGTAAGCCTGTGTATTTCATCAGAGCTGAAATGTCATAAGCTACCACGTTCCGCATAAAGAATTCGCCATGACCTGTAGCCGAAACAGCACAAGTAGTATTGTCGGCATAGGTTCCGGCACCTATTATGGGTGAATCGCCGATACGGCCATACTTTTTAAAAGTCATTCCTCCTGTTGAGGTCCCGGCTGCCAGGTTTCCATATTTATCAAGGGCTACGCAACCAACAGTACCATGTATTTTATCCACATTGTTGATGGAATCGAGCTGGTTCTTAACTTTCAGATAATCGTTCCAGCGCTGCTGGGTAAAGAAATAATCCGGCGAAACAATCTTGAGTCCTTGTTCGGCAGCAAAGGTCTCAGCCCCTTTGCCAGCAAGCATCACATGAGGAGATTTTTCCATCACCGCCCTTGCAGCACTTATCGGGTTACGAATGTTAGTAACTCCGGCTACCGCACCGGCCATGCCGTTTTTCCCATTCATAATGGCAGCATCCATTTCGTTTTTACCTTCAGCATTGAATACGGCACCTTTCCCGGCGTTGAAAAGCGGGCAATCCTCCATCATGTTTATGCACGACTCAACCGCATCAAGGCTGGTTCCGCCAGCTTTTAGAAGAGAATCGCCATGCTTCAGAACTTCAGTTAGTTTGGCTTCAAATTGTGCCGCAATGTCAGCTGACAGATTCGCTTTGGTAATATTACCAGCTCCTCCGTGGATAACAAGTGTGTAATTGGCTTGACTTTGAGAACTGGCGGAAAAAGTGAGGAACAATAATAAGATAAAAAGTGATGTGTTTGTTGTTTTCATTTTTAAGTGGTTTTTTAATAGTATGTTTTAAAAGTTTAAACCTTCAAGTGTTATAAATTCTTAAAGGATTTCTATTGCCGAAATCCAATTTTACTATTTACCATTTTCTTTAATCCTATTGAAAAGCATATGTTACAACTTCCCGCAACCCCATGAACATAAATACCGACAAGGGAATAATAGTTCCTCCTCCTGCAAGAGTATTGATAAAGCCTACAAATACGCCTGAAACTATCAGTATTACAACTATAATCCACGTCATACAATATGCATTTTAGCTAAAGCAAATGTAAGAACAGTTGGACAAGTAGGTGAAAATATTTTGAGTGAAAATGCCATGATGATCAGCGATTTATGTGCTTCTATACTAAAGGCTTTCTTCATTTACGTAATCCTTCAGTTTGCTGTGATTTTTTCCGTACAAGAAATATAAAACCAGACCAATTACCAACCAGATCAGGAAACGCATCCAGTTGGTTATTCCCAGTTCACTCATAAGATAAAGATTGGTTAACAGTCCCAAGACCGGAATCAGCGACCATTGCCTGATTACAGCAAATATGGTTGTAAATATTGCCACAACAATAAAAACAAACATAGGAAGCTGGTTATGGAAACCTTTTGAAACATGATTGCTGCCATTAAAAATACCTGCAAAAAATCCAGGATACGACATCCAGATAATTAACAGAATTATACCCCAAATTGGCAGAAGGAACAAGCGACTATTTGCATAAGGAATATTAAAACCTTTTTTATTTATGTCGGTGTTACCTCTTGGATGCAATATCAATACACCTCCTGAAACCAGGATAAAAGCAAATAATGTCCCTATGCTTGTGAGGTCGGTTACTTCGGTCAGGTTAAGAAACAATGCGGGAATAGCCACCAGGAAACCAGTAACAATGGTGGCAAACCCCGGCGTTCTGTATTTTTTATGAAGCTTCGAAAACCTTGGTGGTAAAAGCCCGTCGCGGCTCATACTCATCCATATACGCGGTTGGCCTACCTGGAATACCAGTAAAACGCCGGCCATTGCGATAACAGCGCCCAAGGCAATTAAACCGGATAACCTGGTAAGATGAAGCTTTTCGAATGCAAAAGCCAAAGGATCCGAAACGCCTAATTGGCTATAAGGTACCATCCCGGTAAGCACCAGGCTGATAACTACATAAAGCACCGTAGTGATCACTAATGCATAGATCATTGATCGGGGCAGATCGCGGCGCGGGTTTTTGCATTCTTCGGCTGTGGTCGAGATGGCATCGAAACCGATATATGCAAAAAAAACAGCCGAAACTCCTTTCAAAACACCTCCTATCCCATTAGGTGCAAAAGGGCTCCAGTTAGCTGTATCAACATAGAAAGATCCCACCGCGATAACGAGTAACAAAATCCCAATTTTGATCAACACCATAATATTGCCGGCCATTTTGGTTTCATAAATTCCTCTATAGACCAAGTAGGTGATAAAAACAACTATTCCTAATGCAGGTATATCGGCAATAAGCCGGATATTGCCGAAATGTGGCGCTGTGACCCATGCCTGGTATGCTTCGCGTACATTTGTATCCAAACCGGCAACTGTAATACCCGATTGAAATTGTTCCGTGGCGAGCTTAAACCCTTTGGCAGCACTTAAGTAATCAATAGCAAGGTATTCGGGAATATAAATATGAAGCCCGGCCAATAATCCTGTAAAGTAACCTGACCACGAAATGGCCACGGCAATATTTCCGATAGCATATTCCATAATGAGATCCCATCCAATGATCCATGCAATCAGTTCGCCAAAACTTGCATACGCATAGGTATAAGCGCTACCACTGATAGGTATTGACGAAGCAAATTCAGCATAGCTCATGGCCGACAATCCGCAGGCAACGGCTGTAAACACGAATAACAAGGATACAGCCGGGCCCCCGCTGGCCGCAGCATTACCAATAGTGCTGAATATTCCGGCACCAATAATGGCTGCTATACCCATGGCGGTGAGATCTCTCACACCCAGTCGTCGTTTCATCAAATCGGGATTGCCCTCGTCAGCATGACGAAGGATCATAGCAATAGATTTCTTTCGAAAGAGGTTTTGCATAGGTCAGAATTACCGGCGTAAATGTAAGGAATTGAAAATTAAACTACCATCTGGAAGGGTAAGAACTTATCAACTGATTAAGGAATCGGTGATCGCAGTTATTGAACCGCAATAATAGATGCAGGGTTAGACCAATAATTAAGCGAATTAAAACCTGACAGGTGTTAAGCACCTGGCAGATAAAATAAGATCAAACGCTGCTATGTCAGTTTACAGCGGTGTTTTATTCTGTTAAAGACAGCCTGAATATAAAATTCGAAATGTATTAGAACTTGGACCCTATTTTGGCAAAAGCTAAAACGCTGCTATATCCCATCTGTAGGCAGTCTCATGTTCCTCCGGATTCGGTCAGAGCGGGGTTATGTTTATCAGGATAGGTGTTCATAATATTAACCGAACCCGGCGTGACAGTAAAGTTTTTCAGGTAAAACCTTTATTAAGAAATAAAATAAAAAAGCGTCAATGACTGACGCTTTTTAAATCTAATGCATTATGTAATTATAAGAATTCGCTTATAGACTATCTCTATCAGATTATACCTTTCTAAAATGGATTTACAGTAATTTGAAGTCCGCTTTGAACTAATATCTGAACAGACGCCACAGGGATAGGCCCATTGATATTGCCATAAATGGATAAAACGAAAGGTTTTCTAATGGCAGATGATATATCAACATCATTTAACAGGAAGTCAACAGTGCGTTCTTTCGAATTGATTGTGGCACTTGGTGCAAGCTCAATTGGAGAACTTCCTTCAGACATTAATGTTGCACGTGCAGAGTTTAACCAATCGAGATTTTCCAAATTGGGTGCGTTAATTGTGAATCTTAGTTTGTAGAAGCTGATATATTTCAAATATCCCGTATTTGTTCCAATAATGCTGTCAATATTTACAGTAAAAGGCGATGAAAATAACACAAGTTCAGTTTTAAGCAGCGATGATGAGTCAATTGAGGTGGTTACATCCGGCAAATCATACTTAAATTTGATGTTAGTAGCTTCCTTTATTTTTTCACATGAAGGCAAAAGGAAGAATGCTATTCCAACTCCCAGCAGAAGCAGTATAGTAATCCGTGTTGATTTAGTTCTCATAGTTTTGGGGATTTGTGTTTGTATATGATTAGTTGAAATGATAAATTCGGTTTAATTTTAATGCTGAATTGAAACGGATTTCTATTTGTCAATAAATCAGGCATGTCAACCTATTGTTAATACACCAAAGCTCAATAAGTAACTCTTCAATACAGCAAATGAATTATGTGCTATAACTCAAAAACCTTACAAGTATATTACTTGTAAGGTTTTGAAGTAAAATTCATACAGATACCGAAGTTGAAGTGCCTGGGATGTTCTTTCCTTGAATCCTAAAAAAGATTTCAGATTGTCCGAGGCTCGCTCAACGTATTTCTAAAAACAGATCCTTCTATCAACACCTGTTATCAGGAGTACCTGTAATAAAAATAAATGCTAAGAAATGCATCTTTAAAAAACCTTTTTGCAAAGGCATGTGATTAAAATCCGATTTAAATTTACCGGATTATGTTTATATGGCTAATGCTAAAAAAATCTTCCTTTCTATAAGGGACTGACAGAAATTTTAATACCACTCTCAAGTAGCATTTGAACTGAATTTACAGGAATAGGGCCACTCAGATTTCCATAAATATTCAACACAAAGGGGCCATTAACTGATGAAGCCACATCCAGATTCTTGATATCAAAGTCAACTGAACGGGCAATTGAATTTACATTTGTTGTGGTAGCTATCTCAATTGGTGAACCACCTTGAGGAGTAATTGTAGCCCGGGCAGAGGTTAACCAGTTAAATGTAACCCACGTTGGTGAAACTACAGATAAACGCACCTGGTAGAAACTAACATTCTGCAATGAGCCTCCATTAGCCGAAAGAATGCTGTCAATATTAGCAGTGAAGGTTTCCGAATAAAGCAGTTTCTCTGCTTTCAGAAGCGATACCGAATCAAGCGTAAAGTAACTATCGGGGAGATCATACTTTACGTCAATCGCAGTAGCTTTCTTGATCTTTTCGCAAGAAGTAAACAGGAAAAATACAATTCCCATACTGATCATTACTCCAAAGTTGATTTTTGATAAGTTTAGTTTCATAATATGTAGTTTTTGTTGTTTAAATAAATTAATTACTGTGTTCACACTTTTAAAAGATTGTTTTTTATGAAAAAGAAGTTTTATTTTCACATCAAAACGGATTATTGTAAAGCTAATTCAAAATAGTCTTTTGCAATAAAAACTACTAAGAAAAAATGGCTGCCAACAACCTTTGTTTTAGATTTAATAAACACATAACCGAAACCACGTTCTCGTTGAATAAGACATTAAGCGTTGCCGGGTAAAGCTGTCAATAAATGAATGTATTAAACATTCAGTTTTAAATTTTGTTCACCTAGAAATATAAAATATACTATTGAAAAGTTCGTCCCTATCCAGGAAGTACCTTATTATAATGTCATAAACTGGTTTACTGCCTTACTAATTCCATCCTGATCTATTCCACATTCGTGGTGTAATTCTTCGAGTGTTCCCTGCTCTACGAAACGATCAGGTATTCCCAGGCGATGAATAGCTACTTTGTGATATCCGTTATCATTGGCAAATTCAGCAACAGCACTACCCAAGCCGCCGATAAGTGATCCATCTTCAATGGTAATAATTTTAGTAAAACGTTTGAAAATCGTGTGTAGCAGATTTTCATCAATAGGTTTCAGGAAACGTATATCAAACAAGGCAACATCAATATTTTTTTCAGCAAGGTTCATGCATGTTTCCAATGCAATATTGCCGATGTGACCAATAGAAATTATGGCCAGGTCCTTACCATCGCGAATCATTCGCCCTTTGCCGACAGCCAATGCCGCAAAAGGTGTCTTCCATACAGCCATAACCCCACGTCCCCGGGGATAACGGATGGCGAAAGGGCCCATTCCTTCGTGCTGGGCAGTAAACATCATATTGCGCAGTTCCTCCTCGTTCATTGGAGAACAAATAGTGATGTTAGGTATTGCCCTCAGGTAAGCCAGGTCGTAAACCCCATGATGTGTAGCACCATCTTCGCCAACCAGTCCTCCGCGATCGAGACAAAAAACAACATGCAGGTTCTGCAATGCTACATCATGGATTACCTGGTCATAAGCTCGTTGCATAAAACTCGAATAAATATTGCAGAAAGGGATAAGCCCGTTTGCTGCCATCCCGGCCGAAAATGTTACTGCATGTTGTTCAGCAATTCCTACATCAAAGGCACGGTCGGGCATTTTGGCCATCATCAGGTTAAGCGAACATCCGGTAGGCATGGCAGGAGTTACACCCACTATTTTAGCATTCATTTCAGCCAGTTCGATAATGGTTTTCCCAAAAACAACCTGGTATTTAGGGGGTTGGTTGTGGCATAGGGTTTCTTTCAGTTCGCCGGTTTCCATGTTAAAAATTCCAGGAGCATGAAATAAAGTCTGATCCTTTTCGGCTTTTTCGTATCCTTTGCCTTTCACAGTTACCACATGGAGCAGCTTAGGACCCGGGATATTCTGCAAATCGCGCATCAGGTGAACCAGTTTTATTACATCATGCCCGTCAACCGGTCCGAAATACCTGAACCCGAAAGCTTCGAAAAGATTACTTTCTTTCAGCAGTGAAACTTTTACTGCATTGCTGATCTGCTTAACTACTTCCCTGGAGTTGGCACCATAACGGGTTTTCCCGCCCATCAGCCACCAAATTTTATCTCTTAGTTTGTTGTATGCTTTTGAGGTCGTAATATCAGTAAGGTAGCGCGAAAGGCCACCTACGTTTTTGTCAATTGCAATTCCGTTATCATTAAGAATTACCAGGAGGTTCGCTTTTGAAACACCTGCATTGTTCAACGCTTCCATTGCCATTCCGGCAGTCATAGATCCATCGCCGATAACTGCAATATGTTGCTGGTTCTTCATCCCAAGCAGCCCTGAAGCTACAGCCATGCCGAGAGCTGCTGAAATGCTTGTGGATGAATGACCTGTTCCAAACGCGTCGTATTCACTTTCTGCTATTCGTGGGAATCCGCTGATGCCATGCATCGTACGGTTGGTATAAAAAATATCCTTTCGGCCGGTGAGTATTTTATGGGCATACGCCTGGTGGCCAACATCCCATATTAGTTTGTCGTCGGGTGTATTAAAAGCATAATGTATGGCAGCCGTAAGTTCCACCACTCCCAGGCTGGCACCCAGGTGACCTGGGTTACGTGAAATAACTTCAAGTATAAACTGGCGGACATCTGTACATAATTGCGGAAGTTCGTCAATAGAGAGTTTGCGGAGATCAGCCGGTGAATTGATATTTGATAACAGAGTGCCCTTTGCGGGAGTCATAAACAGCAGTTTGAAATGTAAAAGTAAGATTTTCCGGTGTAAACGTAATCTTTTAGAGGAAATTATTGCGTTTACGGAATGTGAACAAAAAAAGTCTTTTTACTGGCGCGCTTCAGTGCCTCCGGTTTATTAGCTGGCAGATCATCTCTCGGGATGAATGAACATGCCGTGTGAAAACGAGTATTATTTTTCTGACTTGAAGAAGGTTGGGGTGAAATTTAGCATCAGCCATGACCAGTTTTGTGAAAGCGCCCGATCGCCTCCTTTGATTGCCTGAAGTGTTTCAGTTCCGAACATCTGGGAATATCCACCCGAAATTTTCATTTCCGGTGAAAACGTATATGAGATCATTAATCCTGTTTCTATACCAAGTGCTGGACTCATTGCTGCTGCCGGATTGGAAATATCCTTAACGGAAGCCGTTGCCTGGTAATAATGCAACTGGAATTCAGAAGTAAGTTTGTCCTTTTTATAGGTTACAGGAACATACAAATCAAGCAAACCGACACTCTGGTGCGAGCTACTTGAGTAAAAATAATCCATCCAGCCATTAAATTTATGGGCAGTGCCATAAAGTGTTGAAAACTCATGATCTGTTGTGCTGGGATTCACCTGGTTATTCCCGCTGAAATACTGGAATGCAGCTCCATACGCAAATCTACCCAGTGCATATACCAGATCACCGCCCGAATACCAGGCGCTCTTTGCTATATTCAGATTATTTTTACCTGCCTGGAAATATCCGGCAAGATCAATTTTTATATCTCCTTTTTTATAAGTCAGATAGGGTCCAAAAGTTTGGGTATATTTTATCTTTTGTATGGTCCTATTGTTTTCTGTCAGATTATAGGGCATGCCATTATTGACAAAAAGAAAACTAACAGCCATGTTTTTTATTTGATTGTGTACCCAAATATATTGTAATGCTTTATAATTAACTAATGAGTAAAAATTTCCAGTGTCCTTATCTGCACTTTGGTTATACGCAAAACCAGCATGAATCCGGGTTGTTTCAGATGGTTCATATTTTACCACCAACGCTTCATGGCTGCGTGATTGTTGCGACCAGTCGGCTACACCAAACAACCGTTCATCATCATACGAAATGCTTTGCCTGCCTGCTTTTACTGATAATTTGCGGGTTAGAAACAATTCGCCCCAGGCTTCATGAACCATCATTTTATTGAGATCCGATTTATTGGAACTAACTACATCGCCCCAAACACGTACATCCTGAAGTGAAATTACTACCTTGAATAATCTGGAAGCATAATCCATATTCACTCTGGTGCGTTGCGATATGTTAAAACCGGGTGTTTCGCCATCGCCTAAAAGGGTTTTGTATCCATGCCTGTATTCCGCACGTGGGCGTATTTGTCCGCTAAAATCAAACGTCTGTGCAACAGTGGTTAACGTAAGAGCCAATAGCATGAAAAGGAGCACAATAAATATTTTCATTTTTTGGGGAAATAGTTGGATGCATCAGGCGATAAAATGTTTTTGCAAATATACCGATATACATACAATACAGCAAACTGGATATTTCAGCGCTTTAAAACATCAGGCAGAGCCCGCTTCATTTAGATCCTTTTTATTGCCTTACCGGAAAGCCGGGACTAATAATAAGTGGAAATGTATCTATGTTTGCAAAAATATTCTTTTCAGGGAAAATAAAAAAGCCGGATTATCTGTTTGATACACCGGCATTTATAAGATGCTTGCTTCGATTTATAGAAATCCGAGTTCCAGCATCCCTGATTCGCTGATCATATTCCGATCCCAGGGCGGTTCGAAAGTGAGTGTAATTTTTGCGTCGGTAACACCTTCTATGTTTTTCACAGTTTCATGAACTTCAATCGGTAAGCTTTCGGCAACCGGGCAGTTGGGTGCTGTTAACGTCATGGTTATATGTGCCACAAAATCATCATCAACACGAATGGTATAAATTAGTCCCAGATCGTAAATATTCACCGGGATCTCAGGATCATAGATGGTTTTAATGACCTGGACAATTCTTTCGGAGATTATATCTTTTTCGATTTGTTTCTGCATTTTTGTAAGGTATTGCGTGTTAGGCATTAGGGCGTAAGGCGTTCCGGATTCAAGAGTGATGAACTTAAAAGGTTTGAAGAGTTTAAAAGGTTTGAAGAGTTTGGGGATTTATGATCTCCCTTCGCCTTCCCGCCCTTCTCCCTTTCTATTCTCAGTTGCCCATTTGAACTTTCTTAGCTGTTCTTCTCCTTCACCTGGTAAGCGAAAGCGTACAACTTAATTTGTTTCACCATCGAAAGTAATCCGTTGCTGCGTGTAGGCGAAAGGTGTTCCTTAAGCCCTATTTTATCAAGGAAAGAGGTTTCAGCCTCAACAATTTCGGTAGGCGTATGCCCGGTGAAAACACGGATAAGCAGATATGCAATTCCTTTGGTTATAACGGCATCGCTGTCGGCAGTAAAAAAAATCAGGCCATCTTTATACTCTGAACTTAACCAAACCCTCGACTGGCATCCGGTAATAAGGTTTGCATCCGTTTTTTGGGATTCGTCAATCAAGGGAACCGACCGACCCATTTCAATCAGGTAATTATACTTATCCATCCAGTCATCGAACTGGTTAAACTCCTTGATTATCTGATCAATAGTTTCTTTAATCGTCATTTTTCTTATTCTGTTTGGTTTCCGGTTAGGCAAAAAGAGTTTTCACGCGGTGAATCGCATCGATCAATACATCAATTTCCTGGCGGGTATTATAAAACGCCATTGAAGCACGCAAGGTACCATTTATTCCTAAATTATCCATCAAGGGTTGTGTACAATGACTCCCCGTTCGCACTGCAATTCCCATATGATCAAGGATAGTTCCCACATCAAAAAAGTGAATCCCTTCAACCAAAAAAGAAACAATGGCTGCTTTATGCGTGGATGTTCCGATGATTCTAATGCCTTCAACCTCCTTGAGTCGTACAGTTAAATAATTTAACAAGTCGTTTTCACGGGTTGTAATGAAATCCCATCCAAGACCGTTCAGGTAGTCAATAGCAGCGCCAAAGCCCATCACATCGGCAACATTGGGTGTTCCTGCTTCGAATTTATAAGGGATTTCGTTATACGTTGTTTTTGAAAAGGTTACTTTTTCAATCATTTCGCCACCCAACTGGTAAGGTTGCATGTTGGAGAGCCACGAGGTTTTCCCGTACAAACCACCAATGCCCATCGGGCCATACATTTTATGAGCCGAAAATGCATAAAAATCGCAACCGAGTTCCTGGACATCAACCGGGCCATGAGATAATCCCTGAGCCCCATCCACAAAAACCGGTATGTTTTTACTGTGCGCCATTGCCACAATCTCTGCTATGGGATTGATGGTTCCCAACGTGTTGGAAATATGACTGACCGCAACCATTTTTGTACGATCATTCAGTAAATGCCGGAACACATTCATATCCATTTCACCTTCGGGAGTAAGAGGAACAACTTTCAGAAAAGCACCTTTTCGCTCACAGGCAACCTGCCAGGGTACTATATTTGAATGATGCTCAAGTACGGAAACGATAATTTCATCGCCGGTATTCAGAAATGTTTCACAATACGACCAGGCCGCAAGGTTAATAGCTTCGGTAGCACCACGTGTAAAAATAATTTCGTTCGGACTGCCGGCATTCATAAACGTGGCAATTTTTTTCCTTACATCTTCGAACGCGCCTGTTGCCTGCTGACTCAGGTAATGAACACCCCGATGCACATTGGCATTATCGTTCCGGTAATAGTTACTGATGGCATCAATTACCACATTAGGTTTTTGGGTAGTTGCGGCATTGTCGAAATAAACCAGTGGTTTGCCATAAATACTTCGCGACAAGATAGGGAAATCATCCCTTATTGATTGGATTTTTGTTTCAGGAATTTCGATCATGGCAGTTGAGTATCAGATTTTTGACATATCTATATTAAACTCAACTTTTTGCATTTCATGCGAACTGCAGTTCAGCACACATTGTTCGCATTGCGAAAGCTCACCGCGAAGACGTTTTTTTACCATATCGTCCATTCGTAAACGCAACTCAGGTATCGAGATCTTATTAATTACCTCGGCAGCAAAAGCATACATCAGCAATATTTTAGCATTCGATTCGCTGATTCCACGCGAACGGATATAAAATAACGCTTCAGCATCCAATTGTCCGATCGTTGCGCCATGGCTGCACTTTACATCATCGGCATATATTTCGAGGAAAGGCTTTGTGTCGATACTGGCTTTATCAGAAAGTAATATATTTTTATTTGTCTGAAATGCATTGGTTTTCTGGGCGTCGCGATGCACTTTGATATGCCCGTTAAAAACCCCACTGGCATGATCATCGAGAACACCTTTGAAAAGTTCGCGGCTTTCACATTCGGGAGCCACGTGATTAATATATACCTGGTTATCAATATGCTGATAGCGATCCATAAGGTAAAGCCCGCAAACTTCTGCACTGCTGTGGCTTCCACTCATAGTAATATGTGAAAGGTTGCGTATCAACCCTCCGTTCAGGCTTATTGCATTTGTTGATAAACTACTGCCTTCATCCTGGTGAAAATACATGGAGTTGATCATTGTGGTATGGTCATCCTTATTCTGGAGTTTGTAGTGGTCGAGTGTTGAGTTTCGCCCGATTTTAACTTCAGTTACTGTATTGATGAAACTAATATCATGATTTATGGAATCGTCGCATTGCACCAGTCGCAGATGGCTGTTTTCGCCTAAAATAACAAGGTTACGCGTATTTAAAAACAGGTTTTGTTTGAAATCTGTAATGTTGACCATCTGCACATTCTGTTCAACGGTAACATTATCAGGGACATAAATAAAAACGCCATCCTGCGCCATGGCTGTGTTCAAAGCTGTAAGGCTTTCGGAACTATCATCAGCATATTGCCCGTAATGTGCCTGTATCAGCTCGGGATATTTATGAAAGGCAGCGGCCAGGCTGCCTATAACCATTCCATTCGGAAATACCTGTATCAGGTTTTTCCTGTCGGTGTACCACCCATTAAGTTGCGAAACCAGTAAGGTTTCGAAATAGGGAACATCGCATTTGAATATTTTATCGATATCCAGGTTGTCAGACGGTGGCTCAGGCAAAGCCTGGTAATCATGATTTAATGCCCGCGAAAGATCGGTGCCTCGCCAGCGTTCGAGTGCAGCATGAGGAAACCCCGCTTTGTTGAAAAGCTCAAATGCCTTTGCCCGTTTTGTGGTCACCAAAGGAGTATCATTAGATGAAATTTCCTGCTGTTTTGTAGCAAAAACATTCTTCAGATAGTCTTTAAGGTCATATATTGTTGGAACTATTCCTGCGTCCATAATTCATTTTTGTTTTAGCTTTACTTAAATGAGGCATCACTTTTAATCCATTCGTAGCCTTTTTCTTCGAGCAATAATGCGAGTTCTTTACCCCCTGATTTCACAATTCGGCCATCAAAAAGAATATGTACTACATCGGGTACAATATACTCGAGCAAACGCTGGTAATGTGTTATTACAATGGTCGCGTTATCAGGACGACGAAGTTTGTTAACACCTGTTGCAACAATGCGCAGTGCATCAATATCGAGTCCCGAATCAGTTTCGTCGAGTATAGCCAGTGAAGGTTCAAGCATGGCCATTTGAAAAATTTCGTTTTTTTTCTTTTCACCACCTGAAAAGCCTTCGTTTACTGAACGGTTGGCCAGTTTGTCCTGCAATTCGAGCAATTGTTTTTTTCCTTCCATGCGTGCCAGAAATTCGGTTGCCGGTACAGGATCAAGACCCTTGTATTTGCGTTGCTCATTTATCGCCGTGCGAAGGAAATTGGTAATTGAAACGCCTGGAATTTCAACCGGGTACTGAAATCCAAGAAACAAACCTTCGCAGGCACGTTCTTCGGCTGACAGATCCAAAATATTACGGCCTTTAAAGATAATTTCGCCTTCCGTTACTTCGTAGCCTTCGCGGCCTGCAATAACATAAGCCAATGTACTCTTCCCGGTTCCATTGGGGCCCATGATAGCATGTACTTCTCCGGCTTTTACCTCGAGGTTAATTCCGTTTAAAATCTCTTTCCCGTTAATGGATACTTTCAGGTTTCTGATACTTAACATGTGTGGTATATTGTAGTGTGTTTATTTATTATTAGTAGTGCCGCGTGCCGAAGTGCTTCGTGTGAAAGGTTTGAAATGTTTACTTTCGGTGAACTCTCCCGATAAAAATCGGGATCGGTTCAGTGTTTCGAGTTTCCCTAACTTCAAACTCTTGTTTTTTCCCTCACATCCGACATCGCACATCCGACATCATTCCTTACCCGACACTTCCTTCCAAACTAATGGCTAACAATTTCTGAGCTTCAACGGCAAATTCCATAGGTAAATGCATCAGCACTTCCTTGGCATATCCGTTTACAATCAGGCCAATAGCGCTTTCGGAACTGATCCCGCGTTGTTTACAGTAAAAAAGCTGGTCATCCGAAATTTTGGATGTGGTAGCTTCGTGCTCAATGATTGATGTATGGTTTTCAGCTTTGATATACGGGAAAGTGTGTGCTCCACATTTATCACCCAGCAACAATGAATCACACTGTGAAAAATTACGTGCATTTTCGGCTCGCTTGGTCACTTTAACTAAGCCCCGGTAGCTGTTGTTGCTTTGCCCTGCCGAAATCCCCTTCGAAATAATAGTACTTTTCGTGTTTTTACCGATATGCATCATTTTTGAACCTGTATCGGCCTGCTGAAAGTTGTTGGTAACAGCCACCGAATAAAATTCGCCGACCGAATTGTCGCCCATCAGGATTACACTGGGATATTTCCAGGTTATAGCAGAGCCGGTTTCGACCTGTGTCCAGGATATTTTAGAATGGCTCCCCTTGCAGATGCCGCGCTTGGTAACGAAATTATAAATCCCGCCTTCGCCTTTTTTATTGCCAGGATACCAGTTTTGCACTGTGCTGTATTTCACTTCGGCATCCTTCATGGCAACTATTTCGACAATGGCGGCATGAAGCTGGTTTTCGTCGCGCATAGGCGCAGTGCATCCTTCCATGTAACTAACATAGGCGCCTTCGTCGGCAACAATCAGTGTGCGTTCGAACTGGCCGGTATTGGCAGCATTAATGCGGAAGTAGGTTGACAATTCGACCGGGCAGCGGACGCCTTTGGGAATGTAGCAAAACGAACCATCGCTGAATACAGCAGAGTTGAGCGCTGCAAAGAAATTGTCGGTACTTGGCACTACGCTTCCCATATATTGTTTTACCAGCTCGGGATGGTTTTGAACAGCATCGCTGAAGGAGCAGAAAATAACGCCATATTTCGAAAGCGTATCGGTAAAAGTGGTTTTAACCGAAACACTGTCAATTACAGCATCAACGGCAACACCGCTCAGTTTTTTCTGTTCTTCGAGCGAGATTCCCAGTTTATTGAAAGTGTCAATCAGTTCGGGATCAACTTCATCCAGGCTTGCAAGTTCTTTTTTTCTTTTAGGCGCCGCATAATAAATAATATCCTGGTACTTTATCGGGGGATGGTGAATATGTGCCCAGGTAGGTTCGGTAAGCGTAAGCCAGTGGCGGTAAGCCTTTAGCCTGAATTCAAGCAACCATTCGGGTTCATTCTTTTTGGCCGAAATAAACCGTACCGTATCTTCACTCAGCCCGACAACAGCCATATCCATCTCGATATCGGTATGAAAGCCATACTTGTAATCGCTATTGGTTACTTCTTCAAGTATATTGTTCTGATCTTTTTCCATTTTGTCGTGATGTTCAGCCTTTTATTTATCTTTGGTTTAAATAAATTTAGCGGGCAAAGTTAGCGATAATAAAAGTATTGCAATAAGCGATAATAAAAGTATTGCAATACCTCAATTGAATGTTCTATAAGTAAAAAACAAGTGGAGCTATAAATTGTTTGTGGATTTCGGAAAATGAATACTGAATTTGTAAACCCTATGGTTAGTGGATATAAGCTTTAGCGGAAAAGGAAGAATAAAAACCTTAATTTTGCCACAAATTTATTTTCATGATTGATCCTACTCCAACTCAGCGAACCGAACTTTCATCTTTAGGCGAATTCGGCCTTATAAAACACCTCACCGGAGCCTTTATTAATGAACAGCCCTCCACACTTAAAGGCATTGGTGACGATGCTGCCGTGATTGATTATGGCGATAAAGTAACCCTTGTTTCCACCGATTTGCTGGTCGAAGGGGTTCATTTCGATTTGGCTTATATGCCTTTGCGACACCTTGGATATAAATGTGCTACCGTAAATTTTTCGGATATAGTGGCGATGAATGGCACACCCAGGCAGCTTTTTGTAGGGATATCCGTTTCGAACCGCTTCCCGGTCGAAGCCCTTGAAGAAATTTATGAAGGCATCCGCTTAGCATGTAAACGCTACCATGTTGACCTTGCTGGAGGGGATACAACATCGTCGGTTCACGGCTTGTTTTTATCGTTAACCATTACCGGTGAAGCCGCAAAGGAGGATATAGTGTACCGCAACACAGCAAAAGAAAACGACCTGATCTGCGTAACAGGCGACCTGGGAAGTGCATATATGGGATTATTGCTTCTGGAGCGGGAAAAGAAAGTTTACGAAGCCGATCCCGGCATGCAGCCCGACCTGGCTGGTTTTGATTACATCCTGGAACGTCAGTTGAAGCCCGAACCCCGGACTGATATTATTGAATTAATGAAAACGGTGGGCGTTAAACCCACGGCTATGATCGATATCTCCGACGGGCTGGCCTCTGAAGTCCTTCATATTTGTGAAGATTCAGGCCTGGGATGCAGGATTTTTGAAGATAAGATCCCGCTCGATGCCATGACCATTGCTGCCGCCGAAGAATTTAACATTCAGCCTGTTACGGCAGCCATGAATGGCGGTGAAGATTATGAGCTCCTGTTTACAATAAATATGAACGATTTCGAAAAAGTGAAAGATATTGAAGGCATCAGCATCATCGGCCATATGACTGAATCCAATGCAGGCACTTTTCTTGTAACCAATAATGGCCCGTTGATTAAAATCGAAGCGTTGGGTTGGAATCATATGCGGGAGGAAGAGTGATGAAATGACAGAAAATAGAAATTAGAAAATAGAAGATAGTTATCAGGCATAGTGGAATCGAAGCCTAAAAACCAGCAATTTGGAATTCCCCAAATCCTAATCCCAAATCCCTAAACCCTCCTTTGTCAAAACATTCCATCCATATCGAAAATATTGTCCGCGAGCTGCCCGACAGTCCCGGTGTGTATCAGTATTACGATAAGGAAGGAAAAATTTTGTATGTTGGCAAAGCAAAAAACCTGAAAAAGCGAGTTTCCTCTTATTTCAGACGTGATGAATCACTGATTGGTAAAGTAAGGATACTTGTTCAAAAAATTGTTGATATCCAGATTGTTGTAGTGGAAACAGAACTGGATGCTTTGTTGTTGGAGAATAACCTGATCAAAAAATACCAGCCGCGCTACAACGTGATGCTGAAGGATGATAAAACCTATCCCTGGATTTGCATCAAAAAAGAAGCATTCCCGCGTATTTTTCCTACCAGGCACCGAATCAACGATGGGTCTGATTATTTTGGCCCGTACGCATCGGTAAAGATGATGCATACGTTGCTCGACCTGATCCGGCAATTATACCAGATTCGAACCTGTAGCCTTAATTTAAACGCCGCAAATATTCGTACCGGTAAGTATAAAGTTTGCCTCGAATTCCATATGAAAAATTGCCTTGGTCCCTGCGAAGGGCTTCAAACCGAAGTAGATTACGGGCTGTCGCTACAGGAGATCAGGAATATTTTACGGGGAAATATATCATCTGTTCGCCAACACCTGGCTGGCATGATGAAAGAATATGCTGATTCGTATCAGTTTGAAAAAGCACATGTAGTTAAGGAGAAAATCGAGCTGCTCGATCGTTACCAGAGTAAGTCGTCGATTGTAAGCCCATCAATTCACAATATTGATATTTTTTCTTATGTGGATGAGTCAACCGCCGCGTATATCAATTTTATGAAAGTGATTAATGGGAGTATTATACAGGCTCACACCGTTGAGATCCGGAAAAAACTGGACGAATCGCCCGAAGAACTGCTGTTGCTTGCCATAGTTGAATTACGGGAACGCTTCGATTCCGATTCACCCGAAATTATTGTTCCTTTTAAGCCGGATGTCGAATTACCTGGAGTAATATACACAACTCCTATCCGAGGCGAAAAGAAAAAACTGCTCGAACTCTCCGAAAGAAATGCCAAATACTACCAGCTCGAAAAACATAAACAGCTTGAGCATGTTGATCCGGAGCGCCATACCACTCGTATTATGGCACAAATGCAGGCCGATTTGCGGTTGAAAGATCAGCCGGTCCGTATCGATTGTTTCGACAATTCTAATATACAGGGATCTTACCCGGTGGCTGCCATGGTGGTGTTTACCAATGGCAAACCTGATAAAAAGGAATACCGTCATTTCAATATCAAAACCGTAGAAGGCCCGGACGATTTTGCTTCGATGGAAGAAGTGATTTACCGCAGGTATAAAAGAGTGATGGATGAGAACCAACCACTTCCTGATTTAATTATTGTTGATGGCGGCAAAGGACAGCTTAGCTCAGCCATGGAAAGCATTGACAAACTTGGCTTGCATGGCAAAGTAGCTGTAATCGGTATTGCCAAAAAACTGGAAGAAATTTACTATCCGGGTGATTCATTACCTTTATATATTGATAAGAAATCGGAAACGCTACGGATCATACAACAATTGCGTGACGAAGCACATCGTTTCGGGATTACCCATCACCGCAAGCGCCGCGAAAAAGGAACTATAAAAACAGAACTTACAGAAATTGTGGGAGTGGGCGAATCCACTTCAACTTTGTTGCTGCGCAAATTCCGGTCGGTAAAAGCAATAAAGGAAGCTTCGCTGGCTGAAATACAAACTATCGCTGGTTTATCGAAAGGGAAGATAGTTTATCAGTATTTTCATCCGGAGAAAAAGGTAGAATAAATCCTGATAATTCAGTTTTTTGTTTCAAGGGAAAATTTGTATTTTTGAAAATAAGTCAGGATTATGTCTGTGCACGTCAGAAAATAAGACATTAGCGATCAAGGTGTCCAATTTGTATTTTTTATTTGTACCTTTAAATATATTATATGAGCAAAACTGATAACAAACTGGTTTTACATGAAGCAGTAATAGCAAGTAAAATCATTACTATAAGAGAAGAAAAAGTAATCCTTGATGTCCATCTTGCAGAGCTTTACGAAGTAGAAACGAGAGCTTTAAAGCAAGCAGTACGTAGAAATAAAGATCGTTTTCCTGATGATTTTATGTATGAACTTACTGATGAAGAAATGGGATACGTGGTATCACAAAATGTGATACCTTCCAAAAAACATCTTGGAGGTGCTGTTCCATTTGCTTTTACAGAAAATGGTGTAGCAATGCTTTCAAGTGTTCTTACCAGTAAAAGAGCTATTGAAGTAAATATAACTATAATGCGAACTTTTACTATGCTTAGAAGGATGTTGTTATTACAAAAAGACTTCTTTCAGGAAATAACCCAAATCAGGAAGCAATTATCAGAACAAGACAATAATATCATGGTTATTTTTGAATATCTCAAACAGTTTGAAGAAGCCAAACAACTTGAATTAGCAAAAAAAGAACGCGTAAAGATAGGGTATAAAACCGGCAAAGAATAATTCCCTCGCTGGCGCGGATTTGTAATCCGTGCCGGTTAAATAAAACAAATTTTGGCGGGCCGACAACCAGCCTGTAGAAGTTTGGAGTATGTTCAAAAACTAAATTATATAGATCAAAATCCGGCAGGCGAAGAATTGATTTTTCGGGCCGAAGATTATTTTTATAGCAGCGCAATTGATTATGCCGGATGGAAAGGAATGTTGGATATATTTGTAATTGGATGAAAAAGAAAAGGATTTGGAGGCACGGATTGTAAATCCGCGCCAGGGGAAAGTCAAATAAATTTGGTGTAACCGATAATATGCTATTTTAAGTAGAATTATTTCTAAAAATATTTATCCCTATGAAGAGCCCTATCAGTAAAATCATATTTATAATAGGCGTATTAAGCGCTGTAGGTATGATTTATTTATTGTTAACTGAAGAAACAAACAAACTGTTCTATATTCTGATGCTGATCTCGTTGTCAAGCTGGTCATTGAATCAGTATATCAGTCGGAAAGGGAAAAAGGATGAAGGTCCAGAAGATGCTGATTGATCGTTTATTAAAGGTAAAGCAGCATGCCAGTTATCCCTTGTCTTGAAATTGTAGAGTCTAAATAAAATATAAAAGTGTGATAACTTATGCGTGTATAACAGATTATAATAGAGGGTTTATGAAAAATGCTGCTTTTAATTTATCTTTTGTTTTATAATAATTGGGTCAGGATACAAATCCCCTAAAAAGAATAAGTAATGAAATTATTTCTCGAAAGAAAACCTGCAATGATTACCTGGTTAATGAAATACAGAATTGATATAAACGGGAAAGAGGTTGTATTAAAGAAAAGTGGCTTCTATCCAATAGAGGTTGAAGATACTGATGTACTGAATATCTTGGTTTGCATGAGAAATTATTATTCCGGGGAAACTGAAATCAGTAATATAAAAGCTAATGATAAAATAGAGATCAGGCCATCCTATAATCAAAAGCTATATTTATTTTCTCTTGTTTTGGCTCTTGGTGGCTTTTTTTATGGTCTGATTACTGAAAAGAAAATTCCGGGTACTATTGCATTATTAGTATTTCTTGGAGTTCAGATCTATTATTTTCATATCAGAAGTACAGAGTTTTTTAACATATCTATTCAAAAATAAGCTCAATGTTGTCATAAAAGGCAGCCAGTCTGAATTGTACCATAAATAAAAAAGCCCGGGATTTTACATCCCAAGCCTGACTTGTACCCCAACAAATCAAAATCTTATATGGCGCTTCCGCCACGTTCGCCGGTGCGTATCCTGATGCACTCTTCGAGCGGAGTTATAAATATCTTTCCATCGCCTACACTCCCTTCAGGTCCGTTCGTTCGGGCTGATTTTAGAATGGTGTTAATGGTTATCTCAACAAAAGCTTCATTCACTGCTATTTCTATTCTTATTTTTGGAATCAGGTCAGGGACAATAATTTGTCCACGGTACATTTCTTCCACCCTCTGCTGTCCGTGGCCCGAAACACGACTTACTGTAATACGTTTTATTTCAGCTTCGATAAGTGCTTCGCGCACTTTATCCAGCTGGGTTTCCCTGATTATTGCTGTTATAAGTTTCATAACCTTATTTAATTAGCATTTAGCATTCCGTAACCTCTTTCACCGTGATACGATCTGTCGAGACCAGCCATTTCTTCCTCTTCCGTTGCTTTGAATGGGACAACTTTGTTCAGAAGATAGATAATTCCGAATGTCATTGAAGCAGCATATACCACTGCTATTCCGACAGCAATTGCCTGTATGCCGAGTTGATTCCATACATTCCAGCTTCCGCCTGCCGCAGCGGCAGCAACGTGCATCCACGACGGACGAATAAAAAATACGAGTAACAAGGCGCCTACAATTCCTCCAACTCCATGTATCCCGAATGCATCCAGGCTGTCATCATATCCTAATTTATTTTTCAACTGAATAGCCATATAGCAGATTGTTGAAGCCAAAGCACCAAGGAATATTGCTCCATATGGCTGAACAACTCCTGCTGCCGGTGTAACAGCGACCAGTCCGGCGAGTATTCCGCTGGCAAAACCAAGGGCTGTGGCTTTTCCCTGGTGGACCCATTCGATCACAATCCAGACAAGTGCACCAGCCGCCGCTGCTACCTGGGTAGCAACCAGTGCCTGTGCTGTGCTTAACCCGCTTGATATGCTGCTTCCTGCGTTGAAACCAAACCAGCCAACCCATAGCAGACCTGCCCCAAGCATAACTATAACCATGTTGTTCGGGCGAATTACCTGGTATGGATAACCTCGTCGTGCGCCAAGAAATAATGCCGCAACAAGTCCGCTTACCCCGGCTGAAATATGTACAACGGTTCCACCTGCAAAATCAATGGCTCCTTTTGCCCCAATATTATACAGGAATCCATCGCTTGCCCAAACCCAATGGCAGAGCGGGTTGTAAACCAGTACGCTCCATATTGCTATAAAAAAGAAGTATGCTTTAAATGATACCCTTTCGGCAATAGCACCTGCGATTAGAGCCGGGGTTATAATTGCGAACTTACCCTGGAACATCGAAAAAACGTACTCCGGAATTCCAGCATCCATAATTTTGGTATCAATTCCTTTTAAAAAGAAATAATCGGGGTCCCAGCCAAACCAACCGCCTAACACGTTATGACCGAAGCTCATGCTATAACCCACTGCTACCCATAAAATGCTTATTATACCCATGGCAACAAAACTATGCATCATGGTTCCCAAAACATTTTTTGTGCGTACAAGGCCGCCATAAAAAAGTGCCAGGCCTGGTACCATTAGCAAAACAAGGGCTGTCGATGTAAGCATCCATGCTGTGGCTCCCGAATCAATTGCTCCTGTGGATGCATGCAAACCGGTTGTGCCAATGAGAAGTAAAACCAGCAACACCAGAGATTTTTTCCATTTAAATTTCATAAAGTATCGTGTTAAGTTCACAGAACTAATTTTACAGCAAAGTTAAATCATATTTTAACGTCACATGAAAAATAAGACTAAATATATCATGATGCCCCATAATATTGATATGGATAAGAATTAATTAGGTATAATAAGTACATGTACCCCCTTAAAAAATGACACAAATTGGAAAATGTTATAATTAGAAATTTATTAGAATATTCAAATTTGGCATAATGTAATAGAAGAACTACTAATCAACCATTCCTGTTCAAGTTGATGTTTAATCCCTTGTGGTAACTTATAAATGACAATCGGCTTTGATGCAACTTAACTCAGAATATAGATGATTAAACCTACATACCTTTAGGAAACATTGAAAGTACCTTTTCTGAATTTGGACGCCTTGGTTTTCAAAAAGGGTTCAAAATTAATCCAGCCACAATTCTACAAAGAGTGTTTCATTTTGTTTATATTAGCTTCCGATTCTGAAGATATCCACTAAAAAGGCTATTATGAACAAACTTATTGCTGGCGCTGTTGCTTTCAGGCAGCATGATTTTGAAACACATGAACAATTGTTTTCCGAACTGGGGAAAGAACAAAAGCCACATACCTTATTTATAGGGTGTTCCGATTCGCGGGTAGTACCCAATATGATTACGGCATCCATGCCCGGCGAATTGTTTATTGTCCGGAATATTGCCAATATTGTTCCTCCGTACCAACAATCCGGCGAATACCTGGCTGCCATCTCGGCTATTGAATTTGCCGTCGAGGCACTGGAAGTTGAAAATATTGTGGTATGTGGTCATTCGAACTGTGGAGGTTGTGCTGCCTTATTTAAACCGGCAGAATATTTCGATAAATTACCTCATACACGCAAATGGATTGAACTGGCACTTCCGATAAAAGAAAAAGTACTCTCCCTATTACCCGATGGCAATGCTGCCTCAAGGGAATGGATGGCCGAACAACTGAATGTTGTTGAACAGATTCACCATTTGATAACCTATCCTTACATAGCCGAAAAATATATTAAAGGGCTGATCACAATTAGCGGTTGGTATTACATTATCGAAACCGGGGAAATATTCAACTACAATGTTGATAAGGGTTTTTTTGAACTTATAAATTAAGTTAATATTTGTGCTAAGTGCATTGTGCATTGTGCAGAGTGGGACGTAAACTTTCTTTGGATTTTACACTGAAAATGTTTACAGTCGTGACTTTGTTTGTACAGGGCTGCCAGGATTTTAATTGCCAACCGCGACTTTAAAGTGTTTTTTGTTAAAGCTGAAAGATGAAAGCGGGTATTCGATATATTGTATTTTGCTGATAATCCATTCATAACCTGCATAAAAGCATGAGGCTTTTCGGGATTTATCGAAATTCCGGTGCCTTAATTCGCAACGCAGGCAGTTATAATCAGAAAACCCATCCGGTAGCGGATGCGTTTGCATTCTGTTTTTAAAGATTAGCCTGAAAGTGTAAATTTAATCGGCATGTTAAACTGAACACGAACTGGTTTCCCGCGCTGTTTCCCAGGTTCGCATTTCGGCATGTTTCGTACTACGCGAAGGGCTTCTTCATCGCAGCCACCGCCTATGCCGCGTAATATTTTAACATCTGTAACCGAACCATCGCGTTCAATAACAAAAGTAACATATACGGTGCCCTGTATCCCACTTTCGCGTGCCATCTGAGGGTACCTGATATATTATTCTGAAGAAATATCATGTGTGCGGCTTCACCTCCAGGGAATGAGCGAGCATTTTTGACAACCCGAAAAATTTTATGTTCTTCAATTTCTGCTTCATCAGCCTGCTTTACTGCAACAGGAGCTCTGTATTCATCAACCTGTGTATTTTCATCCGATTCGGCATCAATCGATATATCATCATGACCAGAGCTGTGTTATCAACAATATGCAACTCAATCGATGGTGCCGGAGGTGCCGGCGGGGGTGGCGGTGTATTTTGTTGTGTGATCTGTGCTAACTCTTCAACTTCGTTATTATTTTGCCTGGTACTGAATGTTTCCACATACTTGGAGCCCTGGCTTTTATGCTCAAAAGCCAGGAGTACCGGAGCCATCGCAAAAAACCAAGCCTATCTGAAAGAAAATACCTTTACTGCTTTCAAGATCTGCTTTCTTTGATTTCTTGAGTTCCAAAATTTATGTAATTATGTATGTGATACTTACGTTTTACAACATCAAGGAGATAAGTTATAGTAATTTCAAATTCAAATTCAACCTTTTAATATTATTAATGTCAGACCCGAGAAGTAATTGCATCAAATTCGTAAACTTACAAACCGGATTTAACATTTGATTGTGCGGTTGTAGCTTACTTTGGGCAAAAAGTTATTTAATGCTTTCAGATATTGAGAACTGAAGCCGATTTTAGCTAAGGCAAGTTTTATTTGCTTCCTTGAAATACTTCTTTAAAATAATGTACTAAGATAATTTATGTAAAAAATGATGCTTACAATATATAATTATCCTGTAGGTCAGTAAATGCAAAAAACACCAGCCTGTTGAATGGCAGGTGTTTTTTACATTAAACCGAAAGGTGTATTTGAACCTTTTGTTAACAAAAGATGATTAAGCCTCTACCAGTGCTTTGTATTGCTCAGCATTAAGAAGTGCTGAAAGCTTTGTTGCATCAGCAATTGTCACTTTAACAATCCATCCTGCTCCATATGGATCTTTGTTAATGAGTTCAGGCTCATTGTTAAGTGCATCGTTAAACTCAATTATTTCAGCGCCAACCGGAATAAATAGATCCGAAACAGTTTTCACGGCTTCAATGGTTCCAAATGTTTCACCTTCTGACAGAGTTTCGCCTACAGAAGCAACATCAACAAAAACGATGTCACCTAACTGGTGCTGTGCAAAATCGGTAATACCTACTACTCCGGTATTGCCTTCAACCTTGATCCATTCATGATCGTTGGTGTAATAAAGATTTTCAGGAATATTCATTATTATGGGTTTTTTCGGTGTCAAAATTAATCAATGTTAACAATTTGCAATCAATAATTTTCAAAATAGAATGATTCTGAATAAAAAATCTAAATGCCAAATTCCAAGTGCCAAGATCCGGGTTCCAGGTTCCGTGTTCCAAGTTCAAAGATATAGAGTTAAAGGTCCAAAATCTCAAAATCAAAACTCTGAAACTCTGAAACTTGAAACTCTGAAACCCTGAAACTCTGAAACTTGAAACCCTGAAACTAAAATTTATTGTGCCAGTGTAAAGCGAAGTGAAATGCCTGCATTCGTATTCGAAGTAGGGATTTGAGCTGATACATAAGGTTTGCTAATAGTTTGGTCATAAAAAAGCCTTACATTCATTTTTTGACTAACCATATAATCTGCTGAGAAATTCACTGATATCTGCCTTGTTCCAGTCGAAATCTGGTTGTTGTTTTCTTCAATCCGGCGCAGGATGGTTTTATTATCGCGGATCGAGAAATCGAGTTTTACATTCAGGTCGCTTTTGAGTGTAACAGTTTTCCCGGTAGCTAATGACTTAACTTTGAACGGAACGCTTTTAAACCTGTAACCTGTTCCTATTACCAGCTCATTGCTTCGCATTTCGGTAAGCTGATTGTTGGCAAAGCTCAAAGCCAGGTTCCTGGTTTTTTTGTATTCAAACCTGGCAAGCAGGCTGTTTTTCATAGTCATATCGAACCCGATAAATGGCCCGAACTGCTCGGTAATTGAAATTACATCCATGTGTTTATCCGGAATGAAATTCCTTGCATTGTCAAGTGCTGCCGGGAAGCCCCCTAAATCTTCATATTTGCTGTCGGTAAGAAAACCTCCAACCGAGTATGAAGAGCGATATGCATGCGTAATGTTGAACGACTGAAAATATTTACGCAGGAATTCAATTCCCTGGTTAGCATTGTATGTTACACGCCAGTTAGGGAAAGGGATTTTCGGGAAAGGGTTGAATTTTATCTTGTTAGGATCTTGTCCGCTGTAAGCAGCCAAAAACGATGCCATAAGGACCTGTGGCTGGGTGGGCCCGTACCCGTTAGGATATCCAAGGGAATCTAATCCGACAGAGTTGGGGTTGCCGCTTTGTAGTCTTTCGGCAATGGTTTTCCGGTAGGATAGCATTTGCTCAAAAACAGGGCTTTCATTGTCACCGAAATCTTTTTTGAACGCAGTGGGCCACATGAAGTACGACATACTGAAATTACCCCGCTCTTGTGGCGAAGTTGGTTCATCAAACGTTCCACTGCTATTTGCTTTGAAATAAGCCTGATACGTTGAGGAATACGTCCGGTCAGCAGTTACATCAATTTTGAAATTCCGCACCGGCTCAATGGATGAACGGATGGTAAGATTTTCAGTTGCCCTTGTGATATATGGATTATTGAGTAGTGTGTCTGTTGAAAGCCAGTTTGAAGAGGATGCAAGATTCTTTATGTCCTTCTGGCTTCCAAAAATAAAGCCCAACCCAGGTGCATTCATATTCCAGTTATTGCCTAAAGGGCCTGGCTCGGGGGTAAAGCCCGGCAGCAAGATCCCATTGGATTTGGAATAAGTGAAGTTAAGATCTTTAACTGACATTAAAACACCCAATGTATAGTTACCAATGATTTTCAGGTAATTTTTCCCTGGTTTTTCAAGACTGTCGGCGGCAGCGCCATTTTTAGCCTTCGTACCGGCAAGTTTGGTATCGGCTTCTTTTGTTTTGCCGGTTGGTTTTCCCATAGCCCGGTCTGGTAAATTACCGGGTTGAGCCCGGCCTTTAGCCTGAAGATCGAGTCGCGCTTTTTTAAGGAACGGGACTTTGTCATAAAGCGTCGTAAAACGAAATCCGCCGTTTAACTGGATATCGCGTGAGTTTTCAATAGTGTTGCCAAACCTTTGTTGCAGCGACAAAGGTGAAGCTTCCCACCGGTATTTTACACCATAACGGGCATTCGTTGTTACCCAATTCAGAATAGGAATTTTATTAAAAGGTACTGAATAATTAATATTAGCTAACTGGTTGAACCTATTTGTTGATCCAAAATTCTTAATAGAGTTCCATACCGTATCACGATAATTCTCGTAGTTACTGTTTTGTTTTTCATATCCTCCGGCAGGCTCGAGAATATAAGCATTTACATTCGCACTATAATCAAATTTGAGGGACTGCGAGAAATCGTATTTTATATCGTAAATACGGTTCCAATCCCATTGCTTGGTATAATACGGCTCGATTATAATTTCTGCAGCACTTTTATTACGAAGCAACCTGCGCTGGTAATCGCGGTACATATCCGTACGGAACGAAAGCAGCTTGGGGAGATAAAAGAAATTAAAATCACGAATAACAGCCAGTGATTTTGATTTCACAACTTTTTGAAGGGGTTTAATGTTTTTAGGATTTACTGAAAAATTATATCCTAATCCTCCCCGGTAAGTTTTCTTTGTGTCGGATTCAATGTCAATATTATGATGGCTGATTTCGGAGTATGCATATGAAAGATCAAAGTTTTCGATATCCCAGAGCTGGGTTTTTTTAGCTGCACCAATCCTGTCCTTACGCACATTCATAAAATTAAGGTTCTGCCTCTTTGTTACATCCGTGGTCAGACTCTTGAGTGAATCTTTTTCAGATTTATTCATTCCTGCGATCTCAGCAGCATATAAAACATCCGGATCGAGCGGGTTATACTGGGGATTACTTACTGTTTGCGAATAATCGTAATGCATCGGTATGCGGATACCTGATTTCTCAGGCAGGAATTTTCCGAGTTCCAGGTTAGTAGCCACATCAAACTGGCTGATGGCTTCTTTCTGCCTTTCATTCACTTTCTTTTCGATACTACCGAATCCTGGCGTACTATAAGCTCCGGATAACATTACATTTCCTAGATCAGCAAGGTTGGTAGCCACCCTTGCATTAGCCGCCCAGCCTGATTTTTCGTTAAAATCAGTCAGTCGTAATTCGTTAACCCATATTTCGGCGCATTTAGCCTGGCCATCGTCGTTATCAAGCTTTTTGGGATTCCGCTTTGGATTACGGATGCCAATCATCATAGCCCTTACGTCGCTCATACTTGGCGAACCAACAATAGTGATTTTATTCCTGCCATCCGGCCCATCGGGAATGCTGAACGGGTTAGTTATGCTGATAGTGGAACCGGGGCGGTTCATTTCATTGTTGCGAGTTTGCTTTACTTCTACCAGTTTTGCCAACTCAATATCCATGCTATTAATTTCGGGCCAGATTGCATTCGGATCAGCGGCCGAAGTGCCCCAGGGTGTGAACTGGAGGGGAATTTCATATTCATAGTAATTGGCCGTAAAATCGGAACCTATCCTTACATAAGCCGTCAGGTCACCATCTTTAAGTTCCTGCCCCTGGAGTGCCTTTTCTGCATGGATATACATTTGAAGGTGCTTGTAATCACGAAAATCGAAGTCGGTGGTTTTGTATGCCCCCCGCGCGTCGCCATCCAGCAGGTTACACACTTTTAATACCATAGCCTGCTCATTCAAACGCTGATAATTAGATGTAGCAACATTAATTTCGCGATCGATACCGGGAGGAACAACGTATGGAATGGGTATCCGGCTTCCGTTTTCCTCAATACTAAGGGTCGAAATATCAAAAGTAGTTCCGTCCTGGTTGGGATCGGGAATATATTCACCGGGTGTAAGCAAGCTGTTGTAGTATTTTCTCCATTCGCCGCGTTCCAGTTCGAGGGATGCAAACCGGCAGACTACAGCGGTATCCCAGTCTTTAAAGAACATGCGCATAAACCGTATCGATTTGAAATCCTGTATGCCGCCAACGACCTTATCAGGCTGTTGCACCGGAATTTTAAACTGGTACCATTTTACACCGCCGGGTTTCCCGTTTTCGAGTTTAAAAGGATTTTCTTTGCCCGATTCATACATATCCGTGATGTAATTCTCGCCTACTTTCATTTCTCCGGGACGAAGGTGCACTACATACTGAAAGTACCGCTCCTGGTCGCTGAGGGTATTATCGTTGTTTAAATCTTCGGTATTGGGATTGCGTTGCCCAATGCTATTGGTGGTGTTGGCATCGTTAACAGGTGAATTCCCATCAGGGCCGTTAAAAAGCTTATACCTTTCAGTAATGCTGCTGTATTTACCGGAAGGATCGTCGTCGTAATCGCCGCCAACAAATGAATGGAAATTATCAGAAGAAGGATCGGCGTCAGCCTCGTTATAAGCTTTGGAGGAAGCGCCATACCCTTCGATTATTTTTTGAAGGAAATTTGCATAAAAGAATCCCTGTTCGTCTTCAGATCGCAACCCGTCGTAACCTACATCCTGGAACGGACGCGAATCGGGCTTGCTGTCGAATGACTGGGTAAGTGCCTGTATGGTAGGCACCCGGCCCCACATAGTTGTGTCAATATCAGGCGTTATTTCCATGGGCGGAATTGCATAGGTTGGCAGCCCGTTTTCAAATGATTTCCGGCCGTCGCGTAAAATATCTTCGGATACATCGCCAAGATTGAAATACAATTCACCTCCTTCTTGTCCTAATGGCGTTTTAGATTCTGAAAATGGGTCCATCAGCCAGAACGTAATATATTCAACATTTGAAGCCTCAAAATCGGATGTTTCCATTTTTCGCATAATGCCGCCCCAACGGGTATTGGGATCTTTAAGCTTGCCAGTTTCATCCTTAATCCCCTTTGAGAAAGGCGATTTGCCTTCAACATCATAATTATAAGGTCCACGTTCATCAGGGAAATAGGCAAGATTGAAAATATTGATATTCAGCGGCTGGTTGTACTGGTTTTCTTTGTTCGGGAACAATTCATTTTCGTAAACTACGCGGGTTGAATTTTTTGAAAGCTCACTATTATTGATATTTTTTGGGCGGCGTGTATTCGATTTATCATAGAACACGGAAGGGTCGATAGAATACCAGGCCATCATGGCCCGGTTAAATCCATAAGCCAATTTTGTTCCCGGGGCAGCTTCGGGAAACATATCAAGCGTGGTTTGTCCCTGCGGCGTACTGGCAATAGACCAGGATGCAATGTTAGTGAGCGAAATGGTAGATTTTGCACCCTCGAAATCATCGATATACGAAGTTCCTGCTTTACCAACCGCGCGGGAATGCCCGGGGATAAACTGTGCAAATTCGGCATCAACCCGCAGTTTCGATGGCGTTTTAGTGCTGTAAAACGGAAGTTTATCAACCATTTTGGTAATAAACCCTGACTCTTTCTGGTAATTCAGGCTTGCACCCCAAATGGTATTTGAGATAGGCTCATCGCCATAATTGGTTTTCTGTGTGATCGGTCTTTCGTAAAGGTTCAGCGCCGTTGCCCCAAGCAACAAATCCTTGTTCACCTTATAGTCAATATGGGTTCCCAGCAGGGTCTGGCTGAAAACATTGAACATAGAGTTGTTTTCGAGCTGTATATTAATCGGAGTGCCCGAATTGAGCACCCCTTCATTGATGATTTTCACGCGGCCCAGCGTATAATCCACGGTATAATCTGAATTTTCGACCAACTGAACCCCGCCTGCCGTTACCTTAACTGAACCCTGCGGCACATTCATGGCATTCAGCGATATTTCCGATCCTGATTCCGATTTGTACTGCCCTTCCATGAGGTATTTATTCTTATCGGGGAATTGCTGTGCCCCGGTTTTGGTCATGGAGTAAAGCGAATCGTAGCAATATTTGTCAGCTAAGGCTTTGTTGTTAATTTTATTGCGCAGGAAACTGCCAAAAGGTTCCAGTTCAGGAAAAAATATCCTTCCATTCGAAGATTGCAAAGTGCCTCCTTCGCGGGCAGCATTATCGATAAAGTCGAAAATACCGTCGGCCGGAGGATTAAGCTGCTGATCGAGATTGTCAAATCCGAATACCTTGATAAGAGGAACACCTTTTAAAACTGTGAGCTGGTCATCGGAAAAGAAACCGGTTGGAACGGCACTGCTGTTACCGCTATATAAAATATTGAGTATAAAATCATCCTTATTAATGTTGTAGGCACCCAGGTTATAAACGTTTTTCATCATCAGGTTCCAAAGTGGAACGTGGGTGTTTACAGCCGTACTTTTCAACAATTTAACAAACAGGCAACTTTTAACAGGAATACTTTGGTCAGTGAATTCCCCTACCTGGTAAGTCTTGTTGGTAGGATCTCCTATAATGGTATATTGATAGGCTACCGCAAGTGTTTGATCAGGATTGATTGTAGTGTTGAGCGAAATAAATCCAAGCCGGCTGTTGTACATGTACTCTGAGCTTGATAGCTTGCGGGCGCTTTCGATTTTAACGAAATCAATACCCTGTTCAAATCCTTTTTGCTCAACAAGATAATTGGATGTAACATCCCTTACCTGGGCCGTATCCAATTGAAGCAACAGATCGTTTGAAGCGTTATCGGGATAGCGTTGCTGCGAGATCGGATGAATGCCGGTTTTATAAGGGACGCTTTCGCCCAGGTCCTGAAAGGCAACAATATTGCGGTTTTCAGTGATAGCGGCCCCAATATTGGTAACCCAGACTTCAATTTTTGTAATATTGATATTGGATGTAATTACAGGCAAAGTTGCCAGGGCACCTTCATACTGATTGCGAAAATATTGCCCTATAAAAAAGTGCCTGTTTTCTTCATAATCGAGTGCCCGTGTTGAGAATTTCTGCGTTTGTGCCCCACCCTGAACCGTGATATTCTGTACCTGGCTCTGTTGCTGCGAAAAGACGGTTGTTACCGTAGCTTTCCCAAATTGAAGCTGGGTTTTCAATCCGAAAAGGCTCTGGCTGCCAGTGATAAGTGTACTGTTGAGAGGCAAGCTAACATTACCAGCTTCAATGAGTTTGATAATTTCGTCTTCCTTGCCTTCGTATTTAAGTTTCAGTTTATTTTCGAAATCAAAAGTTGCCTCCGTATTATAGTTGGTATTGAATTCAATTTTATCGCCAATCTTAGCCTGCACGCTCATCTGGATTTTCATGTCGAAATTGAAATTGGTAGTGCGACGCAGGCGCTGGCTGATAAAAGGATCGTCGCGCCGATTGGAAATCACCCCGAAAATAAGTTCCGTACTTCCCTGTGGCCTGATATCGATGGTATTCCCTCCAAATACGCGATCAAAAAGTTGGCCGCCGATATGGAGCTGTGGGATAACGCCAAGTCTTGTTGCTCCCGAAGTAGTGTGGGCGCGTTCCTGCCAGTAACTATCCAAAGCACGGCGTGTATCCCATTTCAGGTATTCGTCGAACGAAAATGACGCAGGGTTCCGGTAATCGAGAGAACCTATTTTATTGGTAATAGTATATTCCTTGTATTTAGGATCATAGATGACATCCTGCTTCAGGTTAGAAGGATTGTTCAGGTATAAACCACCGGATGGAGCGATATCGTATGGATTTTGACTTTCGGGTATGGGGAACCGCAACGTGGTATCCGTTCGTGCTGTATCAGGGAAAGCTAAGAAATGACCCTGTTCTAATTCGTCGGGAGATAACCCATGTGAGGCACTTACACCCCAGACCAGAGATATAAGTATAGTAAAAAAAGAAAGCCTGGATAGGTATAGGATATATCTCTTCAAACCGCTGGATTCTTTATCTTTTATTGCCAACAGGTTAGGGTTAGCTGGTTAGTTGTTTACTGTAAATAGTATAAAATACTGCCGAAATCGTTGGTTAGAGGATTTTCAGCGCATTTTTAATCAATTGATCAACCGGTAGTACTTCTTCGCTGGCTTTAATCACCTGATCCAGAACCTTGTCGGCAATGGGTCTGTTAAAGCCTAGCATTACTAATGCAGATAACGCTTCATGTTTGTTGGTATTGTGCGAGGAGATTAAATTTTCGCCTGCAGGCAAGTCTTTCATAATCTTATCTTTCAGATCGATGATAATCCTCAATGCTGATTTTCCGCCAATTCCTTTGATGGATTGAAGCAATTTTACATTTTCACGTGCAATGGCATCCGATACTTCGGCTGGGCTGAGCGACGATAAGATAAGCCTGGCTGTATTCGGCCCTACACCCGAAACGGATATAAGCTGCTGAAATACATGTCGCTCGCTTGTATCGGCAAAACCAAAAAGTATAAGCGCGTCTTCACGTACAATCAGGTGAGTATGCAAGCGACAGGACTCTTTGCCATTGATCTGGGTATAGGTGTTGAGTGAAATATTTATTGTATAACCGATCCCCTGGCAAGCCAGTATGGCTGTCGTAGGATTCAGGTCAGCTATTTTGCCTTCGATAAAGGAATACATAATTAACGTATTAAGTGGGAAATGAAAATGCTAATGAGCCTGATCAGACTCGAAGTTGAACAGGGAATCGGATTATCTGGATACTATAACTAACTTTTTGCGGAGGCCTCTTTATTTTTACAAAAGATGCCTTTGACCAGTTGCAAAAGTAATTATTTAGGAGGAATAAAAAAATCCGGATTGATACCCTGATTTCTGCTATTTAACTATCATTCAAGAGGAAGCAGCCGGATCATCAAATTTGTCGATCATGTCTAATTTAGAAGGATTTCAAATTGCACCGGATAATATAATTTTGAGTAAAATACTTTAATATAACTTCATTATAACTTCACTTTTGTTTGTTACTTTGCAGCACGAAAATATTTTATTATTTTAATGATTAACAAACGTTTGTCATGACAACACTCATTCGAAAAAATGCCCTTACTTACCATTCCGAAGGACGTCCGGGGAAAATTGAAGTAGTCCCCACCAAACCTCATAGTACGCAGCGCGATCTTTCGCTTGCCTATTCACCTGGAGTGGCAGAACCTTGTCTCGAAATTCAGGCGCACCCTGAAGACGTATATAAATACACAGCTAAAGGCAACCTGGTAGCAGTTATTTCAAACGGAACTGCTGTTTTGGGCCTGGGCGATATTGGTGCCGAAGCCGGAAAACCTGTTATGGAAGGCAAGGGTTTGCTTTTTAAGATTTTTGCTGATATTGATGTTTTCGATATCGAAGTAAATGAAAAGGATATTGATAAGTTTGTGGCTGTTGCAAAAGCCATTTCACCAACATTCGGTGGCATTAACCTCGAAGATATCAAAGCACCTGAATGTTTTGAGATTGAAGAACGTCTGAAAGCTGAACTTGACATACCGGTAATGCACGACGATCAGCATGGCACAGCCATAATTACATCAGCAGGTCTGTTGAATGCCCTTGTGATAAATGGCAAGAAAATTGAAGAACTGAAGATTGTTGTCAGCGGTGCCGGTGCTGCTGCTATTTCGTGCACAAGGCTTTATATTAAGTTAGGAGTGCTTAGAGAAAATATCATAATGCTTGATAGCAAAGGCGTGCTCAACCGAAAACGCACCGATCTGAATAAATATAAAGCAGAATTTGTTACCGATCGTGATATTGATACTCTGGAACAAGCAATGGATGGAGCCGATATGTTTCTGGGCTTATCGGTTGCCGGTGCAGTAAAACCGGAATACCTGATGAAAATGGCATCCAACCCGATTGTCTTTGCTCTTGCCAATCCGGTTCCTGAAATATCATACCCTGAAGCCACTGCAGCCCGTCCGGATATCATAATGGGAACAGGTCGCAGCGATTTCCCTAACCAGGTAAATAATGTGCTTGGTTTCCCGTATGTATTTCGCGGTGCCCTGGATGTAAGAGCACGAGCTATTAACGAAGAAATGAAATTGGCAGCCGCCTATGCACTTGCTGACTTGGCTAAATTGCCGGTTCCGGAGGAAGTGAATATTGCCTACAACATCCGTAACCTGAAGTTCGGAAGTGAGTACATTATTCCTAAACCCAGCGATCCCCGATTAATACTTTTTGTCGCAACCGCGGTTGCAAAAGCGGCCATGGAAACAGGTGTTGCACGTAAACCTATTACCGATTGGGCAGTATATAAATCCGAACTCAGCAAGCGCCTGGGCCTTTCCGATCCGTTAATGCGACAGATTAAAGCACGTGCACAATCCAATCCCAAAAGGGTTATTTTTGCTGAGGCTGAAAATTATAAAGTGCTGAAAGCTGCCGAAATTGTACTCGATGAAGGAATTGCGTTCCCTATTCTTTTAGGAAATAAAACCATCATTACACAGCTAATCAAGCAATATGATCTTGAACTGCCTGGTGTTGAAATAATTGATCCCAGTCAAAAAGAACAGTTTGAAATGTGCAAGACTTTTGCCGATCAATATTATAAAAAACAGCAACGCAAAGGAGTAAATGCGCAACTTGCACTCGATTTTATGAGTAATCGCAACTTTTTTGCCCCAAGTATGGTCGAAAACGGATACGCCGATGCTGTGATATCAGGTTTAACTACCAGTTATGCTGAAACCATCCGCCCGGCTCTGCGTATTATCGGAAAGAAAAAAAATTCCAATGTGATAACTGCCATGTATATTATGCTCACCAAGAAAGGTCCGATCTTTTTTGCAGATACTACCATAAATATGAATCCATCTTCGGAAACACTTGTCGAAATTGCCCTTCAAACCGCTGAAGCTGTTAAGGCATTTAATATTGAACCCCGAATTGCCATGCTATCCTACTCTAACTTCGGATCGACTAAAGGAGAAATACCGCTTAAAGTGAAGGATGCGGTAGCTATATTGCACCGCGACCATCCCGAATTGATTGTTGACGGCGATATGCAGGCTAACTTTGCCATTAATAATGAAATGCTCGCTGAACATTTCCCTTTCAGTAAATTAGTTGGCGCGCCTGCCAATACGCTTATATTCCCTTACCTGACAGCAAGCAATATTGCATACAAACTGATACAGGAAATAGCCGAAGCCGAAGCAATTGGACCTATCCTGATGGGCCTCGACAAATCCATTCACGTTCTGCAAATGGGTTCCAGTGTGAACGAAATAGTAAATATGACGGCCATTGCTGTAATTGATGCCCAGGCAAACGAGTTGAGAGAAAAAAATAACATTGAATAAGTTGGTGTTGCTCTGTTAGTTAACCAGGGGAAAAATCATTTTTAAAATATTTTTCCTTGAAACATCTAACAATGTAAATGTTTGTTAATTTAGCTGTCGTTGAATATTAAAATTAAACAAAAAAATAAACCATGACCTAATATCGATTGGGAATTTATTACCCTAAGAAAGATAGATTTCCAAATCAGCTAATATTCCTGGCCTGCATAAGGCAGGCTTTCAAACTTTCATTAATAAAATTTTAAATCATGAAAAAGATAACTGTTATCGGAGCTGGAAATGTGGGCGCCACTGTGGCTAATGTTATTGCTCACAAAGATATTACACGCGAAGTAGTATTGGTTGATATTAAAGAAGGAATGGCTGAAGGCAAAGCCCTTGACATCTGGCAGACTTCGTCAATCAATAACTTTAACACCCGTGTAAGTGGAAGTACGAACGATTACCTGAAAACCAAAGATTCGGGTGTAGTGGTTATTACTTCGGGGTTGCCGCGCAAACCAGGCATGAGCCGCGACGATTTAATCAAAACCAATGCACTGATCGTTAAAGATGTTACTGAAAAAGTTATCAGGTATTCGCCGGAAGCTATCATTATTATTGTTTCAAACCCGCTGGATGTGATGACTTATTGTGCCTACAAGACTGCACAGAAAGACGAACGAACGGTTTTTGGTATGGCAGGTATTCTGGATACTGGCCGTTTCCGTAGTTTTATTGCCGAAAAATTGGACGTATCGCCCAATGATGTTCAGTCGATGTTATTAGGAGGTCATGGTGACACTATGGTCCCTTTGCCACGCTACACTTCCGTGGGCGGAATTCCTATCACAGAACTGCTTAGCCCGGAAGATATTGATAAAATTGTTGATCGTACACGTAAAGGCGGAGGTGAAATAGTTAACCTGCTGGGAACCTCTGCATGGTATGCTCCTGGCGCAGCTGCCGCCCAGATGGTTGAAGCAATTGTGAAAGATCAGAAACGTATTTTCCCTGTTTGTACCAAGCTGAACGGCGAATATGGATTGAAAGATGTTTTTCTTGGCGTACCCGTTCGTTTGGGTGCGAAAGGAATCGAAGAAATTATTGAACTGAAACTTGATGCAGCTGAGAAAAAATTACTGGAAGATTCATCCGCATCTGTTCTGGGTGTGATGAATGTTCTTGATGATATGCATATTTTCTAGGACTAAAACTGATTTTGTAGTAAATTTGAAGCACTCTTCATTCGTGGGGAGTGTTTTTTTTATCATGAAAAATTGAGTCAAGGAGAATTCTAAAATTGAATATTGAACAAGGAATACCGATTTGAGGTTTTGGAAGTATCCTGCTGTATAGAAAATCGTACTTCAAAAATCGTTGATCCTTGTCCTTAAATCAAAGAGAATACTAAAGTTGAATATTGAACAAGGAATACCGATTTGAGATTTTGGAATTATCCTGCTGTTTAGAAAATCGTACTTCAAAAATCGTTGATCCTTGTTCTTAAATCAAAGAGAATACTAAAGTTGAATATTGAACAAGGAATACCGATTTGAGATTTTGGAAGTATCCTGCTGTTTAGAAAATCGTACTTCAAAAATCGTTGATCCTTGTTCTTAAATCAAAGAGAATACTAAAGTTGAATATTGAACAAGGAATACCTATTTGAGATTTTGGAATTATCCTGCTGTTTAGAAAATCGTACTTCAAAAATCGTTGATCCTTATTCTTAAATCAAAGAGAATAGATCAATAAAAAAACATACTTTAATGAAAAAAATAGTAGTCCTTACCGGAGCAGGAATAAGTGCCGAGAGCGGAATTCGCACATTCCGCGACTCGAATGGATTATGGGAAGAATACCGGGTTGAAGATGTTGCCACATTCGAAGCCTGGCAACGCAACCAGGCACTTGTAATTGATTTTTACAATCAACGTCGAAAGCAGTTGTACGAGGTAAAACCCAATGCCGGGCATTTATCATTGGTAGAACTTGAGCAGAAGTATGATGTTCAGATCATCACTCAAAATGTGGATGATCTTCACGAGCAGGCCGGCTCAACCCGTGTTCTGCACCTGCATGGCGAACTTAAAAAAGTGCGGAGTACCTTGGATGAAAACCTGGTATATACCCTGAATGGATGGGAATTGAAAAAGGGCGATTTGTGTGAAAAAGGGTCGCAGTTACGGCCACATATCGTTTGGTTTGGTGAAGCTGTGCCAATGATTGAACCGGCCATGGAACTTTCAGCAGAAGCGGATATATTTATTGTGATAGGCACTTCACTCAACGTGTATCCAGCCGCCGGACTTGTATATCATGTTAGGAGAGGAACGCCGGTTTACCTTATTGACCCTCATGCAGAAATGCTTCAGGGAGTGGAAAACCTCACGGTATTTCGCGAGTTGGCCGGTACCGGGGTCCCGAAACTTGTAAAACAATTGATGGAAAGCAAAGTGTAAAAAAAATAATTTGCATTCCGAAAATGTTAGCCTGATTTACCCAGGCAATAACTTTATATGTGTTTGAAATAAGTCCGGGTGTAATTCAAGAGTACACCCGGACTTATTTTTATCGCCTGATAATCAAGGCTCTTGCTATAAACGGAAGAAATTAAAATGAAGGGCTTATATAGATTCGTTTCCCATTAACAAAAGTTACTACAAATGCATCATAATAACCTTCCTGAACCATTTTGCTGCGGTATTTGATAGCTTCCTCATGGGTTTTAAAAATCCCTGTGGTGTATTTATACAATCCAGCCTGGATATACATTTGTACATCTTCCATATCCTCGAATTCAGAATCAGTAAGCAACTTTTCCCTGCTAAGGGCTAATATCTGAACCCTGTAGGAAACTGACCCCGGGCTAGCAGTTGAAGGTTCTTTGACCGGCGCGGCTTCTTCAGCAGGTTTTTTAACCACAACCGGTTCTTCTTTAAGAACTGGTTTTTCTGTTTTTACCTGTTTTTCAACATTACCTGTTTCTTTTTTTATTACAGGATTTTCGGTTTTTACAGCTTTTTCAACGTTAACCGGTTTTGGTTCCTTAGCTTGTATTTGTTCTGTAACTGTTTTGGCTTCTTTTACCGTTGTTTTTACTTCGGCAGGAACTTTTTTCTCAATAGGAACTGACACTTTTTTTAGATCAGTAGTTGCTGAGGATTTTGTCATTCGTCTATCCTGCAAGCAATCAATAAAGAAATCACGGTCGAGAAGATAAACTGGTATTTCTTCATTGCGTTCAAATTTGCTCATATCATATTCTGAGCTGATCTCAGATTTTGTAAAGCCCGTAATTTTAAATTCAGTACGCCGGTTAGCCTGGTGTTCGCTTGCTGAACAGGGCACGCCATCTGTGCAGTTATTCGTTAATTGCGATTCGCCATATCCTTTGGCTGTGATGCGGGAAGCATCAATTCCCTGGAGCAGAATATAGCGTACAGCTGATTCGGCCCGTTTCTGAGACAGATCATTATTATATGCCTTGCTTCCCTGGCTATCGGTATGCGAACCGACTTCAACGGTAACAGGATGTTCTTTCATTACCTGAACAAGTTTGTCGAGTTCTTTTTCCGCGTCGGGCCGGATAAACCATTTGTTGAAATCATAATATATGGTTTCGATCGGATAATCCATGTTTCCAACACGTATTATCTTGTTCACTTCGAGGTGATCGAGGAGCAAATCACGGGGTGTTGAAAATGCACGAACTGTATCGGAAGTCTTGAATGTAAAATTCATACAATCCGATAAATAGGTATTTTCCATGCCTTTTACAACATAAAGAATGCCTTTACTTGCAGTAGATTTATACTGTCCGTTGGAATCGGTTTTCAAAACTTTGGCTTTACCGGTTTGCGTGTTAAGCAGAAAAACGGTAGTTCCGGGTAATGGCTTCAATGTTTGTTTGTCTTTTACAAAACCTGTTACCATGACGGGTGATGAATCCTGCGTTTGCGCGACAAGCAGTTCAGATGCAGGCTTTAGCTTTGTTTTGACCTTGTTGTCAATCCGTTTGCAGGCATAAATATCATCGCTTCCCATGCCCCCGGGTCGGTTGGAGCAAAAGAACCCTTTTTTACCGCGGGCGTCGAGCACCATTGCGAAATCATCAAAAGATGAGTTGATCGGAAGCCCCAGGTTCTCAGATTCAGACCATTTACCGTTTATGAGTGTTGATCTGAAGATATCAAGTCCACCAAAGCCTGCAAAACCATTCGAAGCAAAATAGAGCTGATTGCCATTGATAGATGGGAACATTTCGTTGCTAAAAGAATTCACTGAAGCGCCAAGGTTTACAGGTTGTTCCCATTGCCCATCCTTCCATACGCAACTGTATATATCCGTACCGCCCATTCCGCCGGGCATATCCGCTACAAAATAGATTGTATCGCCTTCAGGAGAAAGTACCGGATGGCCGACGGAATAATCGTCGGAATTCAGGAAGAAGGGTTCGGTTTTTGGCCTTGATCCTTTAAAATTCGAATAAAATATTTTAAGTCTGACAGTCCTGAAGTTATCGGAGTCTTTTCCCTCTTTTCCATTTTCCGTGCGGGTGAAATATATCAGGCTGTCGTGGTGTGCAAAGAATGCCGGCCCATCAGGGTAGTCCTGGTTAAACTTACCGCTAAAAGATTTAGGTTCGTTCATATCCTGGAAAAACTCATCCAGGTATTTGGGAGTTGAGAAATAAAGGTTAAGGGAGGCGGCGTTAGTCCCATCGTATTTTTTGCTATCTATAAAATTATGAAGCCTGTCGGAAACAAAAACGATCCCATCGCCATAAAAAGCGGGACCAAAATCGGACTGTTCAGAGTTGAGTGAGTTGAAATGTTTAATTTCAAAGTTTGCAGGCTTTTCAATTAATTCTGGCACTTCTGAACAAAATTTTGCATACGTTTTTCCGCGCGGATCGTTAGGGTTGAGGTAATCGTATTTTTCGAAAGCGTCCTTGGCAAGGTCATATTCCCCGGCACATTCAAGTGCTTCCCCGTAATAAAACCAACTTATGTTTTCACATTCCGGAAGTTTAACAGCCCTTGAATACCAGGCTTTAGCATCAAGTTGGTCGTTTGTCAGACGGTAACAATCTGCCAGTTTTTGTATAGCATAATTGCGATCAGGATCACCGGGTTTTTGTGCAATTTTCAGATACAAGGGTATAGCCAAAGAATAGCTGTAATTTTTATATAGTTTATCGGCCTGGTTTATCTGAGCCTGAGCCACTATACCTGAGAAGGTAAAAGTTATGAGTAAGACTAAAAATTGTTTGTTCATACTCGGGTCATTAGTTGCTTGAAAAATAAATTACTAAAAATATCTCGGTGTGAGTATCCTGTTTTTCGGGGGATCCAGATCCAGGCCAAGCCGAATTTCATGAGATCCTGAGTTGTAATGAATCCTATCTTTAATATTCATATCGTAGGAATATCCAAGACGATATTTCCTGCCAATATTTAATTCAGATAAAAATACAAGGTCGCCATCGGTACGGTATGTCATACCAAGCCAAAGTAAGTCATTGATCAGGAAACTTGCATTCAGATCCAATTGCCATGGTGCATCTTTTACATATTTAACAAGGACTGATGGCCTGAAGATGACCTTGTCCGAAACAGGAATTGCAACTCCGGCCATACCATAAAAATGCCGAAGCAGTTTTGAATAAGTTCTTTTGCCACCAATTGAAACTATTCCATACTCATTCTGTAAAAGTTGCTTTGATGAAATTCCTGCAAACATACGGCTTGAGTAATAATAAATTCCAAAGTTGGCATCCGGTGTTATTTTATTCTTCTGATCTCCCTGGAATGAAAAATCAGGATCTTCGACATGTATCATATCCCAGTTGATAGTATAATATTTAACACCAGCCTGCAAACCAAATGATAATTTCCCTGTCGGCAGATTAACCCGGTATGCATAGGTAAGAAGTGCGCCCTGGTCAACTACCGGCCCTATCTGGTCATTATACATATAACCACCTATAGCAATATGTTTATTATGTAACGGGGCATGCATGCTCAGCGAAAAGGTTTTAGGGGCACCATCAGTGCCTGCCCATTGATAGCGGTAAACCATATCGGCGCTGAACACTTCACGGCTTCCGGCATATCCGGGATTAACAGTTAGTTTATTGAACATATACTGGCTAAAGAGCACGTCCTGTTGCGCAAAGCCAGAAAGACCTGTAAACAAAACGATTATGAGGATTAATTTTTTCATCGGTGCAATAGTTTAATAAATTTCAGATGCCCAACCAGCCGGGCGGATGAATTGCTTGCTTTTCATTGTAATTGTTCAGTCATGATTTCAGGTTGTATTTTCATATATGCTTTATCCTGTATTTTATCATGATTCTGAAGATAATATTATGCATCATGTGTTACAAGCTTACCTATTTCTGACCCCGGAGGTATATCCAACCCTTCAGCACTCCAACATTTTTTACATCCAGAGTATAGAAATAAGTTCCGTCGGGCATTACCTGACCTTTTTCATTCTTTCCGTCCCACGAACGCGAAGTGTTATTGTAACCTTCAAATTCGCGCAATTTATCACCCCAGCGATTAAAAATAAGTACTGTATTATCAGGATATTTTTCTATACCCTTGATTTTCCATACATCATTGAATCCGTCGCTGTTGGGCGAGATGCCATTATAGACATACAGGTCGTTAAGGCTGGGTTGTTTCACGTGAATATAAACCATGTTGTCAACACAAAGCAGGGACTGGGCGTCAACACATATTTTATAACAGAATTCATCCTCCCCTTCATAATCAGAATATGGTGAATAAGTGATGGTGTTATTTGAGTTCACACTTACAATTCCGTGTGCCGGAAATCCACAAATACCCACAGTTAATTGAACACTATCGGGATTAATATCATTTGCCAGCACCTGTATTGTTACAGGTGAATTAACAAGTGTTGTATCATAGTCGGCAACTGCAACTAAATTATATGTGGTTACACTCATGGTATCTACCGATACACAACTGCCGATTGTTATCGAATAACTGAAAACATAAGGTATCGGGCTTGAAATCATACCGGATGCAATGGCAACATTTCCGGTTGACGGAAAGACCGTCGGAATATTTGGACCTGAAACGAACGCCCAACTGCCAGTACCTGGTTCCGGTGAATTTCCAACCAGGGACGCAACAGCGGAATTATACAGTGTCTGGCTGATCCCTGCATTGGCAATGATGGGAGTAAAGACCTCAAAATAAATAGTATCGTTGCTGCATTCAACCGGTATCCCTGAATCACAGATACTAACGATAGCAAAATCAGGTCCGCTGTATGCAATGGCTGGTGTATAATTGAAGGTTCCTGAAACTGTGTCGGTAATTGAAAATACACCATGTGCAGGGCTTTGAACCAGAATATTCCTTACAGTTATTGGCAGATTATTTTCAGGATCGGTTTCTCCGTTAAATACAGTGCCACCATTTAATAAAGTGCCTATAAAGGGAGCGTCGTTGCAAACGCTCAGAGTCTCACTATTTGTTAGAGGAGGCTGATTGGGCGGAAGTACGGTGATAAAAATGGTGTCATTTCCACACAATGCCGGCAGTGGAGTACCCATATCACAGAGGTTTACAACAACGATATCGGTACCTATATAATTCAGGACAGGCGTATAGGTAAAACTACCATCGGCCGCAATAACGAAAGTGCCGTTAACAGGGTCCAGGATTGGAGTTGTATTTACTATCAATGCAGTGCTGTCAGGATCATAATCGCCATTCAGCAAAACATTCCCTGTTTTTGGCAGGTTATAATTTACGGTAAGTGATTCCGTGAAAAGTACAGGCGAATCGTTAACAGGGCCGATTAGTACAAATACTGTTGCGGTTGAAGTGCCGCCGACGTTATCAGTAAGTGTATAGGTAAAGGAATCCGGGCCATTATAGTTCAGTGAGGGTGTATATGTAAACGAGCCATCTGGATTCACAATTGCGAAACCATGAAGAGGAACCGTATTTGAAGTTACAACTATTGGAAGATTGCATATCAATTGATCGTTGGTCATAACATTTCCGTTCACCGGGGTATCCTCAGTTGCTGTAATCGTATCATTTTCCGCTTGCACCAATCCGGAAATAATAATTGTTACAGGAACAGTAACCTGGCAATTATTGGTATCCTTGACAGTAACTGTATAATTTCCAACTGGGAGATTGTTGAAAGTGCCGAAAGGCTGGAAGGCTCCTCCGTCAAAGCTATATTGATAACCAGGAGTTCCACCGGAGCCTGCAACTGTTACAGAACCGTTAGTGCCCGATAAGCAATCATAATCAACCTGGCTGGTGATTGAACCTGTTAATGCTGAAGCAGGTTCAGTTATAATCACTGTATCGGTATCAAAACATCCATTGTTATCGGTAGTAGTTACAATATAGGTACCAGATAATAAGTTCGTAGCAGTTGCTGTGATTTGAACGGGAATTGTATTCCAGGAATACATATAAGGTGCGGTACCTCCGCTTGCAGTTATTGTAGCGCTTCCGTCTGCCTGACCGGTACACAAAATATTGCTTTGAGCCGTAATTGATGCTGTGAGTTTTGTAGCAGGTTCGTTAATGGTTACAGATGCGGATTTAAAACAACCTAAGGCATCGAAAACAGTTACTGCGTAATTGCCGGCAGCCAGGTTTGTAACAGTTGCCGTTGATTGAACGGGAGTTGTGATCCAGATATACGTGTAAGGCGGAGTACCTCCGCCAACCTGGACTGTAGCTGTTCCGGATAAATCACCTGAACATAATATATCAGTTTTGGCTGTGGTTAGGATAACTGGGGTAGGTTGTGTGATTGTTACATCGGCAGTTATTGGGCAACCACCTGCATCGGTTACTGAAACAGTATAATTGCCTGCTGTAAGATTGGTTGCGGTGTCGGTGGTCTGCACAGGAGTTGTATTCCACGAATACGTATAAGGTGCGGTACCTCCGCTTGCAGTCACTGTTGCGCTTCCATTCGACTGACCGGCACACAATACATTGGTTTGACCCGTAATTAAAGCCGTTAATGGATTAGCTGGTTCTGTAATAGTAGCCGACAAATTAACAGTACAGCTATTGGCATCGCGGGCATCAATAGCATATACTCCGGCCGAAAGACTGTTAAAAATACCGCTTGCCTGAAATGTGCCACCATTGAGGCTATATTGATATGGGGGAATTCCTCCAATTCCGGTTGCTGTAAGTGAGCCTGTTTTGCTCCCGGCGCAAAGCACATTCACCTGGTTGGTGATCGAAGCAGTAAATTGAGAGTCGGGTTGGGAAATGGTAACAAAAGCTGGTTTAAAACAACCCTGTGAGTCGGATACTGCAAGTATGTAGTTGTCGGCAGGAAGGTTTGATATGGACGCGGTGGTCTGAATCGGATCTGTAAGCCAGGCATACGAATAGGGAGGAGTGCCGCCGCTTGCCAGGGCGATTGCAGTTCCGGTAGAATCTCCAAAACAAGCAACATTGGTCGTTGTAATTACAATACTAATGGGTATAGGCTGGGTTATCGTTACGCTGGCAGTTTTTGTGCAACCCGATGCATCTGTCACAGTAACAGTATAGGCTCGTGCTGTAAGATTGATTGCTGTTGCCGTGGTTTGAACAGGAGCCGTATTCCATGAGTATATATAGGGTGGGTTGCCTCCGGTTGCCGAAACAGTTGCGCTTCCGTTTGCCTGGCCAGAACATAAAACGTTTGTCTGGCTCGTAATGGAAGCAGCCAATAATGTAGCCGGCTGGGTTATGGTTACTGATAAACTACTTGTACAATTGCTGGCATCTTTCACAATAATATTATAAGTGCCGGCACTTAGGTTGTTGAAAGTACCATTTGCCTGGAATGCACCATCATTGATGCTGTACTGATAAGGAAGTGTGCCTCCGTTTCCTTCAACTGTTACAGATCCAGTAGCCGAACCAGAGCAAGTAACATTCGTCTGGCTGATAATTATTATTTGCATTGGCGGGCCGTTGGTTACAGTTACGGTCTGTGTGCATTGATTTGAATTCCCGTTAATGTCGTTTACAGACCATAATACAGTAGTAATGCCCGGGGGAAATTTTACCGGAGCATTACTGCTGAAGTTTAATATTCCGCAGTTGTCACTTACAGACAGCGCACTAAATGTAATAGTATCAGTGAGTAGAGCACAACTGGGAATTGTTATATTTGCATTTGCCGGACAAACTATCAGGGGCTTTTCCGTATCGCTGACTGTCACGGTAAAACTGCATGATACTGATGAACCTATGGTATCAGTTACTTTATAGGTAACTGTTGTTACCCCTCTATTGAAATCGAAAGATCCAAGAATATTGTTTATTCCTGTAAGCGGTGAAACTGCTGATGTAGCTCCATTCATTGCCCAGGTCAGCGTTGTTATGTCGCCATCCGGATCATTTATAGTAGCGGCAAGCCCATTCGTTGTAGCTTTACAAAGTCCAGGGTCAGTGGATGATGCAATATTTCCCGGACAACTGATTGTTGGCGGTGCAAGCCGTGCAAAATAAGAAACGAAGTTCAGGGCTGAATTCCTGTTTAGCAAATAATCAAAAATGGTATAGTCTGGTCTGAGAAGGGAATCTGAATTTAAGTTTGAACTAGTGCTACTTAGCTTAAGTACAGCAGATGAAATTCTTCTTACAGAATCTGCCTGGATATATGCCTCATAACCTACTTTTTGCGACAACGAACCAGCCGAGACGGTTGCACAAAAGAAATATGGCATAAGAATTAGGAGTAATTTTAATGCCTTATGACAGGTTCGGATATATAAAGGTTTCTTCATGTCGGTAGTTTTAATCTTTTACTTGATTATTCCGGAAGCCTTTAAACTCATTAGCTTCGGCTATTAATTAACTGGATGGGTTCGGGCTCTTCTTTAGTCTTTCATGGCGGGTATGGGTGTTTCGCTTGGATTTCATTCGATAGAAGCCAATTTTCAGTTTGATACTAATTTAAGTGCAAGTTATTACAAAAAAAAGTTAACTTTAGGAAGCTGGAAATAAGTTATTAAACGATTTATTAACAACTATATATCTATATGCCAATAAGATAAGTGCTTTTTGAAGGTGCCGGTTTTTAGCCTGAAACCTTAAGCTATTCATATATCCCCAAACCGGGTATTCGAATACTGCTTGCTTCGGGACTAAAAATATAAATCCCTTGATTTGGTGAGCAGTGCAAAGATTCATTCAGCACGTGAATGAAATAAGGAAAATTGATTGCTCAAAGCAAAAAGCAGCAATGAATGGAATCGGATAAAAAGTTATTTTAGGTTGAAAACAGGATTCAGTTCATAGTTCATTCCATAAGTTTGTTTTGTGCCCAAGGTATTTGAAATAATGGATAATTAATTAACGCTATTTAACAATAGCTGATCAGTATAATCATTTAGTACAAGGAAAATCTTTAGTACCTTTGCTGTGCTTATACTTGTAGAAATATGTATAAGGATCTGGCGGAGAATATACAAGCGTCAGGTACTTTTATTGAATCAGTTTAATTAAACTTTACTTTTAAAACATTGCTTATGAAAACAAAACTCTTATTAGTGATGGGTCTTGCGGTTTTAATGCTGGGAACATCATGCGTTAGTCAGAAAAAATACAAAGCTCAGGTTTCCCATTTTGATGAACTCAATGCCCAGTATTCGAAGAAGCAGAACGATTTAAATGCCTGCGAAACAGCAAAAGTCAATTACCTGAAGCAGATCGATGACCTTAACAATCAACTTGCAGATTTGAAAAAGGAGCAATCGTATCTAAAAGACAACAACACGGTAGTATTAAACCAGTTGGAAGCGCTTTCGGTGATTTCTGGTTCACAGGCCGAAAGCATAAAGAAATCGATGGAAAATCTCGGTATGAAGGATGCTTACATCCAGGGATTACAAAAAACGTTAGCTCAAAAAGATTCACTCAACATGGCCCTGGTAATGAACCTTAAAGGAGCCATCGGCAATCTTGATGATAAAGATATCAACATCAAAGTAGATAAAGGTGTTGTATTTATTGATATTTCCGATAAACTATTGTTTAAAAGCGGAAGTTATGATGTAACAGACAGAGCCAAGGAAGTCCTCGGCAAAGTCGCCAAAGTATTGGCAAATCAACCTAATATGGAATTTATGGTTGAAGGTCATACCGATAATGTGCCCTTTAAAAAAGGTGATCTGCTTGATAACTGGGACTTAAGTGTAAAACGTTCGACTACAATCGTTCGTTTGCTCCAGAAGCAATATGGTCTTGATCCTGCAAAAATGATTGCAGCGGGCCGTAGCGAATACCTGCCTGTTGCTGATAATACTACAACCGAGGGTAAAGCTGCCAACCGTAGAACCCGTATCGTAATTTTACCTCAGTTGGATCAGTTCTTCAAACTGCTTGAGCGGAAATAGTTAAAACATAAAGGAATAATAATACGCACATTCCGGAACCATCCAATGCAATCATCCTGAAGTAAGATCTGTTATTTTACATGGCAGTGAGAAACTTCGGGATGATTGTTTTTATAGCAAATTCAAGTGAAAGTTCAGATTTATCTCTGATAGAATAGATGCAAGTGCTGAATTTGAAAACCGGATAGAATTAAACCTCTTTCCTGAGCATCACAGCAATCCGTTTCACAGGCAGCCAGGCAGCCGCTGTCCCGATCAGAACAATAGTAAAAAAAACATAAAGAAAATCTATGGCAATCATTTTAACAGGGTATGCACTGATAATAAAGGAGCCGTCACCCTGCAATTTTATTAGTCCGAATTTCTCCTGCACAACACAAACCAAAAATCCAAGCAGAAGCCCGGTAAAAGCGCCTGAAAGTGAAATCAATAAACCTTCGATGAAGAATATCTGCTTAATGGTTGCATCCTTCGCACCCAGGCTGCGTAGAATTCCGATGTCTTTCCGCTTGTCGAGGATCAGCATGGTAAGCGATCCGATTACGTTGAACGAGGCAACAATAAGGATAAACGTAAGTATCAGGAAAACAGCCCATTTTTCCGATTTCATGATTTTGTAAAGTACTTCCTGTTGCTGGAATCGGTTCTGTATCCTGAACTTTGGCCCTGCAATGGAAGCAATTTGTTTCTGAATATTTCCCGCATCAGCGCCTTTAGCGAGCCTGATTTCAATTCCTGTAACTTCATCGGTATAATCAAGTAGCCGCCGTGCAAAGCGCAAGGGCACAAGCATATATTTGTCGTCAAAATCCTGTTGAACGGAAAATATAGCTATTGGCCTGATAAATTCGCTCCTGAACGATTCCTGTGGTAATCCTGTAATGCTTCCTTTACGTTTTGGAATATAAACCGAAATCAGGTTATCGGGTGCTTTCATGTCGAGGTTGAGGAAATACGCAATTCCATAACCCGGGATGGCAAAATCAAGGCTATCTTTTTGAAGCATCATCTCGCCGGTTACCAGCAACGAGTCGCTGATCGGGCTATTGACCTGGTAAAGCGAATCAACTCCTTTTATAGTGGCCAGGAATTGTTGCTTTTTATAGTAAAGAAGCGCATTTTCTTCAACTACCTCGGTATATTTAATAACACCAGGAATGGCGCGGATCTTGTCGGCGTCAATTTCATTTTGATGAAAAGTTTTTCCTTCGACAACTGTTATTTTGATATCCGGATCGAAAACGGAAAAAAGAGACACTACAACCGATTCGAATCCATTGAAAACACTCAGTACAATAATTAATGCTGCCGTTCCAACAGCTACACCAACCATCGAAATCCCCGAAATCAGGTTGATGATATTGTGCGATTTCTTCGAAATCAGGTAGCGTCGTGCTATGAAAAAGGGGAGATTCAAAATGGGCGTATTTTTTTGTAAGGCAAAAATACTGTATTATACTGTGAATGGGATAAATCCTGGTAATATTAAAATTCAAGCACCAAAATTCAAGCACCAAATCCAAGCACCAAAATCCAAGTACCAATATCTTCAATACTATCTCCTTGGAATTTGAACCTTGGAATTTGAGATTTGGGTCTTTATAAAAGTGGAAATTATCCCGTTTCAGCTAGTTTTGACTGTTATTTTACCGGATTTATAATCGGTACACCGATTGTTCCGTTTGGTTCCTGAATGTGGATCAGGTTTGTAATAGTCGGAGCTATATCTTCAACAAACACTTCTGCATTTGATTCGCCTGGTTTGATCTTCCAGCCATAAAAAATCAAGGGGACATGGGTATCGTAATCATAAGAAGAACCATGCGAAGTTCCTTCGTTATAGTTGCCGGTGAGATAACCGATTGCGAGATCAAACACCAGATCTCCCGAACGGTAAGGATTAAACCCGTTCAATGCAAACGTGCTCATAGTACGGGTTGGCATTTTTGAATTGAAATCCTCTTTCGACGAGATCGAGTTCATTTGTGGAAATGTATTTCTCAGGTAACTGATTAAAACGGTGTTCAGTAAATGTAAATCGGTTTTCCTGTTTTGAATGGACTGATGGTTAAAATAAACCTGGTTGTCCTCAACCGTTTCGATAATATCGCTGTATCCAAAATACCGGTTGCAGTATGACTTGAGCGAATCTTCCACCATTTTGCTATCCATATTTCCATATGACATGTGATTTTCCTTCAGGTAGTCACTATTAGGCCGAACAGCATGATCGGCGGTAAGAAAAAGAAGATAATTCCCTTTACCGATGCTGTTGTCGAGCGTTTCGATCAAACGGGCAATCTGTTTGTCAAGTTTAATATAGGTGTCCATTATTTCAACGGAGTTCGGCCCATAAGCATGTCCCACATAATCAGTTGACGAAAACGAAACTGCAAGCATATCAGTATATTGACCCTGACCTGGTTTTTCGTTTTTAATAAGTTCCAGTACAAAATCAGCCAATAAGTCGTTCCCGAAAGGCGTTGTTCTGATTTTGTCTAACCTTTTGGCTAATGGAACTTTGTCGAACGAATGAGGGAAATTTGTTTCGCCTTCGCTAAAAACATCCGCTTCACCGGCTCCATTATCAGGCATTGAACGGATATAGTCGGAAAGTGGCAACGATAAATCCCATCCATTTGCCATTAGTTTGGCTGGTTCCTGCAGTTTATTGAAACTGGTTATCCACTGAGGCAATGTTTTTGTATAGTAGGTAGAAGTAACAAAATTACCTGATGCAGCATCATACCAGTATGCTGCATTGGCCATGTGTCCGCCGGGAAGAATGGCTGCACGGTCCTTAATTGAAACTGAAAAAACTTTCGAAAGCCCATTATCCGACATGCGTAATTCATCCCCAATGGTTGAAGCCAAAAGCCTGTTTGGCGACATTTTGCCCGAAGCATTGTCAGCTCCAACGGTTTGAAAAGTAGAATCGCTGGTGCAGTAAACTGATTTCCTGAGTGTTTTGTCGTACCAATCGTTAGAAATAATTCCATGGTAATACGGTGTCGTACCTGTATAAATACTTGAATGACCTGGCCCGGTATAGGTTGGAATGTAGTTGTACTGGGCGTATGTAAAGTTCATCCCCTGGTTCATCAGCCGTTTAAAACCTTCCTCCGAATATTGGTTGTAATAACGGTACAGGTAATCATACCGCATCTGGTCAATCACAATACCAACAACCAATTTAGGCATTGAAAGTTCTTTTTTGAGAGTTGACTGTTCCTTTTTATTCTGAGCTGAAACAGTTGATAAAGCGACTGCCAGACTAATAAGTATTAATGCTAAATGTTTCATTATAAGGATGTTTTTGAAATTATTTCCATGCTTTTACCACCAGTCCTGTTCCTGTTTTGTGAACAGATGTGGCATCAATGTAGTTTAACACCAGGCAAACAGGGAATGTGATAATGTAGTAGAAAGGTAGCAAAATAAAGAAAAGTTTGGTTTTCCCTAAAGCAAGAATAGGATATTTCATCGAAAGGCGCCAACTGATCTGTCCTGGTTTCCCGTATTGATAGCGGGCTTCGGTACGGCTGAATCCTGCCAGTTTTAGCTTTTCCTGGATTTCGTGGATATTGTATCCGTCGCGCACATGTTCTTCGATAAAAGATTCCTCTTCATGGTCGTGCACATCGCTTCCGCCCTGGTCCGAAGGCGTCGATATCAAAACCATTCCTCCGGGCTGAAGCGAAGCATAGAAATTGCGGAATACCGCAACATCCTCGAGTATATGTTCCATCACATCAACCGAAAGGATCAGGTTATATGCCGAAGCATCAGTAAATGCGGTAAGATCAGCGATAGCAAATGTCACATTCTTTCGCCCGATGCGTTTAAAGAAATTGTTGCAATCAGCAATTTGCTCTTCTTTAACATCCACACCCCTGATTTTCCAAGTGGGGTTGCGTGATGACATATAAAAATCGTATTGCCCGAATCCTGAACCTGCATCCAATATCGAAGCATCTTTTGGCGCTGTGGCCGCCCATTTTTTCACTTCGCGGCGTATATGCCACGAGCGAAGCAAAAGCAAATCCAGCAAACGATAAAATACTTTTCTTAAAAACGGGGTACTGTTGAAGACGCTGCCTAGCGAACGTTTGATGGGATCGTATTGCATATGTGTTTAATGATATTTAAAGTAATAATTAACGATAAGATGGGGCGAAGGGCGAAAGGCGATGGGCGAGAAGTGAATGGGTATAAATAGAGCGTACTATCGTATTCTTCCTCCTGACATCCGACATCTGACATCCGACATCCGATTTCTAGCTCTTTTTCAGCAGATTGTCAATATTTTCAATATAATCGAGCGAATCGTCAATTAAAAAATCGAGTTCCGGGATGGAGCGAACCTGGTTGTGAATCCGGTTGCCCAACTTTAGCCTGATTTCTTTCTTATGTTCTTTAATCAGTGCAAGTAGCTCCTGTTTATCCGTTTTCCCGAAAAGGCTGAGATAAACCTTGGCCAGGAAAAGATCGGGCGAAATGTGAACCTTGGTAACGGTAATCATATTTCCCGGATAGTTATCGCGGCCCATGGCCTGGAATATTTCTCCCATATCCTTCTGTAGCAGTCGGGCTATTTTATGTTGGCGTGTTGTTTCCATACGGCAAAGGTACTGATTTTTAAATAAAATGTTATTTTTACACTATGAGTATCGCACGGAATATTTGCCCATGAAACTCATTTAATGTTAATTTTGCGCAATATCCGCAATTGAACCGGCTTGTTTAAAAATAAAATATTTGATTAGTGAGAAAATTCCTAAAACTAATGATTTACGCTAAACCTTACTGGGTTTATGCTCTGATCAATATTATCTTCAATATAATTGTCATCCTGTTTTCAATAGTTTCATTTGCAGCCCTAATACCCATCTTGCAAATACTTTTTAAAATGTCGAAGCCGGTGACTTCGGCACCACCACTGGTGTTTACCCAGGATTCAATTATGCAGAACCTGAATTTCTATGTAAGTGGGCTCATTACGCAGTATGGTGAGCTCCAGGTACTGGGTTATATTTGTGCACTCCTTGTCGGACTGTATTTTTTGAAAAATCTTTTCCGCTATGGCGCGATGTTTTTTATTGCGGTTTTACGTAACGGTGTTGTAAAAGATCTGCGTAACGCTATATATCACAAAGCTTTAATCCTTCCGTTGTCGTATTTTAACGAACAGCGGAAAGGTGATATTATTTCGCGTATTACCGGCGATGTGCAGGAAGTGGAATGGTCGATATTGCAAATGATAGAGATTATCTTCCGTCAGCCGATTACGTTATTGGCCTACCTGGTTTTCCTTTTCATACTAAGTCCGCAACTTACGGTTTTTGTATTGATAGTGTTGCCGATATCAGGATTCATTATTGGAAGGATTGGCAGGTCGCTGCGTCGCACTTCCGATAAAGTTCAAAATAAGATGGGAAGCCTGGTTTCGCTGATCGAGGAAACAATTTCGGGTCTCAGGATAATAAAAGCCTTCAATGCTATCGATTTCAGTTACAATAATTTCGTTAAATCCAACAGTGAATATGCCAAAGTTGCTACGCGCATGATCCGTAAACGCGACCTGGCATCGCCCCTGAGTGAGTTTTTAGGAATTATGGTTACGGCAATCATTTTATGGTATGGCGGAGGTTTGATTCTCGCACACGATAATTCACTTGATGCCACGCTTTTCATTGTCTATCTGGGTGTTTTTTCACAGATACTGCCCCCGGCAAAAGATATTTCACAGGCAGCAGCCTATATTCAGAAAGGCGCTTCTTCCCTCGATCGTATCGATTATATCCTCAAAGCCGAAGAAGTTATAGTTGAAAAACCTGATCCAATCCATCTCGGTGACCTGGAACATAGCATTGAATACCGGAATGTGTCGTTTAAATACAATACCGAACCGGTATTAACCGGTATCAATCTTGTTGTGCCAAAGGGAAAAACGATCGCTCTGGTCGGGCCTTCGGGTGGCGGCAAATCAACCATGGTTGACCTGCTGCCCCGTTTTTATGATATTACCGGCGGACAATTGCTGATTGACGGTAATGATGTGCGGGATATTGCCATTGCTGATGTTCGGGGATTGATGGGTATAGTAAACCAGGAAACCATTCTTTTTAACGGTTCCGTTTACGATAACATTTCATTCGGTATGAAGAATGTTACCATGGAAAAAGTTGTCTCGGCCGCTAAAGTGGCCAATGCACACGAATTTATTGAGAAACTGGACAAAGGCTATGATACTAATATCGGTGATCGAGGGCTGAAACTTTCTGGCGGTCAGCGGCAAAGGATAAGCATAGCCAGGGCCGTACTGAAGAACCCGCCAGTGCTTATTCTCGACGAAGCAACCTCAGCCCTGGATACCGAAAGTGAACGCCTTGTGCAGGATGCATTGGTGAAACTAATGGAAAACCGTACCTCAGTGGTTATTGCCCACAGGCTTTCAACCATACAACATGCCGACGAAATTATTGTATTGAATGCAGGTCAGATTGTACAACGCGGCAGCCACCAGGAATTGATCGCAACAGAAGGAATTTATAAAAAACTTTGTGAAATGCAGTCGTTCTCTTAAAGAAGGATTTAGGGGTTGGGGTTTAGGGCTTAGGAAGAACAAAGCGGGAATAATAAAGATGGGAAAAACCTAAGCGCAATGCATAATGCACTAAGCACATCGCAAACAACAAAATGCACCAATTATTATGAACAATCCACAAAGTGAAAAAATAAAATCCCTGGCAGCGGAATTTGCCCCCGGTATTATCCTGATCCGCAGGCATCTTCACACCCATCCCGAATTATCGGAAAAAGAATTTAATACCGCTGATTTCATTTGCAAAACCCTCGATGGGTATGGAATCCAGTACACACGAAATGTAGGTGGAAATGGTATTGTGGCAAAAATCGAGGGGCAACAACCTCAAACTACAACTTTGGCGCTTCGTGCCGATATGGATGCTTTACCCATCAATGAGTTGAATAACTGCGATTACAAATCGCAGCACCCCGGCGTGATGCACGCTTGTGGACACGATGTTCATATGGCTTCGTTACTTGGGGCTTCAAAAATCCTGAATGAATTGCGCAACGAATTCGAGGGTACAATTAGGTTGATTTTTCAACCTTCAGAAGAAAAATTCCCTGGAGGCGCCTTAGCTATGATCAAGGATGGCGTTTTGGAGAATCCTGTTCCTCAACGCATATTTGGACAGCATGTTTTGCCTACACTTGAAGCCGGGAAAGTTGGTTTCAAATCAGGTCGGTACATGGCCTCAACAGATGAGATTTATTTAACTGTAAAAGGCAGGGGTGGTCATTCCGCCACGCCTGATCTGAACATTGACCCGGTTTTAATTGCTTCGCACATAATTGTTGCACTTCAGCAGGTAGTAAGCCGATCGGCCTCACCCGGAATTCCTACAGTTCTCTCTTTCGGGCGTGTAATTGCCGACGGACGCACCAATATTATCCCGGCAGAAGTAAAAATTGATGGTACTTTTCGCACTTTCGACGAAACCTGGAGGGCTCTCGCGCATGAGAAAATTACCGCTATCGCCAAAGGAATGGCTGAGGGTATGGGGGCTTCCTGCGATGTATTTATCGATCACGGATATCCGTTCCTGGTAAATGACGACCTGGCAACATCAGAAGCCAAAGCGTTGGCACAGCAATACCTTGGCGCTGAAAATGTGGTCGAACTAGAGCAACGCATGACTGCCGAAGATTTTGCGTATTATTCGCATATTATTCCAGCTTGTTTTTACCGCTTAGGTGTGAAAAATCCTGAATGGGAAAACATCCGTAACCTTCATACTCCTGAATTTGATGCGGATGAAAGTAGCCTCGAAACGGGTATAGGGCTTATGGCCTGGATTGCTGTAAACCAGTTAAAACCGTTGCAATGAAAGTAGCCGGCAAGCATTATCGGACTATCTGGATGGAGGGATCATCAGTTTATATGATTGACCAGAATGCTCTGCCTTTTGAATTTAAAATTTACGAAGCAAAGACCTACCAAGATACCTGTTGTGCCATCCGCACCATGGTTACACGTGGAGCAGGAGCAATTGGAGCTGCAGCGGGATTTGCAATGGCACAGGCTTTTCTGGATTTAGCTAAGTTTAAAAATGACACTCGTGTACAACTCGATTTTTTAAATAGCGTTCGTGAAGAAATTGAAGCTACCCGCCCGACTGCACATAACCTTTTTTATGCTACTAAAAGAGTTTATAATAAAGGCCTCAGAAGTGTTGAACAAGCTTTGCGCGAAGCTCAATTGCTTGCTGATGAAAATATTGCCGATGCAAAACAAATCGGTGAATATGGAAGCAGTCTTATTAAGAACGGAAGCCGGATTTTAACCCATTGCAATGCCGGCTGGCTTGGATTTGTTGATTACGGAAGTGCACTGGCGCCTATGTATATTGCAAAAGAGCAGGGTAAAGATTTCTTTGTGTATGCCGATGAAACCCGTCCCCGAAACCAGGGCGCAAGACTTACTGCCTGGGAATTACAAAACGAAGGTATTCCGCATAAAATAGTTCCCGACAATGCCGGTGCTTACCTGATGAGCCGAGGAATGATTGATTTTATGATTGTTGGCGCCGACCGCATTGCTGCCAACGGTGACACCGCCAATAAAATCGGAACTTTTGAAAAAGCTATTGTGGCAAAGGAATTTGGAATTCCTTTTTATGTGGCAGTTCCTTTTTCCACTATTGATTTCTCGATTAAAGATGGATCACAAATCCCCATTGAAGAACGAAGCGAAGATGAAGTGCTTACATATTCCGGGCCGGATTCCGAAGGAATTATTCGTACCATTCGGATGGCATCTCCTGGTTCACATGCTTTTAATCCGGCTTTTGATGTAACACCGTCAAGGTTTATAACTGGGTTTATTACTGAAAAAGGGATTATCGAGGTTGGGGACTTGAATAAAAATAGGCTATAGATGTATTGCTTGTTTATCTGCCTTAATTTTATTTGCCACTTTTAGTTTCCAATTATAGAAACATTATTTATCTTTGCAAAAATAAACTGTACTTGCATTACTTTCAAACACGGTTTTTAGAAGATGCCGACAATTTTATTGCCGGTCTTGACCCTAAAGCACTAAGAAAAGTGTTTTATAACGTTGATCTTGCTGAACAAACTAATGACCCGAGGTTATTTAAAAAGCTGCAAAATGATATCTGGGAGTTCAGGACACGATTTGGTGGTCAACAAATCAGACTACTTGCTTTTTGGGACAAAACTGATGGAAATGAAACCTTGGTTTTTGCAACACATGGCTTTATTAAGAAAGTTGATAAAGTATCTTCAAACGAAATCATAAGAGCAATTAAGATCAGAACAAAATACTTTGAGCGCAAATTAATAAAATGACATCATGGAAAAGTCAACAATGAAATCATATTCTCTGGCCGAAATGAAAGATAAATATATTGGCAAAATAGGTACAGAGACCCGGGATGAATACGAGCATGAATTGAATATGGAAGTATTAAGCCATATGATTAAAAAGGCCAGACTCGAACGCAATTTAACGCAGGAACAACTTGGTAAACTTGTCGGTGTTCAGAAGGCTCAAATATCAAAACTGGAGAGTAGTGCCAACAGTGCAACTATTGATACGATTATAAAAGTTTTTAAAGCTCTAAAAGCAAATATTCAATTTAACGTGACACTCGAAAATTAATATTGCGTTTCTCGGGGAAGAGTTTATCAAATTAGCTTACTATGGATCAATTCAACACCTGCAACTGGCCCGGCAACGATCCTTTGATGATTGAATATCACGATAACGAATGGGGCGTTCCTCTTCATGATGATCAAAAGCTTTTTGAATTTATGATCCTTGATGCTTTCCAGGCCGGGTTGAGTTGGAAAACTATTCTGCATCGCCGTGAAGGGTTTCGCGCCGGTTTCGATAATTTCGATACGGTTAAAATTGCTGAATACAACGAAGACAAAATCCAGGAATTGATGCAGGATGCCCGCATTATCCGGAATCAGCTCAAAATCAGATCAACCGTCACCAATGCGCAGGCTTTTCTCAAAGTACAAAAGGAATTTGGCACTTTCGACAAGTATATCTGGCAGTTTACAGGTGGAACAACCATTAACAATAACTGGAAAGATCTGAAACAAATTCCGGCAAAATCAGCCGAATCGGATGCTATGAGCAAAGATCTGGTGAAAAGAGGATTTAAATTCTGCGGATCAACGATTTGCTATGCTTTTATGCAGGCGGCAGGGATGGTGAATGATCATCTGACATACTGTAATTTTAATTTGAGTCAAAATACTGATTTGTAACGTGACAGGCGCTGTCAGAAAAAGGAATTATGTATCAAGACAGAATCAAGGGGGAAAGTAATTTATTGCCTTTCCTTCAGTTCATTAGCCAATTTAAAGATGGGTTCGATTGACTTCAATGAAAGATTTTCTTTCTCCGCCTCTGCTTTAATGAAAGTATCATTACCAAAATGCTTTGACAAATACTTGCTTAACAGCTTATGAGAACTGGGAAGAGAATAATATCCTTTCTCATTTTCTATAATCACATAGTATCCGCTATTCTTGGCCTTAAACATACCTTCCGCTGCTCCGCCCATTAGCCCCATTTGTCCATAGGAAGAATAACCGTCAATATATTCATAATGCAACAATGTGTAATATCCTTTTAACTTGACCGCAACATATCTTATTGAGTTCATTTCATTTATGAAAAGTGGGACGTATTCCTGGTGATTAAGGCAGAAACTCTGGATCCGGGATGGAGTGAATTTGTGTTTTTTGCCTTTTGAGTCCCTGAATATCAGGTACATACCATCCTGGTTTGTCAGGTTGCCGAAAATTGTATCATTCTCAAGTGTAATATAATACCCGTTTTCCGGAAGTTTTTCCTGCCCGAATACATTAAACTGTGACAATATCAGCAATGACAACAATAGTACTATAGAAAGAAGCCTTGCCTTAATTCCTGAAAATGATACTTTCATAATACTAAAAGTTTATACAAGATTGATGTCTCAGGGCAAATTTAAATGCTTTTTGCTCATATTGTTATAAAATATACTCCGACTCCGGATCAGATTTCCGTTGAGTCATATAACCCAGCACCATCCGCAGTTCACCATAACTTACATCATCGCCCAACACCGTTTTGGCTTCGGTTAACGAGGTGCTTTCTGTTTCAATAAAGTAAGATTTGACCAGTTCGAATTTTTCGGGTGAAAGTAGTTCTAAAATATCCAACTCCCCATTTACAACAAACCTGGCCAGGTGTCCTTCAATAGTCGAAACAGCATAGGAGCGTTCCCTGGCAATTTCTTCAATTGTTTTACCTTGCTTAAACATCTCCAGGCTTACTCTCTGCGACTGTCCTTTCTCCGGCTTAAGGTTTTCTACTGGTTCATCTTCATTCAATTCAACATCTATTTTATCAAGATGATTTACCTGTAGATAGTTACGGATAATTCCAATAAGCTCTTCGCCGTATTTTTGGACTTTCTTCTTTCCGAAACCTTTGATTTCTTTCAGTTCCTTCGTAGTAACCGGCAGAAATTCAACCAGGTCGTACATCGTTTTCTGCGGAAGTATCATATAAATTGGAAGATCTTCCTCATCAGCCATGGCTTTACGCCAGGTTTTTATTTCCTGAAGGAGTGCGGGATTTGTATTGCTACCGTATGAACCGGGAGCTTTCGGTTTTGATTCTGGTTTTAGTTGAATTTTCTCAATAGCTGCTACAGCCTTAGCCGCGAGATAGTTTTTTACAGTGAATCCCGACATGCAGGTTTTGAAACAGGCTGTTTTGATAAAAGCTTCCTGGTAAAGGTTTTCAAAACTATCTTTTAATAATTTTCTAATAGCTTTGTTATCTGTTTCTAAATCAATGTTCTGCAACACCTTGCAAATATGCTGATCTGTTTTTTCGGCAAACCAGGCACTGGCTTTTTTAATACGTTCCTGCAAGGCTTCATGGCCTTCGATCATGGGATCAACAGCCAGGAACTGCCCAACCTGTGGTTTAAATTTATCGGATACCGGAATCAACTCATTTTTTAAAGCATCATGCATTGCCATAAACGCTTGAGCCAGGGAGGGTAATAAAACATTTGAATTTTCCTTGATCAGTTTCTGGCATTGGTAAAAGCGACGCTGAATTACTGAGAAATCAAGCAATTCGACAAGCAACGTTTGCTGATAAGCAATTTTCGAAGCCAGCAGTTCCTTTTCGCCTGGCTGGTTCAGTTCGGCTTCCATTGAAAAACCCCTGACACTCGTATCGCTTTTAATGCTGACCTGCGCGATAGGTGAACTAAGTACCAGTCCCTCAAACGTTTTGCAGCGGCTTAGTGCTACATACACCTGTCCATGAGCAAAAGCGGCATTGGCATCGATAATGGCTTTTTCGAAAGTTAATCCCTGGCTTTTGTGAATGGTGATGGCCCAGGCTAATTTTAGCGGATATTGAGTAAATTGACCAACCGGAGATTCGGTAATTTCCTTGGTTTCTTCGTTAATAGTGTATTTGTTGTTTGTCCATTCAGCTGGTACAACAGGTATTACATCATAATCGCCATCGCATTTTACGAAAATCACGTCGTCGTCAATACTCGTTATCTTCCCGATTTTTCCGTTATAAAAAAGTTTATCGCGCGTAATATCGTTTTTCACAAACATAACCTGGGCCCCTTCTTTCAGTACCAGTTCGAAATCAGTAGGATAACTATATTCCGGGAATTCACCCTCAACAGAGGCTGTGAAATGGTGAGGATGGCTTTTCAGCTGTTTCAGCTTCGTTTCGTTAATGGCCTGCGACTGGTAATTATGCGTGGTAAGCGTTATGTAACCTTCATCATTCCCGGGATTAAATCCGGGGATATAACGCTTATTCAGATCTTCAAGAGATTGTTTGTCAATTTTATTATCGCGTACCTTGTTAAGCAAGCTAATAAAAACATCATCGCTCTGGCGGTAAATATGCTTTAGTTCAATGGTTGTGAAGTGAGTTTTTTGCAAAGCACGACTTCCGAAAAAGAAAATGGTATCGTAATAGGGGCGAAGCATATCCCATTCATCGTCCTTGGCTACAGGAGCGAGTTGCTGCAAATCACCGATCATTAGTAATTGAACTCCTCCGAATGGTTTGTAATGGTCTTTAAACCTGCGTAAAACTTCGTCGATAGCATCCAGCAAATCGGCCCTTACCATGCTGATTTCATCAATCACCAGCAGGTCAAGGCTTTTCATAATATTTATCTTCTCACGGCTGAAACGCTGCGAGCGGTCAAAAGCGCTCTTTTGAGAATCACCTGGAGAATTATGCTGTTGCGAAGTCTGTTCGGGAATATGCGGTCCGAAATGCATCTGGAAAAACGAATGTATCGTGACGCCCCCGGCATTAATGGCTGCCACACCAGTTGGAGCAACCACGATCATGCGTTTTGGTGAAATTGTTTTCAGGTTTCGCAAAAAGGTAGTCTTGCCCGTTCCCGCTTTGCCGGTAAGGAACAGGTTGGTATTGGTTTGTTCTACAAAGTCAAAAGCCAGCTTTAGTTCGGGATTCGGGATTTCCTGGGTCATAATACTCTTTTGACTAAATTTTCACAATACTAAAACACAAATAAGTTTAACATGTATCCTGATCTTAACTAGTATTAAACTTTGCGCGCTTTGCATTTCCTTGCGCCTTTGCGGTTAAATTTTTACCGCAAGGACGCAAAGTTGGAAGCTAAGATCGCAAAGAATGAATTCATGATCACTGTGGTTTAACAGAATTAGCTAATAAGCTATTTTCTTTCCGTTGTTTCCGGTACATAATAAACATCCCTTGCCAGCAAATGATCCAGGTTTGCGATTCCCAGCACTACAATTGCCGTTACAATTGATGTATGTTCCTGGTATTCGGGAATGCTTTTGTTGTATAAATCGCGTTCGGTATGCCATATTTCTCCGTAATTAAAATTATAACCCTTGGTATCTGCAGTTCCAAAGGTCATGGTAGGAACACCTTCAACGGCAAATGAGCCGGCATCAGTATATTGGGCAACTTTTGGCTTAGGCTTAGGGTCGTATTTTTTAAGTGTGAACGGGAAATCGGGATTGATGCTATTCAAAGGTTCGCATATTTTTTCAAAATCATTGCGCCAGGCATCCGGAACGCTTAAACTATTGGCTACGGTTGGTCCTCCGTCGCGGTTAAACATATTGGATATTTTGGCAAGCTTTTCAGGATTTTTCTTCACCCAGCTTTTCGATCCCAGCAAACCGAACTCTTCACCAGCAAATAAAAACACAAGTATGGTGCGTTTAGGTTTCCCTCCGGCTTTCATAATCATCCTGGCTGCTTCCATGGTTGGTGTGGCACCCGAACCATCATCAACCCCACCGGTGCCTACATCAAAAGCATCGAGATGGCCGCCCATGGCCACGTATTCATCAGGATATTTGGTTCCCGGAATTATGCCGATCACGTTGTAATATTTTACTGGACCCATTTTAAAATGATTGCGGATATCAAATTCGAGGAAGAAATTACGACGCTCTTTCGCCATCTGTTCAATGATAGTATATTGATGCTCATCCAGCTTAATGTCGGGAAGCGAAGGGAGAGTTTCGAAAGTCATACTGTCGATGTTTTTTCGGTCGTACAACACACGGATAGGAACAGGTGCTGATTGTATAATCCCGAGTATTCCGGCATCTTTCATCTGTTTGTAAAACAAGGCGGGTTCATCAGCAAGAGGCAAAAGTTCTTTTTTAACACCTTCTTTACCTGCTTTTCTGTTTTCAGCTTCTATTTCGCTGTTTTTCTTATGGATATCAATATTAGCGGCAATCAGCGAATCCCTTCTCTGGTCCGCTTTTGCTGAAAAGTCGATTGGCCAGCCATCACTTTTCCCGGTTATCAGCACCCATGCACCTTTCAGGCTGCCTTTCATATGGTCAAATTCATCCTGGGTTTTTGGTTCCAGGAGAACATGCCCGGTTTGTAATCCTTTGGTTCCTGCCGTGTACGAAGGTGTAGCGAAATGGAGGTCCATCCCGTTTTCGGCCAGCAGTTTCCCAAACCAGGGACCACGGTTAAAGCCAACCGGTACTGTGCCGGCTTCATCCATCTGGACCTGCATATCCCATTCTTTAAATTTGGAAGCTGCCCATTCGGCTGCGTTTTCATACGCATCTGACCCTACCGGACGTCCGCCAAACCGGTTGCAAAGCACATCCAGGTGTTGCATGGTTTGATTGTCGGTTTTGCCGATTTCAATGATTTTGTTTACGACGTCTTTCTGGGCGAACGTTGAGCCCGATAAGAGAATGAAGCTCGAAATGAGCATGAAGGTGCAAAGTTTTCGCATTATAAAGTCTCCTGGATAATTAGTATTGATTGTTTTTTTGAATAGTGCAAATGAAAAGATTTTTTCTATGCAAAAGAAAGAAGTCAGTGTATTTATCCGGATCAAATGCGAGGATTAAACTAAATTGTAGTATTTAAGACAATTTTTACTCAAAATCTGGACAGACTTTGTATCTTTTCCGCGAATAAAATTCTTTGATTATTAATTGCTACTGTATGGAACAGTTACATATACGATTCTGTAAAACAGATATGTATCGTCCCTACGAGACTTCAATTGATCTCTACTTACTTTCTACCAATGTGCTGTCCCTAACGGGCAATGTCATTTAGTTAAGGATATTTCTTTTGAATATCGAACAAGGAACATCGATTTTTGATTTTCGAAGTTTCGCTAAATCAATGATGTACATCTAAAATCTTAAATCGTTAATCCTTGTTCTTAAATCAGTTAATGCTTAACTAAATGAAATTGCCCTAACGGGACAGTCCCAGAGGGACTGAATATTGCTAGAAAAAATATAGCAAACAATAAACACTAAGTCCCGTAGGACGACATATTTTTATAACGGACAAAAAATATTGATTTCAAAATTGATACTAATTGATTTAAATACAGGTAAATGCATCAAATTTACCGACAATAATTCTAAAATTGAAATGCAAATTCGGTATCAGCTTGTAACAATTTGACCTTATTCCCGATTAACTGTAGTATGACAAAAGACGATTTCGTTATGTGCGCAAAGCTTTTTACCCCGAATCTTCTGAGATTCAGTAAGCGGGTGGCAGGTAATGCAATCGAAACGGATGATATCGTACAGGAATGTTTTGAGATTCTTTGGAAAAATAAAGAGAAGGTGGAAATGAAATCGGCAAAATCCTACCTGTTTTCGGTCGCACACAAAAAAATCATTGATTCCTTTCGCACCGATTCCAGGCTGGAGAATTTTGATGCATCAGATCATGAACAGGCAACAAATCAAGATGAAACCGATACCAAGCAATTGATTGAACTTGCCATAAATCAAATCCCGGCGATATACAAGGAACTGCTTACGCTCCGCGACCTGGAATGCTACTCGTACAAAGAAATCGAGGAAATCACCCGGTTGACTGAAGCCCAGGTAAAAGTGTATTTGTTCAGAGCAAGGAAAGCCATAAAAGAAAAGATTTTAGAATTGGAAACGGTATGAAAACCTTGATAAACATAGGTAATTACGAAGAAATCATGTTTCGCCTGGTAGAAGATGATTTTGACGAATCCACCAGGATCGATTTGCTTCGCCAGATCGAATCGGATGCGCTTTTCAAATTTGAATGGGAATCTTGGCAAAAATCAAAGATTGTTGATCCGTTAGAAAACTATGCGAATGAAAGCTCCGAACTGACAGAGAAAATTATTCTGATTGCGGAGCCCAAAACTGTCGGACGAAAAAGATTTATCTATTATTGGGCGGCAGCAGCATCAATACTTCTGCTGATTGCAAGTTTGTTTTTATGGATTGCTGATTTTAATTCCAAACCAAAACAAAATGTTGCAGAAGTAGTTTCAAAAACTCAAACTCCTGTGAAAAATGCAATTGCACCTGTTCAAAATAACGCTGTATCCATTGCTAGAACTGATCGGAAGCAACTTCGAAATCAAAAAATAGAGCATAAATTCATATCTGTTGTAATCGATTCCAACATGATTGTTCCGATCGGAAATACCTTAGCTGAAATCCCGAAAATGGTTGATTCAGTTCCACCTAAAACCAATGAATTGGCTATAGCACCCGAGAAAAAACCACGCTACACCATAACAATTGAGACTTCGGATATTGTAACTAACAATCAAAATAACAATGATTTGGCCCAAAGAGAAAAGGTGAAAATCAGTAAAGTGTTTACCAATACAAAAATGTTCCTTCGCCGCAAACCAAATGGGGAACCGGATAGGATAATTCTTGTAGGAGATGAGAATAGTTATGTGTGTATAAATATAAATTATTGATCGTATGAAAAAACTAGTCAGAATGTTATTGTTAATTTTTGGAATGATTGCATTCGCAGCGATGGCACAAAAGGCTGATTCAGTAATCGTGATTTATAAAAATCAGAAAACCATTATACCTGTACCGGCATATAGAAGCCAATCATCTATAAGTTATTCTGATTCAAACCAGGTAATTGAAATTGGTGTTTTGCAACGAAAACCAGGAGATATGCCGCTTTTTCCTCAAAATTCCTTAAACACTCTGTCAACCGAAAAGCCTAAAAACAAGGCAAAATGGTTTTCGCAAATAGAAGCTGGTTATTCAATTAGTATTCCTAACAATACCTACCCTAGTTCCTATCGTAACAACGAGCATTTTAAAGGGTATGAAATAGGGATTTCTGTACGTGAAAAAGAGCGGTTTGTCAACACTAAAATATCAATAGTTAGTGGCCTAAATGTTGGTTATATACAATCCTTCCGACATGTTTTGTCCCCTGAATCCAACGACCAGGTTATTCTATATAGCGAAGTTTTCAGGAGTAGTTTTTTCAATTTGTCGTTTCCTGTAAGTTTTAAATATCATTTTAGCGCATTCGATTTGCCTGCCAATGTTCATCTTGGTGCCAACCTGGTTTACGGATACATGTTTATCAGCAGAAGTGATAACAGGACAGGTCTTCGAAAGGAGTATGATAACGGACTTATCATTCTCGAACCTCACGTGGGCATTGATATCGGTAAAATGGGTTTGAATATCGCAACTGGTAGGAATCTTTTTCCGGAAATGAGTTTTTACAATCCTGTGAAATCGATAAATAATATTTCAATAACTTATCGTTTGTTCTGAGAGTGTTAGTGAATGTTGTTTTGCTTAATAGAAAAGCATATAAGGGCCTGATTACCTTTATGATAATAGAAGAATTAAATAATTTAAAGTAAATAAACTTAAACTTTCAAGAAAATGAAAGCAATCAGCATTATTTTAGGGTTGGTGATTGGGATATCAGCAGTAACAATAGCCCAGGAAGCGGATTCAATTGTTGTAATATACGATAGCCAGCATACCATATTTCCGATACCTGCATTTGGCAGGCAAACAACTGTTAAAATGGCGGATTCAATTCAAATTATTGAATTTGGAGTATCAAGACGCAAAACAAATGATAGTTCATGGCAACAGCCCTATTCTTCAAACATTCATAATGGTGAGAAGTCTGAAACTAAAACCAAATGGTTCTCGCAAATAGAGGCTGGTTATACTTTGGATTATGTTCCAGATCAATATGATTATATGTATTATTATATTATTCCATTATATTCTTCCATGCAGATTAATATTAACGATATTAATACGGATAACATTAGCGGTTATAAACTTGGACTTTCAATAAATGAAAGAGAAAAATATATCAATTCCAGATTTTCATTTGTCAGTGGGTTTAAATTGGGGTTTGCTCAGTCCATCAGATTGAAGAAAAGTGAACCAATTGCTCAGGATACTTTAGATCATGTTTACATTTGGTATAACGCTATGACACTGAGTCATATTCAGATTCTATTTCCTTTCGGATTTAGTTATCATTTTTCGGCCAGCACAACACGTGGACAAATCAACCTGGGAGCCAATGTCGGAACCTCAATAGAATATCAAGTTGATAAATATAGTTACAGCAGAATTACCACATATGTAGGCTCGCCGCTTTTGTTTCAACCCTATTTAGGCATAGAATTCGGAAAAATAGGATTACAGTTTCTGTCTGGACTTACGTTTTATCCGAATACTTTAATGACACCTGACAATACACCTTTACAAGAATATGTAAGAGCGAAAGTTAGTTTAGGTTTATCTTTAACGTACCGATTCTATTAAAACAAAAAAATAAAAGCATTTACGAAAACCACCTCATAAAAAACTTCAGTGCCTTCATTTTATCCCGGTAAGGCGCATAGCGGACAGGCAGATCCAACCAGTTGTACCGTGTGCTTATTCCTTTTGCGAAAGTAAATGTATCGAACGAATATTTCCCATGATAAGCTCCGGAGCCACTGAACCCAACTCCGCCAAAAGGTACACGGGGATTGGCAAAATGCACGATAGTGTCATTAATTGTACCTCCCCCGAACGAATGATTGGCTATCAACCGATGGATAAATTTAACATGGTTTGAAAACACGTAAAAGGCCAGGGATTTTTCATAGGAGGAAATATATTCATTGATATCCTGCTCGGTTTTATAGGGAATTACCGGGAGGATAGGACCGAAAATTTCCTGTTGCATCACAAGGCTTTCCCGCGCCGGATTATCAATAAGTGTGGGTGAAATGTAGAGGTCGTTTAAATCTGTTACGCCTCCTGTCAGCATTTTTTGGCCATCCAGGTATTGCTTTAGAATTTCAAAATTATGCCGGTTGATAATACGGCTGTAATCCGGCGACTGCTGTGCATTTTCTCCATAAGTGGCGATGATTTCTTTTTTGCAATATTCAACGAAATCTTTCCGTACACTTTCGTGAACCAGCACGTAATCGGGCGCAATACAGGTTTGGCCGCAGTTGATAAATTTGCCCCAAACTATACGTTTGGCCGCAAGTTTTAAATTTGCTGTTTCATCAACAATACAAGGGTTTTTCCCGCCTAATTCGAGTGTAGTAGGAGTTAAATTTTCGGCAGCAGCCCTGGCAATAATTTTGCCAATGGCTATACTTCCGGTGAAAAATATATAATCCCAGCGCTCACGAAGCAGGCTTGATGCAATTGTAGAATCCCCTTCAATTACCGTAACATGGCCGGGATCAAAAACCGCTTCAACGATTTCCGAAACAACCCGGCTGGTATGGGCCGAATGCTCCGAAGGTTTAATTACAACCGTATTTCCGGCAGCAATGGCCCCTATTAATGGTGAAAAAACCAGTTGAAACGGATAATTCCAGGGGGCCATAATCAACACGGTTCCAAAAGGTTCCTTATACATACGGCAGGTTGCCGGGAAATTTACCAGGGCAGGAATAATGGTGCGTGGTTTCGACCAGGAATGAAGCTTTCGTATGGCTAATTTTAATTCATTCAGTACAATGCCGGTTTCGGTCATTACGGTTTCAAATTCAGGCTTCCTGAAATCGTCGTACATGGCTTTGGCGATATCTTTTTCACGTTTCACCAACTCAACGAGCAGGCGTTTCAGCGAAGCTTTCCTAAAGGCAATATCTTTAGTTTGCTGACTTTTGAAAAATTCTTTTTGTCGATTTATTATGGCTTGAACTTCCATGAGGGAAAATTGTTTTAGGCGGATTTAAATGTACTTATATGTGCCGTGTGCCGTGTGCCAGGTGCCGTGTGTCGGGTGATGAATGGAACCCGGAACCTAGAACCCGGAACAAACTCCATCTTCTCAATCTCCTGTCTTTCTTATAATCTTACTCATTCCTCTTTCAGAAATTGCAGTTATAGTCAGTGATGGATTCACTCCCGGATTTGCCGAAATCATGGAGCCATCAAAAACATACATATTTTCATACCCGAAAACTTTGTTATAGCTATCAATTACACCATCTTCAATAGTTTTGCCCATGCAAGCTCCACCGAGGATATGAGCCGTCGAGGGTATTCCTGCAAAGACTTCGTTAACCATGATCTGTGGTTTGGCATGTATGATTTTGGAAAAAATATGTGCAACCCTATGTGCTTCGGGTATAAATGGCGTTGGGGCTTTACCTTTCTCGAGGCGTGTTTTTACTCCGAATATTCCCTTTCGCAGCTTTAATGTACTGTCGAGGTGCTGCATAAAAAGCAGAACTGTGCTGCTTCGTCCGAAATCGCGGACAAAAAACACTTTTAACCATGTTAAAGGATCAGTAAAAGGAAGAATAATAAGTTTCAATATCCTTAAAAAAGGATTTCGTTCGCTCACCATGGGCAACATGGTAATCCTCCAGAATCCCGAACCTTCGCCGTATCGGACGGGTTCGAGGTGGCTGTTTTCATCCATTTCGAGGATGGAGCCAATGGCAATTCCCTTGTGAAGCTCCAGTTTTCGATCGGTGGAGGTTGTGTAAATAAGGGCTTCATTATTGGTGCGTATCATATCGCCGACTCTCGAACTTAGCCCGCGAAGCGTTGTTTTTTTGAGCTTCAATAACAGTGGGATTGTCCCCATAACACCACCGGCAAATATCACTCCCTTTGCTCTTATTGTTTGAGTTTTGGAAAAATATGCCGTCGATTTCTGAAAGCTGATTTCGTAGCCCTCATCTCCTTTTTCTCCTAATGGTTTAATTGATGTAACTTCATTTTCAGCTATAATTTCAGCGCCAAGCTGCTGTGCCAGGTGCAGGTAATTTTTGTCCAATGTATTCTTGGCATTATGCCTGCATCCGGTCATGCATGCTCCGCAATGGATGCAGCCTGTCCGGTCGGGGCCTTTGCCATTAAAGTAGGGATCTTTTACAGTAACATCCGGTTCGCCAAAGTAAACGGCTGCTGTAGTTGGTGAAAAATGTTCTGATTTGCCTATCTGTTCCGCCAGTTTTTGCATAGCACGATCACTTTCAGCCAGTACGGGGTTTACTGATGCTCCCAGCATTTTCCACGCCGTTTCGTAAAACGGGGCGAGTTCATCTTCCCAGTTTTCAAGTCCTGCCCATGATCCCTGCGAGAAAAATGGTGATTTGGGCTTGGGAAGTGTATTGGCATAAACCAGCGATCCGCCTCCAACACCTACACCTGTCAAAGCGCTGATATGCCTCATGAAGTTGAGCTTCTGTATTCCGAAAAGTTTTAAACCCGGGAGCCAGAGCCACTTCCGCAGGTTCCAGTTGGTTTTGGCAAAGTCGGTACTGTTGAACCATTTCCCTTTTTCGATAACCAGGACTGAATATCCTTTTTCAGCTAAGCGAAGGGCAGAAACTGAGCCTCCAAATCCTGAACCAATTATAATGTAATCATAAGTTTCTTTTAATTGCATGGGAAATATGTTTCGGGTTTGTAGGGTTTCGGGTTGACCCCTCCTAAATCCTCCCCGCGGGGGAGGACTTGAAGGGTTAGCTGGTTTTGAGGTTTGAGGGTACTATTTTCTATTTTTCTATTTTCTATTCGTTTTGGGTTAGAAGAGTTTCGGGTTCGAAGAGGGGATTTGAATCGTCAGAACCCTTCAAACCCTTCAAACATTTCAAACATTTCAAACTCTTCAAACTCTTCAAACATTTCAAACTCTTTAAATGCTTTAACCTTCTGCCAACTCCCAAAGTGTTTCTCCGCTAACCCTGAAAATCATCCAATCGTCCAGTGATTTTGCGCCCAATCCTTTATAAAAACAAATAGAAGGTTCGTTCCAATCCAGACAAGCCCACTCGAGACGACCGCAATTCCGTTCGACAGCTAGTTTTGCCAGGTGCGAAAGCATTTTCTTCCCAAAGCCTTTACCCCTCTTTTCAGGTATAATAAAAAGATCTTCCAGGTAAATTCCGGCTTGTCCCAAAAAAGTAGAATAATTGTGAAAGAATAAAGCAAAACCTACTGGCTTGCCATCATATTCCCCGATAATTACTTCGGCCATTTTTTGTTGGAACAAGGTTTTATGGAGTTTCTCTTCGGTGGCAACTACTTCGTGGCTGAGCTTTTCATAGGCTCCAAGTCCCTGGATAAATTGAAGGATAAGATTAACATCGCTTTCTTCGGCAACCCGGATTTTGAATTGTTCCGGCAATTTTTTGTCCGCTTCTTTCATAAAATAATTAACTATTTGACTGTTCTGATTATTGTTTTTTGAAACACAAAAGGCACAAAAGAATAGTTTTATTTATGCTTTTGTGCCTTTAGTTGTTGGTTTAAAATGTACAAAAGAGACTAAAATGAAAACTTTTGTGTCTTTTGTGGTTCTTTTTTTTGCAAAACAAAGATGGCGAAAAATATTGAATAAACGTAATAATAGTATAGAATAGATTATTGAATACAACCTTCAATATTTAGAAAGATAACCGATATCCCTTCAATGCCTATCTTTGCAGAAATTTTCAGTAATACATGGAACAACTTCCACTCAAAGCCTGGCTTCCGATTACCCGCGACGAAATGCTGGCCCGCGGCTGGGACGAAGTGGATGTTGTGATCATTTCGGGCGATGCCTATGTGGACCATCCGGCTTTTGGTGCGGCTGTTATTGCCAGAGTTATCGAAAACGCAGGTTTCACTGTTGCCATTGTTCCGCAACCTAACTGGAAGGATGATTTTCGTGATTTTCGCAAGTTCGGCAAGCCCAGGCTTTGTTTTGCTGTAGCTGCCGGAAATATGGACAGCATGGTTAATCATTACACCGCCGGCAAACGCCTTCGCTCCGATGATGCATATACTCCAGGAGGAAAGGCCGGATTCCGGCCCGATTATGCCACGGTGGTTTATACACAGATCCTGAAAAAAATATACCCGGATGTTCCCGTTGTAATTGGCGGCATCGAAGCCAGCATGCGGCGCCTGGCGCATTACGATTACTGGTCGGATACGCTGAAACCTTCGATCCTAATTGACAGCGGTGCCGATCTTCTTGTTTACGGCATGGCTGAAAAAGGAATTGTGGAGGTTCTGAAAAGGCTGAACGAGAATCCTGAAATGCGCTGGATCACCGATATTCCGCAAACTGGTTTTGTTGTACCCGAAGCCGGTGTAAAGGAATTTGAAAATAAAGAAAAAGCAATAACACTTCCATCGTACACGGCCTGTCTGAAAGATAAAAAAGCCTTTGGCGAATCATTCAAACATATAGAGCAGGAAAGTAACAAAGCATCTGCAAAAAGACTCATTCAACATTCGGGCGACAAAGCCGTGATTATCAATCCGCCTTTCCCGTTAATGACATCAAAGGAACTGGATGCCGTTTACGCATTGCCATACACGCGACTTCCACATCCGAAATACAAAAAGCGCGGCACAGTTCCGGCTTACGAAATGATACGCCATTCGGTTACTATGCATCGCGGTTGTTTTGGCGGTTGCGCCTTTTGTACATTAAGTGCACACCAGGGAAAATTTATTTCGAGCCGTTCGGAGAAATCCATACTCAGTGAAGTGGAAGCGATCACCCAAATGCCTGATTTCAATGGAAATGTGTCTGATCTTGGCGGCCCATCGGCCAATATGTACAAAATGCAAGGCTTCGACTTGGATATCTGTGAGAAATGCAAGCGTCCGTCCTGTATTTTCCCGGCCATTTGTACTAATCTGAATACCGATCATAAGCCGCTGACAAAACTTTACAGGCAAGCAGCAGCCATTAAAGGCATTAAAAAAATTTATATTGGTAGCGGCATCCGTTACGATATGCTTATTGGCCGCAGCGCTGAGGATGATAATCGATTCGGATTAACGGATTATACCCGAAACCTGGTCAAAAACCATGTCTCCGGAAGGTTAAAGGTAGCCCCCGAACATACGAGCGATCATATCCTGAAAATTATGCGGAAACCTTCGTTCAAACTATTTCATCAATTTAAGCAAACATTTGATAAACTGAGTGAACAGGAAGGCTTGAGGCAACAAATCATACCTTATTTTATTTCGAGTCACCCGGGAAGTGATCTCAATGATATGGCTCACCTGGCCTGCGAAACCCGGGAGCTTGGTTTTCAACTGGAACAGGTACAGGATTTTACACCAACACCTTTAACCCTGGCAAGTGCAATTTATTATTCCGGTGTACATCCCTATACAGGCGAGCAGGTTTTTACTGCCCGAAGCCGGCAGGAAAAAGAAGATCAGAGGAAATTTTTCTTTTGGTATAAACCTGAAAACCGGCAATGGATCAGGCAATCGCTGGCAAAAATGGGGGAGGCGGGACTGGCTGACAGGTTGCTGGGAGGGAATAGGCAATAGCAGGCATAAAGTCGTGGCAGAGTAGATATTCAATATTATTTTTCCTGTTGAATGATTGTTTTTCATAATTTTATACTATTAATTTTATTCAATTAGCTACCAGAATGGTTGCTCAGGACGTTTTATATTGATACAAATCACTATTCTATGAAAAATTTATTAATACTGTTGTTCCTCTTGTTGGCAGTTACTGCAAAGCCTCAAACCGCCGGCGATACATCTGCTTATACGAACTCCATCCGGCTTAATATTTTAGGATTACCGTTAAAAACCATCACGGTTTTTGCTGATCATTATATAAATAAGCGAAATTACCTGGAATTCACTGCGGGATATCATTTCCAGGGCCATACTGACAATAGTAAAATCCTGTTTATTCATATCCAGGACCCATTCTGGTTTTATAATAAAATTAAAGCAGGAATTGGATATAATCATTTCTACAAGAAACACGTATACATGGGGCCCTATCTGCAATATCAATATAAGTATTTCGACAAGATACGGATACATGCTTATGTTGATCATACGGGGGAGGCAGCTGACGAAGATTGGACATTAAGTCGTTATAAAAATGAAATTGGCACATATCTTAAGTTTGGATATTCCAGTTTAGTCAGAAAAAAAATGATTCTGGATTTTTATTTTGATTTAGGATTAAACTTAATGTTTACTCGCGAAAAGGTTTGGTCACGTGTAGGTTACTATGATTACCAGATTCCGGGTGATTATCCGATCAGCAGCGATAAGGTTACTTTTCCCTTAGCAATAAATATTGGCTTTACGTTTGGTTTTCGCAATTAAATATAATTATAGCCTAACCTGAATGCAGGAATTTGTGTTACCAGGATTGTATGGTGAATCTGCGAATTCATTTACTAAGCTGGCAAATTTAGTTTTGGTTCAAGTCAGGAGTATTTGCAGAACATTGGTTGCATTTCAAACAATATCCCCGGTGAACACAGATTGTTCCTCCACAAGTATTGCATTTCCATCGGATCGCTTCCTTCTGTTCAAATTTTTCCAACCCGATCTCTTTAATGTAATGCAGGTTTTCGAGCATGCTCATACTATATTTTAACCTGTACCGCTTATCCAGTTGCTTTAAACGGGTGCATGGGAATTTCATGCATTCATAACAGAATTTCGAATCTGTTTTTTCTAAAAAGGTGCAATTTTTAATGTTACAATTTGAGCGTGATTTTGATTTATGTCCATTATTGCTCCAACAGCCATTACAAACGTTTTTATCCCGCAGGTGGGCCAGACAGATTCCGCAATTCATACCACAGGGGGCAATCATCTTACTGTCCACCTCAAAAATTATTTCCAGATTAAACCTACAACTTTTTCAAGCGGGATCCCGCTTTTCCTTGAAATCTCCATGGGTGTCAGTCCGTTTTTATGCATGTTGTTCACAAAAATATCCATGGATTCACCTATTTCAACCAGGTGGTTGTCGGGATCAAAAAAACGAATTGTTCTTTGTCCCCAGGATTCTTCATGTATTGTGTGTAAGAATTGTATTCCTGCCGATTTCAGCGAATCACTTATCGTTTCCAGATTTCCAGTTTCAAAATAGAGTTCAAATCTGTTCGATTCATTTCCCGTTTCCAATTTATTATTTATGATATGATCAGGTTCGATTTGCCAGAGTGATAAGCCATTACTCAGGATTACATTTTTACCGAAATCATATGTGATGGAAAAATTCAGGAATCGGGTATAAAATTCTTTTGAGGATTCGATGTCCTTAACAAATAGCACTGTTGAATGAAAGACCATAACAGTATTTCAGGGAGTTAAAAAACAATAGTTTAGATATTATTTCGACGGAATAATCAAAACCGGGCACGGACTGTGCTTGACAACTCCGGAGCACACACTCCCTATAAAAGCCCTGTAAAGGAAACCATGGTTATGGGCACCCAGTACAATAAGATCAGCATTGTAATTGGCGGCTTTTTCAATAATGGTCTCAACTATCGGGCCTTTATCGAGCTCATAGTCAGCCTCAATGCCTCGCTGCGTAAGGAAATCTACCATTGCAGATAAATCCGTCCTGATCCGGTCAAGTTCTTCTTCATTATCTGTTGGTAATACAGGTTGAACCATTTCGTTCCCTATATAAGTAGGGACAGGCACCTCAACATGCAGGATTCGTACATGGCTTTTAAAAGCACTGGCATAAAAAGCAGCAGATTCTAAGGCTACACTTGCGACATCGGAAAGGTCAACAGCAACTATTATTTTATCCATTTTTAAATAGTTTAACTTGTGGTTTTAATACAACAAATATAATGAATATGGCAGGCAGAAGCAAGTTTTCTGGAAACGAAGATGGCCCCTGAATATAAAAATTAGTTTCTAATTATAAGTTTTGATGAAATGGTAGTACGATTACCGTTGATCTGGAGTATATAGAAGCCAGGTTTCAGTGCACCTAAATCGATCGTAGTACTTATTGATTCTGAAATTTTGCTTCAAGACTTTTTAATGGAGAAAGAGTATTTGAACCTGTAACCGGAATTATTTAATCCTGTCGTGACTGCTGAAGAGATCCGACCAGGATGAAAAGCGAAAACAGAGTCTATAAGAGACGTTTCATGGAGCCGTAATTTGTATAAAAATATTCAACCTCGATCAGAATTCAAACTTCATTCCGGTTTTAAAACCAAGCGTAAGTTCGTCTGTAGCCTGGTTATTTTTTGTTAACACCGGTTTGAAATACCAACGGCCCGTAGGTGTAAAAACGATGCTTAACCTGTTGAAAAGCTTATAATTAAAGTCAATACCGGTTACGAAATTTACATTCACATCATTATACACGGCTTTGGATGTATTAATGCTGTTGATTCTTGCATTGTACTGGGTTTTTATCGATTTTTCAGTTGTGGAAACCAAATCGGGATTATTAAGCCTGACACCAAACCCGGCTCCTGCGTTGAACCATGTTGAGAATTTGCCGATACTGAAGAGTCGCCTGCCAATGCCAATGTTATACGTAAAGTACTGATGCTTTTCAGATCCCATATACTGTGACTCAACATTGGCTACGTTATAGCTCAGTGTATCCAGTTTACCGGCAGGTCCTACTGCAGTTACAGGGGACTTGATGTCGTAATTCATGTCAATTGAGAGCTGCTCTTCGTTGTAAGCCATGCCCACGCTCGTATTATACCTGATTTTTTCCTTGTTATAGCTTGCAGTCAGATCAACATTATGGAATAATGAGTTATTGGTTCCGTTATTAATATTTTCGGGCAAGTAGTCCATGGCAATTGCAAAGTGGTTGGTTTTCCTGCCAGTTTTAGGTTCGCTGGGCGAATAATATTTTAAAGGACGCGGTTCGGGTGTACTGACCTGTTCTTTCAGTGATTCAGCGGCCTTAAGTCCAATTGGAGAAAGTGCTGATTTTCTCAGTGGAAGAACTGGTTCAGGAATTGATGTATTTTGGGCTACAGGCTCAGTTTCTTTTTCTGCTGGTAAATTTGCTTGTGTATTCCGGGTAACAATATTTTCCTCTGGCACTATTGCAGGTATTATTTCTACAGGAACTAATTTCGGATTTCCTGAAACTGAGGCCTCCGTATTATTAACCGTTGAGTTGGTTTTAGAAGTAATTATAGTTTTCCGGGATGCTACTAATTGCTCTTTTCCGGGATTTTCCTGATTTATTGCAGGCGATGTGTTAACAGGTTGCTCATGCCTGGCTACCTGCGTAACTTCAGGTGACACTGGATAATAATCAGAAATCCTTGATACGGTTATAAATAATAGTAAACCGGCAGCAGCCGATAGTGCAATACGGGTTCCGAGTTTGAGGTAGGCAGCATGGGTAAGCCTGCGGCTAATGGTTGCCCACATTCCCTGGTCAGGGGAATGTAAAGGCAAACCTTGCAGTTTTTCCTGGTAGGCTGCTTCAGCATCCAAAACATCAAGCTTAGCCGCAAGGCGATTCCACGCCCCCGGATCAGAAGAATGCACTGGCAGTTGTTCGCTCAGCTTTATTTTATTTTTGTTTTCATTCATTGTTATTAATCCATCAGTGCTGAAAGCCGGTTTTTGAGCATTTTTTTTGCATGATGCAACTGCGATTTTGAAGTACCTGCAGAAATGCCCAGCATGTTTGCAGTTTCTTCGTGCGTGTATCCTTCAACCTCGACAAGCAGGAAAACCGTTCTGTATCCATCGGGTAACGAAAGAATTACCTTCTCGAGGTATTCGCTTTTCAGTGTATCGGGGATCAGGATTGTTTCATCACTTTTTACTTCATCCATATTAGCAAAAGCCAGGTTACGGTTTTTCGATAGCAGTTTCAATGAAGTACGCACCACAATGGTTTTAATCCATGCGCCCAAAGTTGAATCGAACCTGAATTGAGCTATATCGCGAAATACCTGGATAAAGGCATCCTGTAAGGCATCGTGGGCGTCGTCGCGGTTGTTGACAATGCGGTAAGCAATAGTGAACATGGCATCGCAATACTTGTAATAGAGGTCGCGCTGGGCAATACGGTTGTTGCGGGTGCAACCCTGCACAAGTTCCCGCTCCTTATCGCTTTTGTTGCCGGTTATCAGTTGTACAACGTTCCTCAATCGCGTATTGGTTTAGCCTTTAACAAAAGTAATACTTAATTCGTCCTTTTTCGCATGTTGCTTTGCTGCTTCGCGTTCTTCAGATTTCCGAAATAAAGGGAACTATTTCAGCGAAATGGTTGCATGCCGCTGAATAATTCCCTATTTGGGAGTTGAGTACCAATACATAGCAAGGAGATTTCTGATGTTTATAACAGAAAAGGTTTTTTAGAACAAACTATATGTAAGTGCTGCACTAATATTCTGAGTCCAATATTTTTGGGTTGCTTTATTAGGTGAACCTATAGGAATATCAGATGTATATTTATAGTTAAGCAGGGTAAATTGGCCATTATATGAAAAGCTCAGCCTTAGTTTTTCCGAAAGGTAATAATAGGCATTAATTTGAGGTCCCGTGCTTGTATGAAAATTGTTACTAATATCTTCCTTATCTTCTCTCAAATCCCCTCCTAATACCTTATCCCAACCACTACTTAGCCACCAGTTTAATGTTAGCCAGGTGCGTGAACTTGGATAGTACCCGAATCCATAATCAACATTAAAGCCAATTGATGGGAACATTTCACTATAAAAATTCTCTTCTGTATCCGGATTTGGATCGTTTCTGATGATTCTGTTTTCAGAATTCTGGTGATAACCTATAGTCCCTCTGATACCTGCTGAGTTTTGCCATTTACGGCTTGTAGGCTTTTCATACGTATAGCCTAAAACCAGGTATAAGCCTGCAATTTTTTCCTTGGTTGTTCTTGCATTAGTAAGATCATCCGGTAATATATTTTCAAGATATTCGTTATTGTAAATGTAACGGAAATTAGCGTCAAGGCCTGTATATATTCTGTGCCCGCTATACCTGACCGGGTTATTTGAATATCCCCAACTGTCGTTTAACGAAGTAAAATAGGTGGCATCTGTAACGTTAACTATTCCTTTTTGCTGCATAAAGGAATCTATGGCAGTGATTTCGGCAATTTTCCGTAACCGGTTATCAAAAAAGCGTTTGTATTTCAGTCTGGTGATCAGCTGGGCCAGTTCGTTTACTTCCTGGTTGGACACCGAACGTTTTTCGCGTTTTAATCCATACAGATCATCGAGCAGGTATAATGCCATTCGTGCATCCTGAACTTGCTCAATACGGCCTTTCCCTATCAGAATTGACCCATATAAGATATTGTCTAAATTCTGTTGTCCTGTTTCTTCCGATGCTGTAGCGGCACCAGAGTAATAAGATTTACTATTGCTTAAATTGTGTGTGTTAGATATATATAATGAGCCATTTAGCTCAATATAATTCTGCTTCTCATTATAAAACCGGTGTAATCCATCAATATCAATTCTCTCTGCATGATTGAATGACTTGTTTTTGGATTCATCTAACGTACTGCTGTTTGAATCTTTTGAATTACTATTTCCTGAACCAATTCCTCCATTGAAAGCAACATGTATTTCGCCTTGTGAATTCGTCGAATTCAAATACCTGCTATAAATTGCTGCGGCTTGTGAATTCAGAGAAAGAGAATTGTTTGCATAGTTTTCGGCCTCGGAATATCTACTGCCAAAAAGATTGCTATTTAGCCCGAAATTCAGATCCAGCGTCTGGTAAAAGTAATCCGGATTTTTGTAATCCGAAAGTTTAAAAGTTGTGTTTTGTGCTAATGAATTTTTTAGAGATAAAACGAAAATTGAAGTAAGCAGAAGGGCAATCAGTTTAAGCTTTTTCATACTTGAAGAATTATAAAGTTATTAATTGATGAATTAATGATGATCAGTTATGCAAACTCGGAATATTATTTTATATCAAAGGTCAAATATACATATATATGGTTGCACAGGTAAAATTATTTTAACAGATTTTATGAATCATTCACCGATCAATAATGCCGTTTTGCATATTTCAAATGCATTTTAAATTTTGTAAAGAATAAAATTCCATCTTTGTTAAATGATAATCCTATGTTAATTCGAATGCTTAAATATTAGAGTTAAACCCACAACAATCAAAATCAAAACTCAAATGAGAAAAACAACATTTACAATGTTTCACGGCATATTAGGAACTCTGGTTCTTGCTGTTGTACTGTTTTCAGGCTCTGGTGCTATTGCACAGAAGGCTAAACCGAAAAAGGAATCCTCAAAAAAGGAGTCTGTCAAACAGGAAACAAAGTCAGACACCTTAAAATCATCTGTTTTCAGCGGATTAAAATGGCGTTCCATCGGACCAGCCTTTACATCCGGAAGAATTGCCGATTTTGCAATAAATCCAAATAACCACAGTGAGTGGTATGTAGCCGTGGCTTCGGGCCATGTATGGAAAACCATCAACAACGGAACCACTTTCGAACCTGTTTTCGATGGTCAGAAATCATATTCCACAGGTGTAGTGGTTATCGATCCCAATAATACAAATGTAGTTTGGGTTGGAACCGGGGAAAATAACCATCAGCGTGCCCTTGGCTATGGTGATGGTGTTTATAAAAGCATCGACGGTGGTAAGTCGTGGAAGAATATGGGACTCAAAGCTTCGGAACACATTGGTAAAATAGTTATTGATCCGCGAAACAGCGATATCGTATTTGTAGCTGCCGAAGGTTCAGCCTGGGGTCCGGGTGGCGATCGCGGAATGTATAAAACCATTGATGGGGGGAAAACCTGGAAGAAAGTACTCGAAATAAGCGAGAATACCGGTGTTAACAATATCCTGATGGATCCGCGTAATCCCGATGTAATGTATGCAAGCAGCGAACAACGCCGCAGGCATGTTTTCACAAAAATTGGCGGTGGACCTGAAACTGCCATCTACAAATCGACCAATGCCGGCGAAAACTGGGATAAACTGAAAAGCGGTCTTCCCACCGTTGATATGGGTGGAATGGGGCTGGCCATTTCGCCGGTTAATCCTGATTACATTTTTGCAATTATCGAAGCTGCAGGTGATGCAAGTGGTTTTTACCGCAGTATCAACCGTGGTGCCAGTTGGCAGAAAATGAGTAATCATTCCGCACAGGGCCAATACTACAATGAGATTTATTGCGATCCGAAAGATGTAAATAAAATATATTCGGCCGAAACTGTTTCGCAGGTTACCGAAGACGGAGGTAAAACATGGCGCCCGGTTGGCAATAACAAACGCCATGTTGATGACCATGCTTTCTGGATTGATCCTTCTGATACACAACACATATTTATTGGCGGCGATGGCGGAATTTATGAGTCCTTCGATGGTGGTAAAGAGTATGTTTTCAAATCGAATCTGCCTGTAACACAGATGTATCGCGTTCAGGTCGATAATTCGGCGCCTTTCTATAATGTATATGGTGGCACCCAGGACAATAACAGCTTCGGCGGCCCTTCTCGCAACACCAGCGGATCGGGAGTTGTAAGCGATGATTGGTTTGTTACCTGCGGAGGTGATGGATTCTGGTCGCAGGTTGACCCGGTTGATCCAAATATTGTTTATTCCGAATCGCAGTATGGCGGAATGGTACGTTACGACCGCAAAAGCAAGGAATCCATTGATATCAGGCCAGAGCCGCGCAAGGATGAACTAAGTTACCGCTGGAACTGGAATACACCTCTTATCCTTAGCCCGCATGCACCAACAAGGCTTTATTGCGGAGCTAACAAAGTGTTCCGTAGTGATGACAGGGGAAATTCATGGCAGGTCATCAGCGGTGATCTTACAGCTCAGATTGATCGGAATACCTGGCCTGTTATGGGTAAATACTGGAGTTATGATGCAGTGGTTAAAGATGTATCTACCTCGCTTTATGGAACCATAGTTTCGATGGATGAATCGCCAGTGAAAGAAAACCTTCTTTACGTGGGAACCGACGATGGAGTGATACAAGAAACTTCTGACGGCGGCAAGAATTGGTCTAAAACTGACAAGTTTCCGGGAGTTCCTGAATATACCTTTGTTAGCGATCTGATGGCTTCGCGTTTTGATGAAAATATGGTTTTTGCCTCGTTTGATAATACGTTACGCGACGATTTCAAACCTTATTTATTGAAAAGTAGCGATAAGGGCCGTACCTGGACATCCATTTCGGCCAATCTGCCTAAAGATGAAACAGTGCATAGCATTCAACAGGATTTTATAAATCCCGATTTGCTGTTTGTCGGTACAGAGTTCAGTTTTTATTTCAGTAACGACGGTGGTAAAATATGGACAAAACTAGCTGGTGGAATGCCTTCGATACCCGTTCGCGATATTACAATTCAGAAACGGGAAAGTGACCTGGCCATAGCAACATTTGGCCGTGGTTTCTATATTATGGACGACTACTCGCCTTTGCGGCTGGTAACCAAAGATATCCTGGCAAAAGATGCTTATATTTTCCCGGTAAAGGATGCTTTAATGTACATCCCATCCGATGCAAGATACGGCCAGGGATCAACTTACTTCATTGCCAAGAACCCTGATTTTGGAGCAGTTTTCACTTATTTCCTGAAAGATGCACCTAAAACATTGAAGGGCATGCGTCATGAAAGGGAGAAAAAATTATTTGAAAAAGGGGAGCGTATTCCTCAGCCAACTGACTCGGAATTGCGCGCTGAGCGTGAAGAAATTCCTGCATACCTTACATTCATAATTTCGGATGCAACAGGCGGCGAAGTATGCCGCATCAATAAAGCGCCATCTTCGGGTATTAACAGGATAAACTGGGATTTACGCTACCTCGCTAATTCCCCTGTTAAAGGTGAAGATAAATATGATCCGTTTGCACCCTCCAGAAGCGGAATTCCGGTTATGCCAGGCAAGTATAAGGTTAGCCTTTCAATTACTGTACGTGACACCGTAAAACAACTGGCCGGACCGGTAGAATTTAATGCTGTTATTTTAAACAACACGACTCTGCCCGCTGCCGACAAAGCTGCAGTTGCTGAATTTCAGAAGAAAGTGTCTGAACTTTCGCGCGTGATGCGTGGTACAGAAAATTATTCAGAGGATCTTTTACAACGTGCCTATGCTTTGCAGATAGCATTGAATGCTGTTCCCGGCGCCAATACAGAGTTACGTAAACGGATCAGTAAAGTTTCTGAACAGTTGGAAGATGTTAAGCTGAAATTCAATAACAATAGCGACAGGCCTAGTGATGAGGAAAACCCTCCGGCTCCTGTTACCCTGAACAACCGCCTTTCAAAAATGGCCAGGGCTCATTGGGAATCAACAGGCGCTCCAACCCAAATGCAGCAGGATGCTTATTCTATCCTGATGGCTGAATTTCCTCCGGTTTATGATTTGGTAAAACGCATTGGCGAAACAGATCTTAAAGAAATCGAAAAAGAAGTTGAAAAGCTTGGTGCTCCGGTTACTCCGGGAAGATTGCCGGTTTGGAATAAATAACTTTGGTGTCTGTACACCCGAAGGGTGTCTGATACAAAGAACCTCATAAGAAACTACCCATGTTACATCAATAAAGGTAAGATGTAACATGGGTAGTTTTATTTTTGAATAATGAAAGCTTCCGGGAATGCAGATGGTATATGGGGTGAATGATTTTTTGGAACTTCTACTTTGTTTAAATGGTCTATTCTTGCTTAGGCGTTGCCGCAATTATTCCCTCCATGGCATTGGTAAGACTTACAAACTGCTCAACACTAAGTTGTTCGGCGCGTTTTCCGGTAAATTCTCCGTTATAGTCTCCCAAAGGTTTCAATGCATTGTGAAGGGTTTTCCTTCGTTGGTTAAAAGCGGTTTTTACAACCTGTAAAAGCAACTTCTCGCTACAACCTAAATCCTTTGTCTGATTCCGTTGCAAGCGTATAACTGCCGACTGCACCTTGGGTGGTGGAACAAAAACAGTCGGTTCAACCGTGAACAGGTACTCTATATCGTACCAGGCTTGAAGCAAAACACTCAGAATACCATAATCTTTTTTGCCCGGAGGAGCCGCTATTCTCACAGCCACTTCTTTTTGAAACATTCCAACAGCTTCGTTTACCTGGTCGTGGTTTTCGAGTACACGGAATAATATCTGGCTCGAAATATTGTATGGGAAATTGCCAATTACTGAAAATTGACCTTCAAATAAACCAGCAATATCCATCCGGAGCATATCTGCTTCTATAAGTCCATCACCCAATTGCGGGTAATTTTCACGTAGAAAAGCAGCCGATTCGCGGTCAATTTCAACTGCTTTAAATTTGTCAAAGTTCTTTTTCAGCAAATATTTGGTCAATACACCGGTTCCGGGCCCGACTTCAAGAACTTGTTTTGTTGAAGGTGAAAGGCTATTGGCTATTCTGGCTGCAATATTTTCGTCTTTCAGAAAATGCTGTCCCAGGTGTTTTTTTGCTCTTACTTCGTACACGGCGGTGGGTTTGGGGTTTTGGGGTTGGGGTTTTGGGAGAGTGGGTGATGGGGAGATGGAATGATGGGGAAATAATTTTGAACTTATGGATTGGAATTTGGATATTGGAATTTGAGACTTGGAATTTGAGACTTGGAAAAAATTGTCTAATTCACCGGGTCATTCCTCAACGCCCTGAAGTGCTTACGGGCATCAACCACATAAAGGCTTCCGGGATATTGTGTCAGTATTTTTTCGTAAAGTTCCATCGCTTTGCCTTTATTGTTCAGATGGTTTTCATACAACCCCGCCAGGTTGTACATGGCATCATCGGCAAGCAAATCGTATGGATATTTTTCAATAATTTCGGAATAGTTAGCTGCAGCTATGTCAAATTTGCCATTTTTTGCAAATATTTCTGCTTTCTTGAACAGTACATTGTCAGAAATAGAATGCATCGGGAAAAGTGAACTTATTGAATCCAGAACGGCCAGTGCATCTGAATCATGGTTGCGGAATTCGAGTAAATCGGCTTTTGCATACATGCTCAAAGGCACAGTAACACTATCTTCTTCAATGTTATCAGTTATCAATAACGAAAGTTCCAGCGCGTCATTCGCAATAAGTTTGGAAGTTGCAGCCTTAAGTACATCGAGTTGTGCCAGAGCCCAGCCGAATTCACCTATATAAAACGACAATTTCGCATTCCGGAATTTAGCTTCATGGCCCAGCGGCTCATTTTTAAAAGTCTTTTCAACCTGCGAATACAATAAGGTTGCTTCCCATTGCTCACCCGAAAACAGGTAAATATCAGCCAGTTCAAGCTTGCATTCTGCCTGGTTTTCTAAAGGAACTCTGGGTATATTTATTGCCTGTAGAAGGAGTTCGGTTGCCTCATCCGTTTCCCCAAGGTAAAATGCCTGTAAATGAGCCAGGTTAAGAATTAGAGGAATCGTAAAGGTATTCTTACCCAATTCATCGAGAAGCAATCTGTATTGTCGCTTCATAAGTAGCAACTGACTTTTATCCTGTAAATATGAATTCTTGTAATTAGTGAATTCCGTATTGATCAGCTCGATCCGGCTGCGCATTACCAATTCGCTATTGGAATTTTTCTTTATGATGTATTTATAACCGTCAATGCCGGCATCGAAGTTCTCGTTGCTCACACAAAGAGCTGCCAGGTCAAAAATCCGCTGCCCGTTTTCGCCGTACCTGCGGTCGAGTGCTTTGGCCTGTATGAGCGCAAAAGGGAAATCCTTCTGTTGTATGGAATGCCAGAGCAGCAATTCATTATATAGAATTTCATCAGGATTTTGCTGCGATTTCTTCAGCATTAGAGCATGGAAGGCTTCGTTTTTCGAGTTATCTATATCGTCGCTGAGCCATGCCTGAAGCCGGTTCTTCACCAGGCCCATTTGTTGCGGATTAGAAGTGATCAGATTCAAATATTCATCAATCATTAACTCATTGCTACCAAGTGATTCATAGGTATATGCCAGTTCGAAAGCAAATGCCGATGGATCCCTGAGCAATTGGCGTCCGCGCAGGTATGTATTTATCATGTAATCTGTTTCCCTTCGGCTGCTGAAAGCATTGCTCAGGTTATAGACCTGCGTTTTATCAGGCTGAAGTTCTTTCAGGCAGTTTTCGTAAATCCGGCGGCCTTTCGAAATATCACCCTGCATAATATTCAGGTACCCGAGATCCACCTGGTATTGCGGGTCATTCGGGCTGGTCTTCTGTTGTTTTTTTATGACCTTTTCAGCTTTATCGAACTCTTTAAGCTCAAAAAGCGTGTTGATGTAATAGATGTAATTAAACTGGCTGGGATTTTTGCTATAAAGATTTTCGAAGGTTACCAACGCTTTATCCAGTTCCCTGCTGTTGTAATATTGTACGCCGAGTTGCTCCTCCGTTTGCTGAGCCATTAGTTTCTCATGGCAAACTGTCATCAGCAAGCCTGTTAGCATCAATAGAAGGAGAATTTTAGGCTTCATAGATTATAAGTTATTGGAACGAAGGGCGACATGGCCAGGGGCGAATGGGAGAAAGGGAGAATTTGAGATTTAGATATTTCACTTCCGGAATTCTAACATCAAAACTCATTTGATCCACTCAGCTGGGCAGGATTTGAGCTGAGCGGGATTTGCAATCCCGCTCCACTGAGTTCAGGATTTGAAATCCTGACTATTTAATCCACTCAAATCCGGTATAAGGCACAAGTGCCTTCGGGATCCTTATTCCTTCAGGTGTCTGGTTATTTTCAAGTAAGGCTGCAACGATGCGGGGTAAAGCGAGTGCGCTTCCATTCAAAGTATGTGCAAGGCGTGTTTTGCCGGTGCTGTCTTTAAAACGCAGTTTCATTCGGTTGGCCTGGAAGGATTCGAAATTGGAAACCGAACTTACTTCCAGCCAGCGTTTCTGTGCTGCCGAGAATACTTCGAAATCATAAGTCAAAGCGGAAGTAAAGCTCATATCGCCACCACAAAGTCTCAGAATTCTGAAAGGCAATTCCAATTTACGAACCAGACCGGTTACATGCGCGCGCATATCTTCCAAAGCTGCATACGAACGATCCGGATGCTGAATCTGTACGATTTCCACTTTATCAAACTGGTGCAAACGGTTCAATCCTCTTACATCTTTGCCATACGAACCTGCTTCGCGGCGGAAGCATTGCGAATAAGCAACATTCTTAATTGGAAAATCTGTTTCTTTCAACAGCAGGTCACGATAAATGTTGGTTACCGGCACTTCAGCAGTCGGGATCAGGTAAAAATTATCCAAGTCGGCATGATACATCTGGCTGTCCTTATCAGGCAACTGGCCGGTAGCATAAGCTGAAGCTTCATTAACCATCAAAGGTGGCTGTATTTCGAGGTAGCCTGCATCAACGCCTTCGTTCACAAAGAAATTGATGAGGGCGCGTTGCAATCTTGCACCTTGTCCTTTATAAACAGGGAAACCGGCACCGGTAAGTTTTACGCCCAGTTCAAAATCGATAATATCATATTTGGACGTCAGTTCCCAATGTGGAAGAGCATCTTCGCCAAGATCAGGAATTTCGCCTTCGCTGTAAATAGTAACATTGTGTTCTGGCAAATGTCCCAGTGGAGTTTCAGGATGCGGAAGGTTTGGCAATGTAACGAGCAGGTCGTTTTGTTCTTTTTGTAAAGCATCGAGTTTCTCGCTCAGATTGCGGGCTGCAATTTTGAGTTCTGCCGAACGGGCTTTCAGATCGTTGGCTTCCTGCTGGCGGCCTTCTTTGAAAAGATTTCCAACTTCGCGGGCTATCTGGTTCGATTCAGCCAGGTTATCATCCAGTAGTTTCTGGGTTTCGCGCCTGTTTAAATCTGCTTCCAGGATTTTTTTAACCGTTTCGCGTGCATCAACACGTTTAATGGCAAGGCGTTCGATAACAAGTTCAGCATTTTCGCGTAAAAGGGATAATTCGAGCATTGGGTAAATTTTTTATGGTTCGGGATATTGTTTTTTCTTTTAAAAATAGTAAGGTACCGCATTTGGTTCCTGATTCAGACCCCACCTAAATCCTCCACCTCATCCGCCCTTCGGGCACCTTCTCCTTGAGGAGAAGGGAATAGGTATTCTTGCGTTTTTGGGGAGGACTTGAAGGCCTAGATGGTTTTGAGGTTAGGGTTCAAAAGATCTTTTTTCTATTCACAATTTTCTGGTTGTTTCTTGGTTTCTGGTTCAGTGCCACCGTCACCGGGCACTGAGCGGAGCCGAAGTGTCCGACTGCAAAAATAAAAAATCTCCTGACTTGACCGATCAGGAGACTTCATATAAGTGAGTTGAACAGCAGTAAGAACTGCCAATGCGCTTATTCGCCCTGAATAGGATGAACAGAAACGTATGATTTGTCGTTCGCGCGTTTCTTGAATTGAACCAATCCGTCGCAAAGAGCGAAGATGGTATGATCTTTTCCAAGTCCTACGTTGAGGCCTGGGTTGTGAACTGTGCCACGCTGTCTGATGATAATGTTACCGGCCTGGGCGAATTGTCCGCCATAGATTTTCACACCAAGACGCTTGGAATGTGATTCGCGTCCGTTTGATGAACTACCGGCACCTTTTTTGTGAGCCATATCGTTTGAATATTATGAGTTACACTTAAAAATTATGCGTTTATCGCTTCGATTTTTACCTGGGTCAGATTCTGGCGGTGGCCACTTTCCTTCTGGTATCCTTTACGACGTTTTTTCTTGAAGATTTTTACTTTGTCACCACGTAAGTGAGCCAGTATGGTTGCCGACACTTTTGCGCCTTCAACAAGCGGTGTGCCAATGGTTACAGTGCCTTCGTTATCTAAAAGAAGTACTTCATTGAATTCAACTGTCGAACCTGCTTCTCCTTTGAGGCGGTTCACATAAAACTTCTGATCTTTTGCAACTTTAAACTGTTGCCCGGCTATATCTACTATCGCGATCATTTTTGAATATTGTGTGTTTTGTCTGTTAAATGGAGCGCAAAATTACGAAAATAATGATACGAAAATGCATGTAGGTCAAAATTTTACAACTTTTTTTTATAATGTTTCCAATACGGGAATAAATTGGTGGTTTGGCAAGTATTTTTAAAGGGATTAGGTTTTAGGGGTTGGGGGTTATGGGTTCAAAAAGTTCAAGGTTTAATGCTGCGCGCTCGAGGTTCAAAGTTGTGGTTTAAATTCCTGTAGTGTTCAGAGTTCAAAGGTAAAACCAGACTCTTCCACATTAAGCCCCCACGGGGTTTGGGGTAACTCGTAAACTTAAGCTTCAAAATTGTTCAATGCTTCAAATTCAAGATTCCAAGTTGTTCAAAGCTGAAGTCTAAATTCATGTGGCGTTCCGAGTTCAAAGGCAAAACCATACTCGTCCACGTTAAGCCCCCACGGGGTTTGGGGTAACTCGTATCCTCGGGGTTCAAAGTTGTTCAAAGTTGTTCTCACGCCAAGGAGGGATCGCGTTCAAGGTTCAATGCTGCGCGCTCGAGGTTCAAAGTTGTGGTTTAAATTCCTGTAGTGTTCAGAGTTCAAAGGCAAAACCAGACTCGTCCACATTAAGCCCCCACGGGGTTTGGGGTAACTCGTAAACTTAAGCTTCAAAATTGTTCAATGCTTCAAATTCAAGATTCAAAGTTGTTCAAAATTGTCCAAGCTATGTGTTTAAGGTTCAAAGTTGTTCAAAGCTGAAGTCTAAATTTATGTGGCGTTCCGAGTTCAAATGCAAAACCAGACTCGTCCACATTAAGCCCCCACGGGGTTGGGGTAACTCGTATCCTCGGGGTTCAAAGTTGTTCAAAGTTGTTCTCACGCCGAGGCAGGATCGCGTTCAATGTTCAAAGTTCAATGCTCGCGTTGAAGGTTGTTCAATGCTTCGCGTTCAAAGTTCAACCTATTCTATTCATTATTCACTATTCGTTATTCACTTTTCACTTTTCTTCCTGAATCCCCGTATCACAAATACCTGTATCACTTTTAATGCAATCCTGGCAAACACACTGTTACGAAATCGAGGTGGCAGAAATCGGAAAATAATCTCGTTGGCAATATCGAGTATAGAAAGGATTTTATTATTTCTTTCCTGGGTATAAGGCAGGATTTCGTTGCCGATAATTTCAGGGAAGTTCTTTTTTAACTCATCGAATTTAAGACTGATCAGTTTTTCCTGCGAGGTGCAAAAGGCTTGCAGTTCATGCTTTTCCAGAATCAATTTTTCAAGATTGGTGATTTTTTTAACCTGGTTGCTCATCTTCATCCTCCTTTCTGGTTAGTTCTCCGATAATACGTTCAATAAGAATGTTTTCCATCAGATCTTTTTTCATAAACAGCACCAATACGAAGAGGATTAAATATAATCCGGTCACAGTAAGGAATCCCAAAGCCATGCTGTCGAAAATTTTGCCCAGGAAAAAGCCCAGGCTCATGCTCAGGAAAAATAAAAGGAAGAAACCCAGCAAAGCCACAACCAATGAGGAGAATAGCACAGCAGTTACTTTTGCGATTTTCTCAAAAGTCTCAAGTTTTATAAGTTTGAGCCTGGCATCAAAATATTCAGTGATCAGTTGCCTGAGTTCACTTATTACAGGAGATTTTTCATTCATGGCTTCAGGATTTGGTTGGAACATCTGTTTCCGTTTCGAAATCATCGTCAGTAAAGGCGTCAACTATATCTTTCACTTTACCGAAGCTATTGTCAAAAGCCTTTTTCAGGCTGGCGGCGCCTTCTTTCAGATCTTCGACCAATTCATCTTTTTTATCGGAATTCAGGAAATACCCAACGGCCGCGCCTACAGCTGCGCCTGCCAGGAAAGCCATAAGTAGTTTGCTGTTATTGTTTTTGCTCATAATTGCATATTTTTATAAAGTAATAACAAATATAGTGTGAAATAGCCATGATTGAATAATCGTTTTATGAAATTTTATTTAGTTGAATCATGGCGTATTCCATCTTCCCAAAATAAAAATAAGAAATAACAAGATGAAAATGGATTGTTTGGTGATTTACGGTTCAATCTGGCTCGGTTATTAACAAAACGATAGAGTTATTAACAAATTGAGATTTTAAGGTTTTTCAGGGTATTACCTTTTTTAATAATCTGGATAAGGTATAGGATATTTTTAATCTTTTCAAAAGCTATTCCGAAGATTTGGTTTTTGGGATATATTGAAAAGGCTTTTGCTATTCTGTTTTTTAAAAAGTGCATACCTTGTCACTTTTCATTTCTAAATATAACTTATACCTATTCTCGTTTTCTGATTCCGATTCAACCTACCTTTTTCTAACTATTTAAATCAATCTATATAATGAAAACTATTCAAACACATGTATTTGACAATAAGATTAGCCTTAAAACTACTAACGGAATTGAAATCTTAAAGATTGCCGACATCATTTATTGCTTTATTGAGAACCGGGAAGTTGAAATAGTGCTTTTGAATGGACAAACTACAAAAATTGACATCTGATTATTATTGCTTTACTTTGGTCACTTTCTATGACTTACTAGAAGATAGCCAAAGTTTTCATTTAGCTTGATTTCGTTAAATGTATTTAAAAACAAAACAAAATTCATTACAAAAAAGCTAAAAGTCTTTGTGTGAAATTAAATAAAACATATTCCTAAATTAAATATTCAATGAAATCAAAATTTGCCTATCTTTTACTACTATGCATAATTGGAAACTACATTTCCGCTCAAAATGATAAAAAAGTTACAGGCATTGTCCGCTCAGCAAAAGATAAAGACCGATTGGCATTTGCCAGCGTTGGTATTACAGGCACAGGGATTGGTACAGTAACCAACGAATCAGGCATGTTCACATTAAACATCCCTTCCGAAAATATAAAGGACTCAATTAAAATAAGTTATATTGGATTTAAATCCTGGGCTGGCAAAATAAAAATACAAGGAGATACTCTATTTTTCGATCTGGAACCCGAAACGTATCTGCTTAGTTCGGTTATAATATTACCTCCTGGGATTACTGCCGAAAGCATTTATAAAGAAGCAATAAAGCGCATTAGTAAGAATTACGCCCGAAAGCCATTTTACCAATTGGCTTTTTATCGTGAGATGGCAACTCTTGATAACACATTTACCCGGCTAATAGAAGCAGCAGTTGAAGTGCAGGACTTTGGTTATGATGCGGCCGCTGAACGGCGCAGGATAAAAGTTGTTGAATTTCGTAAAAGCGATGATTTTATAGAAACTAATTGGAAGGATTTCCTGGTAAAAACAATTTATGGTTCTTCCAATGATTTAATTCATACTTTCGACAATTGTGATAGAGCGAGAACATTGTTTAGTAATAAGGGTGAAATACCTAAAGGATTAAAGATAGTACTTAATGGGATTACAACATTTGATGGAGTGGAAGTTTTCGAGATTGAAGTACAGGATACACAGTATTATCTGCTTAATAAGACAACATATTTTATAAATAAAAGTGATTATGCCATCCTGCAAATTAGTGCTGAGGCTCACTTTGGCGTAAGTCCTGAGAAAAAAGATGCTAAAGTAAGGGCTATGATGGATGCTTCACGTTGGGTAATGTTAGTAAAATATAAAAAAATTGGGGACAAGTATTATATGTACTATGGAAAGTACATACAGCCTGAAAGCCTGGCAGCCATTGATTTAAAGAAAACAGGGAAAGGGCAACAATTTAAGAGCCAGGAGATATTGATAAATAACACTATTACTTCACGTTCGGATTGGGATAGGGTTAAGCGTAAAGAAAGACAGGTAATGGATAAGGACCTTTATAAACAGGATTTTGTGTACCATCCAAGCTTTTGGTCAAATTATATCATTCTTTTACGGAATCCGCTATTGAAACAAGTTATTACCGATTTAAACCGCGGAAAAACTCTTGAAGAACAATTTTATGATAATGGAAACTGAATTTTTTAAATCGATTTTTAAAAGAATAAATTATGAGTAAGCTAATTAAAAAGCTACTGGAAAAACCCACTGCCTTATTGCTTCTAGCGACATGGCTTTTTTATTTATCAGCAATCTTTCTCTTCAATCATGTGGTTTGGGACGAAAATTTGTATCATCTACAATGGACAGGAATGGGTTCATTCGAAACTTATTTGGCTTCCAGCCGTAAGATGGACTTCATTTTTTATTTTCTTTCCCCTTTATATGTGTTAGCCATAATATTTATAGTTTGGGTTGCCCTAAAGATAGGGATGGTCTTTAGTAATGAGCCAATCGCAGATTTAAAGCTGCTTAAAATATCTATAATAAGCAGCAATGTGCTATTCTTATCTTCCTGGTCAAGCGTTATCTGGTTCCTGGTTATTAAAAATGGATATACTCCTGACGAAGTTAAGTATTTTAACCCCTTATCTGTACTCGTGTTTTTTAATAACTACACCGAATGGCCTATGGCTGAAATAAAAGCCTGGCGATTCATAAATATTTTTCAAATTCTTTTTATTGTATTCTTAGCGTATTGTCTGAAATATAGCACTAAACTCAGATTAGGTAAAGCTTTTTTATTGGTATTGCTTACTTACGGCATTGGCTTAGTATTAATGGTAGCAGTCCGCCTGGTTATAATGTAAAACTCAGTTGATCATGCGGAATAAATTCTTAGTTCTTTCAATTTGTATTCATTTTAAATTTTACACAAATGAAAAAACTTGATTTGCAACAAATGGAATTGATTTATGGATGGAAATTTCTTGGTATTGACAAACATTGCTCACCATGTTTTATGTGGACAACATCGTGCTTAAATACATTTTACTTTGCATGGATGCAGATTGGTGATTCTTGGGAGAAAACCGAAGCATGTGTCGAACAGTAAAGTAGTTTAGTCGACAGCTTTTATAGCTGCCGACTTATGAATTAATTCAACTCCAAATATGAAGGTAAAATTTTTTTTAGCAGCATTTTTAGTTTTTGCAGGAAATATGGTTTATTCGCAATTGAATTCAAACGTATATGTTGTTGACACTGTGACAAAACTACCTGTTCCATTTGTTAGCATTCAGTTTGTGGATACTAATATTGGCATGTACACGAACGATTTAGGTTTTTTTAGCAGACCAACAGAAAAAAAAATACAACTTTCATGTGTGGGATATTTTTCTAAATTACTCGAATTAGATAATTCAACAGATACTTTATTTATGCTTCCGCAGATATATAATCTTCCGGAAGTAGTCATATCTCCTGTCAAAAATAAGAAAACAATTATGCTGGGTTACTTTAATGCGAAACATAGTTTTTCTTATAGTCAATCATCTGGTAAAGAACTCGCTGTTTTTATTGCTAATGTGCAGGGGAAAGATTTTTTATTAAAAGATGTAGTCCTACGAATAGATAGAAGGAAAGTTGTTCTTCGTGATTTCGATTTCGTCAGTGTTTTTAAATTAAATATTTATAGATCAGGTACAAGGAAAGAAATTGGCAGTTTGATTAATACTAAAGACTTGATTTACAGTAGTGAAATACTTGAGAAAAAGACTATAATTAATCTTTCTGATTTAAATATTATTGTGCCTAAAGATGGAATTTATATTGGTATAGAATGGGTAGGAACATTAAGAAGACCCAGCAGTGAATTATATATTGAGTCGAAAAATTCAATAGAACCTTTTATTTCTGGCACTTTTGATATTACTAATTCATTTGTTTACGAAAGAAACACTTGGGGAGATAACAAATGGATTTTATTTGATAAGGGACATGTATATAGTAAATTAGCTGGTAAGTCTAATGGTTTCACACCATGTATTTCAATAGTTGGTTACTAGCCTAATTAGTCAAACGAATAAGAAATCATTGTTTTTACTGCTTTTCCGTAACCTGTGTTCCAGCATTGGAAGGATATGGTAAGCTAAGCAGGATAATATTTTCCGGGTATATCGGATAGTCTCATTTTCAATCGTAATTTTATCCGGTAAATCCTAAAGCCATGTCTTCAAATCAAACTTTCGAAATATATTGCGCAGGCAGATTCATTACAACTTCTGCAAAGCATCCTGTCACTAATCCTTATGATGGGAGCGAGGCAGCTACTACTTTTCTGGCCGGAGATGTCGAACTGGATGAGGCAATTAAAGTCGCGGTAAATGTAGCTGAACAAATGCGAAGTATTCCATCATACATCAGATATAACATCCTGAAACAAATCAGTGAAGAGTTACTTTCGCTTCGGCAGCAGTTTGCCGAACTTATAACTCTGGAATCAGGGAAACCTATCCGTTATGCTCTGGCAGAAGTAGATCGTTCTATCCAAACATTTACTATTGCTGCCGAAGAAAGCAGGCGCCTGCCAGCCGAATATTTCAGCATCGACTGGACTCCCGCCGGAGTTGGGAAAGAAGGATTCGTAAAATATTTTCCAATTGGGATAGTTGCCGGAATTGCTCCTTTTAATTTCCCGCTTAACCTGGCGGTACATAAAATAGCTCCTGCCATAGCTGCCGGTTGCCCGATAATTCTGAAACCTTCGAGCCTCACGCCCTTATCAACGCTGATGCTTGCGCAGATTATCGACAAAACTGCTTTACCCAAAGGCGCCGTTTCCATTTTACCCATGAACAGGGAAACAGGCAATAAACTGGTAACTGACGAACGTATCAGTCTTCTCTCTTTTACCGGTTCACCCGAAGTGGGATGGAAAATGAAAAGTCAGGCTGGGAAAAAGAAGGTAGTGCTCGAATTAGGGGGAAATGCCGGCGTTATTGTTTCGCATGGCGCTGATATGGAAGCTGCTGTTGCAAAATGTGTAGCGGGTGGATTTTCGTATTCCGGGCAGGTTTGCATTCATACTCAGCGAATTTATATTCTGAACGATTTATTTGAATCATTTACTGAAAGGTTTGTTGAAAAAGTGAAATTGCTTAAACAAGGTAATCCGATAGATCCGGCTACTGACATGGCCGTTATGATTGACGAGGCTAATGCCGTCAGGGTTGTAGATTGGGTAAATGAAGCTGTAAAAGGTGGAGCAAAAATTCTTGCTGGAGGGAAACGAGAAAAAAATTTTATTCCGGCAACCGTTCTGACAAATACAAAAGATGATATGGCTGTATGTGCAGCGGAAATATTTGGACCGGTGGTGGTGATTGAACCGGTTGATTCATTTGCCAAAGCAATTAAACGCATTAATTCCGGGCGGTTTGGTTTGCAGGCTGGTGTTTTTACAGATAGTATTAATGAAATGAATCTGGCATTTAACCAATTACAGGTTGGTGGTGTAATAATAAATGATGTCCCCAATTTCAGGGTCGATCATATGCCGTATGGTGGAATAAAAGATTCCGGATCAGGAAGGGAAGGGGTGAAATATGCGATATTGGATATGATGGAGGCGAGGGTTATGGTGAAGAATAGTTGATTTTTTGAGAAACCATATTAAATAATGCTACCCAGGAGCTTTCTTCGGCTCCTTCTTCTTTTCCCCAAAAGCCGTACATTTGCCGCCTATGATTTCTGTAAATAACCTTTCAGTACATTTTACCGGCGATTACCTGTTCAGTAATTTGATATTTAGTGTTTTGGAATTTGTAAATTTATAAAATATAATGTTTCACCAGATAAATTTGTAGCAACAAATGGATAAATTACGCATAACCCAGCTCAAATCCCTATTTGATGAAATAGGTCATTTTATCAGCAATGAAGATAATAGCGAACAGGTAGAAATCTGGTTTGGCCGCGAATTGCAGGAAATTCTCGGATATGCCCGTTGGGAGAATTTTATCGTTGCTATAAACAGAGCTTTAGATTCATGTAAAACGCAGAATATCAACATTGATGACCATTTTCGTGAGGTCACGAAAATGGTTGAATTGGGGAGCGGTGCAAAACGTGAAATTACCGATTTTATGCTTACCCGGTTTGCCTGTTACCTGATTGCACAAAACGGCGACCCAAAGAAAGAAGAAATTGCTTTTGCTCAAAGCTATTTCGCTGTTCAAACCCGAAAGGCTGAACTCATCGAAGAGCGATTAAATCTTTTATCCCGTTTGGAGACCCTTGACAAACTTCGCGCTTCCGAAAAACAACTTTCTCAGAATATTTATGAGCGTGGAGTGGATGACAAAGGATTTGGACGTATCCGTTCAAAAGGTGATACCGCTTTATTTGGCGGACATTCCACCGAAGATATGAAAAATCGTTTGGGGATAAAATCAAATCGCCCGCTTGCCGATTTCCTCCCAACATTGACCATTGCCGCTAAAAATCTGGCAACCGAAATGACTAATTACAATGTGGATAATAAAAATCTTTTCGGCGAACAGCCTATTACAAACGAACATGTGCAAAATACTAAAAGTGTCCGTGATATTTTAGGATAGAGGGGTATTAAACCAGAAGAACTTCCAGCAGCCGAAGATATTAAGAAATTGGTGCGTAAGGTCGCGAGTGATGAAAAGATAATTGAAAAAGCAACAAAGAAATTGCCAAAACCCCAAAAGTGAAATTAGGCCGGGAGACGAAACGCGGAACTGATGTTACCAAAGTTATTTTGATAGAAAAATGAAAATCAGGAGCCTCATCTGCTCCTTTTTCTTTTCCCCAAAAGCAGTACCTTTGCCGCTTATGATTTCTGTAAGTAACCTTTCAGTCCATTTTACCGGCGATTACCTGTTCAGCAACGTAAGTTTCCTGATTGGCGACCGCGATCGTATCGGCCTGGTTGGGCGAAACGGCGCCGGGAAGACCACGCTGATGCGCATTATTGCCGGGATGCAGGAACCTGAAGGCGGCGTTGTTGCAAGTCCTTCCGGAAGTTCCGTTGGTTATTTACCGCAGGAAATGGCTACCGGCAGCAGGTTGAATGTACTACAGGAAGCCATGACTGCTTTTGAAGAAGCCCGGCATCAGCATCATTTAATGGATAAATTTTCGGCTGAGCTGGCTGAACGCACGGACTATGAAACTGAATCTTATTCAAAGCTTATTCAGCGGCTGAATGAAGCCACGGATCGATTCCACTTGCTCGGCGGACAGAATATGCAGGAAGATGCCGAAAAAGTTCTTAAAGGACTGGGTTTTGAACCGGTTGAATTCGATCGACCACTCAGCACATTCAGCGGAGGCTGGCAAATGCGTGTTGAACTGGCAAAAATATTGCTCAAAAAACCTGATGTTATTCTCCTCGATGAGCCTACCAATCACCTGGATATTGAATCCATTCAATGGCTCGAAGATTTTCTGATAACCTATAGCGGTTCTGTTGTTTTAGTTAGCCACGACAGGGCTTTCCTCGATAATGTTACCAATCGTACCATTGAAATTATGAATGCACGTATTTACGATTATAAAGCCGGTTATTCGAGATACGTGGAACTGCGGGAGGATCAAATGGAACTGCAAAAAGCTGCTTTCGATAATCAACAGTCAGAGATTGAACAAATCGAAAAGTTTGTTGAACGGTTCAGGTATAAAGCTTCCAAGGCAAGGCAGGTTCAGTCGCGTATAAAATTGCTTGATAAAATGGAGCGTGTGGAAGTGGATGATCCCAATTCATCGGCTATTCATTTTCTGTTTCCACCCGCACCTTCATCGGGTAGGGTAGTGGTTGAATGTAAGGGTCTTACCAAGCGCTATGGCGAAAAACTGGTTCTGGACAAACTTGACCTTGCCATCGAAAAAGGCGATTTTGTGTCGTTTGTAGGCAGGAACGGGGAAGGCAAAACCTCGCTTGCCAAGATTATTGTCGGAGGCCTGGATCATGAAGGACTTTGCAAGCTGGGTCATAATGTCAAAATCGGGTATTACGCCCAAAACCAGGCTGAATTACTCAATCCTGAAAAAACAGTTTTTGAAACTATAGATGATGTGGCAACCGGCGAAATCCGGACTAAGATCAGGAATATCCTGGGAAGTTTCCTCTTTGGTGCTGATGCTATCGATAAAAAAGTAAAAGTGCTTTCGGGTGGTGAAAAAGCAAGGCTGGCACTGGCAAAATTGCTGCTTGTTCCCGTAAATCTTCTGGTTCTCGATGAACCGACGAACCACCTTGATATGGTTAGTAAAGACATTTTGAAAAATGCTTTGCTTCGTTACGATGGTACATTGATCATTGTTTCACACGACCGTGATTTCCTGCAAGGATTGACCGATAAGATTTTTGAATTCCGCAACCACACCATCAAGACCTGGATGTGCGATATCAATGAATTTATTAAAGCCCGTAAGTTAGCCAACCTTGCCCAATTGGAAGCAAAGCGGACTGAACAGCAAAAAGCAGGAGAAAATCTTTCGGATAACAAACTCAACTACGCCAAACGTAAGCAGCTTGATCGTGAAATCCGCAAGCAAGCCTCGAAAGTAGAAAAAGCTGAACTTGAAATTGAAGCCATTGAAACAGAAATTAGCCGCTACGATGCATTACTGGCCGATCCTGATACACATAAAGATACTTCAAAAAGTACCCGATTATTCCAGGAATACCAGGGATTGAAAAAGGAGCTGGAATTCAAAATGGAAGAATGGGAAAAGGCGCATGAGGAGTTGGAAGGGTTGCAGAAGGATGGGATGGATTAGAAGGATGTTGGATGTTGAATGTTGAATGTCGGATGTCGGATGTCGGATGTCGAATGTTGGATGTTGGATGTTGAATGTCGGAATATTAGGTCTTTACATCGTACATCGCACATCAAACATTGCACATCAAACATCGCACATTTCCGTCAATTCTCCCTTTCCATCAGCCCGGCAGTATATTCAGTAAGTGATTCCATGGCTTCCAGAGGTATGCTTATGCATGACAGATCGTGAATGGCTTTCTGGTAATAATCATCAATAAGTTGCCTTGTATGCTGTTCAATGTTCAGTTGATTGAAAATCCCCTTTACTTTCATGACCTTTTCAACACCAGCTATATTGTGTGCTGAGTAAAGTGTGCGAAAATCTTCTGACTGCGGTCCTGCCGCTTCCAGTGTTTTGAGGTATAAATATGTTTTTTTACCGGCTAAGATATCACCGCCACTCACTTTCCCGAATTTTTCCAGCTCGCCATATACATCAAGCAGATCGTCTTTTATTTGAAACGCCAGACCGATATTGATGCCGAAATCGTAAATATGATTGCAATCTGCTGTTTCGGCTCCTGCAATAATAGCCCCTGTTTTAAGACTTGCAGCGAGCAAAACAGCCGTTTTCAACCTGATCATTTTAATATATTCGGGTATCGAAACATTTGGTTGCTTCTCATAATCCATATCGTACTGCTGACCTTCACACACTTCGATTGCGGTTTGATTAAAGAGTTCCATAACTGGTGAAACAGCCTGGGGCCTGGTGCGTAACATATACTTGTTGGCCAGGGCAAACATGGTGTCACCGGCTAAAATGGCAACATTTGAATCCCATTTTTTATATACAGTTTCTTTGCCGCGCCTGAGAGGAGCTTCGTCCATAATGTCGTCGTGCAGCAAGGTGAAGTTATGGAACAATTCGATGCCGATAGCCGGATTAATGGCATCGTCCAATTCGCCGCCAAACATCTGGCAGGAAGCAAGCACGAGCAGCGGGCGCATGCGTTTACCTCCAAGGTTTAAAGTGTATGTTATCGGATTGTACAGATCAGCCGGGACCGAGGGGAATTGAATCCTGTTAAAAGCATCATCTAAGCGTAACTGGAGATCCTGTATTGGGTTCATTTTCGGATTATTTTTCCATTTCCAGCAAATTCATCAGGTAGGTGCCATAGCCGCTTTTTAGCAGCGGGGTCGCGATTTTTTCGAGTTGAGCGCGGTCAATAAATCCCATACGATAGGCTAGTTCTTCGATACAACCGATTTTCAGCCCCTGGCGTTCTTCAATTACCTGTACAAACTGCGATGCCTGAATTAAGGAGGCAAACGTGCCGGTATCGAGCCAGGCAGTACCACGGCTGAGAATGCCCACTTTAAGTTTGCCTTGTTCCAGATAATACCGGTTTACATCCGTAATTTCATATTCACCCCGAGGACTGGGTTTAATATTTTTAGCAACTTCCACTACACTGTTATCATAAAAATACAATCCGGGAACTGCGTAATTTGATTTAGGTTGCTTAGGTTTTTCCTCAATTGAAATAGCGTTATGATTTTCATCGAATTCAACAACACCGTACCGCTCAGGGTCTGATACATGATATGCATATACAACTCCGCCATCGGGATCATTATTTTCCTGTATCAGTTTCTGAAGACCGGTGCCATAAAAAATATTGTCACCCAGTACGAGGGCCACTTTATCTGTACCAATAAACTTTTCGCCTATAACAAACGCCTGAGCCAGGCCATTTGGAATTACTTGCTCGGCATAGCTAAACGAACAACCCAATTCTGAACCATCGCCAAGTAGTTTTTCGAAATTTGGCAAATCGTAAGGTGTGCTGATTATCAGTATTTCCCGTATTCCTGCCATCATCAGTACTGACAATGGATAATAAATCATAGGTTTGTCATAAATTGGCATTAATTGCTTGCTTACAGCTAAAGTAAGAGGGTGCAAACGGGTGCCGGAACCGCCGGCCAGAATAATACCTTTCATAATATTGGATTGCCAGGATTAATATATCAATATTAAATTATTTTAAAGAATTAGTATTACAGGCCTTATTCTTTGTTGTGGTTTTTGCCATTTAATTCGTCGTCGCCATCATATATTTCAATGATTTGTTCTCCTTTAAACGCTTTGGTAACTGCATATTTATCCAGAACCAGAAGTAATGAAGGCAATACCATTATGTTAAAGAACATGGCAATAAACAAGGTGGTAGAAACCAGCATTCCTAAGGCTTGTGTACCTCCAAAGCCGGAAACCATAAAAACACTGAAACCAAGCACAAGTACTATAGAAGTATAAATCATGCTAAATCCAGCTTCACGCAAAGCATTAATGGTTGAACTGCCAATATCGTTGCCTGTAACTTTAAGTTCATGCCGGTAGCGCGAAAGATATTGTATGGCATTGTCAACCGATATTCCAAGCGCAATGCTGAAAACAATTATTGTAGAGGGTTTGACCGGAACACCGGTAAAACCCATAATGGCTGCCGTAATAATGAGTGGAATAATATTTGGCAACATGGAAACCGCGATCATTCGTACACTGGAGAACATCAGGGCCATTAATAGTGATATAAACCCAATGGCAATCAATACACTTTTCAACAAATGTTTTATCAGGAATTCAGTGCCACGTGCATATACCAGGCTGTTGCCGGTAATTTGAACTGTATAATTATCTGCTGGAAATATTTCAGCTACTTTAGGTCTTATACTGTCGAGCAGGCGGTTCATATCTTTCGTACTCACATCAGCCATTTGGAAACTAATCCGGGTGTATCGCTGGGTACTGTCTATGAAGGAACTCAGCAATTGTTTCTGTCCAATAGCTTTACGGGGGAAATAGGAAAGTACAAAATTCTTTTCCTGCGAATTAGGAAGACTATACATTTCGGGATTGCCATTAAAATAAGCCTGCTTGGCAAATTTTGCCAGTTCAGCAACTGAAAGCGGTTTTGAGAATCCTTTATTTTGTAATATAGCCTCCTGCAATTCATCAATTTTCTGAATGGTCTGAAGCCTCATCACACCTTTCTTCTTTTTCGTATCAACAGATATTTCGAAAGGCATAACTCCACCAAACTGATGCTCAAAAAATTTCAGGTCCTTATATAAAACACTATTTGTACTGATATCGTCAACAACTTTTCCGGATGTACGCATATTTAACATTCCAATAATGCCAATAACCAGCAAAATCCCTGCAATCGAAAAAATCCAGATGCGTTTATACTGAATCAGTTGGATAATCTTTTCAAGTATGCTGCTGAATATTTTATTATCAAGATGTTTCAGGTGTTTTTCGGAAGGGGGCTTCATATAACTGAATATGATTGGCAATAATAAAATAGCCAGCACATATTCAACCAGAATACTGATAGCGGCAATAATACCAAATTCGCGGAGCATCTGATTCGATACAAGTATAAATGCAGCAAAACCAGTTGCTGTTGCGGTATTTACCATGAGAGAGGCAAAACCGATGCGCTGCACTACGCGCGATAGTCCAAGAATTTTATTTCCATGTTGGCGGTATTCCCAATGGTATTTATTCAGGATATAAATGCAGTTTTCGATGGCAATAACCACAATAAGTGAGGGGATCACACCTGTAAGAATGGTTATCTTGAAGCCAAAAAGCCCGATAAGGCCAACCGTAAAAATAATGCTGACGGCAACCACGATGAGCGAACTGGCTACTACTTTCAGGGATCGGAAAAACAGGAAAAGAATAATTGCTGCAATGAGTATGGAGAGAAAAATAAAGACAAAAAGCTCGTGTTGAATCATGCGGGCCATAACCGTCCGGATGTAAGGCAATCCTGAATAGTGAAGCTGATGGCCGGTTAGTTTGGAATACTCGGCGGCACGCTTAACTATGTTATCAACAACGGTAAGCCTGCTTTTATCGTTTAGCTTTGTTTTATTGAGGGTAACAGCTAAGAGGTATGTCTGGGTTTTGGGATTAAATAACAGGCCCTCGTAAAATTTAAGCGAAAGTATTTTGTTTTTTAATGAATCCGTTTCAGCCTGAGTATTCGGTTTTACAGCTACCAATGGAAGAAAATTATATTGGCGAAGGCTTTCGTTTTTAACAATATTCGTTGCTTTCGCAATGGATGTTACTCCTTCCACTCCATCAATCTTTGCCATATCGAAGGTAAGATCATACCAGGCATTGAATTCATTAAGTTTGAACATATCAGGGTTCGTAACCCCAATTACAAAAACACTTCCATCTTCGCCAAAACGTTTTTTGAAAGCGTCATATTCAACCACTGTCGGGTCGTCGGCTGGCAGCATTCGTGAATTGTCGTACGAGAGTTTTACACCCGATCCCTGCCATGCCATAACACCCGTCAGAATACCGATAGCAATCAATATACCCGGCCGGTTTCGCAGGATTAATCTAACCAAAATTTTCCACATACCTTCTTTGGTGAAAATTCTTTTTTAATGATTGGGCGAAGATACAATATTTATAATAAAAAAACATTTGCATCAGTATATCCGCAAGTTGAAGTGATAAAATTATATTCCGGTTACACTTAAATACCATTTCTGATCCTCTAAATTTAAACATCATATTACATTACACAAAGTGTAAATCACTCTCAGATCATGAAACAATTATTTGCAATTATACTCAACGCGTTGAAGGTTAAATTTACCATAAACAAAATCTCCTTCAGGCATGTGCCAGATGGTTTCGCCATAAGTCGGCACTTTTCGGCCGTTAAAATCCTTGTAATTCTTTGCAGGCGTTGACCAGGGATAGCTTAAATATGATTTTCCGTCGGATGACATAAACCTGTCAATAGAAATGAAATTTGTGAGTTCTCCGGATTCGCTGAAGTGCAAAGTGGCAGAGATAGTGTTTTTCCCATTCGTGAACATTGCCTTAACTGTAAGGGGGTCAATTGTTTGCCACTGAACATTGGCATCGATTAAGGCCGAAGGAGCCATCAGGCAAAGGTCGTTGAATACGGTAACTGTTTCGCCCTGATCCATTTTTTCGCCTTTGGCTTCAACAATAGTAAATAAAGATGCAATCCTTATTTTCATTGACGCTTGTTCATTTTTATATACATGCAACCCATCCAAAGGTAACCCCATCATCGGCATTTTCATGTAAAAAAATCTCATCGGATTTCCAAAGAAATTATATTGTACGGAGGTGAATTTCATGTATTTACGATTCGGTGCAGTTTTAAAATCACCGGTAAATTCCAGCCTCGCCGAGTGGATCTTTTCTTTCCCGATTGCACCTGCAAACTTCAGGTATTTTTGAACCGGATCAGGCAGATGTTTAATGTCCTGTTCAGTTACAATAGTGGGAACAGGCTTGATCTTCATAGCTTCAGCTACTTCTTCAGCAAAAACTGTTTTGAAATTTCGGGCAAGTAATTTCATGGTATTTTAATATTTTAACTTTATGTCAATCAATCGTTTAATATCTTCGATAGTGGCTTTATTTCTCACTTCAACTCTGAAGCCTCGTCCTTTAGCAAACACTCTGGCTGATGCAATGGTAATTTTAATTTCATTGTTTATTTCACTTGCGAGAGTTTCGCCGGTTGCTTTTGGATTAACAATTGGTTCATACTCACGTATTTTCATCCATTCCTCAAACCTATCACAATGCTTTATTGAGTAAAATATCGTCAGGGATTTCGGCATTGTTTGTTTAAATATTAGTATCCATAAAGTACGTTTTTGTTGAAGTTTGTTCAATTACTTTCGTATGGAATATGTATTAGCTGATTAAATAAAAACTCAGAAAAATCAAGGCGCCATGCAACACTATACTTCCATCAAGTATCCCGTGATGGTAAAAAGGCAACCTTTTTATTGCCTTGTTATTGATAAAAATGAGAGTGCTGACAACTGAAAACAGGTACGCCGGAAGTATAAAAATCATTTGGGCATTCAGGTAATGAATGATGGCAATACACAATGACAACAACAGTGCGACACTTGAAATTTTTAAAGCTCTGTTTTCGCCAAAAGCAATAGGAATTGTTCTTAATTTGGAAAGCGTATCTGCCTCTATATCACGGATATCAAATGGAATGGCTATGGCAAAAATAAAGGTAAAGCGTTCAGCAAACAGAAATACTATCTGCTTAAAGCCAAAAGATTGTTCCCCGAAAAAAACGGGTATTAACACAGTTACGCCAGACCATACAATTGCAATCAGCAGCGTTTTCATACCTGTTAGTTGAAGCAACCGGACGTTGTGTTTCTTTTTGCCTGGTAAAGGAAATGAATAAAGAAAAGAAAGTACGGAGAGCGGTATTAGTAAAAACAGGATTTCTTTTCTTAAGAAGAACAAAACAACTACCAATCCAACAAGCGATGAAATAATGAGTGTTCTGAATATAAGCGGATGTTCTGTCGTCCATTTAAGCTTATCAATAGTAGCGGATTCGGGTCTATTCCTGATAGCCAGATATCGGTGTAAGTTATAGTCAAACAATGTTGCAAAGAAGATAGCTGCTAAATATGGATGCAAACTGGGTTTCATGCCCAGCTGAACTTGTGATGCCAGTGTTAAAGCGAGTGCCGCCAGGGCAATCAGGATATTTGAATGAATTATAAAGCTAAGTGCTTTCAAGGCAGATCTATATGAATGGGAAACGAATTCAGTGCGGGTTTATAAAATCCCCATCATCTTTTCGAGGTGATGATATGTAATGCCAAAATAGGCCTTGGTATCTTTTATTTTTTGTAAAATCTGTTCTTCTTTTGGTTGTGATTTCTGATTTTTCACACCCACAATCATCACATTTTTAGGCGTATGCGCATCAGAGATAAATTGAAAGACTTTGGTTTTATAACCAAAATATTCCAGTATCAGCGCTCGGATTCCGTCGGTAACCATTTCGGCCTGCCGTTCGAGGAAAATGCCATATTTGGTAAGGAAATCCAGGTCGTTGCTGGCTTTTCCAGATTCCATCTGCCTCCTGATCTGTTTATGGCAGCAGGGTGCCACAACAATTAAATCAGCTTTTGAAGTTATTCCTTTATAAATGGCATCGTCGGTTGCAGTATCACAGGCATGCAGGGCAATCAGGATATTTGTGCCTGAACTGTCGTAATTTTCGATAGTTCCCTGATCGAAACGAAGCTTGTTAAAACCGGTATTTTTTGCAATTTTATTACATAATTCAACCAGTTCAGGACGGAATTCAACGCCGGTGACTTCTGATTTTACTTTCAGAACATTGGTCAGATAATCATACAGGGCAAAAGTAAGATATCCTTTCCCCGAACCCATATCTCCCACTTTAATAGTCTCCCGGGTAGGAATTTCTTTGATCAACGTGCTAAGTATCTCGATATAATGATTAATCTGTTTGAATTTGTCCTGTGAATTAACAAGTACTTTACCTTTCTCATCTGTGACTTTAAGATCGGTGAGATACGATTTCCCCTCAGCGCTTATCAGGCGTTTTTTAGTCCTGTCGTGATCGGGAAGAGGAACCAGGATATTTGTCGGGTCGTTACGCCTGAGGATGAACTTTTTATCGTGGAGGTTTTCGAACACAAGATCGAAGGCTGTAGTATATAAAGTAGCCACATAGAAACCTCGTAGCAGGGATTCATATACTTTGCTGATGCCTTCTGTAATGGGATAATTTTTAACAATATCACGGGTTTTGTATCGATAAGTAAAACTTAACTTTTCTTCACCTTTAATGGAAATTCGTTTTACGTAAATATTCCTGAGATTTTCTTCGGAGCCTTTATAATTACCTAGTGAGAGTTTTACATACGTATTGTCATTAAGGCTTGTGCGGATAAAATCTACAAACTCTTCTGTTTTACTGCTCATATTGATAGGGTTTAACCCGCATCCATGGCTACTGAATGAAGTATAAAATGGAATGTATTCTGATCACTCAATGTGTCCTGACCAAATTTGCCGGTTGCGAAGGTACAAAAAACCAAACCCGGGTGAATGGAGTATTCGAGGGTAAAGCTAATTACAATGAAATTTCTATATGAATTAGTAACAACAAGAATGGTTTCAGGGAAATTCGCTTTCTGTTCTAGAATACAAGCCGTAAACTCAATCCCCCTGCATATGCACTTACAACCAATTGGGGCTTTGGTTTATACAACGAAGAAGGCAGACCATTTTTATAGAGGTAGCAGTAATTCTTATAATCTCTTATTGCCCTGGTAGGCTGTGTCCATATCTGGGCCTCGGTGATGGCTGTGTTAATAGCAAAATTAATAAGTCCTGACTTAACACTTCTGTGAAATCCTAGCCAGGTTATAAGCCCGCTACTTAGATTTACTGCACCCGAGGCTGCATGCATTTTCCATGAACGGCCATCTTGTTCTCTTAAAGCGCTTTTCTCAAATAATTCTTCGACATTGTTTAACTTTATAACCCGATCCTCAGGTGTATCACCAGGAACAAGGACAATCTTGCCAGGGGCACTGACTGGAGTCATTGGCATAATTAATTGCCCGATTGCACCGACCAAAGTAGTGGCGGCGCCTAAAGCCATATCCTGCCGGGTCATTAGTTCATTACTTGATAAAAATACAGCACCTTGAACCACTGTTGCAGCACTATATCCGTAAAGCCATCCGTTCCACCAAAGCTTTGCTGCTGGTTTTCCCTCATCCAGCATTTTCTGGATGTAATTGATTCGTTGTTTCACAAGTGAATCCGGAATCGGGTTTTGAGCCACTAATTTTGAAAACTGAAAGAGTAGAATTATCAGAAATAATAGGGTTCCTGTAGAAAATCTGTGGATACTGGTTTTTATAGTGTAACTCATTTTAGCATTTACGTTGGATCAGCTCTTTTTAAGAATCGTGTATAGCTATCTCAAGCCGCTTTATGAACATTTCCCTTACTTATCAGAGACGATTCTTTTAATTGTGTTGACACAACAATGCTAAGTGTCATCAATGCAATCAGCACAATTAAAGGCATGGTCATGGAGCCGGTTGTTGCTGATTTGAAACTATCCATGGCGAAAATAAAAGCGATCCCTGATATCTGGCCCATCAGCAGCATCATGCCGTTGGATGTGCCTTCCGAAGTAGGATATGTAATTTCGGCGCCATACTGAAAACCAATCGGTCCCGAACTAAGTAAAAAGAATCCTAATCCTGCACCAGAAACCAGCAGCAGCCAATAGGAAGTGGCAAACGTAATGCCGACCAGGCTCACTGTGGCTCCGGCTAAAGCAATGATGATAAAAGGAGTTCTTTTCCGATAGTGGTCCGAAAGGATTGGAATTATCAGTGCACCAATGATACCGCCCGCAATCATCAGCCCTCCTGTAATTCCGGCCTGTGTATTTGAAAAACCACGTGGGTAAAGAATCGCTTCAATCCATGTGGTTACGCTGTTGAAAACGCCTAAGCCTATAAAAAAGATAAAAAGCAGCCAGTTAAAATCCCGGATCCTGAAAATGTTTTTAATGCCATCGTAAATCAGGGATCTTTCTTCCTGGTCTGGACGGCAGGGCGCTGTGGGTGGGCCTTCCTTCCCAAAAATGACGAAAACTACTGCAGCAACCATTGCAATTACGCCGTAAATATATAACATACCGCTAATTCCTGAACCAATGATGAGGTGCGGCGTGACGATCATACCTGCCAGGATCCCGATGTACATGGCCAGTGTTCCAAGCCCCGCTGCGGTGGCGCGTTCCTCAATCCGGAACCAGCGGGCAGCAAATTTTGTGATGGCATTCAGAATAAAAGGTTGGCCAATTGCAATCCCAACCTGGGCTATAAGCAGAAGTTCGAAATTGGTGGTTACAAATCCCCGCAGCAAACCGAAAATACCTGTAAAAGCAGCACCTATTCCAACGCCAACGCGTATGCCGTATTTATCAATGATCCACGATGCGGGTATAGAAAACACTACAAAAACGATCATAAAACTCATCGACAATATTCCTATCCATATATCCGAGACGCCATAATAAATTGTGGCATCGCTTGTTATGGGTGCAAATGTGATCCAGAGCATCTGGTTCACGGCAATTAAAAACATGTAAATGCTGAGGATTGTCCAGCGATAGCGGTAAACCCTGAATGTGTTTAGTTGTGGCATAGAAATCTGTTTTCAGTAAGTAATCTGGAGAAAAAGTTCTGGAATATGAAGCTCGTAAAAAACAAATGCTGATTTTTGAATCTACTAAAGTAATTAAATTAATATTCTGAGCATAATCTTTTGTTTTTTTTGATTGTTTCATATAGAACACTGATGACTCGGGAAGGGCAAATGATGAGGGATTTATATGGTTTATTGTTAAGCATGTTGCTTTTGGCTTTTATCTTTTTATCGAAAAGCTAAGCGGATGAGCAAGATATTGTAATTTTGTAATTCCTATTTCGCGCATCTGGTACTCAAATTTCTATCAATAACTAAATAATGCAAATGTAAAAAGTTCTGTTTGTTGACGATACCCATCCCGGTCTGAAAGAAGAACTTACAGCAATGGGGTCTCAAAGTGATGATTTTACCGGCAGTGGCACTGGCGATTGTAAAAGCGTCATTGGGGAATATAACGGTGCTGTTATCCGCAGCAAGATCACTTTTAATGCTGAGATGCTTAAAGCTGCCGTAAAACTGCGCTTTATTGCCCGTGTGGGCGCCGGTATGGAAAGTATAGATATGGAATAAGCTAAATCGCTTGGAATTGAATATTTTAACTCACCCAATGGCAATCGCGACGCTGTCGGTGAACATGCCATCGGGATGCTATTGAATATGCTTAATCACCTGAATCGCTCGAATAGCGAGGTGCGCAGTGGGATTTGGAGGCGTGAAGAGAACCAGGGAATTGAAATCAAAGGCAAAACCATCGGCATAATCGGATATGGTAATATGGGCGGTGCTTTCGCCCAACGATTGAAAGGTTTTGGATGTAATGTGCTGGCTTACGATAAATATAAAACCGGCTACAGTGACGAAAATGTTACGGAATGCAACATGGACCGTATTTTCTCTGAGGCTGATATTCTCAGCTTGCATGTGCCTTTAACTGCTGAAACACGCTATCTCGTGGATGAAGCATACCTGAAACATTTCCAGAAATACATATGGCTCATCAATCCCTCGCGCGGCCTTGTCGTAAATACGGCAGAACTGGTTGTTGCATTAAAAACCGGTAAAGTAAAAGGCGCTGCCCTCGATGTGCTAGAATATGAAAAAACTTCGTTCGAAGCTATGGATGCTCAATCGTTTCCTGAACCTTTAAAATACCTGGCTGAACAAGAAAATGTGATTTTGACACCACATATTGCCGGCTGGACAGTGGAATCGAAATATAAGCTGGCAAAAGTGCTGGCAGATAAGATCAGGGAGCATTTTTCTCTTTAGAGATTTTTTTAATCACGGGGTGACTTCAAGTCTCCCCGTGATTAAAAAAATCAGGTTAACCTGAACTTAACCAAGCGTAAGGGCATTTTTCCTGCGTTTTTCCTGATACTTACTGTATAAATATTACCATTGCTGAAAGCAAACGTTGACGGGATAAAAGATAATTCGTAATTGTCAGAAACAAAACTGGAAGTCCCTATTTCATTTCCGGCATTATCATAGGTATATGCCTTAAACTTATTTGTTTCTTCTCCCTTCGTAAACTCAAAAACTAAAATATTACCATCCGAATCAATAATCAGACTTGAGAAATAGGGTAAATGTTTTGGATAAGTGTTGCGGTCTTTGATTTTGTTGAGCTGACTTTTGAATTGCTGAATGCTTTCTTGTGTCTCTGATGGACTAAACTTATCATCTTTATTTATTCGGGCAGCGAACTCATCCGATTTTTTTACAAAAAGCGCATAGTTTTCATTTATTTCAGCTTCTGTAATGGTTAGAGGCTCTATTTTTAATGTAAACGTTTTTACTTTGTTGCCTTCCGGTGTATATTCGATAATATTACCATCATCAGGCATGCCCAGCAACAAATTTCCGGTTTTCGACATAGCCAGTTTTGGTGTAGTAAATGATGAGTGGCAAAATGGAATTGACCAGGACATCATGCCTCCATGATTGGGTAAGGTGACAACAACAGCACTCTTAAATATATTTTCTTCGCTTTTTGTCCAGATGATTTTTTCCTTGCCAGTATTGAAATCCTTTATCGAAACGATATGCTTACCGTTTTTTCCAACAAGAAAACCAAGTATTGCAATTTTGGAGTTTTTAAGTGCCACCATATCTAATGGCATATAATCTAATTTTAGTTTCTTAATAAACCTTCCTTCGGTGTCAAAAAACATCATTCTTCCTTGATTATCAAAAGTGCACAAATACTTTCCATCAAGTAACCCAAATATGCTGAAGTGAAATGGGAATTGGCCGGGTTTACTGCCTTTACTGCCGAATTTTTTAATAAAGTTGCCGTTTTTGTCAAACTTCCAGATTTCATAAAGTGTTTTGTGGCACATAAATACCGAACCATCGGGTGCAACTACAATTTCTTTAGTTAAACCAGTTTTTTTGCCATATTCCACTTTGTCAGCATCAGGGAAAAGCTTTTGCCAGTCATTGTTGGTGGCGTAATCAGTGCTTTCTTCAAGTTGTATCTGGCTTTTTTTATAAAGGTTATTTAAAGATTGAGATTTCACATTTGGAATGCTTAAACAGATTACAGTTGTGAGCATCATGATAACAATGTGTTCAACTTTCATTTTTACAAAATAGCGTTTCATGGATGTATGATTTAATGGGTTTGATATTAATGATTTCGTTGTGAGAGATATTTACTAATACCTGAATTTACTCTGTAATGGTTGTTTCAATTACTTCACCTGATGAATTGGTAGTCACAACTATTATTTGTTTGTCGTGTGCCATTTTATTCGGGTCAATATTCCTGGTGACTTCATAAGTGGCCTTGGTTATGTTATCAATCTGTTTCTGTGTTGTTTTTTGATTATTTATTTTTATTCCAAACCCAATAAATAATAGAATTGATGCTGCAATTGATGTTATCGCAACAATTTTTTTCAGACTTCTTTTCTTTAAACCAGGTTTAAAAACAGGAATTTCGCGAGGTGTGTCGAAAGCGGCAAATTGATCCAGAAATGCGAAAACCTGAGATTTGGATTCCAGCGCCTGACTATAAGTATCCTTACAGGCTGAACACAATTTCAGATGCTGTTCCACACCATTCAACATTTCTTCCGGAAGTTCCCGATCGAGGTATTTCTGGATTTCTATTTCATTCAAACAGTTCATGGTATTGTGTTATTAAAATTGATTTTAACTTTTTTGTAGCTCTCGCTATGTTCGTGCCAACAGATGTGTAACCAATTTTGAGAATTTCGGAGATTTCCTTGTATGAGAAACCTTTATGATACAAAAGCAGTAAGTTCCTCTCGTCATCAGTTAATTGCGTTATACAGGCCTCGACAATCCGACGTCTCTCAGTTGAGTGATAATCATGACCTGAATCGGTTGATAGTTGCATGAATGAAGCAATTTCAATATTTTTCTGCTGCCTGTATTTGCTGATTTTGTATTCGGATCGGATTGAGTTAAGTAAGACTTTATAAAGCCAGGCTCTTGGATTTTCGATTGGATTACCGGTTTTCAACTGTTTGTAATACGCTGTGAAAGCGTCCTGTAAAACATCTGCAGCTTCAGTATTTACTTGATTTTGCTTCATAGCAAAAGAGTACAACTCACTGTAATACTTTTTATATACCAAGTCAAAATCCATAATGTAACAGCAGACTATAATCAATAAGACTAATAACTGAGCAATTTATGACAGATTCGCTAAAAAATCTGATATTATTTTTACTAAGCTATAAATTTACAATAAAAAGGCCCTCTCCCTTGGAAGGAACAGAGCCTTTTTGCATAATCGGATTTATCAGTGTCAGACACCTGAAAAAGGTGTGCAGACACTGATTACCACTCCAGAATTTTCATAAAATCAAATTCCTCAGGGTTTTTCAGGTATTCCTTTGCAGCATCCATGTCATTGGCAGTCAGGTACTGAATACTGTCAAAGAAAACCATATGCGCTTTCTGGCTATCCATAGTAACCATGCGGGTACGGACTTTTCCATGGCCATCTTCCAGATCTTTGAGGAACAACGGGAAAATATCACCGGTAGGATCGGAACTAACCATACAACCGGTTAAGCCTTCGTCAAATATTTTTTTAACCCCAATGCCTAACAAGCTGCAATACAAAAGGTCCCAGGCCGTTGGTGCGATACAGCGCAATTCGTAACCCATTTCTACCGGTCGGCTCTTCACATTTATGCTCAGTTGTTTGAGCCTGATTTGCAACAACATATTGTAAATGTGTGCCTTACTTACAGTACCTAATTCAGGATGCCCATGTTCGTCATATGTAAACTGTATGCCCGAAGCTTCAATTTCGTCGTCGCTCATAAAATGGAAAACACCCTCGCTCACAATGGCCACTCCATAAGGGATGCCCAGGATTTTGCGCTTTACGATGGATGAAATAATTAGCCGGGTAATTTTATCAAGAGTAACCTTTGTTTTATTGAACATTTCAGGAATAATGATCATAGGGTAATGGCAGGCAGCGCCGATACCGAAAGCCAGATGGCCGGCTTCGCGGCCCATGGCCGAAACCACGAACCAGTTGCCTGATGTTCGCGCATCTTCATAAATGGTACGCCCGATGCGAACCCCTTCCTGCTTGGCACTCTGGTAGCCGAAAGTGGGTTGTCCTTCAGGAAGCGGCAGGTCGTTGTCAATCGTTTTGGGAACATGAATATTCTGAATCGGGAATTTGCGCTCGGTAAGGAATTTCGAAATTCGGTTTGCTGTCGAAGCTGTATCATCACCTCCGACAGTTACCAGGAGCTTCACGTTATGCTTAACAAAGAATTTGGTTTTAAATTCCAGGTCGGCAGGTTTATAGCGGCTCATCCGTAACATTGAACCTCCCATGCTGAAAACGCGGTCAGCCATTTCAAAATCAATATCAATCGTACTTGGGTTTTCGGTAAACAGGTTTTTATACCCATCGTGCAAACCAATTACTCGATAGCCGTCGCGAAGGAAAACTTTTGCTACTGAACTGATTACTGTGTTAATTCCGGGAGCAGGTCCGCCGCCGGCAAGGATAAGGATTGAGCCTTTCATGATGTGTTTTAATTTTTTTTTGAATTTATTGCTAATATCAGGTTGGAAGCCGGAAGACCGGAGTCGGATGTTGTTTATTCTGTTCTGAATTCCCGTATTAACTTTCAGGCTGCCAAATTAATCAAAAATATTTGAAGGTGAAAGTTGGTGTAGCAAATACACATTAAAAATAATGAAACTTGTCTGATCTCTATAGAGGACGAACAACGAACTGTGCAGTAAGTCGGCTTCGCATTTCGAGCAACACGGTTTTCCCCTCTTCCAAAACCCTGTCGATAGTAGCCTGGTCATAATGACGAATGGTGATAAGCTCCAGCCCGGTATTGTAACGAACCTTATAATCCTTGCCCAGTGCTTCGAAAAGTTGAGTGAGCCTGCGTTCATTGTAATCCACACAGACCGAGAAACTGATTGCCGAATTTTGCATCAGGCTGATATGTATAGAGTTGGCTGCAAAAACAGCCAGGATTTCGCTCAGGTTTTGTTCGTTTATAAATGAAAAATCGCGCGACGAAATCGAAATAAGCACCTGGTTAACTTTAAAAATAAAGGACGGAATCAAGCTGTCGGCTAAAGTGTTCTGATGGATCAGTGAGCCATCACTTCCCGGATCAAAAAAAGATTTAATTCGTAAAGGGATATCTTTGTTTTGAAGAGGTTTTATGGTTTTTGGATGGATAATGGTGGCACCGTAATACGACAATTCAATTGCTTCGTGGTACGATAGGCTCGCCAGTTTTTCGGTAACACTGAAGTATTTGGGATCGGCATTTAACAAACCGGGAACATCTTTCCATATCACCATTTCCTCGGCTTTAAGGGCATATGCAAAAATAGCAGCTGTAAAATCCGAACCTTCGCGGCCAAGTGTGGTGGTTGCACCATCTGAAGTTGCACCAAGAAAGCCTTGTGTGAGTGCTATTGCAGTAATGTTCTTTGAATGATCGAGGAATGCGGAAACCTGCTCCCTGATCTGCAATTCGGTGTTCTTCCAATTTACTTTGGCTTCGCGCCATGAGTTATCCGTTTGTATCAATTCACGGACATCAAACCATTGGCAGTTAAATCCGCTACTTATTAGAAACTCGCTGATAATGGTTGTGCTGATCAGTTCACCAAAGCTTACTACCTGGTCGTAATCAAAATCGTAATTCAGCGATGGTGGCGTATTTAAATGCCCTTCGAGTTCGCCGAACAACAGGTCGGTTTTAAAATAGACAGGGTTGTTTTTGTCAGGGAAAAGGGCTTTTATTATTTCTTCGTGGTATTTTATAACTTCATGAATAAAAGTATTCAGACGTTCGTCATTTTCGTACCAGGCATTCAACACTTTTTCGAGAGCATTGGTGGTTTTACCCATGGCCGAAATGATTACAACCAGTTTTTGAGGTGCATGATTCTTTAAAATTGTTACTACATTGCGAACTGAATCAGCATCTTTCAATGATGCACCGCCGAATTTAAAAACCTTTAGCATAGTGTTAATTTTCATGGTAAAAGTACTATTTTTGTTTGAAGGTTCGATATTGCCGATTCATGAAAGCGGGAGCCAGATGTCGGAAGACTGAGGCTGGAAGTCGAGGGCTGATTCTGAAAGGCAGATTTGTTATTGAATCTGGATTAAGTCGATTAATATTGAGAATCATGATTTTATAGAGAAAAAATATGAGGTCAAGAAATAGATCTGCGAAAAGAGACTCCCGGCTCCGGACTTCGGTCTTCAGGCCGCATGAATTATTAAGGCAATACAAAACCTAACTTCTAATATTAAAAGGATCCCGTTATGACAATGAAAACACTAGTCGAATTTATCAATGAAAAGCAATCGGAATATCCTGAAGCAACCGGCGATTTAACCCGTTTGCTCAACGATATCGGAATTGCTGCCAAAATTGTAAACCGTGAGATCAGGCGTGCCGGACTGGCTGATATCAATGGTTATTTCGGAACCACCAACATCCAGGGCGAGGACCAGAAAAAACTGGATGTGTACGCCAACGAGCAGTTTATCAATGCCCTGAAACATGGGGGCCAATGTGCTGCATTAGCCTCCGAAGAAAACGAGGATATGATCATTTTCGGCAATAAATATTCGATGGATGGCAAATATGTGGTTGCCTTCGATCCTATTGACGGGTCGTCGAATATTGAAGTAAATGTGCCCATCGGGACTATTTTTGCCATTTATAAAAGAATCACAGCTATTGGTGCATCGGGTTCGCTCGATGACCTCCTGCAATCAGGGAACCACCTGGTTGCAGCCGGCTACGTGATGTATGGCAGTTCAACCATGATGGTTTATACAACCGGAAATGGTGTTAACGGGTTTACGTATGATGCAACGGTTGGTTTGTTTTTCCTTTCGCACCCGAATATGAGGATCCCCGAAAACGGCACCATTTATTCCATTAATGAAGCTAACTACGTTTATTTTCCGGAAGGGGTTAAGCGGTATATCAAATACTGCCAGGTTGACGATAAGGCGACTAACCGCCCATACAGTACCCGTTATATTGGATCACTGGTTGCCGATGTACACCGGAATTTAATACGCGGAGGTATTTTTATTTACCCGGGAACCCTGAAAAATCCAAATGGCAAATTACGCTTGCTATACGAACTTGCACCTATGGCTTTCATAATTGAGCAGGCTGGTGGAAAGGCTTCTGACGGATTCCGGCGAATTATGGACCTGGAGCCATACAGTCTTCATCAGCGCTCACCTGTTTTTATCGGATCTAAAGAAATGGTGCTGAAAGCCGAGGAGTTTATGAGTGAATATTCAAAGGATTTTGTGGAGAAAATGTAAGCTGATTTCGGATTGTAGATTTCGGATTATTCCATTCTTTAGGCTCTAACCGGTAATCCACAAACTCCAATCCTCTATCAGGAAGAAATTATTCCGCTTGTTACAATGGTCTTCACTAAGATTGCAGTATTTTTTTACGTTGAATTTTAATAAAAACAGCCCTTTTTAAAGGGATAAATCCGGCCCAACTTTTTATTACTTTTACATATCATTAACTGAACTATATTAGAAACAAATTAATCTCTAAGGCTATGGAACATTTATCGAGAATACTTTTTGTGACATCATTTTTATTATGTGTAATGAGTGTTTCAGCCCAGGACGAAAATGATGAATCCGCTCAATCTGCTGCCCCACAGGAGAAGCCTACGATGCAGACTTACTCCAAATACGACTTTATCCCAGGTGAAAAAGTCATTTTCTTTGATGATTTCTCAGAAACAACTGTCGGCGATTTCCCTCCAAACTGGAACACCAATGCATCTGGTGAAGTAACTACTAACAATCTTTATCCTGGTTATTGGTTTAAAATGATAGGCAATGGCTGTGTTTTGATTGATGGAGGTATTAAATTGCCAGATAATTTTACCATTGAGTTTGATGTGATCCCTCATCCAAGCGGGGAGGATTATGATAATTTTGATTTCGGCTTTTACCTTTATGGTGCCGAAAATCCTAAAGACTTTGATGAAGGAGGGGCTATTCCCGGTATAGGGGGCATAAAAATGACTTTTGGCTCGCGGGCTACATATTCTGCATACTTTGATGGCGCATATACTTTGGATGGGGATAAAGATGAAGCAGTGATGGAAGTTGATAAAAAGTACCGCCTTTCATTCTGGGTGCAAAAAACCAGGCTTAGAGTTTACATGGACCAGGTTAAGATTTTTGATTTGCCTAAAGTTTTTCCTGCTGGTTTTCAATTCAACCAGATGCGCTTCGAATTGGGGGATGCCAGTAATCCGATGATTACCAATTTCAGGGTTGCCGCCGGCTTGCCCGATATGCGCAACAAACTGATAACCGAAGGCAAGCTTGTAAGTTATGGCATTTATTTCGATGTAAATAAAGACGTGGTGAAACCCGAATCATACGGAACACTGAAAGGGATTGCCGATGTACTGAAAGAAAATCCAAAAGTACGCGTTAAAATAGTTGGACATACCGACAGCGATGGGGCCGATGCTGCAAACCTCGATCTTTCGAAACGCCGTGGCGCATCAGTAAAAGCCGAACTCGTTAAAAATTTCGGAATCGATGCTTCGCGCCTCGAATCGGATGGGCTGGGCGAAACCAAGCCCGTTGCTCCCAATGATACCCAGGTAAATAAAGCGATGAACCGCAGGGTGGAATTTATCAAATTGTAACCATGTTCTTAAACTGTAAAACAAAACCCCGGAGTTGATAACCCCATTTTTGATATTCACTCAAATCTATTTACTACGCTATCACGGCAATCCAAAAGAGGGTTGCCGTTATTCTTAGCATGACTCGTTAAAATGCGTTGGAAAACAATAGCAATCAGGAGATAAAAAAACAGGGTTGAAACTATTTATCAGAGATTTTTGATTATTTCGACCAATAGTTTACTACATTTACATAATTAAAGATATAAGTCCGGCTTTGAAATAAAAATCCCTAAAAAAGGGGATATCCAGAGTAGTTACATGAATTAGTTTTGTTATAATCCAAATCATACAAACCAATTACTAACTCATTAATCTTTAAAATCATGAAAACGCTGATCGGAGCAGTTTTTGCATTTTTTTTCTTTAGTATTATAATCAATGCGTCCGCACAGATTATTAATGTGCCCAAAAGAGTACAAACCAAAACAGTTAACCGTGTTAATAATAAAATTGACCGTGGAATTGACAAGGGACTCGACGAAGTAGAAAAGGGAATAAAGGGTGATCAGAAAAAGGATGATAAAGCAGCTTCAGATACCAAAACCGGGAAAGAACAGAAGGACCAGGCTGATAAAACCCCGGCAACGAGCGACAAACAAAGTCAGCAAACACTCCAATCATATTCGAGTTATGATTTTGTGCCAGGCGATAAAGTGCTTTTATTCGAAGATTTCAGCCAGGATGCTGTAGGCGATTTCCCTGCACTATGGACAACCGATGTTGCCGGTGAAGTCAATACATTAAATTTAGCTCCGGGTCATTGGTTTAATTTGAATAGTACCGAGGGGAATTATTGGTTTATGAATGATATTGATTTCCCAAAGAATTTTATTATCGAATTTGATATTGTCCCCAAAAAAGGAGGTGCCAGGTATGCTGCTGATTTACTGTTATTTGGCGAGAGCAGTCACAGCGAAATGGACAAAAACGGTGACCCTGGCAACTGTGGAATACATGTAACAATTGCTAAAACACTATGGGAAACTAAGGGATATAAAAAGGGAACTACTGAGAAACTGAGCGGTACATCAAAAGTTAATCTTGTACAGGAAGAAAAAGTTAACCATGTAATTGTTTGGGTTCAAGGCCGTCGGCTTAGAATATATCATCAGGGTGGGAAAGTGTTGGATGTGCCAACTAATCTTTATGATGGTTGCAAACTCAACCGTATGTGTTTTAAATTGTACAGAGGAGCTTCATGTGGATCCTATATTTCTAATATTAAAATTACCAATGCTGCCCCTGATATGCGGAATAAATTGCTTACCGAAGGCAAACTGGTTACATACGGTATTTATTTTGATGTAAATAAAGATGTGATTAAACCCGAATCATACGGAACACTTAAAGGAATTGCTGAAATTTTAAACGAAGTGCCAGAGGTTAAGGTAAAAATTGTAGGGCATACCGATAGCGATGGAGCCGATGCCGCCAATCTTGATCTTTCAAAACGCCGCGCGGCTTCTGTAAAAGCAGAACTGGTTAAATCTTTCAACGTAAATGGCGACCGCCTGGTAACCGATGGTATGGGCGAAAGCCAGCCTGTGGCTCCAAATGATACACCAGTGAATAAGGCTTTAAACCGAAGGGTGGAGTTTATAAAACTTTAATAACCTCATTTTTTTGAATTTAACAACGACAAAAATGAAAAATCTCATTCTTGCTTTGCTGGCCATTGGTATATCTACTGCGATGCAGGCACAAATTACCGCAGCTGATTATTTTAAGAAGGCACCGGCCATTCCAGGTAATGATTGCCAGGTAAAAGGCGATCGGCAGGACGCTTTTGTTAATTCGGTGAATGAATTGATTTCGGAAATAAAAGATGATGTCAATAAACGCAATAAAGAAGCCAACGATTACATGAATGCCCACCAGGATGAAATGAAAGCGAACATGGTAAAAAAATCCGGCATGTCGGATGAAGATATCAAAAAGCTTCAAAGTGGAAAAGATTTATCGGAAGCTGAAAAAAACGAAATGGCAAACAAGATGATACAACAGCAGGCAAATATGTCGCTTGATGAAGCCAAAAACCTGAAAAATATGAGTAAAGAAGGGCAACAAGCCTGGGCCCAGGGATATGCTGCTGAACAAATGGCAATGGCCCAGGCCAATCCAGGTCAATACCAGGCTGCAAACCAGGCTAATATGAATCAGTATGCATTATTGTCGGAACAAACTACTTTGCGCAACAAAATTACTGCACAGGAATCCACGCTGCAACAGCATTATCGTGATTTGGATACAGAAGCGGAAATTGAGAAAGCAAATCTGGCAAAAGAGCTGAAACCCTTGTACGACGAATTGAATAGCATCAATGATGGTGAAGGATCAACCCAGGCGGATGTTGATCACGCTGAAAAAGTCATAAAAAAAATTAATGCCCTTCAGGATAAATATTGTGAACAATTTACCCCCCGAATACTGGAATTTATAAAACAATGCAAAACAAGTTTCGAAGCTTCAATACCAGATTACGACCGTATAGAGGAAATTCAATACCAGATTACAGCTGCTCAAACCGGCACTGCACTCATGACAGCTGGAAAAGGAAATTACTCCATTCAAGCTGTTAACCAGTATCTTGGTTATCTTTCACAGGCATACAGGTATAAATTGTACCGCACCGAATAGTAAATTTCCTGATTTTTTTTAAAGATATTTTCTCCAAAGGATTGTATTAAAATGCTGATCATTAAGTCATGAAAAAACTATCTATTCTGCTGTTCTTATGGTTAGCAGCGATCATGGCAATTGCTCAGGCTAATCCTGAAGAAATCGCTAAAATCAGGCAGCAGATGGCGAAAATTCGACAGTCAACCAACTGGAATGACCCTGCTGCCGCTAAAAAAGCGAACGCTGAAATCCAGAAACTGGCACAGCAAATGACAGGCGGAAATAGTTTGCCGGTTCAGTTTACTGATCAGTCAAATGATACAAATTCAAAACCAGCAAATGTTAATTTCGAATTAAAATCGGCTGTTACGCAAGCCAATATAGTGGCCATTGCCGATCGTTTTTTCAAAAGATCCTATAAAAGTCTGGATGCAGTTTCTAAAAGTCAGTATGATCAGGACTATAAAGTGGCGCAAATCGCTAAGTTTAGCCTTGAGGCAGTTCGAAAATTAACAAGTAAAGGAGCCGCTTTTATCACTTTCGGTAATGATCATTTTGTAGCATGTGTCTATCTGACATCGGCTGTCAAAGCATTTCCGTCCGATACTCTTTGTATCAATAACTTTGGCGCCTACCTGCGAACTATCGATTCAACGGCGATTTCAATACCTGTCTTGCTCTATGCCAATAAATTATTTTCGAAAAGTCCTGTAATCCTTACACAACTCGGTTATAGCTACGACGAATTGGGCGATATTGTAAAAGCTGAATCGTACTACAAAGAAGCCATTAAGGCAAACCCCGATTTTGGCCAGGCTCACTCTGCACTTTGCGATCTCTATATTAAGCAAAACCGGTTGCAGGATGCTATAGTGGAGCTTTTTGCCGGGGTAAAAGGTATGGGAGCGTCGTACATGCAGGCATCACAAAACCTGGGGCGCATTCAACAGAATTATAACAGCAATTCCGGATCCGGAGATTCCAAACAGGAATTTTGGGGAGAAGCCAGGAAACAGTTAAATCCTGACGATATTCTTGCTCCGCTGGTTCCTGAAGAAAGTCGTGTTAAATTTCCGAATTTCCCTAATTGTGCCAAAGTTGAGGATTGGCTTGAAGGAGGAGGATATTCAAGTGCCGTTGCAAGTTACCAGAGTTTCCACGCATATTTGATGTCCTTTTCAAAACAATTTTTAGAAATACATCAACAAAAGCCGGGTATCCCTGCCGATGCTATATTGCGCGATTATCCAAACGAGCGGTTTGCCCTCGACTGCATAACCGAAATGTTTGCCAATTTTTCAAGCCAGGAAAGTAAAAAATATCAAAAATCGATCGACGAAATCATACAAAGAGTAAACGACGCTAAAGAATTATACATTAAAAACTATGCAGATTACGCAAAAGAATATGCAGGTTGTGTTGAAGGGTGTAGTAATGAGTATTGTTTAAACGAATGTCATCGTAAATACTGCTCAAAAGAATGCCCCAATGCCAATAAATTCAATGAGCTGCTACGCCAGGCATATAAGGATTACCGAAGTGAATTCTCAGCTTTGGTTGGGAAGCAAACCAAACTCCTTGATGATTTGTATGCATTTTCAAATCCGTGGCTGGCAAAAATAGAAAGCCCATACTGGAGTAAGATTTATGCTTATGAAATTAAGCGTGTAACCTTGGGTATTGTTGGTAATTCTTATGGGTCATATCCTCAGCCATTCCAGGGACTTGCACATAATAATTGTGGCGAGGATTGTTCAATTTATGTAAATCCCTATCCGGAAAAGCCCGATGAAGTAAACAAAAAAGATCCCAAAGGAAATGAGTGCCCTGAAGACTCCAAACATGTTCTGCATCTCTTTTTCTGTGAGGCAGCCCTCACCTGTGAATATTGGGAAATTGGATGTACCGAGGGCGTTTCGGCATCCGTTGGGCGAAATTTTGGTAAAAATAAATCTACTACAATTTTTCTTGGTGCCGGACTTGAAGCAGGCCTTGGTGCAGTTGGTGCAAGTGCAAAATTTGGCGGGCAGATGACTTTTGGTGATAATGGCAGCGTGGATGGTGGTTTCAGAGGATCGGTAAGTGGTAATTTAACAGTTCCCGGTGCAGGTAAAAATGGATACAATGGGGCAGAATCTGAATACAATTTAACCGTGATGGGTGGACTGACTACTGAATCGTACAAGGTTTCAACAAAAGGGTTTAGTGGAGAATAGTCTTTCAATTGATTTTGTGTTTTGCTCACCGTTTTTGAAATTACATTTCAACATATAATACACAATTCAAATAACTAAATGCTAATAAAAAGTAAAAAAATGAAAACAGCAAAACTCCTTGTCCTGGCCCTTATGGCATCATTAACAGTGCATTTGTCCTGCAGAAGCAAAACTTCTGAAAACGCTTCTTCGGCTATGGGTGTCAAATCCGAAGCAGCCACCACAACCCCCAAAGGTAAGTATGCCATTAAATCAGGAATCGTCGAATACAAAACCCAGATGATGGGCATGAATATGAAGCAGGTACTAACTTTCGACGACTATGGAAAGAAAGAAGTAACGGAAATGATGGCCAACATGATGGGTGTAAAAATTCATACAGTTACGCTCAGAAAGGATGGTTACATTTATACTTTGGATATGGTTAAAAAAACAGGAACAAAAATACCGTTACTTACTATGAATAATAGTGACATTGATTTCGAAAACCTTTCGGAGGAAATGACAAAGGAAATGAACCTGAAAAAGGAAGGTACCGAAGAGTATCTTGGCAAAACCTGCGAAAAAATGAGTATCGACTATACCAAAATGAATATGAAAGGCACTTTCCTGGTTTACAAAGGCGTTGCACTTAAGTCCGAAACCAATATGGGAACAACAAAAATAAACCTGATAGGTGAGAAATTTATCGAAAATCCGGTAATTCCTGCCGAAAAATTTGAGATTCCTCCTGATATAACCATTACTGAGACTAAATAGTATCCTTTAGCTTACTGATTTAAAGTTACTTAATTTTTTCGGGGATGCTTTTTTGGTGACGATCAAAATGAAAGACATAAAAAGCAAGCATCCATCTCTTATGGCCTTTGCTCTTGGATTCAATCAGGTAATACCGATCGCCAACCTTACTGGTTGCCGATAACTGTCCGCGAAGCTTTTGAGCTGTTTATTGGTTTTTGGAAGCTTCATCCGAACCAGGCTACAGTTGATATGATAGTTAAAATGCTGGAAGAGAAATATACAAGCTTTTTGGCATCAGAAAGTGATATGTTTGCATTTTATAACCCAACCAACAGCCATCCGCTTTCGCGAATTTCAAATGACCCTACAGGGCAATGTCATATAGTTAAGCATTAGCTGATTTAAGAACAAGGATTAACGATTTAAGATTTTAGATGTACATAGTTGATTTAACGAAACTTCGAAAATCAAAAATCGATATTCCTTGTTCAATATTCAAATGAAACATCCTTAACTATATGACATTGCCCTACAGGAGATCCGATTATGCGCGCTAATATTGCCTATTGGAATAAAAGCCTTCCGCGTTCAGCCATAAAGATTCTTTTTTTTATTACCCTGCCAATAAGGATTTTCTCCAAAAGAAAAGGAAGAGCGCCTTAAAAACAACAATGGCGAATATCATATAAGTAGGTTTGTTGAGGCAATAGATATCAACACATTGATTCTGCTAATTGACAAATAGAGTATTGGTTTCGTAAAACAAATCAACTTCGTAATAACTAATAGTTCATAATTATAAACTTTTTTTAATATTAAATGTTTATTATCATATAAGGAATCGGAAAGAAATGATGAACCATTTTGATTTTCTAATTTCCCTTTTTTGACCCCTCGTTCTCCTCAAAGGGGAGACTTTAGATTCGTGATCTGATTAACATCAGAGCCCTACTTCCCTCGTGTGAGGATTTTGGGGAGATCAAAATAGGGAAGTTCAAAGTAAGACAGTATTTTGTTCCAATTACTTATGTAGAGACCAGGCACTACTTCAAAAAACGGGGCAATTTCCAAAAGCCAGAGAGGAAGGGAAATCATTTAAATTCAAATACTATGAAAAAAGCACTACTCTTTGCCATTGTGGCATTATCAATTAATGCTTTTGCACAAACCAAAAGTGAAAAGTATAGTTTAAAACTTCCTGTTTCTCATTCAGACAAAAGTTTTCATGTTGGGTTGGAGAATAAAGGAATAAAAACACACGGAATTTCTTCTAAAATGAATTTTGAGGTAGCCGTTAAACATCAATCAACTCAGAAACTCCAATCTGACGAATTAATTCAGGTGTTCGACAGTATATATTCTTGGCAGTGGAACTCGATAAATAAGGGATGGGAAATAAACTATAAATACAATAATATAATTTATGATGCCAATATTAATCTCACCGGTTACACTGAGCTACACTGGAATGGCAGTTCATGGGTGGATTCTTCAAAATATACCGCCGTTTACGATGCAAATAATAATCTTATCAGTGAATTAGATCAAAGCTGGAACGGGAGTACATGGGAAAATTCTCATCAATACATTTATGTTTATACGAATAATAATCTGATCAGTGAATTAGATCAGGACTGGGATGGTAGTGCCTGGGTGAATAGTTCTCAAATCAATTATTCTTATGATGCCAATAATAATATGACAGGTTACTCAGTGAAAAACTGGAACGTAAATACCTGGGAAAATTCCATCCAGGTAGCCTGGACTTACGATGCAAATAATAACAAGGTAACTGAGATTTGGCAAAGCGGAAATGGCAGTACCTGGGAGAATAGTTCTAAAAATACCTGGACTTATGATGCTAACAATAATATGACAACCAATGTATCGCAAACTTGGAATGGAAGCGATTGGGTTAATCAAGCGAAATACATTTATTCATACGATGCAAGCAATAATCAGTTAAGCGAAATAATGCAATTATGGGTAAGCACCGATTGGGTCAGCCAACAACAACACCTCAGCACTTACGATGCGAACAATAATTTAACCATTCAATTAATCCAGACATGGAATGGTCTTGTATGGACAGGCATCTCGCAAAACCTTTATACCTACGATGCAAACAATAACCTGACAAGCGAGATAGACCAGCAATGGATAGGCAGCAACTGGGAAAATTCTTTGCAATACATTTATACGTACGATGCAAATAAGAATCAGACAAGTGAAACGGACCTGAAATGGGATGGCAATACCTGGTTGATTTCGTACCAATACTTTACTTCCTTCGATGCAAACGGAATCTACCAAAGTGATTCATATAAAAAATGGAATGAAACCGGCACTGAAGTAACCTCTGGTGATAGTACTTACTATTTCTTTCATACGGTGGATACGGGAATTTCCGGATTAACAAATGCAAGTGTTACTGTGTATCCAAATCCTAGCAGGGGTAATTTTACAATAAACAGTAACAGCAAAATATCCGCCATCGAAATTTACAGTTTAACCGGGAAACGTGTATATTCTGATTTTAAATCCACTCAACAGACATCCAAAGAGCTCAACCTTTCCAATTTCCCCAAAGGAATCTATATTATGAAGATTTATAATGGCACAAAGTTTTATAACAGGAAGGTAGTGATACAATAACATGTATCAGCAAATTAATATAAATAAAGAGAGCCGCAGGAATCTTCGGCTCTCTTTACATTCTGGCTTGTTGCTGATGGTTTAGTAATTCTCTTGTTTTTCTTCAAAAAAAGCCTTCGGATGCTGACATGCCGGGCAGTTTTCGGGAGGATTTTTTCCTTCGTGAATATAACCGCAATTACGGCATTCCCATTTTGTGGTTTCTCCGCGTTTAAAAACTTCACTATCTTCGAGGCGTTTCAGCAGGCGGAGGTAGCGTTTTTCGTGCTCAGCTTCAACCTTGGCAATCATCTTGAAGGCGGTAGCTATTTGCGTGAAACCTTCTTCTTTGGCAATTTCCGAAAACTCGGGATATAACAAAGTCCACTCTTCGTTTTCGCCTGCTGCTGCGGCTTTCAGGTTTTCGGCAGTAGTTCCGATAATTCCGGCAGGGTAGGAGGCAGTAATCTCAACTTCGCCGCCTTCCAGGAATTTAAAATAACGTTTGGCATGCTGTTGTTCCTGCCAGGCTGTTTTTTCAAAAATGGCAGCAATTTGTTCAAGCCCTTCGTTTTTGGCTGCTTTTGCAAAAAACAGGTAGCGGTTCATAGCCTGTGATTCACCGGCAAAAGCTTTTAGCAGATTTTTCTCGGTACGGGTTCCTTTTATGCTCTTTTCCATAGTATATTGTTTTAAATGAATAAGTTATAATTTAACAGGGATGTAAATCCGAAAACTGTAAAGATAAGGAGTTGTGAACGGAATCAAAATGGGAATTTGGATAAAAAATTTTTGGTTCTGACGCAACTTTAGTCGCACTCCGACTATAATAACCGGAATTAGTCAGGGTTTAACTCAATTAAAAAACATAGCCACCAATTTATTGTAACCATTAATATCCAATCGTTTTCCGCTGCTTTTGATCCATTTCCTGCTTATCTCTTTCAAGCAGGTAGTTTAACGCCTGATAAACATCACTAAATTGGGTGTCGTATTTGTTTTCAAGTTCCTTCAATTTATCGGTTAAATCTTTGTGTGATAGAGCGTATTGCCTTATTAACACAAAGGCCCTCATAATAGCGATGTTTACCTCTATTGCTTTTGCAGAGTTTAGTATTCCGCTTAACATGGCTAATCCTTGTTCAGTAAAAGCTAATGGCAGATATTTACTATGCCTACCCCTACCCGTTTCTAAGATCACAATTTGTGATCTTAAAGATTCCCACTCATTCTTAACAAGTTGAAACATAAAATCAGCAGGAAACCGTTCAATATTCCTTTTAACCGCTTGGTTCAAAACTCTTGTTTCTACATCGTAGAGTTCCGCAAGGTCAAAATCGAGCATTACCCGCTGACCCCTTATTTCATAAATCCTGCTTTGAATTAATTGTAATTGCATAAATCATATTTTGAATTTACCAATAGCTCCTTTTACTTCAAGTACTTTTCTGCTGATGAATAAATTGAGTTTGAAACAGTTGCGATTATATTTCACAAATATAATAAGCATAATCCGGAAAAGTATGCATGGTATGAAAATAATATTAAAGCCTTCATTTCTGAAAGCCTTCATTTTGTAAGACGAATTTTCATAAGAAACAGTGGGAGCGAGATTTAAATATTTGACTTTCGGGGTATGAAACAGACGTTCTAACCATTTTTGTTAGTTACTGTTTTAGTCAGGGCTTGACTTTGAGTCAAATCCTGACTATCATTTGAGGTGCGATTTTAAGTCGCACTCCGACCCAACTCCGGCAAACGAAACTTCACTATCTTTGCGCCCAGATTAAACCCGCCGGTAATTCACATTTCCGGCTTTATGCATTTATAAAAATTAATGAGTTCAAACGATAAATCAGCATTGATACCATTGGGTGAAGAGCCTGTAAGCGAGGTATTTTCAGCATTGCAAATGGTTTCATCTTTCGCTAATGACACTCGCATTCTGGAAGCCGTTACGTTACTGAAAAGCCCCGAAAAGCAACGGATAGGGCTGAACGGCATGGTCGGGTCAGCGGCATCAGTAGCAGCCGCAGCCATGCACCAGGCAGTTTCCGGTATTCACCTTGTTGTGCTCAACGACAAGGAAAGTGCTGTTTACTTTTGCAACGATCTCGAAAACCTGTTGGGCGATACCGATGAGAATTTCCACCGCCGCCATGTATTGTTTTATCCAACTTCCTATAAAAAACCTTACGAACCCGAAAAAACCGACAATTCCAATGTACTGATGCGCACTGAAGTACTGAAACGTATCAGCACAAGGGGAAAGGAAACCATCATTGTAACTTATCCTGAAGCGCTTACCGAAAAAGTTGTTAACCGCAAGTACCTCGAGAAATCAACATTAAAACTGAAACGCGGCGAAACCGTTGACCTCGATTTTGTGTATGACCTGCTCGATGAATATGGCTTCGTCCGCACCGACTTTGTGGTGGAAGCAGGTCAGTTTGCTTTACGCGGAGGTATTATTGATGTTTTTTCGTTTACAAATGATAATCCTTACCGTATCGAATTTGTTGGCGATGAAGTTGGATCGCTACGGACTTTCGATCCGGTTACCCAACGTTCCATTGATAAACTCGACCACCTTACCATCGTTCCGAATGTGCAGGACCGGGCTTTGGTCGAAACACGTGAAACCTTTCTGGATTTTATTCCCCGTTACACCATCTTATGGCTTAATGATACCGGTTTTGCAGCCGACAGGATTGACGCTGAATTTGAGAAAGCGCATAAAGCCTTCGATTCTCTTTCCGGACCCATTGAACACCTGGAACCTGATGAATTATTTACCGACAGGGAAACTTTTCTAAGACAGATATTAGGATTCAATATTGTTGAGTTTGGGAAACATACTTTATTTGAACACTCGTATGAAGTTGATTTTCAGATTACCCCACAGCCCTCGTTTAATAAAAATTTCGACTTGTTCGTGGCTGAACTCCAACGGAATACCTTATCCGGCATCAGGAACGTGCTCCTGGCCGACAGCCCGAAACAGGTCGAACGCATTTATACCATTCTCGACGACCTGGAGAAAAACCACCCGGATGAAGAAGCTCTCGAATTTGTCTGCATAAATCTTTCGTTACACGAAGGCTTTGTTAGTAAAGAACTAGGGATTGCCTGTTATACCGACCATCAGCTTTTCGACCGTTACCATAAATTCAGGCTTAAGGAAAGTTTCAGCGGCAAGCAGGCGCTTACCCTGAAGGAAATGTACGACCTCAAGCCCGGCGATTATGTAACCCATATTGATCATGGTGTCGGTCGCTTCGATGGGCTTGAAAAAATAAATAATAATGGCAAATGGCAGGAAGCCATCCGTATTATTTATCAAAATGACGATCTGCTTTACATCAGTATTCATGCGCTTCACCGCATCTCGAAATATTCGGGCAAGGAAGGTCATGTTCCGTCCATGGACAGGTTGGGATCGAATGCCTGGAATAAACTTAAAGCAAAAACCAAAGCCAGGGTTAAAGATATTGCCCGCGACCTGATTAAATTGTACGCCGAACGCCGCGCTGCCAAAGGATTTGCCTTCACTCCCGACACGTACCTTCAAACTGAACTCGAAGCTTCATTTATTTACGAAGATACTCCCGACCAGGTAAAATCAACCCTCGATGTAAAGCGCGATATGGAAGCCGATCATCCCATGGACCGCCTGATTTGCGGCGATGTGGGCTTCGGTAAAACCGAAATTGCCATCCGGGCTGCTTTTAAAGCGGTTGCCGACAGCAAACAAGTCGCAATCCTGGTTCCTACAACGGTATTGGCTGTTCAGCATTTTAAAACATTTTCCGAAAGGTTAAAGGACATGCCCTGCCGCGTGGATTATATAAACCGTTTTAAAAGTACCCAACAACAAAATGAGACTCTAAAAGACCTGGAAGCCGGAAAAACTGATATCCTTATTGGTACGCACCGTTTACTGAGTGCTGATGTTAAGTTTAAAGACCTTGGGCTGATGATCATTGATGAAGAGCAAAAATTCGGGGTGTCGGCCAAGGAGAAACTCAAGAAACTTCGTGTTAATGTAGATACTCTTATTCTCACGGCAACGCCTATTCCAAGAACACTTCAATTTTCGATGATGGGTGCCCGCGATATGAGCATTATCAATACAGCGCCGCCTAACCGCTACCCGGTTCAGACTGAAGTACATGTGTTTAACGAAGAAATTCTGCGCGATGCCATTAGTTACGAATTAGCCCGCGGCGGACAGGTGTTTTTTGTAAATAACCGCATACAAAACCTGATGGACCTGGCCGGTATTATTCAAAAGCTTGTGCCCGATGCACGCATTGGTATTGGCCATGGCCAAATGGACGGGCATAAACTCGAGAAAGTTATGCTCGGTTTTGTCGAAGGAGATTACGATGTTTTGGTAAGTACCACCATTGTTGAATCTGGCCTGGATATTCCCAATGCCAACACCATTATCATAAATGATGCACATCATTACGGTTTGAGCGACCTTCACCAGTTACGTGGGCGCGTTGGCCGGTCGAACCGAAAGGCATTCTGTTACCTGCTTGCTCCGCCGCTTTCGGTATTAAGCGACGAAGCGCGTAAGCGCCTGAAGGCTATCGAGGAATTTGCCGATATTGGCAGCGGGTTTAATATCGCCATGCGCGATCTTGATATCCGTGGCGCAGGAAATATACTCGGCGCAGAGCAAAGCGGTTTTATCACTGAAATTGGTTTCGAAATGTACCAGAAAATCCTCGACGAAGCTATGCATGAGCTTAAAATTGCCGAGTATTCAGAATTATATGCCGATGAAATGGATAAAGAGTTTGTTCGTGAATGCCAGATTGAAACCGACCTCGAAATCCTGATTCCTGATCAATATATCAGCAATATCACGGAAAGGCTAAGCCTTTACAAAGAACTCGATAACCTAGAGACGGAAGAAGCCCTTTTAGCATTCCAGGATCAGTTAATCGACCGTTTTGGTCCGATACCTGCCGAAACCCAGGAATTGCTGAACGCAATAAGGCTTCGCCGACTGGCAAAAACAATCGGTATTGAAAAGCTTATCCTCCGCAACCAGGTAATGACCGGCCATTTTTTAAGCAACGAAGCTTCACCTTATTACCAGAGTGAAATATTTACAGCGGTATTGAAATATGTACAAACACATACACAATCCTGCCGGATGAAAGAGGGATCGGGTAAACTGACGATCACATTTCAGAAAGTCAGTTCTATTTCGGACGCATTACTGGTATTGAGAGGGATGAATATCGAGGAACCTTAATTTTTCATCGTCAAACTGAAATACAATAAATCAAGTTATTTATTTGTATTCAATGAAGTTTTATACACTTTCTTTTTCTCTAATAATTGTAGCTGCTTAACTACAGGGCCTTTATACTCCTTCGGAACTGGATTTAGTTTTGGCCTCTTTTCATTCTGTGAATGATTTTTATATGTTTCCCATTCAGGGAAATAATCTTCTACCTGGTTTCCCCAACAAAACCAATTGGGTCTTGCACCACGCGCGAACATTTCAAGAAAAGGTCCTTTGCTGCATGCTTCTATAAGTTCATACTGTTCATCAGGCTTTCTGCTATGTTCTCTTTTTCTTTTTACAATAATATTTTCTTGAGTTCTTCCAGGATCAAGAGTTCTTGCATTTTTCCCTCTCACTCCAAATAAGATTATTTCTGTTACATTCCTGAAATAAAAGCCAACGCCTCTTCTATCCGGGCCTCCGTCTTTACGAACCTTATACCAAATTAGGTTTGATTTATAGGTAAATCCCCAGGCTTTCATTACCTCTAGGCCCTCTGCCAATAAGGCATTTGGTACCCACAAATATAAATGACAGGTATCGGCTGCTGCTTCTATAACAGGTATTTTTTTAATTTCTTCCAGGGACAATGTAGAGTATCTTGCCAGCCTTTTATGTTCGGGAGCCATTTTGCCAGTTCTATTTTGAAACTGCCAAGGTGGATCTGCAAGAATTGTAGCAAACTTCCTATTGCCAAGAAATTTGAGAAAATCTTCTTCTGCTTTTATATCATTTATCATAAATCAACTATCAATTTTGTTGTAATTCCAAAAACTAAAACAGGGCAACCTCCATTTCGTCCGGCATCAAGACGATGAATCAATTTACCAAGATGGGTAGTACTTGCACCATATTTACCATTTATTTTTAGCTGCTTAAAGAGAGGATCTAATTCATTGCTTCTTGTCACTAAAACTCCTACACTTATTGAATCGTAATCAAAGAATGCCCTGAAAGCATATAAATCTCTGTCAAATGTTTGATCTTTGCTATTCCATTCAAGGTCAAAAGCTACACGACCTTTTAGATAATCCACTTTATGAGAGCCATGGCTAATGGATCTTTTTAGTTCCTTGCTTTTTTTACCTTTAATTTCATAGACATTTAACTCAGCAGATAGGTTCTTTTCATGCCAGCCCATTGGCCGTAATATCTCCGAGAACATTTTAGGAATATGACTTTCATTGCCTCCAGCCTTTAATAAGTCTTGTCGGCTAAATCTGAACTGAATTAATGCAGAACAAATTTCCGAAAACTCTTGTGGGAATTCTTTTGAGAGGATTGCTGCTGCATGCTTGAAGTCATGTATCTCATAGAGATTCGCAAGTTCTTCTGGAATATAGTTTTCCCAACTCATGATAATAAATAATTTAAAACGCTAATTTAGCGTGTTTAATAACACCGTTAACTTTTAATCTTCAATAGTTCTCAACACTTATTTAATAAAAAGAAAGTTATTCCGTTGATGACCCATAACGTTCAACCTTTTAACTAGATTAAAATAGAATCAATATTATATCGTTAAACCACAAATTCATTTATGCAAAAGATAAAACTCATTTTGCTTTTCGCAAGTTTGCTTTTTCTCCTGCCACTGCTATGTGAAGCCCAGCAACACTGGATGGTTTACTTCAAAGATAAGCAACGCAAGGATTTTAATCCCTATACTTATTTTGATGCAAAGGCAATCGAACGGCGCATCCGCACAGGAATTCCGGTTGATGATCCTTCGGATTGGCCGGTAAATGAAACTTACGTAAATGAAGTTTCACTAATGGTAAACGAAGTAATAATAACAAGTCGTTGGCTCAATGCAATGGCTGTTGATGCGGATGATTCACAAATTAACACTCTCAGGCAGCTACCTTATGTGCTCAATGTGGAATGGATTGAGCCTTCCGGGATGCAGATTACAAGTTTCGACGACTATGATACTGCTATTAATCCAAATGAATCAGAAGTGCTCGAGGGACAATTGAAAACATTAGGTGTTGATGCATGGCGAAAAGCTGGTATTGACGGTAAAGGACTCCGGATTGCTATCCTGGATGTGGGATTTGATCAAGCTGATAAAGTGCCGGCGTTTGATCACATTCGCAATGAGAACCGATTGATTGCGACCCACGATTTCACCAACCGTAAAAATGGTGATTATGTTTATTATGGCAATGGTCATGGTACCGAAGTATGGTCGTGTATCGCGGGTAAAATTGGTGATTTTCAGATTGGACTTGCAACCGGTGCCGAATTTTTACTTGCCAAAACCGAAAAGAGTTCTGAGAAATATTCAGAAGAACTTAATTGGCTGGCTGCTGTGGAATGGGCCGATAAAAATGGCGCTGATATCATTAACAGTTCATTGGGATACACCGCCAATCGCTATTTTAACTGGCAGATGGATGGCAAAACGTCATTTGTTACACGTGCAGCCAATATCGCGGCCCGTAAGGGAATGCTGGTTGTAAATGCAGCCGGTAACGATGGGGATGATAAATGGCATTACATCGGAGCACCTGCTGATGCGGATAGTGCGCTTTCAATAGGAGGCATCGATCCTGCCACGGGGTATCATATAACATTCAGCTCGTATGGTCCGACATCCGATAAACGAATGAAGCCCAATGTTTCGGCTTATGGTCATGTAATTGCTGCTGCACCGCCGGGCCTTAAATCAACCCAGGGAACTTCGTTTGCTGCGCCTTTGGTAGCCGGTTTTGCTGCATGCGCGTGGCAATCCAACCGTAAACTTACTAATATGCAGCTTTTTGGTGAAATAGAGAAATCAGGAAGCCTGTATCCGTATTTCGATTACGCTCATGGTTTTGGCATTCCGCAAGCTGATCATTTCCTTAACAAGGATACAACGTCTGTACAACCAACTTTTAGAATTGTTGAAAGCGGAGATAGTATCAGTATTGTTGTAAATAAATATTCAGTTGAAAAAGCTATAACTTCTCAAAACTCAGGACCCAAAACTGAAAATGGATATAATAATGAAACAACAGGCAGCCAGGAATACCTGTATTACAATATAATGAATAAAGCCGGAGTACTCGACAGCTATTATGTGCTGGATGTTACGCAACCGAAAGTGCTTACTTTGTTAAAAAGTAATTTTCGTAAGGGGGAAACCCTCAATGTGCATTATGCAGGTTACAACATCTCCGTTAAACTATAAACAGAAAAAATGAAAGGGATCTTTACCAGTTTACTTGTTTTGCTTTCACTTGGTGCATTTTCGCAGGAAATTCTGCTGAAGCAAAATGTACAGGCAGATTCAATAAGGCCAACCCGGGGACCGAATCTCAGGAATTTTACCCAGGGTTATATAGGATTTGGATTTCCCATTCATACTAATGAAGTATTAAATTATACAAGGACGGGAACTTCGATAGATTTTGATTTTGGCTTACGATATAAACGCAGAATAACAAATTACCTGGCTGCCGGTCTGGATTTGGGAATAATCACTGCCGCATTTAAATTAAAGCAGAAAAGTCCAAAGACAGTTCCTGATACCGTGATTAATGATAAGGAAAAGATTCAGATCAGTTCGCTCGTGAGTTCGGGATATGTCAGGATAAATGTTGGTCGCAGGGGCAATTATATAGGCAATTATCTCGATCTTGGTGCTTATGCAGGATGGAATTTTCAGAAGAAACATAAAACCACCAATGAAAATGATGAAGGGGAGAAAGTTAAAGTCTTAACCAGCAAACTCAACTATGTCGAAAGTTTCTCCTATGGATTATTGGCACGATTAGGTGTCAGCCGGTACGCGCTTACAGCACAATACAGGTTAAGCGATATTTTTAAAAATTCGTATGCAATACCTGAACTACCGCGGTTGATTGTTGGTGTTGAAGTGGGGTTATTCAAATAACATGCAGTATTAAAAACAAAATAAGAAGCTGCCAATGTCGACAGCTTCTTATTTTTATGTTGAGGTTTTTATTGATTTAGCTATTTTATTCAAATAATACTTTCTGATTCAACACGGCTTTGGTAGTCGTTAATTTGATAAAATACAGGCCTTTATATGAACCGGGGAAGGAATAATTCAAAATGTTTTCACCATTTTTAAGCATAACAGCTTTTTCAAATACAATTTTACCGGTTACATCAATAAGTTGTATTGTTCCCTTATCGGTTGACTGAACAAAGCAGGATATAGTTACATTTCCGTTCTGAACAGGATTGGGGTAAACAAGTAAACTGTTACTACCTGGAGCATTATTCATAGTTATTCCTGTTAAAACTCCATTGCTGACAGTAAAAAGTTTGACGAAATTTTGATAATAAATATTGGCAATGGATGCATCATGAATAATCAGAGTATTCTCATCATTATCATTATCGGCAGCGGCGCTCCAGTTATGTGAGCCTGTCCATGCTATCGGATCAGATGTAGGTGCACTCTGGTCGATAATCATGTATTTGTTGTGCATTATACCAGTTCCGGTATAATAAACGTAATGCGATGCACCCAATGCCGCAACAAGGGTTGTATTTACGCTTGCCCCATTGTTGCCTGCCACGTCTGTAAGCATATTTACAGTTGCTCCGGCTGACTTGGCTGAGGCGATAGCAGTTGCAATTTCATCACGGGTGAGCAACATGGTTGCAATACTAAGGTCGTTGTTGGCTGTACCGATATGTTGTACAATTTGAGCGTTAACACCGTCCGTTGGGCTAAAGTATGATTCAACCCTTTTCCCGTTAATTATATATTCGTGAGGAGTGTTGTTCTTTTTGGCGGATCCGAATTTGGCATTTGCCGCATTTGGTGTGGTTGTGTTCGATCCCCACATTTCTTCAAATTCAATCTTGTAGCCACGTGCCAGGCTCTGATCCTGAATGATAATTACATTATTGGCATCCAGGTTAATCTGGTCAGCTGTTAAATTGGTCGATCCTGTCCATACCAGCGGATCATTAGGATCAGCAGATTCGGTATCGAACAGGAAAAATTTGTTATGCATAATACCTTTTCGGGGAGGACTGTCAGGTCCTATTAGAATATGTACGGCTGTGCCTGCAAGTTCGTCGATGCCAAGGTTAGCTGTTGTTCCGCATCCGACAATACGGACAGTTACACCCCTGTTTGCTGCAGCTTTCAAAGCATAGCTTATGTTGCTGATACCTGAGTTGTTGAAATTATAGATAGCAAGATCGATTGTATACTTAGCACGATCAATATATTTAATAAGGGTGTCATCGATTGTAGATGGCAGATAAATGGCATTTACACCGGTGGCATACGAATTGTCCACCGGCGTATTAAAATAAGCCTTTATATCCCCGCTTGAATTGGAAACGGTGGCGAAGGGCATGATCCCTGAATATGCGGTGTCTGGTCCATTTACTGAAAATGCCTGTGTCCAGATAATCTGTCCGGCAGAAAAACCGGATAGTGAAATGGTGTGGTTAGTAACGTCACCTGCGCCATTAGAATGGTTCGACTTCACAGTTGCGGCTGATAATCCGTAAAACATCTCGGTAGTGCCTGTAATATTGGTTGTCCAGCTGAAATCGAGTTCGGTCTTTGTGAAATTCGTGTTGTTCATCGTACCCATAAGATAAATAGCGCTGGTCCTATGAATATCATTGGTGTCGCGTGGCAGTAACTGGTATCCTCCACTGCCGGTAAAGGTATATTGGGATAATATAGCTGTCATGTTGACCAGGCCATGAGGAATAGGCTGCCCAACGATATTCTGGCCGGTTTTAACGTACATATTTACATTCCCGCCATCTGATGTAATCACATAGGTTTTATTCCCGGCGAATACGCCTCCTGCGTCATTAAAAGACGCATGATTAATTTGCACTAACCTGCCCTCATAGGTTTCACCAATTTGAGCCGGTGTTAATATCATAGGTTCCGGTAGCGGATTACCTGTTGAATCCACAACAACACTTACTAATGGATCGAGTTCGAGCAGACCGTTATAAATTTTAAGTGTACCTGTAACCGTTATCGAATCGCCTCTGTTTACAGGGCTAACCAATGTCCCATAGGCTGCAATACCTGCAGTATTATCCTGGAAATAACGAATTGGTCCAAATTCAGCAGTATTGGTAACAATACCCTTAACAGTTACAACTGTTCCCACAGGCATATTACGTGCTTCCTGGATGGTGTTTTGCGCATTTGCAACTAAACCGATCAACAGACAGACTAGCGCAAGAGTAAATGATTTTTTCATACAATTGATTTTTAGAAATTCAAGGATTGTGTTTTAATATAAACTCTGGAAAGTTAGTTCACTGATGTTTTGCCTGGAAGCTAACTTTTGCCCGATTGCAGGATATTTATCAGAAAAAATCGGGATACAAACGTACAAGTATTTTTTAAGCAATTGTATGATTATGAAATAAATATGATGTTTTAAAAAGTCTTAAAAATAATACGCTATTTTAAAGATCAGGTAATCAATATGATAGGAGAGGTTAAAAAATATTTTTATATGAGAATACTATATTTTAGGAGTGAAAAAATCACTGTTAAAACCTGATAAGTCATTGAGATTCTTAACAGTTCTTAAAAAAAACCGATCGTCTTTTTTTTTTCTTTAATTTCGTCACACAAAAAAAACACTGTGTCTGATAGCCTGGTAATAATCCCTACATATAACGAGAAGGAAAACATCGCGAAAATGATTCGAAGAGTTTTCTCGTTACCAAAAGATTTTCATCTGCTTATTGTGGAGGATAATTCGCCCGATGGTACCGGGGCAATTGTTAAAAGTCTGATGCCTGAATACGAGGGAAAGCTTTTTATCCTGGAACGCAAAGGCAAACTTGGTCTGGGAACGGCTTATATTGATGGTTTCAAATGGGCGCTTGCGCGAGGTTATGAGTATGTTTTTGAGATGGACTGTGATTTTTCACACAATCCTAACGATTTGGTACGACTGTATAATGCCTGTGCTATCGATGGAGCTGATATGGCAATCGGCTCTAGATATATCAAAGGTGTTAATGTGGTAAACTGGCCCATGGGTCGCGTGCTGATGTCGTATGGCGCTTCCATGTATGTTCGTTTTATACTTGGAATGCCGGTGGCTGATACTACGGCTGGTTTTAAATGCTATACTGCAAAAGTACTTCGCACAATCAACCTTGATGCAGTTAAGTTTATGGGGTACGCATTTCAGATTGAGATGAAATATACCGCATGGAAACTGGGATTTAAGATTATTGAGGTGCCGATAATTTTCACCGATCGAACCGAAGGAACCTCTAAAATGAGTTCTAAAATTTTTAAAGAAGCCTTCCTGGGTGTGATGAGCCTTAGATTTAAAAAGATAAAACCTGTGATCACTTAAATCACATCTAAAACAAAATAGGAACCTACCCTTTGATGAGAAATCGTTAAAGGGTTTTTTTATGTGAAATAGTCCGATCTGATAAATTGAAGCATGGATAATAACCTGAAGTACATTACTTTTGCAGCGTTCTAAAAGTATAGCTCTATCGCATGGAATATAAAGATATTTTAATCCGGAATGCAACAATTGTTAATGAAGGACGGCAATATTCAGGTTATGTTCATATATGCGGGCAATTCATCAAAGCGACCGGAGAGGGCGATATGGAACCTATCGATGATTGTACCGTAATTGATGTCAAAGGGTTACTGCTGCTTCCCGGTGTGATCGACTGCCATGTACATTTTCGCGAGCCGGGTATGACACATAAGGCGGATATGTCGTCCGAAAGCAGAGCCGCTGTTGCAGGAGGTGTTACTTCGTTCTTCGAAATGCCTAATACCCAGCCTCAAACCATTACACTCGAGTTACTGGAGCAGAAAATGGCACTGGCAGCGGAAAAATCATTGGCGAATTATTCTTTTTTCCTGGGGGCAAGTAACGATAATATCAGCGAAATCGTTAATGCCAATCCACGTACGGTATGTGGTGTAAAGGTTTTCTTCGGTGCCTCAACCGGTAATATGCTGGTGGATAATATCAATACGCTGGAAGAAATATTTAAACACTCACCTATCCCGGTGGCTGCTCATTGTGAGGACGAAACAACTATCCGTATTAATAGTGACGCAATGCGTGCGAAATACGGTGACGATGTTCCCATGGAAATGCATCCGCTTATTCGCAGCGCTGAAGCTTGTTTTCATTCGAGCGAACTAGCTGTAACCCTGGCACTCAAATACAATACCCGCTTGCATATTACCCATTTATCGACAGAAGCTGAACTTAGCTTACTCGATAACACATTACCGCTGGAACAAAAACGCATAACTGCCGAGGCTTGTACGCATTACCTGTGGTTTTGTGACAAAGATTATGCCCGGCTGGGTACAAAACTGAAAGTAAACCCTGCTGTAAAATCAAGTTCCGACAGGGCAGCCCTCATTCAAGGATTGCTGGATAACAAAATTGATATTATCTCGACTGACCATGCCCCGCATCTGGCTCAGGAAAAGGCAGCTACATATTTTAAAGCACCTTCAGGTACACCGCTTGTGCAACATTCGTTACAAGCCATGTTACAACTAGTGAAACAAGGGAAAATGGCGCTTACAACCCTGGTCGAAAAAATGTGTCATGCCCCAGCGGTTTGCTATGGTATCGAAAAACGTGGTTTTATCCGTTCCGGTTACTTTGCCGACCTGGTATTGGTAAACCCTGATCAAAAAATGACTGTTCAAAAAGAAAATATACTTTATAAATGCGGATGGTCGGTTTTCGAAGGTACAACTTTCGATACACGGGTTGAGAAAACATTTGTTAACGGACGTCTTGTCTATGACATGGGAACAATTTACGATGAAGTAAAAGGATTGAGGTTAACTTTCGACAGAAAATAAGAATAATGAAGAAAATACTACTTGTTATCATATTGCTTGTTGCGGTAGCATTTGGATGTTCCCGTAAAAAAATAGTAGAGGCTACTTATGAAAACGGTAATCCCAGGATAGTAAAGTATTACCACAAACAAGCAGGCAACCTGGTTCTCGATAGGGAAGTGGTATATTATCAGAATAAACAAATAAAAATAGACGGCGAATACAAAGACCACCAACGTAATGGACGCTGGAAGGCCTGGTACGAAAACGGTAATTTGTGGAGCGAAGGCGAATACAAAGATGGGAAGCGCAACGGGCAAGGGATTGCCTATCACGAAAACGGGAAAAAGTACATCGAAGGCATATACCGTGATGATATTCGTGTGGGGGTTTGGCACTTTTACGATACCACAGGTGTCTTAACGAAAGAAGTCAATTTCGACCTTGTTCCCAAATCAATGGAAAGCGATTCCTCTAAATAAGTGCATAGAGTGCCTAAAGTGCCTAGAGTGCCTAAAGTAATTAGAGTGATGTAACTTTTAGTTTGAGTAGTTATTGCATTTTGAACTTAACAGATCAACTTTAGGCACTTCAACTTTAAGTACTTTAGGCACTTATATTTAGTTCAGGCTGAACGTCACATATACCGGCAGGTGATCGCTGTAGCCACCAAAGTATTTTGCTCCCATGGTGCGGTTAGGCCGCGCTTTCCCGCTTTTATCTTTGAAAAGCAAGTATTCTGCACTGAAAATATTCGCATCCTGCACTGAGGTATGCAGGCCTTTTTGTTTCATAAGCATATTTCCTGAAACGATTATCTGGTCGAAAAGATCCCAGTCTTTGTAGTACAGGCTGCCTTCCCCTTTTTTAAACTGTGGGTATAACAGGCTGTATAAGTTATTATTGCTGATTGCCTGATCCGGATTCAGCGCTTTTAAGCCTTGGGTAATGCTGTTATCTGAAGGTTCGTCATTAAAATCGCCGAGAATAAGGATATTGGGCGACTTTTCAAGTTTTTGAATTTCGTCGAGTTTAGCACGTAGCACCTTTGCTGCTACCATACGTTTCGGCTCAGAGAGTTCTGATCCTTCGCGTCGCGATGGCCAGTGATTAATAAAAACATGTACTATTTCGCCCGAAATAAGTTTGCCTTTAACATAAAGTATATCGCGGGTACGATCGTTACCAGGAAGTACCACGTTTAATGGCTCTGATGAAATCACCTTAAAAGTGGACGGGTTATAAAGCATGGCTACATCTATTCCTCTTTCGTCGGGACTGTCGTAATGAACGATACTATATTTTGTCTTGCTGAGCGAGAATGAATTAGTAAGCATTTCGAGAACCTGCTGGTTTTCAATTTCAGCAAATCCCACAAGATCGGGCAAAGCAGGCTTGGTAATATCCGTTAAAACCTGGCCGATATGGTTAATTTTGGTTTCAAGCCGTTCTTCTGTCCAGGGGACTTTTGCGGTAGGCGTAAATTCCTCGTCGTTGATTTTCGGGTCATTCTGTGTGTCATATAGGTTTTCAACATTATAAAACACGGCTACAAATGACCGCTTTGAAGGTTTTGTTATATTCTTTGCCGGTTGGGCATAGGCAGTAAGCAGTGGAAGCACTGCTATTGCAATAAAAAGGTTCCTGATTTTCATGTGCAAATATACTGTTTAATTCTCTTTGTGAAAGTGCGAAAGCAATGCTTCAGGCCTTTTAAATTCGATGAGGAATAAAAAAAGCCGGTCTCGAAAGAAACCGGCTTTTTATTTAATAAGGTTTATACTTTAGTTAGCAGCAATCACAAGGAATTTGCTTTTGCTCCAGAAGTCAGTATAGTTAAGAATAACCAGTTTTTCAACCATTTTCTTGTCGTTAGCTACAAATTTGTAGGATCCGGTAGGATGGGTTGAGATAAGAACTGCTTTTTTCTTATTAATTGGAAGTTCAGTGAAAGTCGTGATATCAACTTTTGTAAAATTGGATTTATCAATATCTGCAGCCAATTCCTTAGAACGGCCAATACCAATGAATCCGCCTGTTTTGTCAATGATCTTCTTGTCTTTCAGTTCCTTGGTTGAGCCTATAGCATAATAACCGGTGTTGAGGGCAGCTGTTTTTTCATCAATAGCTTGCTGTTTGGCTTTGTTTTCAGCACTAAGGTTGTCAACGTTGGTGTTCAGAGTTGTTACCTGGTTGCCTAAATCAGCAACCTTAATATTTAATTTACCTAGCTGATCTTTTAAATCAGCAATTTCAGCATCTTTCTCAACGATTGATTTGTTGAGGTTATCAATCATTAATTCGAGTTCAGCTACCTTGGCATTGGAGCCTTTAAGTTGTTTGCGCAATGAAGCAACCATTTCGCGGTTCTTCTGCAACATTTTATAAATAGCATTAATGTCACCGGTGATCTGCTCGCGTGCACTGGTTTGTACTTCTGTACCACCTTTGGTGCTCTGGTTGATCATGTTCTCTTTCATTTTGATTGAGTCGAGGTTCGACTGAATCTCATTAAAAGCCCTTACAAATTCCATAACCGTAGTGTCTTTCTGGAAGCCAAGAGCCAGCAAACTGTCGTTTTTAGCTTTCAGTCTTGCATTTTCTTCTTTCATCTTATTGCAACTCATGGTCATTAACATGGCCGGAATCAACATTAATAAAAATAATTTTTTCATAATTTCTTTTGGTTAGTGGTTAAATAATGTACAAATGTACAATGAATTGTTCGAAAATGATTTTAATTGGAAAAATAATTATTTGATTTAATCATAAAAATCAATACAGGTAAAGGGTATTAGAGAATATTATTTTATTATTTACAAAAATTAATATTTTCATGTTCTAATCAGATTTTTAAGATGAGTTCTTTTTGTTTAAAACAATTATTTTTTAATGCAGGGCCTGAATGACTCAGAATACTTTCGGATTACTTCTAATTTCCTTGTCTTTGACCGCAAAATATGTTCCATAAACAATATAGTACACTTATTTGATTACCGAATTCCTTAAAAAGGAAATCATGAAGTACTCATGGAATTATTCCCCGACAATATTGCTGCCGCTAACTGGACTGTTAAAATTGCTTAGTTTTCAACCTCATTGGGCTTTTCGTTATCTTTGCCAAATTACTTACGAATATGACAGTGTATCCTCAAATCATTCTGAAACCAGGCAAAGATGGCCCGATATTGCGTTTTCATCCCTGGATTTTTTCGGGAGCCATTGAGAAAACAATCGGCAAACCGGCTGAAGGTGATATTGTGGAGTGTTTTTCCGCGTCGGGAGCTTACCTGGCTACAGGCCATTGTATGCCGGGATCGTTAGCTGTAAAACTTTTTACTTTCAAAAAGCAGCAGATAAATGAAGCTTTCTGGCACACAAAGATCAATGAGGCATGGCAGGTACGAAAAACTTTGGGTCTTACTGATAATCCCTGTACCAATGCTTATCGGCTTGTGCACAACGAAGGCGATAATATGCCAGGACTTATTGTGGATGTTTATGGCTCCCTGGCCGTGCTTCAGGCACATTCAACCGGAATGCATGATATCAGGCAGACGCTGGCTGAAGCGGTTGTAGCCGTGAGCGAAGGTAAAATTAACACTGTTTATGACAAGAGTGCCGAAGCCATCCGGAAAATGACAGGTCGTAAAGTGGATGATGGTTTCCTGGCTGGCTATGTTGGCGAATGTGAAGTTCTTGAAAATGATCATCGTTTTCATATAGATGCGGTTACAGGACAAAAGACAGGATTTTTTCTCGATCAGCGCGAAAACCGAGAACTGTTTGCCCGGTATGCCAAAGGCAGGAATGTATTGAATATGTTCGGATATACTGCCGGGTTTTCGGTATATGCTGCAAAAGCAGGAGCCAGGGTAGTTCATACTGTTGATAGTTCAGCCCCGGCTATACTTATCGCTGAAAGAAACATGAAACTGAATGGCTTCAATTCGCCTGAATACAACTGTTTTACAGCCGATGCCCGTAAGTATATCGAAACCATGGAGCAAGGACACTATGATTTAATTGCGCTCGATCCACCGGCTTATGCCAAAAACGTAGCTTCACGTAACCAGGCACTGAAAGGTTACAGGACAATAAACGCAATGGCTTTGTCAAAAATTAAAAGCGGTGGAGTGTTGTTCACTTTCTCCTGTTCCCAGGTTGTTGACAGGCAGATGTTTACTTCGGCAGTTACAGCAGCAGCAATAGACGCGGGCCGGCAGGTGCGGATTATTCAACATCTCTCTCAGCCGCCTGACCACCCGGTAAATATTTTTCATCAGGAAGGAGAATATTTGAAGGGATTGGTATTGCTTGTGGATTAGTTGGATACACATTCAACTGAATAAATTCAATGGTTTTAAAAGACCGAAGCCCCAAATTCCAGGAACCAGGATACAAGGGAATATCAAAGAAAAGTTAATTATTCAATGCTTCGAGTATTGCGGACTTGTCCCGCCGCGGCAGGATGGGATTTGGGACTTGACATTTAGAATTTGTATCCCGGGATTTCCCTCAAGGAATCACATTTTATCCCTTAACTATTTTCAATTTTCTATTAACTCAACACCACCCCCTACCACGATTCCTTACTATTTTTCAGTTGATCAATAACCCGGCGTTGTTTTTTTGTAGGCCTGCCAATTCCGCGATCACGGTATTCGCTGTTGGTATCATTTATCAGTTTCACCCTATCGTATTCAGCCTGAACCGTAAGGTCTTCCATAAAATCAGGAACAAGTTTTGCGTTAACCCGGCTTTTGGGGAATTGCTTTACGCGAATGGTTTTAAACAAGGGATTCAGACTGACTGTAATAATGTCACCTTCTTTAATTTCCTTTGAGGCTTTAACGTTACTGCCTTCCATTTTAACTTTCCCGGCCTTACATGCGTCCGTAGCCAGGCTCCTGGATTTAAACAGCCGGACTTCGCAAAGCCATTTGTCAATTCGTAACGTTTCGTTTCCCATTTTTGTTATGAGAGAGGGTTGGTTGAATTGGAGATGTTTAGAAGTGAGTGGTAGAGTGGGAGAAGGGGCGAAAGGATGATCAGGCGATGAACCGCAAGGCGATCATTCTTCCACATCCGACATCTAACATTCGACATCCCACATTAATTACTTTTTCCTGAAATATATTTCCATTGGAGTTCCCGTAAAGTTGAACTCTTCCCGTATCCTGTTTTCGGCAAATCGTTTGTATGGGTCTTTCACATACTGAGGAAGGTTGCAGAAAAGCACAAAACTGGGATAGGGTGTCTTGATTTGGGTGATGTATTTGATTCTAACTTCTTTTCCTTTAATAAATGGAGGCGGAGTGCCTTCAAAAATGGGTAAAAGCACATCGTTCAGTTTACGGGTGGGAATGCGTTTTCTGCGGTTTTCATATACAGATGTAGCTTCTTCAAGGGCTTTATGGATGCGTTGCTTGGTTAGAACCGAAGTAAAAATAATAGGAACATCCGAAAAAGGAGCTATGTTTTTACGGATAGCTTCTTCAAAGTACTTGTGCGTTTGTGTATCTTTTTCAACCAGGTCCCATTTGTTTACAATGATAACGATGCCTTTGTGATTGTTTTGGGCCAGTTTAAAAATATTCATATCCTGCGATTCCCAACCTTGTGTGGCATCGATCATCAGGAGTACTACTTCGCTGCTTTCGATGGCCCGGATAGAGCGCATTACTGAGTAGAATTCAATATTCTCGAATACTTTCGATTTTTTGCGTAACCCGGCTGTATCAACCAGGAGGAAGTCGAATCCGAACGAATTGTAACGGGTATAAATGCTGTCGCGTGTGGTTCCGGCAACAGGCGTAACTATATTTCGCTCAACGCCAAGCAACGCATTTACAAAGGATGATTTCCCGACATTCGGTCTTCCAACAACCGTAAACTTCGGCAGGTCGGGGAGGGTTTCGGGTGTATCTTTATTGAATTCTTTTACTATCTCATCGAGCAGGTCACCGGTACCACCCCCGTTAGATGAAGAAATGCCGAACATGTCTTTGAAACCCAGGCTGTAAAAATCCGAAACCTCGTGGAATTTATCAGGACTGTCAATTTTGTTTACGGCCAGAAATGATTTTTTAGGTGAACGGCGGATCATATTGGCTACATCCTTATCCAGCGGAGTAAGACCTTCGCGGGCATCAACCATCAACAGGATAACATCTGCTTCTTCGATGGCAAGTTCAACCTGTTTGATGATTTCGTGTTCAAAAACATCATCGCCGCCGACAACTACACCACCGGTATCGATTATCGAAAATTCAATTCCATTCCAGTCGCTGTGGCCGTAATGGCGGTCGCGTGTAACTCCGCTGGTAGGATCCACAATTGCTTCGAGCGAACCGGTCATGCGATTAAAAAAAGTGCTTTTCCCAACATTTGGGCGGCCAACAATAGCCAGAATATTTGCCATGAGTAATTTTTGCTTTGCTCTGTTTGGACTGGATATTAAAGTATTTCAGGTATTTGCAACCCAAAGTACTCAGTGCGCAAACTGAATTTCTAATTTTCGGCAAAGGTAGCCTAAATTCTGAATTTTTTCATAATTGTTTCTGATTTAATGGTATAGGGTGTTTTAAGTAGCAGTAGAATTTCTTTATCGTTTAAATGAATGCCGGGAAATTAAGCAAGGTTTAGGGATAAATTTGAAAAACCGGAATTTTCTCAGAATCAATTGCATATTTGGTAAACAATTCGGCAAAATTAATTGTTATTGAAATCTGTTATTCTTGGTTTTTCCAGCTCACCATTTTTCTAGCTGGGATACAATTATCTTCAACCTCTTTGAAGGTTCAGCTCTTTTTCATTTTTTGGAATTTAATCTGTGAAAACAATCTAAAACCATTGTTATGAGCACAAAAACAGCAAATATAGCCATCACCGTAAGAGCCATAATTAATGCTCCGGTTCAAAAGGTCTGGGAATACTGGACCAATCCAAAACATATTATTCACTGGAACAATGCTTCGCCCGACTGGCATACGCCACGAGCTGAAAATGATCTTCGCGTCGGCGGGAAATTCCTTTCGCGGATGGAAGCCCGCGATGGAAGCATGGGCTTCGATTTTGAAGGAACATACACCAAAGTAAAACATCAGAAACTGATTGAGTTAACTCTCGATGATGACAGGAAAGTCCAGGTGCATTTTGATCCTGTTGGTAATAAAACTAAGGTAACCGAAGTATTTGAAGCCGAACAGGAAAATACAGTTGAGTTGCAGGAAACAGGCTGGCAGGCGATACTTACTAATTTTAAAAAATACGTTGAAACACCGGGTAAAAGAGAAACATTGCATTTTGAAACAAGCATAAATGCAAAAGTTGAAAAGGCTTACAGAATCATGTTTGATGATAAAAGTTGGAGGGAGTGGACGGCAGTATTTAATCCTACGTCGCATTATAAAGGCTCCTGGGAAAAAGGATCAAGAATACTATTTCTTGGCACTGATCATGACGGCAAAGTGGGCGGAATGGCAAGCCGTATTAAGGAGAACATTCCCAATAAGTTCGTAAGTATTGAGCACCTGGGAATGATTCGCGGTGATATTGAGATCAATTCCGAGATTGAAGTTGATGACTGGTCCGGTGCTATGGAAAATTATACATTTACTGAAAATAATGGGAAAACCCTGCTATCGGTTGAATTGGAGGCCAACGAAGAATTTTTATCCTACTTTACTGATACCTGGCCCAAAGCTTTGAATAAACTGAAAGAAATATGTGAAAGATAATTAACTCCCGAAATAGGCCGTGATGAAGATTTTAAAACGAATCGGTATTGTTGTCCTGGTACTTATTGCATTACCATTCATAGTAGCATTGTTTATTCCCCGAAGCTATACCGTGAGTGTTACGGAAACGATAAATAAGCCCAGGCGGGTAGTTTATGACTATGTACGCATGTTGGATAACCAAAAGAATTATAGCATTTGGGTAATGGCAGATCCTGGCCTTCATCCGGTTATTTCAGGAACAGATGGTACGGTTGGCGCAATCCAGAGTTGGAACAGCAAAATTGACGATGTTGGCGAAGGCGAACAGGAAATTATCTCATTAACTCCCGACCGTATGGATTTGGAAATTCGTTTTAAACGCCCATTTGCCGGAACATCGAAAGCCGCGAATATTTTTAAATCCGTTTCGAAAACCAGACCATACTGACAAGCGAGTTTTACAGTAACGATTCGTATCCTTTAAATCTGCCATCGTATATCTTTGGTAGAAAAATGATAGAGAAAGCGCAGGTGAAAAATCTTCAAAACATCAAGCGGATTCTTGAACAACCACAAATTAAGTAAATTTCAGAGTAAACATTTATAAACCACTTAAATCAAAAAAAATGGCAAAAGTCAGCACATACCTCAATTTCCCAAACCAAACCGAGGAAGCATTTACTTTTTACAAATCGGTTTTCGGAGGTGAATTTATCGGCGGAATAGCACGTTTCAGTGATATTCCTCCTTCGGATGGAATGCCTCCCCTAGCGGAAGCAGATAAAAACCTGGTAATGCATATTGTATTGCCAATCCTTGGCGGTCACCAGTTGATGGGAACCGATGCACCTGAATCCATGGGTTTCAGGGTAAATTTCGGAAACAATGTTTACCTTAATCTCGAACCCGATACAAGGGCTGAAACCAAACGTCTGTTCGATGCGCTTTCGGCAGGCGGTAATGTTGAACAAGAGCTGCAGGAGATGTTCTGGGGCGATTATTACGGAAGTTGCAAGGATAAATTCGGAGTGCAGTGGATGTTTAACTGTGCGGAGAAAAAGTAATAAATAACACATAACATCAAATGAGAATGTAAAAGTTACCAGGCTTGCGCTACTTTTACATTTTGTTAAGTGTTTAATGTTAATGATTCATCTCTAAAATGTTTAAAATCATAGACCATGAATAATCCCATATATCCATGCCTTTGGTTTGATGGGAATGCAAAGGCAGCAGCAGAATTTTACTGTTCCGTTTTTCGAAACTCTAAAATTGTTGATGACAATCCAATGGTGGTAAATTTTGAATTGAACGGTAACCTGATAATGGCATTAAATGGCGGTCCTATGTTTAAATTCAATCCATCCATTTCAATGTTTGTTCATTGTGAATCTCATTCCGAAACCAACCTGGTTTGGGATAAACTCATTAAAGGCGGGAAGGAACTGATGCCAATCGATAAATATCCGTGGAGCGAACGATACGGCTGGCTTGAGGATAAGTTTGGATTTACCTGGCAGATTTCCGTTGCTGCTACCGAAGAAGCTAAATTTAAAATAACGCCTTCCATGTTATTTACAGGCAAACAGTTTGGCAGAGCCGAAGAAGCCATAACATTTTATAGCTCTGTATTTGAAAATTCGGCCACCGGTTTGCTTTTGCATTATGAGGAAAATGACCCGAACGAAGGCAAGGTATTATATTCGGAATTTAACCTGAACCACTACAGTATTATTGCGATGGATGGTCCTGGTGTTCATGAATTTACCTTTAATGAAGCCTTTTCATTCACTGTCAGCTGCCAATCGCAGGAAGAAATAGATTACTATTGGAACAAACTAACCGAAAATGGTGGAAGCGAAGGGCAGTGTGGCTGGCTGAAAGATAAATTCGGTGTTTCATGGCAAATTGTTCCGGCTATTCTGGGAACACTTATGAGCGATCCGGTAAAATCAGAACGCGTTGTAAATGCCTTTATGCAGATGAAGAAATTTGATATTGAAAAACTGGTGAATGCGTGATCAATTTTAATAATTTCGTTCAAAATAGTACCCAGTGACTCTATCGGATATATCAAACCTGCGCTTACAAAATCAGAAAATTGAAACAACAACATTCACAAAAGCTAACGAGGTAGTTAGCTGGATGGGTGCCATGCAAGCCCAGGATTTTGCCATGAGCAAATGGGCAATCGGGCAGCGGATATTAGGCGCAACCGACGAAATTATTGAAAAAGCCTTGAATGATGGTTTACTACTCCGGACTCACTTACTACGGCCAACCTGGCACCTGGTAAGCGCTGAAGATATTTACTGGATGCTTGAGTTAACTGCCCCCAGAATTAAGTCTTCGATGAAATCAAGGGATAAGGAACTCGGGCTTACGCATGAAATTCTTAACAAATCTTTTAGCCTGCTCGAAAAAGAGCTTTCGAATGGAGTCAGTCTTAGTCGCGACCAGATTATGGGAATATTAAATGCGGCAGGTATAAAAACCGACGAAAACAGGCTTTCGCATATTCTGATGAATGCTGAATTGGAGGGCATGATTTGCAGCGGGCGAAGGTCGGGGAACAAAATTACTTTTGGTTTACTTTCGGAAAGAGTTCCGAAACGGAATATTCTCAGCAAAGATGAGTCCCTGACAGAACTTGCAAAACGATATTTTACCAGCCATGGCCCAGCCACGCTTAAGGATTTTATATGGTGGTCAGGTTTATCGGTTGCTGATGCCACAAAAGCATTATACCTGGCCGCATCTGATTTTATTTCGTTGTCTGTTGGTTCGGAGAAATACTGGCTGAAAGCTGAAGGTTCAAACTTCAAAGGGCATAGCAATTCGGTTCATTTATTGCCTGCTTTCGACGAATTTCTGATCAGTTACCGTGACAGAAACGCTTCGCTCGAGTTGGCACATAACAGGAAAGCTATTTCAAACAATGGAATATTTTATCCGGTTGTTGTACTGAACGGACAGGTTTCCGGCACGTGGAAAAGAACTATTCAAAAAGAGACAATGAAAATTGAGACTTACTTTTTTGTGGATATTAAAAAGCAACACACTGATCTGCTTAAAAAAGAGAAAGAAGTTTATTCCCGGTTTTTGAACCGTAAATTAGTTTAGCAAGGAAAACACGAATTGATGTTTCCGTTTCCCCCAATTTCATTTCTGATGTTGTGCATCAGCACTTTGTAATGAAAAGTGAGGTGTGCTGCTGCGTCAGTACACTGTTCCAGGCTTTTTTTTAGAAAACTATTAGTCTGTGGTTTAAAGTTTCTATACAGTTGTATCGGAAGCAAACACTTATTGTATCACTACCGAACACTTTTTCAAAAGTCAGTATTTTTAAACAATTGAAAATCAGAGTGATTGTTATTTGGCACTATATTTATACCCTTTAAGCGTATGTTATAGTAGTAATAACAAAAAAATCAAACACAGTGGACAGAGTTATAGAAAAGAAAAAGTGGACTCCTAAAAAGATTATGACAATCGCAATTGTCGCAGCTATTGTATTATTGATAGCTGCAAGTTATTATTTTACTTCCGGCAAATCAAAACTGAATGTTGACCTGGAACGCATTACTGTTAGCGAAGTCACCAACGGCTCTTTCCAGGAATTTATTCCTGTAAACGGGGTTGTGCTCCCTATTACCACCATTTACCTCGATGCCAGCGAAGGCGGCCGTGTGGAAGAAAAGTATGTTGAAGATGGCACAATTATGAAAAAAGGACAGCCTATCCTTCGCTTGTCGAATACCGATCTGTTGATGACCATGATGAGCCAGCAAAACACGGTTTACAATACCCTTACACAAATGCAGATCAACAACAATGCTGCTCAACAGAACACAGTAAGCAAATTAAACCAGATGGCCGATGTACTTAGCCAGTACCGCGAGGCTGAGCGTATTTACAACCTCGACAAACACCTGTATGATGAAAAAGTAATAGGATTGCAGGAGTTTAAAAAAGCTGAAAATGATTATTTATATTACCAGGAAAAGAAAAAACTGACACAGAAAATTCTGGAACAGGACTCTTTATCCCGTTCTCAGCAGGAAGAACAGGATAAACGTTCGTACCAGGGTTCGCAGGAAGCACTTAATATGATGCGGCAAAAGGTAAATGATCTGATCGTGCGATCGCCGATTGATGGACAGCTTACCTCGCTGGATGCAGAAATTGGGGAAAATAAAAAGCAGGGCGACCGGCTGGGACAGATTGATGTTTTGAGCGGTTTTAAAGTTCGTGTCGATATCGATGAACACTATATTTCACGAATTTATACAGGGCTGATGGGTGATTTTACTTTTGCTGATACAGTTTATAAGCTGAAAATCAATAAAGTATTTACCCAGGTTACCAATGGACGATTCCAGGTTGATATGCAGTTCGAAGGAAAAGTGCCGAAAGGGATACGCCGCGGACAAACATTGCAGATACGATTAGCTTTAAGTGATGAAAAGCAGGCTTTGCGTTTACCGCGCGGTGGTTTCTACCAGCAAACCGGGGGCAACTGGATATTTAAACTGAGCTCCGATGGCAAGACCGCTTATAAGGCTGATATTCAGCTTGGAAACCAGAACCCTGATTTTTATGAAGTCCTTCAGGGCTTAAAACCAGGCGATAAAGTAATTACCAGCAGTTACGAGAATTATGGGAATATGCAGGAGTTGGTGCTGAAGAAATAATAGTTCCGGGTTCCGGGTTCCAGGTTCCAGGTTCCGGGTTCCAGGTGCCAGGTTCCGGGTTCCATTGCCAAATCAAAGATTTTACAGTAATCATTTAAAATATACAAAACCCTGAATAAAAGAAAAATCAATGTTAGCATCCGGCACCTCTTGTTAAAAGCCGGAAATTTCCAACTTCCAGAATTATAATTAAAAATCAAAACACTCATTAAATAACACGAAAATGATAAAGATCAAAGACCTCGAAAAAATCTACCGCACCGAAGAGGTAGAAACCATTGCATTGAACAAATTATCGATGGAGGTTAAAGAAGGCGAGTTTGTCGCCGTAATGGGTCCTTCCGGTTGCGGAAAATCTACTCTGTTGAATATCCTGGGCCTGCTGGATGATTCCGATGGTGGCAGCTTTGTATTCAATGGGGTTGATGTGTCTCATTTCAACGAAAGAAAACGTGCTGAGATGCGGAAACACAATATAGGCTTTGTGTTTCAGAGTTTTAACCTGATAGATGAATTAACGGTATATGAAAATGTTGAACTGCCTCTTATCTATACTGGCGTTAAAACGGGCGAACGAAAAGCAATGATTGAAGCCGTGTTGGACAAAATGAAAATTATGCACCGCCGAAACCATTACCCGCAGCAGCTTTCGGGCGGACAACAGCAACGTGTGGCTGTAGCCAGGGCAGTTGTTAATAATCCTAAATTAATTCTTGCCGATGAGCCTACCGGTAATCTCGATTCTACCAATGGCAACGAAGTAATGGAACTTTTAACTGATCTCAACGAACAAGGCACAACCATTATCATGGTAACACACAGCGAACACGATGCAAAGTTCAGTCATCGTATTATTCGAATGTTAGACGGACAAACCGTTACTGAAAATATTTTGATTTAATTTAAGCATTACCTCATTGTTATGATTAGAAGCTATTTAAAAACCGCGTGGCGCAACCTGATCCGCAATCCGAAAATATCAGCAATAAATATCGGAGGACTTGCCATCGGGCTTGCTTGCACTATCATATTATATCTATATGCCAGCAGCGAATTCGGATATGATGGTTATTATAAAAACGCCGATCGTATTTACCGTGCATATACCCATATCAGTCTTAACGGTGCCGAATCGAACAGCGCTAAAAGCAGTCCGCCGTTGGCAGAAACACTCAGGACACAGTTTCCTGAAGTTGAGTCGAATACTTTGGTAGGTTATGAGAATGCATACGATGTACGTTATAAAGATAAAACTTTCCGTGAATATCGTATTTATACAGCTGATTCCAATTACTTCAAAGTTTTTGATCATCCGGTTATTAAAGGAAATGCATCTGAGGCTTTATCAATGCCCAATGAGGTGGTGATTACTGAAACAACAGCAAAAAGATATTTTGGTGATGCAGACCCGGTCGGCAAACAGCTTCTGTTAAATGACACATTAGCTTTAATGGTAACTGCTGTTATGACCGACTTTCCGGAAAACTCACATTTCAATGCAGACATGCTCATGTCTATGAGTACCCTTAGGGGGAAAAATAATGAAAACTGGCTGGCCCTCGGTTATTCAAATTTTGTAATGCTCAAAAAAGGCACTGATGTAAAAGCGATGGAACAAAAACTAAACGTACTTGTTGATAAAAGTGCCGGACCACAAATTGAGAAACTGCTTAATGTACATTACAGTGCATTCAAATCGACCGGGAATACATTTGAAATGAAGTTGCAACCATTACGGGAAGTTTACCTTTATTCGAAAGAACGTTATGGTATTGATCCGAACACCGAATGGGGGCATAGCAGAACAGGCAACATTTTGTATGTACGTATATTTATTGCATCAGCTTTATTTGTATTGCTGATTGCCATTTTCAACTTTATGAATATCGCTACTGCAAGAAGCGAAAAACAAGCTAAAGAAACAGGCATTCGTAAAACATTAGGATCTGCAAGGTGGCAACTCATGATCAGGTATTTCACCGAATCAATGATGACAACCGGGATTTCAGTCATAATTGCACTTTGCATTGTATATGCAACATTGCCATGGTTCAATCAACTCATCGGGAAAACAGCAAAATTAAACTTGTTCGAAAACATCTGGTCTATTCCCATTTTGTTATTGTTCACTATGGCAGTAGGAATTTTTGCAGGAAGCTATCCGGCTATATTCCTTTCTGCTTTTCAACCGGTAGAAACCCTCAAAGGATTACGGCGAAAGAACAAAACCACTTTAAGAAGTATCCTTGTAGTTAGTCAGTTCGCCATCAGCATTGCTATGATTATTGGCATGATGGCTGTGAAAAGCCAACTTAATTATATGCAACACAAAAATCTGGGTATTAAACCGGATCAACTTATCACTATCACCAATGGCGCAACACTTGGCAATAATTTACAGGCATTCAGACAAGAACTACTTAAAAATCCCGCAATCACATCAGTAACTAATTCTTCCCTCATATTTGCATCGGGTGTACCCGAATCGGCATACAGTTACGAAAACCAAACAAAAACTGAACCACCAATACAAGCCGCTTATCTTGATGTTGATGAATCATTTATCAAAACATTCGGTATTGAACTGAAAGAGGGTCGTTTCTTCGATCCATCAATGCCAACTGACAGCAACACAGTAGTTATTAACGAAACAGCAGCAAAAGATTTTGCTCCCAATGTAAAATCAATAATTGGGCATAACATAACCATGCTTTCGAATCGCAAAATCCCGATGATATTCCGTGTTATCGGTGTTACAAAAGATTTCAATTTTGAATCATTGCATCAAAAAGTAAAGCCACTGGTATTACACCTTGATAAAGTACAACAGGCTGCTTCTTACATTACCATCAAATTTTCGGGCAATAATCCGGAATCCATCCTCACATATACAGAAAGCATATGGGACAAAGTAAATTCAATTGAAAAAGCCAATTGCAGTTTTCTTAATGATACGATAGAAAGCCTTTACAGTAGTGAAAAAAGGATAAGCACACTTTCAACTATCCTCTCAATACTCGGTATTCTGGTAGCCTGTTTAGGTCTTTTCGGACTGGCCATGTTTGTTACCGAGCAACGCAAAAAGGAAATCGGCATCAGAAAAATACTGGGAGCAGGAGTTGCAGAGGTAACAGCCACCATTTCAAAGCAATTTGTTTTATGGATTGCTATTGCCAACCTCATAGCATGGCCTGTGGCGTATTTCGTATTGCATCAATGGCTTCAGAATTTTGCTTACAATATAAAACCTGCATGGTGGATGTTCGCCGGTGCTGGATTTATAACATTATTCATTGCACTGGCTACTATCAGCATTTTGTCTGTCAAAGCGGCATTGGCCAACCCGGTAAAGAGTCTACGAACTGAATAAAATTAAAGATATGATCAGAAATTATTTAAAAACGACCTTCCGTAACCTCTGGAAAAACAAGGGGTACAGTTTCCTGAATATAGGCGGACTTGCCGTAGGCATTGCCTGCGCCGGGTTGATATTATTATGGGTAGAGGACGAACTCACCTTTAATCATTATTTCAGTAACCGCGACAACCTTTATAAAGTTAAGGATCAGCAAACCTACGATGGCCAGACTTTTACTTTCGATGCCACTCCCGGCCCTATGGCCAAGGGCATAAAAGCTGAAATCCCGGGTATTAAAAATACGGCACGTTCAACCTGGGGCGATAACCTGCTTTTTGCGCTCAACAATAAAACTATTTATGAGCAAGGTTTGCATGTGGATGCACCGTTTCTGACCATGTTCCAGCTTCAGTTTATAAAGGGCAATGCTAACAATGCTTTTACGCAATTGCATTCGTTGGTGATATCCGAAACCATGGCCAATAAATTTTTTGGAACTACCGATGTGCTGGGCAAAACCCTGAAAGTAGACAATAAGCAGAATTACATTATTACGGGTGTATTTGAGGATATTCCCGAGAATGTTTCGTTTAAATTTCACTGGCTGGCACCTTTTAAAATTTATGAAGATCAAAACACCTGGCTTCAGGCATGGGGCAATAATGGCGTTATAACTTATGTGGAAACGCAGCCTGGTGCCGATATCGGTGCAATAAATGCAAAGCTGTACAATTATATACAGGGCAAACAACAGGAGGCAAGTGCTAAAATGTCCATTTACCCGATGAGCCGGTGGCGGATGTACGACAGTTTCGAGAATGGCAAAGAAGTACCGGGCCGGATCAAATATGTGAACCTGTTTAGCCTGATTGCATGGATCATCCTGATTATTGCCTGCATTAATTTTATGAATCTGTCAACGGCGCGATCCGAACAGCGGGCCCGCGAAGTAGGTGTACGTAAAGTGTTGGGTGCAGGCAAAGGAAACCTGGTGAGGCAATTTATCGGCGAATCCATATTCCTGTCACTGATTTCTGCAGTTTTTGCTGTTGTAATCATTTACCTTGCGTTGCCTGCTTTTAATGGAATTGTCGAAAAGCAGCTGTCTGTTAATATAGTATATCCGGTTCATCTCATTGCATTATTTTTAATTGCTTTGTTCTGTGGGTTAATTGCAGGAAGCTACCCTGCATTTTTTCTTTCATCATTTAAACCCGTAAATATTCTGAAAGGGATAAAACTTAAAAACAGCGCCAGTGCCGGCTATATCCGCAAAGGCCTGGTGGTATTGCAGTTTTCCATATCTGTGATACTGATTATTGGTACCATAATTATCTACCAGCAAATTCTTCACGTAAAGGACCGCGACCTGGGATACAATAAAAAGGATTTGATTTACACCGCCTTGCAGGGCAAAATGAAGCAGCATTTTAATGCAATTAAAAATGATTTGCAGGCCACCGGGTTTGTTCAGAATGCAAGCCTGAGTCAAAACCGGGTTTTGCAACTGGGCAGCAATACGGGTGATTTTGAATGGGAGGGGAAAGATCCGAACAAGCAGGTTCTGATTACCATTGAACCGGTAAGCCCTGAATATATTTCGACCATGGGAATAAAACTGAAAGCCGGCAGGGATTTTTACAGCGACATGAAAGCGGACAGCAATAATGTGATCATCAATGATGCCCTGGCAAAAATTATGAACCAGAAGCATATAATAGGAAGTTACCTTATGAATAATGGAGCTAAGTACACTGTTGTTGGCGTTATCAATGATTTTGTGTACAACGATATGTATTCGCCGGCAGCGCCCCTCATTATGTTTGCGGATACTATAAATGCTTTTTGCCTCACCATGCGATTAAAGCCTAATAGCAATCTTTCAACAGCCTTACCGGCCATCGAAAGAGTGATAAAAGCCAGTAACCCGGATTATCCGTTCGAGTACAAATTTGTGGATGATGATTTTAACAACTTATTTAAAACCGAAACCCTGATCGGGAAATTAGCAGGCATTTTCTCCATATTGGCAATTTTTATTTCGTGCCTGGGATTATTTGGTTTAGCTGCCTATACTGCTGAACGTAGAACCAAAGAGATCGGGGTAAGGAAAGTATTAGGTGCCAGTACACAAGGTCTGGCAGCATTGCTTTCAAAAGATTTCCTGCTGCTGGTAGCTGTCTCATGCCTTATTGCTTTCCCGCTTGCCTGGTGGGCGATGAATAACTGGCTTCAGAGTTTCACTTACAGGGTTGATATCCATTGGACTGTTTTTGTTTTGTCAGGTTTGCTGGCCTTGATGATCGCTGTGTTAACAGTCAGTTTCCAGGCAATAAAAGCTGCCATTGCCAATCCTGTAAAGAGTTTACGAACTGAATAAAATTGAGTCATGATCCGAAATTATTTCAAAATAGCGTGGAGAAATTTGTTAAGAAATAAAGTATTTTCTGTTATTAATATTGTAGGCCTTACAACAGGATTAGTTTGTTGTTTGTTGCTGGTACTGTACATACAGCACGAACTTAGTTTCGATAATTTTCATCCAAACAAAGACCGCATTGTTCGTGTAATTATGGAATATAGTTTCAACGGAAACAAACCTGTAAAAGGCAACTGGACAAGCACTAAAGTGTTACCTGCTTTTGAACGTCAATTTCCTGAAGTGGAAAGCGGTGTTAGGATGAATACTTTTTGGACAAGCAATGTTGTAAAATATGGCGACAAGTTATTTATTGAGAGTAATTTTTTATTTGCCGATTCTAATTTTTTTAATGTATTCGGATACAAATTAATAAGCGGTAATCCTTCGCAAGTTTTAAAACTGACTAATAATGTTGTGATCACAGAAACTTCTGCAAAAAAATATTTCGGCGAAGACAATCCTGTTGGAAAAACCTTATTAATAGGCACAAGGCAGATGCCTTTTTTAGTCACAGGCGTAGCAAAAGATTGTCCCGATAATTCTCAGCTAAAATTTGATTTTATTGCGTCTTTTTCTTCCTTAGGAGAAAATCAGGAGCAAACATATTTTAACGCAAATTATACCACCTATCTTCTTCTTAAAGACAAAAATTCAATTGCTTCTCTTCAAAAAAAGATTGAACCTTTTATGAAGAAAGAAATGAAAAATGAAAAAGGCACATACATTAATTATTATTTAGAACCACTTACTCAGGTGCATTTATATTCGCCTTATGATGCAATGGTTCCTAATACTAACATTGTTTACATCTACATTATCTCCGGTGTTGCTTTATTGATTTTATTAATTGCCTGCTTTACTTACATTAATTTAAGCACTGTAAAATCAATTGGACGTGCTAAGGAAGTAGGAATCCGTAAGGTGGCAGGCGCAAATAAAAAGCAGATTTTTTGGCAGTTTATTATTGAGTCGTTGGTAATAACATTGACTTCTGTTATTATAAGTATTGCCATTACTATTTTTATTTTGCCATTGTTTAATTCATTCACACAAAAAAACTTAACGGTTTTTAATTTGCTAAACCCTTCCATTATTGCATCAGTATTAATTTTGCTATTTACAATTGCTGTGCTGGCAGGAAGTTATCCGGCAATGATTGTAGCAGCTTTTAAGCCGGTTAAAGTATTGAAGGGTGCATTTAAAAATACGGCGCCCGGTAATTGGTTGCGAAAATCTTTAATTGTCTTTCAATTTTCCATTTCTGTTTTTTTGATTATTGCTGCTATTATTATTGCGCGACAACTATCATTTATTCAAAACAAAAAATTAGGATACGATAAAGAGCATGTGCTGGTAACGCATCTTACTCAGACACTGGTTGATAAGATTGATTTGGTAAAATCGGAATTTAAATCAAATCCCGATATTATTTCTGTTTCCAAAACGGCATGGGAGCCTGTTTCAATTATAAGTGGTGGTCATATAAGAAGAGCTGATTTGCCCCCATCGAATAATATGAATGTAAGTTTTAGTCCTGTTGATGAAGATTATGTAAAAACCTGCGGATTGCAACTAATTGCAGGAAATGAATTGAGCCGGCAAGATATTTTAGATGGGTCAAAAGATTCAAACAATTATAATCATATAATTATAAACGAAGCAGCATGTAAAGCTTTAGGGTGGAAATCACCACAGGAAGCGATTAATAAAAAAATATTTTTTGGAGATGGCCCGGGTGAAATAAAAGGTGTGGTAAAAGACTTTCATTTTGCATCATTACATAGCTTAATTGAACCATTGGTGCTCTCGTCAGCAAATTGGGGAAACACGCTTTTAATAAAAACATCCGGCAAGAATTTACCGCAAACTATTGATTTTATTGGAAAGAAATATAAAGCCATTGAACCTAATCTTCCTTTTGATTTTCATTTTATGGATGAAGATTTTCAAAAATTATACACGAGCGAAATGCGTACAGGCAAGGTGTTTAACTTGTTTACGTTTATTGCTGTTTTGTTGGCATGTTTAGGTTTATTTGGTTTAGCTGCTTACGATATTCGCCAACGTACTAAAGAAATTGGTGTTAGAAAAGTATTGGGAGCATCGGTTTCGCAAATTACAATATTATTATCGGGTGGTTTTTTAAAGTTAGTGCTGGCGGGTATTGTAATTGCAAGTCCGATAGCATGGTGGTTAAGTAACAAATGGCTGCTAAATTTTGCATACCGAATTAATATTAGTTGGTGGATGTTTTTACTTGCAGGATTACTTGCTTTATTAATTGCACTGATTACAATAAGTTATCAGTCAATAAAAGCATCCATTGCAAACCCGGTAAAAAGTTTAAGAACCGAATAAAAAAACTATTATGATAGAAATAAAACACATAACCAAATGGGTAACTTCCGGCGGAAACCGTGTTTTCCTGTTACGCGATATAAACCTCGCTGTTAAGGAAGGTGAGTTTATCAGCATTATGGGACCATCCGGTTCGGGTAAATCAACCTTGCTGAATGTAATCGGAATGCTGGACGAATTTAATGAAGGCGAATACAATTTCCGCAATCAGCCGGTTCACCATCTAAAGGAAAAACACCGGTCGCAATTGTATAAAAGCCATATCGGTTTTGTATTCCAGGCCTATCACCTTATCGATGAGTTAACGGTTTATGAAAATATTGAAACGCCTTTGCTTTATCAAAACATAAAATCGTCAGAACGGCAATCCATTGTTGCTGATATCCTGGATCGTTTCAATATAGTCGGCAAGAAAGATCTTTTCCCAACCCAATTATCCGGCGGACAGCAGCAACTGGTTGGCGTAGCACGTGCCATTGTTGCAAAGCCCAAACTGATACTGGCCGACGAACCAACCGGCAATCTTAACAGCAAACAAGGTGAAGAAATTATGGAATTGTTTAAACAGCTAAACAAAGAAGATGGCGTGACCATTATACAGGCCACCCATTCCGAAAGAAATGCCTCGTATGGCTCCAAAATTATCAATTTGCTGGATGGAAGAATTGAAAAATAAATAGTATAAGTACCGGGAATAATTAAAAACTGTTCTCTTATTTAATCTACCCGCTTAGATAATCCCTGTCAGGCTGAGCGGAGTCGAAGCCAGAGAGGATTTGACAGGCGGAGGGGTGCTTTTTTAAAAACAGTAACCAATTTAATAATGATTCACGATACTCATCATAAATCGCATACTCTTATTTAGAATAATCTATTTTACCATGAACAAATTAACAGGAATACTCTTGGCGCTGATCTGCATTGCAGCTACAAAAAGAACAAATGGCCAGGATTCTCTATCCGCCGGCAATATTTATACATTACAACAATGCGTTGAAATCGCTTTTAAAAACAATGCAGATGTTAAACAGGCAGAGCTTCTGGCAGAATCGGCACATATAAATTACAACCAGTCCAAAGCCAATATGCTGCCGGACCTCAATGCCGGTATTTCGCATACTTCGTATAACGGGCGAAGCATTAATCCATATACCAATTCGTATATTAATGAACAAAATAACGCCGCCTCTTACCAGCTAACAACGAATATTGTTTTGTGGAATGGTTGCAGTCTTCATAATTATATGAAACAAAACGAACTCAATTATGAAGCGGGTAAAATGGACGCACAGAATGCAAAAGATAAAATAACAGTCGATATAATCTTAAACTATCTTTTTGTCTTAAGCACGCAGGAACAACTGAATATTGCTCAAAAGCAGGTGGAAGCTACACGAATAAAAGTGGACCTTCTGATCGCAAAAAATAATGAAGGTGCAATTTCGCCTTCTGATCTGTACGATATGAAAGGCCAGCTTGCCAATGATGAATTATCAGTAGTAAGTACAAAAAACAGTCTTGAAAATTATAAACTGACCCTGGTGCATCTGATGAACATTCCTTACTCTGAAAACATGCAGCTTGTTGCTTTTAGCGATAGTACGCAGGTTCAACCATACACCTCATCCATAAGCCAGGTATATGAAAATGCCCTGGAACACCTGGCGTTGGTGAAATCGGCTGACCTGAAGGTTGCCGGTGCAGCCAAAAATATTAAGGCAATAAGGGGACAGATGTTGCCTACATTATTTCTTTCAGGTGGTTTGTATTCCAACTATTCAGGAACGGCCAATACGCAGCAGCTTGTCAGTACCACCGATGTTCAAACCCCGGGTTACGTGTTGCTGAACAATGAAAAAAATCCGGTTTACAGTCCGCAATCGACGTATAATTCGCTGCCGATTACATATGCAACCCAGTTGAGCAACAACTTCAATTCCGCGGTTAGCTTGGGCTTGCAGATCCCGTTGCTGAACGGTTTGCAGGTCCGAAATAAGTTAAAGCAGGCAAAGGTATCAGAGCAGCAACTCAGTGTGCAGGCACAAAATACCAGGAACCTGTTGCGGCAGGCTATTGAGCAGGATTATGTAAATATGAATTCCGATTATGCTTCTTATCAGATACTGCTCCGGCAGGTAAGTGATTTCGAACAATCGTTTCGTGCTGCCGAAATCCGTTTTGAACAGGGTGCCATTTCCACCGTTGATTTTGTAATCGCAAAGAATAATCTCGACAGGGTACAGTTAAAACTGGTATCATTAAAATACAATTACCTTCTCCGCTCCAAGCTGCTGGATTTTTACCAGGATAAGGCGTTGTGGTAGAGGAAAGGGAGAAGTTCAAATTTGACTGATTTAGTAAGAAAATAGCTCAAACTTCTGTCAAGCTGTGCGTTGTCGAAGCCCGCTAAAATAAACTGATTATGTTCGTTTGAGAGTTGTGCAAGTGCATTTAGGGATGAATCCGTCCTACATACAGACTATAGTAAAGTAGAAATGAAACACATGAACCACTAAGATCCATACGGACGATACAAATTGTAACCTGAAACTAAGGTTATTTAATGTTCTGTATAAAATTCTTCCTGTACATTTCGCTTAGCGTTAATACCAAAAACTTTTCGTTTTCGCCTGTGATACGGGTGGTGATTTCGCTATGCGAGAAAGAATGAACCGATTTCAAAGCCAGAATTTCTTTTTTGTTGACCTGGCAGAATTGACCGGGAGGTAATATTCTCAACAATTTATCGAATGAAATATTCTTTAGCCGCAACGACGAATTATCCAACATCCGGGCTACTTTGTCGCGGCTGTCAGTTTCGGAAGTTTTAATGTAAACCAACTGATCAAAGTAAACCAGAGTCCTGCCTTTATCCGTATTAAGCTGAATATATTTAGGTGAAGAATATATGCTTTCGATTCGGTTAACAGCCTTATTTACTGCCAGTTGAAGTCGTTCAAGCTGCACGGGCTTTTGCAGATAATCAACTGCATCGAGTTCAAAAGCATCCAGTGCGTATTCTTTGTATGCGGTAATAAAAATTATTGGTTTCCCTTTAAGCAGGCTGGCCACTTTGATTCCGTTCAGACCGGGCATTTCAATATCCAGGATGCATAAATCGCATTCAATCCCCGGAAAATCCTTCAGAAATGTATTGGGATCATTAAATGCCCGCACTATTTCCAGTTCAGGAATTTGTTCGCAGAGTAACTTCAGATACGTTAAACCTTGCAATTCATCATCCAATAGCAAGCATTTTAGCTTTGTGTTCAAGCAGGTTTATTTTTAGATGAGCAATATATACATTGTCCTCCACGAACTTGTCCAGGGTGTAGTTTTCCTTATAAATGATCTTTAAGCGTTGTTCCATTATTTCATCGCCAATGCCACTTTTCTCCTTTTTCATGGGTTCTTTAGCTGAAATTTTATTGGCTACGGTTAATGAAAAAATACTGTCGTTGAACGAAACTGTAACGGAAATAAACGAATCAGGACTCTGAAGGTCAGCATGTTTAAATGCGTTTTCAACCAATTCAACCGAAATCAGCGGAACGAGATACCGCTGCAGATACATAGGTTCATTTTCATGAATCTTTAGTTTCACCTTTAACTCGAAAAGCGGGCTAAGCTTAATTTTGTTGATCTCAATCAGGCTTACGATAAAATCGACCTCCTCTTTGGGAGTAACATATTGTTTGTGGCTGTCGTATAAAATATAATCGAGAACGTTTGCCAACTTGTCGATAGCATAATACGACTGGTACACGTGCGATTGAATGGAGTTAAGTATGTTTTTAAGTAAATGCGGATTAATCCTTGACTCGATAGTTTCAAGCTTAATATTATCCAGCTGATATTCAATTTCCTCAAATTTCTTTTTTGCTTCCAGAGTTTTCTTTTGTTCCTGATGAAGCCGTATCAGTAAATAGACAACCCATGATCCAAGTACAACCGCGATACCAATTGTCCAGATCATATTTTCGGTTAAGAATATGGAATTGTTATTCATTTCTGAACAAAAGTAATGCTTATATGATATTCCTGCAATAACATCTGATAAAATTGTTAAAATGCAAATAGCTGTTTAGGAATAAATTACATAATATTGGCAAAGCGAAAATTTTGTGTTTAGCGCTTATTTTGGTGCATGAGGTCAAATGCTGTTAGTGATGCTTGGATATGCTGGGTGTATTTGCTTTTTAAGCAAACACCATGACAGCAAAAAAGGACATGAAACCAGCCGGCATAGCCTGCATGTGTTGGAGCGAAAGCTTAAGGCACAGCAAATTCCCGTAAATATGGTCTATAACATAGAATTTGAAATTACCATCGGCTAACATTCAAGTTTTGAAATGCACAGGCATTAAAACCTGTGAATTATGTAACTTGAATATAAAGTTATGTAACACTTTCAGCCATTCAGGATATTACCTTTGATCCCAACCTTAAAACCATCCTTATGTCACTTCTTACCATTTTACTCGTGATAATTGTTGCAGGTTTTGTACTGTGGCTTGTCAATAATATGATCCCTATGGATCGTAAAATCAAGAAAATACTGAATATTGTTGTAGTGGTAGTCGTTTGCATATGGCTTCTGAAGGTATTTGGCTTACTCAGTACACTGACCAATATTCATGTGTAAAATTGATTTCCGCTTCAATAAAAGCTTGTTGAATTAACCGGCAACAGATTACATCAGAGGAAAGATCGTTTGAAAAACAGCGGTTGAATTGATACATCTATATTTAAAATAAAAAATCATGAATCTAAAAAGAATCTTTGGCGCATTGCTCACATTACTTGGTATAGGTGGACTGATCTATGCTGCAATAATAGCTGTAAATACATCAGGTGGAACACATAATATTAAGGCACTTGTCATATATGGCATTCTTGGCCTTATTTTCTTTGTTGCGGGTATCAGCCTGGTTCGCACCACGAAAGATGAATCGTAATGTGTGAATGATGTAACACATAAATAGAATTATGTAACACATGCCGGAACATCACAAGGTATCTTTGCATCTAACAATTTCACTAACTTATTTAAACCTAAAGAAAATGAAAAAAACTATCTTTTTTGCGCTGCTTATGATCATGTCAATGAGCGCATCAACCGTATTTGCAGGCAATTTAAATCCTAAAAATGCGATAGAAAACCCGGCAATCCCGGCAAAAACTGATACTAAATTAACAGAAGCACAGGCTGCAAAATTGAAAGATCGTGTTGAAGAAATACGCAACATGGACAAATCGAATATGTCAGCTTCCGAAAAACTTGCACTTCGTAAAGAAGTAAAAGAAATTAAACAAACTGTGAAAAAAGACGGTGGTTATGTTTATATCGGCACCGGTACCCTGATTCTCATTGTTGTTCTGCTCATCATCCTGCTTTAATCATTTGCTCCATGATTGACCAGGATTAATAGAAAGCAAAGCAAAAATGATATGCTTTAGGATTATAGCACAAGCCTTATCTGTTTTCAGACAATATTTGAGTCCAATACACTAAAGCTTATAATAAAAAAAGAGTTCTGTTTAACGCAGAACTCTTTTCTTGAATCTGAGAATTCAGTAAACAGAGCCATTTCTGATGAGATTGCAAGAAAGTGCAGTCATGATATACATGATATAACTCAGGTTAGTTCAATAATTTCCAGGATTTTAGTCCATATTCCTGTAGGTGACAGGGGAAATAAATGCAGTAATCCCTTAATTCATAATCATTTTGAAAAATTTGCCAGATAACTGCATTACATGGAAAGTGATTCTTTTGGGTGCGATAGTTCTATTGCAATTTCAGTATGCTACAGCGCAAAAATATTTTCAGCAGGAAGTAAATTATTCAATTGCTGTTACACTTAATGATAAGCTTCATGAATTAAATGCATCCGAAACCATCGGATACACCAATAATTCGCCCGACACCCTGAAATTCTTATTCTTTCACCTTTGGCCTAATGCCTATTCCAGTAACAATACCGAATTGGCCAGGCAGTTATTCAGCCTGAAAGGAAAGGAAAAGCTGTTTGATAACCCTGAATTGAGAGGATTTATTGATTCACTGGATTTTAAGATCAATGGCCGGTTGGTTCAATGGAGCCTGCTCCCCGGCTTCCCCGACATTTGCAAAATCATACTAAACAAGCCACTCATTCCGGGTGAATCGATCATCATTACTACTCCATTTCATGTAAAACTGCCAAAAGGCGTAAGCTCTCGGTTAGGACATATTGGCGAATCGTACCAAATCTCGCAGTGGTATCCTAAACCTGCAGTTTACGACGGTTCGGGCTGGCACCAGATGCCTTATCTCGACCAGGGTGAGTTCTATTCAGAATTTGGAAGCTATGATGTAAACATTACACTGCCTGATAATTATACTGTCGGTGCTACCGGCGACCTTCAAAATAAACGGGAATCGGAAAGGCTCGACAGCCTTGCTGCCGATACTTCCTGGAAAAAAGATTTTTACTTTGGAACACCAAAATTCCCTCCTTCATCCGGAAAATTAAAAACACTGAAATATACCGGGAACCAGATACATGATTTTGCCTGGTTTGCCGATAAACGTTTTCATGTCCGGAAAGGGAACATAATACTTCCTGAATCGGGAAGAACGGTAACTACATGGATTATGTTTACCGATAAGCAGGCGCCGCTCTGGCTCGATGCCTTACCTTATGTGAACCGGGCTATACTGGATTTTTCAGGGTGGATTGGCGATTATCCTTACCATAGTTTTACTGCTGTTCAAAGTTCTTTAAGTGCAGGAGCTGGTATGGAATACCCCGGACTTACTGTTATCGGTCTGGCCGACGATGCATACGATCTCGACCAGGTAATTACCCATGAAATCGGGCATAACTGGTTTTACAGTTCCCTGGGTTACAACGAACGCCGCTACCCTTACCTCGACGAAGGCCTTACCACTGCTTATGAAAAGCGTTACATGAACGATAAATACCCTGACAAAAAACTATGGGAAGTGTATTTTAAAAACGGGAAGCTAGCGAAATTTTTCCATATCAAGGATATGCCGGTTGAGCGGATGCAGGAAATCGGTTGGCTGATCCAGGCCCGCGCGAACATTGAACAACCGATAAACCTTACTTCGGCGGAATACAGCGATGCAAATTACAATATGATGATTTATTACAAGGCAGCCCTTGGATATAATTACCTGAGGGCGTACCTGGGAGATTCCATTTTTGATTCAGTTATGCATGATTATTATCGTGAATGGAAGTTCAGGCACCCACAGCCGGACGATCTTCGAACTTCATTCGAATCCCTGACAGGGAAAAACCTGAGCTGGTTTTTTGATGATTTCCTGGGGACAACCAAACGCATAGATTATAAAGTAATCCGTTTCGAAAACGACAAACTACTTGTAAAAAATAATGGTGAGATTGCCTCGCCTGTGTTGATTGCCGGGATGACCGGCGACTCAGTTCAATTTGAAAAATGGGTTGATGGTTTCGAAGGTGAGAAATGGATTGATCTTCCGCAAGGAAATTATCCGGAAATAAAAATTGATCCGGGTCACCTGATGCCCGAATTATACAGGCTCAATAACAACACCAGCACATCAGGAATTTTCCGCAAGGCTGATCCTATCCGGACACAGTTTTACTTCACCCTGGAGGACCCTGACAAACGATCCTTAATGTACATTCCTTTAGTAAACTGGACAAGAGAAAACAGTTATATGCTGGGAGTAGCGGTGCATAACGGGTTTCTTATACCCAAACCCATTGAGTACTTTTTTATGCCGTTCTATACTTTCAAGAAACCTGGAGTAGCTGGTTTTGGGCGGATTTCGTACAACATTTTACCTGACAATACTTTTATCAGGTTAGCAAAATTTACCCTGGAAGGAACGCAATTCGGTGCACCTGGCGACCAAAACTATCACACAGTAAAAGCCGGGATCGACCTGTACTTCATGCCAAAAAAACTTAATAACCCATTATCGCACAGTGTATTTGGATACTATATTGCTGCAACAGATCTCTACCAGATAGAACTAACAGAAAAGGCAAAAATGAGTTCGTACCTGCAAATTGGCTATCGTTTGGAAAAATCACGACTGGTAAACCCATACAGTTTGCAAGTCACATTAGAAGCGCATAATTCGTATCAGAAAGCATCGCTGGTGTTCAACTACAGGAGCAGTTACATTGGCAAAGACAAAGGGTTGGATATTAAATTGTTTGCAGGAACCATGCTGCAAAACACTTCGGGAGTGCCGTTTTATTCGCTTGCACCCGGAGGCAGAAGCGGGCGTGAGCAATATCTTTACGAAGGCACTTTCCCGGACCGTTTTACCACATTTCCTGAAACATTTCTTTCGAGGCAGGTCTTGTTTTCGGAAGGCAACCTTGTATCGCCGGTTAACGAAAGCCTTGGGTATAGTAAGCGTCTTATTTCTGTTTCCTTTACCAGCAGCCTGCCCGGAAAAGCCAGCCTGATTCCAATTAAACCATTTGCGAATATTTTGCTCAATGATCATGGTTTCGACACAAGTCATGATTCCCCGGTCTTTTTTGAAGCAGGCCTGAAAGCAGGTATTTGGGATGTATTCGAGGTATATGTGCCTCTGCTCGTTTCGGCAAATATTGAATCCGTTGCCAGTACAGTTAAGGAAAGGATACGGATCACATTAAACCTGGATCTTTCAAAGCAGGTAAAATTGCACACTGGAACGGTAAAATAACATTACTGATTCCTTTAAAATATCTATTGCTGTAGTTGCTATGATTACTTACTATTATTTTATGATTCACAAATATAAAAAAAAGCTGTTGGCTTTGAAGCAAACAGCTTTCCATCTTCTAATCTTCGCCAACATCGCGCAGTCTGTGTGGACCCGCTTGATGTACTTCATCCGGAGTAAACTCGGCAAAAAGCTTGAAGTTTTCGATGTATCTTGAAGCCAGAGCATCGTATTTTTTCCAATATTCTTTTTTATCGCCCCAGGCATTGGATGGCTCAAAAACGTCATCGGGCACTTCCGGGCAATGCAAAGGAATGTGGAAACCGAAAAGTTTATCTTTTCTGAATTCAACATTATCAAGTTTTCCTTCGAGTGCTGCATTGAGCATATTCCGGGTATGACGGATTGAAATCCGTTTTCCGATTCCGAATTTACCCCCAACCCAGCCCGTGTTAACGAGCCATATTTTTGCGCCTGATCTTTCTGCTTTTTGACGAAGCAAATTGGCGTAAAAATAAGGATGATGCACCATAAAAGGAGCACCGAAACATGCGGAGAAGGTAATTTCGGGTTCTATTCCCAGGCCTAATTCAGTACCGGCAATTTTGGAGGTATATCCACTAATAAAATGGTAAATGGCCTGGTTCATATCCAATAGAGCAATTGGAGGTAAAACCCCTTGAGCATCAGCAGTTAGAAATACAATATTTTTTGGTTGAGAATAGACCATTTTCTCAGGAACTGCATTGGGGATATAATCCAAAGGATAAGAGAGACGGGTATTCTCTGTAATGATTACATTATCAAGATCTATTTCGCGTGAAGCAGGATCGAAGATAACATTTTCGAGAATGGTTCCGAATTTATAAGTACAGGCATGAATTTCAGGTTCGGCTTCACTATTCAGACGGACTGCTTTTGCGTAGCAACCGGCTTCAAAATTAAAAACAGCATCATCGCTCCATCCATGCTCATCATCACCTATCAGATTGCGCCTTGGATCAGCAGAAAGTGTTGTTTTTCCGGTGCCACTTAATCCGAAAAATAAGGCGACATCTTTTTTCTCTTTTCCAACATTTGCTGAGCAATGCATGGCCATTACATCTTGCAATGGCATCAGATAATTCATGATGGTGAATACCGTTTTCTTTATTTCGCCGGCATATTCGCTATTGGCAATGATGGCAAGCCTTTGCTCGAAATTGATAACAATCGCTGTTTCGCTCAAAGTTCCATCAATTCTCGGATCCAATTTGAATTTAGGAGCTACCATAACCGTGAAATCGGGGATGAATTGCTTGAGCTTGGCCAAATCATTTTCCACCAGCAGCATATTTCGGACGAAATGAGAACACCAGGCTTTATCGGAGATAATTCTGAACGGCAAGCGATATTCGGGATGTGCCCCCGCATATACATCCTGAACAAAAAGCTCCTCACCTTGCCAATAAGCCTGCAATCTGGCAAAAAGGCCATTGAATTTCTCAGGAGTCATGGGACGATTATAGGAGCCCCAATCTATTTGCTCTTCTGTACTTTCTTCTTTTACAAAGTATTTATCATTCGCAGCTCTTGCTGTCCATTTTCCGGTATATACATGGAAAGCTCCTCCTTTTACCAGATGGCCTTCGCCGCGAAAAACGGCTTCTTCCACCAAGGCTTCAGTTGGCAGATTCCAAAAAACTCTATCAAGATGCACCAAACCATGATTTTCCAATCCGTAATCAGATTTAAATTCTGCGGCTTGTTTTCGGGCCGGCGTATCAAATTCCAGGTATTTCATTTCTAATGGGTTTTCTTATTGATTGTAAATAATTCTAACTATCTCCAGTCCCTGACTAATTTTCTTTCCCCAATGTACAATTCGTTGGAAGAGTCAGGGTCAAGGGCCCATTTAATGCGATCGATTCCTTCGTTAATCTCTTTAATTGAACCGCAGAATGATATTCTAAGAAAACCGTCCATTCCGAATTCTTTCCCCGGCATAGTAAGAACTTTTACTTTATCGAGCAAGAACTTGGATAATTTGGTGGAATCCTTTTCATAAGCACTGAAATCTGCAAATGCATAAAAAGTTCCGTCGGGTGGAAGCAGATGAACTCCATTGAAGGCTTTTAATCTTTCAACCAAAACTTTTCGGTTATTTTCAAGCGTGGTTCTTAAGGCATTGGTGCTTGATTGCACTCCGTTAATAGCCCCAATTGCTGCTTTTTGCAATAAAATGGATGGTCCGGATGTTTGATGCCCTTGAATATTCGACATCACTGCAATCAATGATTTGTTTGCTATTCCCCATCCGATTCTGAAGCCAGTCATGGCATATGCTTTTGAAACTCCGTTAATGATGATGAGTTTAGAACTTTCGGAGAAATTACTGATATAATCAAAAGGATTCGCCACTTTTACCCCACCATAAACAAGTTTTTGATAGATATCATCCATGATAAGGTAGATGCTTTTTTTCTCGCAGAATTGCACTATTTCTGCAATAAAAGCTTCGGGGTAAACGGCACCCGAAGGATTATTCGGACTATTGATAATAATGGCTTTTGTATAGGAAGTAACATTTTGCTCAATGTCGTGCATTGTTGGAGTAAAAGTTCCGTCTTCGGGAACAACGGGTATTGGAATAGCTCCGCAAAGCTTGATCATTTCGGGATAAGACACCCAGTAAGGTGCAGGATAAATGACTTCATCCTGAGGGTCAAGTATAGCCTGAAGTGCAACCATCAAAGCTTGCTTTGCCCCACTGGAAACGATTATATTTTTAGGTTCCACAAGGCGGTGATAGTTTTCTAATGTATATCTGATTACCGCTTTTTTCATATCAATGCTGCCATCCGCAGGTGCATACCTGACTTCTCCGCTATTAATGTGTGAATTCAGCGCCGTGATTGCATCCAATGGGGCTTTGCTTTTTGGTTCCCCACCACCAAGATGTATTACCGGTTCCCCTTTTGCCTTTAAGATTGCAAAGGTTTCATTCAGTTTCAGAGTAGCTGATTCATTGATCGACCTTCCTATAATGCTAATACTCATAATGTAATGGTTTTATAAATGCGTGAAAACGAATTTGTCAATTATGGTTAATTATTAAGGGGCATAAAATTAGGATAATTAAAGGAAACCATTCATCAAGAACGTTAATTTATTTGTGATATAAATAACAAATCTAACCTGTATTATTCGTGCAGGAGATAAAAGATAAAAGTAAAAAGATAAAAATCAGGCAGTTGCAAACCATTTTCATGATTTATTTTGTAAAGATGATTTTTATGATTGCCTTCATAATGTTTTGATCCTTTTGTCTTTATCCTTTTATCTTTTGTCTTTTTTGAAGTTTATGAAATAATCAAGCTAAAGAAGTTCAGGTTAATGAGTTAAGCGAAAATAGAAATGTGGTTTTTCTTTGTTTATTTAAAGGCCAGGTCAGTCTTTTCTACCTGGATACTTTGAATAGCATCCGCTTTGGCAAGACCCCTGTACCGCAATGTCACATAGTTAAGCATTAGCTGATTTAAGAACAAGGATTATTCGCTCATTACCTATTTTTAAAAGGTGCTCATGAGTCGCTTTGCTTGTTAACGATTTAAGATTTTAGATGTACATGATGATTTAACGAAACTTCGAAAATCAAAAATCGATGTTCCTAGTTCAATATTCAAATGAAACATCCTTAAATGACATTGCCCTGTACCGGTTTACATCGTCTTCTAACCCTTCAATCTGAATTTCGATAGTTTGCAGTTGAAGTTTCAATAAGGAGTTGTCCAATTGAATTAAAGCCTTTCCTTTTTATGAGTATCGGATATCATTAATAAGATTGATTATTGGAGAACAAATATTACCCCTCCGCCTATCGGATCCTCCCCTATGCTTTGGCTTCGCTTAGCATCCAGGGGAGGCAGATTTTAACCAACAGAATTGCAATCTGTTAAGTTAATACAACCCAACTCCCTCCCTGTCAGGCTGAGCGGAGTCAAAGCCAGGAAGAGTTGGGATGGTACATTATGGAGAAGAACAAATTGTTAATCTTTCCCGATATTCATTAAATAAAATTGCTGACTTAACGCAATCTTTTAGCAAACTTCACACTCAGTCTCTGTACCATAAATCCAGGAAAAGCCCAAAAAAAGGAACTACTTAAACAGGATCATACTATTTTCAATTCATCAATTTCAATTTTATGTTTTATGATTTTTACAGCATATCCGTTGGGAATTATTTTCCCCCCATGGTTTTCGGCAAACGCCCTGGTAAATTCGGCGCCAAAATAAAGTATGATAGCCGAGTAATATACCCACACAAGAATTAAAATAACGGATCCGGCGGCGCCATACCAGGACCCTATTGCTGAACGTCCAAGATACGCCCCGATTGCAAATTTGCCGATCATAAAGAGAACAGTGGTAAAAGAAGCGCCGATAAGGCAATCGCGCAGAGCCAGTTGCCCGTCGGGTAGTGTTTTAAAAATTACAGTAAACAAGACTGTAATTATACCGAAAACGACCAGCAGGTTGAAGGCATAAAATAAATATACTGTATCCTTCGGAAAATAAACTGCCAATCGCGTGTTCAGCAAATCCATTAATGAATTAATAATTAATCCGACCAGCAACAAAAAGCCAACTGAACCAATCATGGAGAAAGACATCAGGCGGTTTTTGATAAATTTAACCAGGCCACGTTTCGGTTTTGCTTTAAGTCCCCAGATAAAATTGATTGAATCCTGAATTTCGACAAATACGCCTGATGCGCCTATCAGTAAAATGATTACGCCAAATGTGGTTGCAAATGTCGAGCTGTGTGAAAGTTTTACGTTTTTTATTATTTCCTGTATCTGTAATGCTGCGGCGTTACCTACCAGCCCGTTTATCTGCCCGAAGAGTTCGCCCCTGACAGCTTCCGCTCCATAAAAGAAACCCGACAGACTTATAATGATAATGAGGAGTGGCGGTAATGAAAAAATGGTGTAATACGATAAGGATGCTGCTAACTTCATACCATCGTCTTCGAGAAATCCATTATAAGTATCCTTCAGGAGCATTCCTGCCTTTTTAATTTTAACTATTATTCGCAATTTATCAAGATGCTTCATTTTGCTTGATGTGTTAAAATTTTTGAAATTTACTGCATTCTGTATAAGCGTTTCAGGGTTTCAGGGTTTCAGAGTTTCAGAGTTTCAGAGTTTCAGGGTTTCAGGGTTTCAGAGTTTCAGGGTTTCGCGTTTCAGAGTTTCAGTTAACAAGATTTAGATACATATAAATTACCTGGTATTCAGAACTTGTAACCCTGTAATCCTGAACCGAGTGCAGAGAGCTCAGCGCAGCTAAACTCTGAAACCAATATTCAATTACAACAGCCCATTTCCCAAGCCAGTTTACTGAAACATCACCACCGCCGGTTTACCTATTTCAAAATCACGGAAACCAAAATCAACCGTACGGAATGAATTTCCTTTAAAAACATTTTCCCCGATACCCGGAATAGTAGGATAATAGGCAATAGACAGTTGAAATGTATTTATTACCAGGTTATCGTTTTTTATTAATATTCCTAACCCGATTTGCGAATACAGCTTACTGTTTCTGAATCCGGTTGCTTCATTACCAAGTCGTCCAAGTGTTAAGGTAAAATATGGCCCAAAACGGAATCCAATAAAATTCCATGGAGCATAGGATTGGGTTTGTAAAGTGATAATCATCCGACTGACTCCTGACAATGAAGAACTGTTAAACCCATCCATTCCAAATCCATCATTTAAAGTAAGACTATCATAAGCAAAGCGGTTGATACCAATGGTGAGCTGTGGTTTTACAAATTGCCTGAATTTCCATTTCCCTATTTCGATTAAGCCTGTAAAATAATTGATACCTGCAGTAACAACGCCTTGTTCGGCACGCGATGCGTTAAAAAAAGTTCCCGATTCGAGATTAAAGCTTAGATATCCCCAGGGATAATAATTGCCGGACGAAATTCGACCTCCAAAGTAAAAACGGCCATGATTATTTTTTACCTGGTAACCGCCTGTCAGGCTGTAAACCCTTCCAACAGGAACATCTTCGGTTACACCAAATCTAAAGATGTATTTATCCTGAACATATTTTCGTGTTGAAATACCAATGCTTGCCAGGTAAAATTTTTCATTTGAAAAAAAATGCTCTGTATCATATGCTTCATCAGGTTTTTCGAGATAGTGTACATTTAAAAGTCGAAATGCAGAAATAAAATTAGTGGTACGATTAAATTCAGTATTCCCTTTGAAAAGCTGTATGGCATTACCTGCCCAGTAGTCCTGAATATTAAATTTAAATGGCTGCAGTACCAATGCCGAGTCATTGGCATGAATAAAATCCTTCCGGAATTGCTGCGAAAAATTTATTCCGGCTGCCCACTTTGCAAAGGGTGAAAAAAACGGGCGATCCATTCCTATGCTTCGTGTATAGTTCCCTGATTCTTCTTTGCCCATATGAAATGTTGAGCTGATATAGGTATTCCGAATGTTGGGAATATGGTAATTCAACTTGTAAGCGTAGTTGCCGACGGCATCATTCCATGTAAATTCATTTTTCGATTCGTGGCCTAAGCCCATGAAATTGTTGTCTTTTAAATTAATGTTGATGCTGGTTGCGGAAAAGGCCCCGTCAGGAATAATACTCCATCTATCCAATTCGCGGATAAAAATATCAACAGAATCGGAATTCTTTGCTGTAGTTGTAACAAAAAATGAAACATCGGTTACATAAGTCATGCTTCGCACAAGGCGTTCCGATTCTTTCACAAGCAACGAATCAAATACCTGATTTCGCCGGATAAGCAGAAGGTTCCTGATAGTGATCCTTTGTGATTTTATATGAAGTTTATTCGCGTTTTTCGCAAAAGCACCTTGTTTTTTTTCAATAGTATCGGCAATCGAATATCCAAATGGATCCAACGTTTCAATATTAATATGCCTGATAATTTTTCCTTCGAAAGCGCTGTATGGTTTTCGAATCAGTTTTTTATATACTTTCTTTTTATCATTCTTTTTTTGCGAACTAACTGCTATTGGTTTAAAAAACACGTGGTACATGTACTTTGTGAACTTACGTTTCACCGAAAACGATTCTATATTCTTATAAACTTTGGTTGAATCTTTCGTAACCGGGGTCTTTTGGGCAAATGCAAAATCATTTGTTAAAACTGAAACAAAAAACAGTATGAAAAGTATTTTAAACCATTTTTGCATTTGTTGTCGTTGGGTAATTTGAAAGTATCAGTTGATTGCAGGTAGGTTTCACGTTCTTACATACTGTTAAATTGGTCGGGCGTCCGAAGCCGGAAGGAGTCCTTTAACTTTTCAAAATACTGTTTAAAGAGATCTTTAACAGTTAATTATTCCATTCTTCATACACAACAGATTTCCAGCTTTCCACTCCCGACTTCATGCTCCCGACTGCCTGTTCAGCTTCAACCTCCACCACTACTTCTTCTTCTCTTCCGCTTTCTCTTTCAGCTTTTCAGCGTCTCTTGCTTTCTTTTTAAAGTATCCTTTTAAGAAAATATTATGCTTAACTGCTTTCATGTTTTCATCCAGTCCCTTGGAACTTGTTTTAAGGTTCTCAATGGTTTGATTCAGATTTTCAGCGATGGCCGTATCCTGAATCAGCCTGCCCAGTGTTCCCTGCCCGGTGTTTATATAGGACATAATATCAGCAAGTTGCTCCGAAATAACTTCGGCGTTAGCCGCTGTCACCTCCAGGCTTGCCATGATGGCATCCGTTTCAACAGGCTCGGTTGATATGAGTTTTTGACCTTCTTTCGCTAAAGGCGCTTCGGTACTGCCTTGGGTAATGACCAGGAGCCGGTCACCAATAATTCCTTCGGAACCAATGGCAACCTGACAATCGGATTTTATAAACTGGTGAACTTCTTTCCTGACCAACATATCAACCCTTACGGTTGAATCATTTATGATGACGATATTGTCAACTGTGCCAACATTAATGCCTGAAAAACGGATGTTGTTTCCAACCTGCAACCCGCTAACATTATAAAACGTTGTAGTGAGTTTAAAAACAGGATTAAACAGGTTTTTTTGTCTCCCGATTATAAAAATGGCCAGTACAAAAATAGCCAGTCCTCCTGCGACAAAAAAGCCTAAGCGTATTTTAAATTTTTGTGAGTGCGTTTCCATTGGATGTGTTTTTTTAGGCTAGTTGAGTATTTATGTTGGTTATTCGTTAATTGATCATTTGTCATTCGATGGTCATTCAGTTGTTGAGGATAAAGTTTTTGAGCTTTGGGAGATTGGTGAGTTGTCATTCGATGGTCATTCAATTGTCGTTAGACAAGAACTTTGAGTTATTGAGGTTATTGGAGAGTTGGTATATTTTACATTAAAAGGGATTTGTGATTTGTGCTCTGTGAGTTTTGATTTATGACCAGCGACCAGTGACTAGTAACCAGTAACTTAGAAATTGATAATGATTTTTAGTTGAAAAATGACTTTATCAGCGGGTCGGCTGAGTGTTCAAAGTCTTTGAGTTTTCCTTCCTTGTAAACTTCCCCTTCGGCCAGCATGATCATCCGGTCGGAAGTTGCAAGCGCGCATTTGATATCATGGGTTATGATGAGAGATGAGGTTTTATATTTTTTCTGGACTTCATTAATGAGTTCACTTATTTCATCAGAAGTTACAGGATCAAGTCCTGTGGTGGGTTCGTCGTAAAGCATGATCATAGGGTCCACAACAATGGTGCGTGCAAGGCTTATCCGCTTGCGCATACCGCCCGAAAGTTGCGAAGGCATTTTATGCAGTGCATCAGCCAGACCAACATTTTCGAGAACTTCATTGATTTTTTCTGCCATTTCTTTTTCTGAGAGGTTCTTTCTTATCCTGCGCAACGGGAATTCCAGGTTCTCTTTCACCGTCATGGAATCATATAGTGCGCCACTTTGAAAAAGGAAACCTATTTTCTGCCTCAATTCGCTCATTTCCATTGTATTCAAGGTAGTTACATTTTTATTGAACACGTTTATAGTGCCACCATCGGGGCGCAACAAACCAACAATACATTTTATCAGAACCGACTTGCCACTGCCTGATTTTCCCAGCACTACCAGGTTTTGGCCATTAAAAAGCTTTAACGAAACATCTTTTAATACTTCGTTTGAACCAAATGATTTTTTCAGGTGGTTTATTTCAATAACCGGCTCTTTGCCCGGAATTTTTGATACAGCCTCAACTGTGGTTTCAGTTTGTTCCATCATCATGATGTTAGCATATCAGTAAACTGTACGGCAATCATATCCACAATTATTACCAGGAGTGATGCCAATACTACGGCAGAATTTGCCGCAACACCGACACTTTCAGTTCCACGCCCGGCATTATACCCTTTGTAGGTTCCTACCAATCCGATTACGGCCCCGAAGAAAAATGATTTTATAAAGGCAGGTAAGAAATCCATAAAATTAACGGAAGCAAATGCCTGGTGGAAAAACAGGACAAACGAAACACTGCCTTTTATATTGGCTCCTGCCCAACTGCCTAATATACCAAATGCATCGGCATACAAAATCAGGAGCGGAATCATAAGCGTTGCTGCCAACACACGAGTTACAACTAAAAATTTCATGGGATTAGTTGAAGATACTTCCATAGCATCAATCTGCTCGGTTACTTTCATTGAACCCAGTTCGGCTCCCATGCCTGAACCGATTTTCCCTGCGCAGATCAATGCGGTTATAACCGGTCCCATTTCCCTGATCAGCGAAACTGCCACCATACCGGGAAGCATACTAACCGCTCCAAAATCAATAAGTACCGGTCTTGATTGAATGGTAAGCACCAGGCCCATGATGGCTCCTGTTACCGAAATCAATGGCAGTGACTTGTAACCGATCTGAAAACACTGGCGAAAGAATTCTTTAAACTCGAAGCCGCGCGAGAATGTTTCTTTTACAATTCGCGTTAAAAACAGTATTACATCGGCAAAATCAGTCAGGAAACCGCCAGCGGCTTCGGTTTTTTTCAGTGTTTTATCACTGAGCTTACTCATGGATTGCACGGTAGCCACCCTAATCTTTGGAATAGCCTTTCGTACGGGACCTGTATTTTTTATTTTCTCCATGCCTTAGCGTATGATGTTAAAAGCAATTTATTTTCAATCAGATAATTTTTCATTTCCTTTAAATAGAAAATGCCGGACGCAATGTTCCTTACTATTTGAATGTGAACAAAATTACATGCAAACCACAGTGAAAGTGTTACATAACTATTTCAATAATTTACATGATTCACACATTGAATCAAAGTGATAAAATGTTGTTTATTATACTTAGTGTGGGATAAAATCACGCATTCAGAAAAATCCAAGTCCCAAGTCCCAAATCTAAAGAACCAAGACCTACTCTAAATTCCCTCTTGGAATTTTGAGTTTGGAATTTGGAATTTGGAATTTGGGACTTAATGGATGAGGAAATTTATCCCGTTTTCATTATATATTGAAAATCTTAATGGATTACTTCTCAGTCGCTTCACTTACTTTCGCATCCTCTTTTGTCTTCTTCTTAAAATACCCTTTCAGCAAAAAATTACTCTGTGCTGCTTTAAGATCTTCATCCAGTTTCTGAGAGCTGGCTTCAAGATTTTTGATGGTCTGTTTTATACGTGCACCTGATTCCTCATCGCGCAACAATATACCAATTGAAGTATTAGGATTAGTGCCTGCTTGTTTAAGATCAGCAATAAACGCTGTAGCTGTATCCGCAATCTGTTGCAACTGAAGCACGGAAGCTTTCACAGATTTAAAGACTACTGTATCTGTTGTTAATTCATTGGCCAGTGTCCCTTTTTTATTCAGGCCCGAACTGAAAGTGGCAAGCGAACTCACCAATTCCTGTGCTTTCGCAGATGCAGTCTGAAGCGATGCAGTGGCAGCGTTGATTTGGGTGTAAACGGCATCGTCGGTCAGAAATTTGCCGATGGTGCCTTCGCCGGCAGCTAAATTTTTACTGATCACTTTAAAATCGTTAGTGATAGCGAGGAAGTTTTTGTTGTTTTCCTGTAATGTATTGATCATATCTTCCGAAGTAAAAGTCTTTTCCACGCCTAAGATGTCTCCTTCCTGAACCTGGCCCGAACTCATTGTGCCTCCGTAAATAACCAGGATTTTATTCCCGATAAGCCCATCACTGCTTAATTTAACCTTTGAATCTTTACGGATATACCTCTGAGCTTTTACTTCAATCTTCATAGTTACTTCCACCTGTGAAGTTCCATGAAAACTCAGACTGCTCACAGTTCCTATTTTTACACCTGAAAACCATACGTTATTCCCTTTTTGTAAGCCCCCCACATCATCGAAAAGTGAACCAATTTCCATTTTGGTTTTAAAAGTTTCGTGAAGGTTACCTACCATAAGGATTCCCGCAATAAAAATCAATATGCCTGTGATGATAAAAACTCCCACTATTACTGCTCGTCTGTTTGATGATTCATTCATGGCTTATTGTATAAAATTGTAATTGAAAAAACCTTTTACCTGTTCATTATCCGAATCAAATACTTCTGCAAAGGATCCGACTTTTAAAAACCGGCCTTCGAGCAACATTGCAATCCGGTTTCCCGTATTTTTGGCACATGTAAGGTCGTGAGTTATAATAACGGAACTGGTATTGTATTTGAGCTGGACTTCATTAATAAGTTCAATAATTTCCGCACTTGTAACCGGATCGAGTCCCGATGTGGGTTCATCATACAGCATAATTTCGGGCTTCAGTATTAATGTGCGTGCTATCCCAATTCGTTTTCGTTGTCCACCCGAAAGGTCCGATGGCAGTTGGTTTGCTTTGTCCTTTAAACCGACAGCTTCCAGCACTTCATCCAGCACTTCATCCACATCTTTTTTACTCAGGTTCTTCCTGTTCATGGTTAGCGGGAAAGCCAGGTTATGGTAAACATTCATGCTGTCGTATAAGGCACTGCTCTGGAACGAAAACCCGATACGCAACCGCAATGCATCCAACTCTTTTCGTTCGAGTTTATCTACATGTTGGCCAAGCACCAGCACTTCACCTTTATCAGGTTTCAGCAAACCCACAATTATTTTTATTAACACAGATTTCCCTGTGCCTGATTTACCTAGCACAGCGATATTCTCACCTTTAAAAAGCTCAAAATCAATTCCTTTCAATACATGCAATTCGCCAAACGACTTGTATAATCCACTGATTGAAATAACCGGCTTATCATAATCTATAGTATGTTGTTTCAGTTCTTCCATCGCTTTAAAAATATCGGATCCAGTTCGCTAACTGAACAATGATAAGTTCCTCAATAAATATCAGGAACATGGCAAGCACAACAGCCTGGTTCGCCGCTTTGCCTACGCCCCGGGTTCCCTGTGTGGCATTAAATCCTTTGTAAGCCCCAACCATTCCGATGGTAAAACCGTAAACAAGTGCTTTGGTTACAGAGGTAAATATGTCGAGAAAACTGATGGTTGAAAATGCGCTTTGGTAGAAGCTAATAATGCTGCTGGCTTCCTCCGTATGAACATTCACGTACGAGCCATACAACCCGACAAAGCTGCAATACAGCGACAGGATGGGAATGGTGATTGTGGTAGCCAACACCCGTGTAACCACAAGGTATTTAAACGGATTGATTGCCGATACTTCCATGGCATCAATCTGCTCGGTTACTTTCATGGAACCCAGTTCGGCGCCTATACTCGATCCCACTTTGCCGGCGCAGATAAGCGCCGTAACCAAAGGCCCCAATGCTCTTACCAGTGCAATACCGATTAACGAAGGCAGCCACGATGTAGCTCCGAAATCCTCCAGCGAAGGACGCGATTGTTTTGTAAAAACCACGCCAACTATAAATCCTGTAAGTGTAATTAAAGGCAGTGACTTTAATCCGACTTCGAAGCTTTGGTTTATTACTTCACGAAGGTGAAACGGCGTTTTAAAAGCTTCTTTAAAGAATAAAGCAACAAAACTCCAGGCGCTTTGAACGCCTTCAAAATACTGGTCGATTCCTTTTGAAAACAGGTATTCCCTTTTCGTAAAAATTGCCATTTAGAATTCAGGTATTGTAGAAGTGACTGATTTTAATGAAACCGTTAGAGTTAAAGATTGCTGAGCTTATTGTAATTGAATTGTTTCCAGCTCTCCTGATATTTTCAGGACTTAGTACCTCTAAATTAGATTACAAAGGTGAAAACATCTAAAACATAACGTGTTACATAACTTTTTAAATTTGTTATATAATTCACACATAACCAAAGTCATTTGAAGGAATTTGCATAGATCAGGCTGTTTCAAAACATATTTCAACGCACAAGTTCACAAAGGGTGCGCAAACATGCCTGGCCGCAAAAAGGGAACCGAAAAGACACTTTATTGATGTAGGAATCTCTGCGAAACTCTGCGATTAGACTCAGCGGTCCTCTGCGTTTAAACTTTATGGGTTGAGACAGCTTCAGAGGATCATGTGCTTTTTATAACACACTCCTATTTTTGCTGCGCTGTTTCTTAAAAAGATTCCTCGGCGCCCTGTCATTTAATTCATTCATTTTCGTATTGGCATCCCACAGCTTTTTGGGAAATTCTCCCTTGTAAACAATTTTATAGAATGAAAACCCATTATACGGAATCACGTTTTGGCCGGCATTAATTTTTATACGTTTCGCAACATCCCTTTCCTTGAAATACGAAAGGAAAGCGGTTTCCCTTTCTTTATTTAACTGATTGTATTTTGATTCAACAAGTTTCCCGAGCAGCCTTGTGCATTTATCTTGTACTGTGAACAACATTGAATCAGCTGTTTGTTTATTTAAATAGCTGATAAACTTTTCATCTTTAATCGACATTTTTTCAACTGATTCTGCATCTTCCCTGCTAAAGTCCGTTTCGTTTTTACTTTTGGTAGTCATGAAATATTTTTTCTTAGCCTCATAAATCAGGATATATTCTTTTTCCTTAACGGAATATTGTTGTGGCGAAACAGCAATAGTTGCATCCGGATTTTTGACGAGGAAGTCAGCCATTTGTTCAATAAACTTTTTCTGCAGCTTGGTAAGTGAACTGCCCCGCATTTCCCATTTCACGGTAAGTGATTTTTCGATTTCAGTTTCTGTATTTTTTACTTCCATCCGGTATGCTGTGGTTGCAGGTTTAACAAAGATATTTCCGAGCACATCGATAATCACATCATACAAATTAAATTTCGGATCCTTTAAATCACCGCTTATCGGGACTTCGTAATCAATCACATTACCTCGTTCGCGCATAAAAGCCATGATGAGCCGCATGGGAAGTCGTACAATACCTTTGGTTTTTTCCCGCTTTGTTAACCTGGGATCAATGATCACCAGGTGGTTGTCGCTTTTAATATTACCGTTTCTGACATGCCATGTGCCTTTTAATGAAAGTGTTCCCCGATCGAGAGGGAACGAAGTGTATTGAATCAGGTACGGATTAAACAGTGCAACAGGTAGTTTCTGGAGTAAATAATTCAGGTCAAAATCAGAGCTGTCGTTTGGATTTATGCTAAGGGCTACCGTCGCATTTCCATAAGGCTGAATGCCTGATTTAATAGAAACGCTGACTCTTTTTTGGTTTTTGGTAATGGAATCAGCCTGCGCATAAAGTGGGTTTAAATGCATGGAGAATTTTTCACTTAACGAATAATCATTGAACTCCAGGTCACCGTTGTATATGGCCAGCCGGTTAATTTTGTAATTACTCCGGAAGAAATTCTGCGACAGTCGTTTTATATAATTACCTATTTCGAGAACAAGGTTAAATTTGGCTCCTGGTGACTGCGTAACAGCTGCTTTGGTTTCTTCCGAAACAAACATTCGTGTAAGGTTATCGAGGTAATCGTAACGCTCATATTTGAAATAGGGATTATTGAGCGACACTGAATCAAAAATGTATTTTTCATTTTTCGGACTAAGCTCGAATATAGCTAAAGCCAGTTTATGAAAGGAAGCATAATCTTCGCCTGGTCTTTCGCCTGTGCGAAAATCGTTAATTGCCAAAAGTCCCCTGAAAGTTACATTCTCAGCAGTTTTAAAGCTACCCTTAACTTTCAGGTCTGCGTCAATATTACCTTTGAAATATCCGAAATTGGTTAACTCCTTAAGGTATTGTTCCAGGATTTCCAGGTCGAATTTTTGAGCCACCACGGCCAGCCGGTAATCGAGACTTTTAATATTGATGGTAAAATTTCCACTCATACTTCCGCCTCCGATGCCTGATAGAAACGAAAATTTTGCTGCTATTGTGTCAGCATCCCAATGGATGCCTGTACTTTCGATATTTACTTTTTTGATAAAGTAATTTATAGGTGTAACCCTTTCACGGTAATAGAATTCGCCATCCACTATTTTAATCTTGAGAATACTGAAGTGAACTGGTGCTGAAGCCTTAATGGAATCAACTTTCGGGGAAAACTTTTTAATCAGGTCATCAAAATTCAAATCATTATCAATCTGAATAATAATCCCTTGCGGTTTATTTAATGTTAGCTCACTGATTTGATAGGTTTTGGAGAAGAGCTTCCATATTTCAAAATTTGCACTGACACCTTTTGCAGAAAGGAAAATGCTGTCGCTTTGAAATTCATGAATTTTAAAGTTATTGAAATGAACATATCCGGTAAACGGGTTAACATAGGCCCAGTCCATCGTAATTTGCCGTCCGGTATATTTTAAGTCATATTTTTCGACCAGATACTTTGCTATTGGTGAAATAAGGATAATTACCAAGCCTGCTAAAACAATAAGTAAACTAATAAAAATAAGAAGCGCTTTCAATGGTTTTGGCATATGCTTTCGCAGAAGGAATTTGCTACCTCTGGATTTGAAGGCAGTTACTATTCTTCTGAAAAAAGCAAAGAGTGGATTTGTTTTAAACGGCATTTAATTAAATGATTTTCTTTTTGATCTGCTTTCAACAGAACTCAAAATTTCTTGCAAAGTTCAGTTAGTAATGCCGGATATCTGTTACACAACTTTATATTAAAGTTATATAATTCACACATCAATTGACTGAAAATGAGTTGTAAAAGATAATCAAGATGAAAATGTGTGAATGATGTAACTCTTGAATTTAATTGTGTAACGCATTGTAAAATTTCCCGACAGTACTTTGCAAAGTGAAAATATTATCACGAACTAATCCAGACACAATGAAAATAAACCGAACAAGATTTTGGATGACTACAGTCGTAGCCGTCCTATCCTTTGCAGCAATCATGACTGCTTGCAAAAAAGATGACTACATTGATCCCGTTTATGTATGCCCGATTGTTGTATCAACAAACCCGGCTGATGCTGCTACTTCCGTACCTCTCCGTCAGGTTATCAGTGCAACCTTTAATGAAGAGATGGACCCGGCAACGATCGACCAGGCATCTTTTATCTTAACAAGTGGGTTAAAATCGAGTGAAGCAATCACAGGTATCCTTACCTACGACAATACAAATGCTACGATGAGTTTTACGCCAACCACTCCGCTCACATCCAACACAACTTATACCGGAAGGATTAAAACCACGGTTAAAGATTTAGCAGGTACACCATTACAAACTGATTATGTTTGGACATTTAGCACTGGGGTGGTTCTGTCGCCAACAATTATTTCGACTGACCCGGTAAATAATGCCCTGAATGTTTTCCTTAACACAGATGTAGAGGCAAATTTTAGTGTTGCAATGGATCCGACCACTATTACTCAAACAAGCTTTACCTTAAAACAAGGTACAACTTTAATTGCAGGCGCCGTTACATATAGTGGTACAAAAGCAGTATTTACACCTACCGTTGCTTTGACGCCAGGTACTGTTTATACCGGAACTATTACTACTGAAGCCAGGAATGTTCCAGGTGCGCAATTGATGGCTGATTATGTTTGGACATTTACAACAGGTGCTTATATTGCACCATTAGTAAGTTCTACTAGCCCGGCAAATAATGCCTTGGGTGTAGCTCTTAATAAAACCGTAACTGCAACGTTTAGCGTTACAATGAATCCTGGGACCATTAATACCACAACCTTTACATTAAAACAAGGTACAACACCAATTGCAGGCGTAGTTATCTATTCAGGAACAACAGCTTCGTTTAATCCTACTGTTGATCTTTTACCAGGTACAGTTTACACTGCTACAATTACTACCGGTGCAGCAAGTACATCAGCTATGAAACTGGCTGCTGACTATGTTTGGACATTTACCACTGCAAATCTTACTGATCCTCTTGTTATTTCTACCGACCCTGCAGACAATGCATCAGGAGTAGCTCTTAACAAAATTGTAACAGCAGATTTTAATATGACAATGGATTTGTTGACCATTACTTCGACAACCTTTACATTGATGCAAGGGACAACGCCGGTTGATGGAACAGTTTCGTATGCTGGTACAACTGCAACTTTTGCTCCATTGAGTGATCTTTTGCCAGGTACTAATTATACAGCAACGATTACTACCGGAGCTATGAATCTTGCTGGTACTGCACTGGCCGATAACTATTCATGGACCTTCAGGACCACAGGTGGCGCAATTGTTCCTCCAGTTATTAATCTTGGAGCGGCTGATGATTTCGGAATTCTTGCAGGTGTAGGAGTTAGTAATGCAGCTGGCTTTAGTGTAATATATAATATGAATGTTGGTATTTACCCTGGACTTCGTTCATCAGTTACCGGATTCCCACCTGCAACCGTAGTGAACGGCGCAATTTTTGCCGCTGACGACATTGCTCCTCCGGGAGTTGCTGCCATGCTTCTACAGGCTAAAACTGACCTCACCGCTGCATATCTTTTTGCAGAAGGAGCAACTTCACCGGCACCAGCTACAGTATCAGGTGATCAGGGTGGTAAAACACTTGCACCTGGTATCTATAAATCAACTTCTACCTTATTAATTCAATCAGGTGATTTAACACTTGATGGACAGGGTGATCCGAATGCAGTTTGGATATTCCAGATCGCATCTGACTTTACTACAGTTGGCGGAGCAGGCGGAAGTGTTATCCTCAGCGGAGGCGCCCAGGCTAAAAACGTTTACTGGCAGACAGGTAGTTCCGCTACCATCGGCGACTATACCGTGTTCCAGGGAAATGTTCTGGCTCTGACATCCATAACAATGAATTCGCATGCAACAGCAGTAGGCCGGATGCTTGCCAGGAATGGTGCCGTAGTAATGACACACACAAACACAATAACAAAACCATAATACTAAATATATGAAATTGATAACTAATTTTAAAAAGGGACCGCGCAAGGCGTGGTCCCCTTATACCCTGATCGTTAAAGGCGTTGTTATCAGTGCTTTTATGCTAATCGGCATCAACGCATCATTACAGGCGCAGGAAACTGAATACACAAGACCTTCGTGGTTGTTTGGTGTAGCAGGAGGTGCAAATTTTAACTTCTATAACGGATCTACACATCAATTAGATGCAAACTTCGCTCCTCCGGTAACATTTCATGAGGGCCAGGGTATCGGTCTGTTTGTCGCACCTCTTATTGAGTATCATCGTCCGGATTCAAGACTGGGTTTCATGTTACAGGGAGGCTTAGACAACCGTCAGGGAAAATTTGACCAGGTAAAAGCACCTTGTAACTGCCCGGCAGATTTAGAAACAGACATAAGCTATGTTACCATTGAACCAAGCCTGAGACTTGCGCCTTTCAAATCGGATTTTTATTTGTACGCCGGCCCGCGCTTCGCTTACAATATATCAAAATCCTATACCTATAAGCTGGGATTAAATCCTGCATATCCTGATCAGGAGCCTACTGCTGATGTTACAGGCGATTTAAGTGATGTTAATGATATGCAGATTTCAATGCAGGTCGGGGCAGGATATGATATCCAGCTTTCATCCACAAGCCAACAAACACAATGGGTGCTCTCCCCTTTTGTTTCTTTCCAGCCTTATTTTGGACAGACCCCACGTTCAATTGAAACGTTGAATATAACTACCATAAGAGCGGGTGTTGCACTTAAACTTGGACGTGGCCGCGAAATACCGGCACCTGCAAAGGTTGAAGAAATTGCACCTGTTGTAGTTGTTGCAGTTGTACCTGAGGTTAAGTTTATGGTGAACTCACCTAAGAATGTTCCTGCAGAACTTAAAGTAACCGAAGTATTCCCAATACGTAACTATGTATTCTTCGATTTGGGATCTAAAGAGATTCCTAAGCGGTATGTATTGCTCCAAAAGGATGAGGTAAAAGATTTCAGGGAAGATCAACTTGAATCAAGCAAGCCTAAAAACATAGAAGGTCGTTCAGATCGTCAGATGGTTGTTTATTATAACATCCTGAATATACTCGGCGACCGCATGGTAAAGAATCCTTCGACTACCGTTACATTGGTCGGATCGTCGCGGGAAGGCAGCAAAGATGGCCGCGAAATGGCAGAATCGATAAACACATACCTTGTAAATGTATTCGGAATCAGTGGTTCGAGAATTACTGTTAAAGGCCAGAGCAGACCTGATGTTCCATCTGAACAACCAGGCGGTTCAAAAGAACTTGTACTCCTTCGTGAAGGTGACCGCAGAGTATCTATCGAAAGCAAATCACCTGAACTGTTGATGGAATTCCAGAGTGGACCTGATGCATCGCTGAAACCAGTCGTTATCGCAACTATACCGGAAGCTCCTGTTGAAAGCTATATTACTTTCGAGAGTATAGGTGCAACAGAAGCCTACAAGTCGTGGAGGCTGGAAATAAGGGACGAAAAAGGAACAGTTCAGAATTTCGGACCTTATTACCAGGATTCAGTCAGCATACCTACAAAATCAATACTTGGCACAAGACCGTCAGGCGACTATAAAGTGAAAATGGTTGCTGATACCAAAGCTGGCAGGATCGAAGAGAAGGAATCTACAGTACACATGGTACTATGGACACCACCACAAACCAAAGAAGGAATGAGATTCAGCATATTGTATGAATTCAATAAATCGAAGGCTACTGATATGTATGAAAAGTATCTTTCTGAAATTGTAACACCAAAAATTCCTTCTGGCGGAACAGTTATTATCCAGGGCCATACCGATATTATCGGTGGTGAAGAAAATAACGTAGAACTTTCAGTTGCCAGGGCTAATGATGTAAAGGGCATTCTCGAAAAGAGCCTTACAAAAGCTGGCAGAAGCGATGTTAAATTTCAGGTTAACGGATTTGGTGAAGATGAGAAATCAGCACCATTCGAAAACAAATATCCTGAGGACCGCTTTTATAACCGTACTGTTATAATTGATATCATCCCCGTAAAATAAGTTTTCGGAGCGCAATTGTTTTTTAAAACAGCTGCCTGGTAGTATTATCAGGTAGCTGTTTTTTCTTCCTAAAACTTAAACTTATCAATGTGTGAATGATGTAAATCTTTCCCATAATTGTGTAATGCTTTGCGGTGAGCAACGACTCACCTTTGCAGTGTGAAAATCAACTCACAATAAAATCAGCTAAAATGAAAACTTTAAAATTAATTGTAATCGTAATGACGTTGTTTCTTGCAGGAACTACCCAGGCACAAGTATCGGTGAATGTGAATATTGGCTCGCCACCGATGTGGGGACCAGTTGGATATTCTAACGTTCAGTATTATTACCTCCCCGATGTGTATGCCTACTATGACATACATTCATCCATGTTTATTTATCAGAGTGGTGGAGTATGGGTTCACAGAACTTACCTTCCAACCCGCTACAGAAATTATGATTTATACAATGGGTATAAAGTTGTAATGACTGACTATCATGGCAATGAACCTTATGTTCATTACAGGGATTATAAAAGGCGATATGCAAAAGGCTATCACGGTCCGGCACAAAGAAATATTGGTGAAAGACCAGAAAACGGGTACTCAGGGACCAAAGGAAATTCAAATAGACATTATAAAGAATCGAACCATGGCAATGTTAAAAGCAACGGTCAGAGAAATGCTAAAAGTAGCGGACATGGCAATAATAATAAGGGTGGTGGTCACGAAAAAGGACATCGTAAAAAATAATACTTATTGGCACTTACAATCTTCAACCTTAAACATCAAAAAACCAATAACTTTAAAAACCAATAATTAAACAAACAAACAAATGAAAAAAATAGCTTTAGCATTACTGTTAGCCTTTTTAATATCAGGGCCAAATTTATTCGCCCAGAGAACCTATTCTACTGGACAATATGGACACACCTTAAATGTCGGCCTTGGTATAGGAGGATATTACGGATATTATAATTATGGACATTCATTGCCGGTATTTAACATTAACTATGAATTTGATGTGGCAAGAAATTTCACATTGGCTCCTTTTATTTCTTTTTCAACGTACAGAGATGATGCGAATTATTACCGTGAAACGATTATACCTATAGGTGTTAAAGGCACTTACTATTTCGATCAGATATTAGGTGCTGGCCCCGACTGGGATTTTTACCTTGCAGGATCTTTAGGGTTTTCTATTGTAAAAGAAACCTGGGATAATGGGTATTCACACGATACATATTACCATAATGTAAATCCTTTGTTTCTTGACTTACATGTTGGAACAGAATATCACCTGAGTAAGAAGGTAGGATTATTCCTTGACCTTTCAACCGGTGTTTCAACTCTTGGTTTGTCATTTCGCTAGGCCTCATTAATAAGCGTTAGTTATCTAACAATCTAATTCCTGCAAAAACCCATTTCAATTTGAAATGGGTTTTTGCGTGTTTAATACAAAAGGAGTTTGGAAAAAAATATCAAAAACCATATGAGTTTAAACAACCCATTGCCTGAATGTGTGAATAATGTAACTCTTTTACAAAATTGTGTAATGCTTTCAGGCAAATTGAGACTGATCTTTGTATTCCGAAATTATTTAAACTAACTATAAAGACTAAAATCATGGGTACAAAAACATTATTAATCGGCGTTTTGGCCGGTGCTGCCGCTGGTGCTGTATTAGGGATTTTATACGCTCCGGATAAAGGCTCAAACACACGCAGGAGATTTTCGCGGAAAAGCTATGCTTATAGCGACGAACTGGAACAAAAATTCAACGATTTGATTGACAACATCACTGAACAATTTCAGACTGTTGTCGAAGAAGTTAACCTTATGGCTGACGCTGAAAGGCTTAAAACAGAAAAAGTAAAGACTGCTACTGCCAAATAATGAAAAATGTGACAGTCAGGTTACTGCCAGCAGGATGTTACTCTATTGAATTCGGAAGTTGAAATACAATTCAGTTAAAAACAAGTGAATTATTTGCAATTCCCCTAAAATGAAAACTATAAAAACAATTGCGTTTTTACTGTTGTGCATTGGTCTTTTATATGGCACAACATCCTGCGTTGTATATCATACTAAACATGACAATGGAAAACATGCGGGATGGTACAAGAATTCCAATAACCCACATCATCCGTATAGCTCAAATCCAGGGCAATCAAAGGGGAACCATAAAAAATAATTTCCTGAAGCTTAAAACTAATTCATAATAAAAACCAACAGAATAATTATTAGCTCATGGAAACCACGGCAAATTCAATTGAATCGCTATTTGAGAAAGCTGAAGCTTATGGCAAAACAACCTATGAACTGTCGAAACTCAAGTTACTGGAGACGACTAACATAGTAGTTACATCATTGATTGCCAGGCTTAGTACTATTCTTATGATCTCAATGTTCTCATTTGTGTTGAGTATAGCTGTGGCATTATGGCTGGGCGATATACTCGGAAAAGCTTATTATGGTTTTTTTATCGTTGCAGGATTTTACCTTTTGGCTGGTGTGATATTGCATTTTTTTCTTCACGGTTGGGTTAAAAAGCCAATCAGTGAATTGATCATCAAACAAGCGCTTCAATAATCGGTATCATGCAAACAATAATTACACAAACCGATTTAAGAGCGGCCATACTTATGTTAGAAAGCAGGCAGGCTGAAGAAGGTAAATTGCTGAAAGAACAATTTCTTGTTGCAGTTGAAAGTATTAAACCTATCAACCTGATTAAAAGCGCTTTTAGCGAAGCAGCTGAATCAACGGATTTACAGGACAACCTGATAAACTCAACAATTGGCATATCGGCCGGATACCTTTCGAAAGTACTCTTTCAAGGTGTTACAGGCAATCCAATTAAAAAAATTATCGGCACCGCTATAATGTTTGGAATTAAAAACCTGGTTGCAAAAAATCCTGAAGTCGTCAAATCAGGAGGAAGAGCAATATTTAATCTTATCAGGAATACTTTGAGAGAGAAAAATAATAAAGATCAGAATAACGAAGACTGGAAAACGGTTGACCCAAAGTCTGCATCCCGAATATAATTTTATATCCTATGCTTGATTCATCCCGCGAAAGCGGAACAAGCCAGGGCCGCATGATGTCAGTAGTTTATTGTTGCGGATATTTATTTGTTTCACTCCTGGTTTAGAGCTACAGTTGTGCAGAAGTTCATCGCTTCAGGCTACTCTCATTTCGCTCTTGTTCTCTGAATTCAATCTTCTTTCAGAATGATCGTCTAAAGCTTTATGATTCTCTGTTTCTAATCCTTTGAGTTCATTCAGTAGTTCCGTTAAATTAACAGTAGCATACGTCGATGTATGGTCCGACATGGCGTATGGGATAATAAGGTCCTTGCCATGAATAATTGAACCGCACGAAAAAATGGCATTAGGTACTGAGCCTTCTCTCTCAGCTTCATTTGGCATGATCAAAGGGACATTTAACCTTCCGATTTCCTTTTCCGGGTTATCAAGTTCAAATAATGATGCGCTTATAACGTGTCTATTCATCGGGCCAACCGCGTGTGTTATAACCAGCCAGCCATCTTCTGTCTCAATCGGCGAACCGGCGTTGCCAATTTGTAAAAGTTCCCATGGATATTTAGGCTGCTGTATGAGTGTTGCTTCGCGCCAGATATTTATAGTATCCGAATAGGCAATAAAATTACTGACTCCATCAACCCGGCAAAGCATGGCATATTTTCCGTTAATTTTCCTTGGGAACAAGGCCATTCCTTTATTGTGTACAATTTCACCATACATAGGCAGAACCTTGAAATGATAAAAATCGGTAGTCTTAATTAATTTTGGCATAATAGTTATCCCATCATTTGCCGTATAGGTAGCATAATACACGGAATCTCCGTTGTCGTCAGTAAATTTAACAAAACGGGCATCTTCAATCCCCTTTTGCTCTGACTTTGAAATCGGGAATATAACCCTTTCGGAAATGGCCGAATCAATAGAGAAGTCAATTTCATAATGTGAAGAAGCCAGCCACTTAACTTGATTGATAAGCAATTCCTTTTCTATTGAGTTCGTCTCATTTGCATCCTTCAGACTTCTCATTAACTCGCCAAATGTAAAGGCATCCCCTAATTTGTCCAGAATAAAAGCAGGTGAAATTGCAGTTTCCGGATCCTGCATCTCAACCAGTTTCTCCTGAAAAATATTTTTATCGTAAACATGACGTTTGATAACATCGGCTTCAGCCAGCATCCTGCCAACCGGTTCAACTGTGAGATTATTATTCCTGTCGAGCACACCTGAACGGAAAACGATGGATGAAATGTGCCCTTCGCCTGTAGCCCTGAAACTTAAAATAACACGTTTTTCGTCCTTGTTTAATTCAGTCTGATCCGGATCTTCAACAATAGATGGATTGTAGAATGCAGCAGATTCGATGGAATATTCCATTGTGAAAAAGGAACCGATCAGTGCTTTTCGCGATGAACTCAGTTCTTTCACATCAATTTCGAGCAGTTTGAATATATCACTGAGTTTTTCAATATGCTTTTCAAATGTTCGTGTAATATTTCTGTGTCTGGTCGAAAAGTCTCTTAACAGCGGATTTAGTGCATAATTCACTTCATTTTCAGACATTACAAGCACCGTTCTGATGATTTCAATGCTTCTGTTTTCCGAGGTAAATAAAAAGCGGGGAATGATGCGGGTGGAGTCAGGTGAAAACTGAGTGCCTTTTCTGATAACTTTAACGTGCATTTTAGTAATTGTTTACTTGTATAGTTACATTAATTAATTGCTGTGCATCGGAATAGTAACTACTTTATTTATGAGAACGACAAATATATTACATCATTTAGTCGGGATTACACCACCGGTGCGATATTTATGAACCGTTATTGTTTATAAAAAAAATTGTTCTGTTTAAGAAAAATATACAAAATGACTTTTTTGTAATCTTATGAAGATTATGGTTCCGGGTGCCTGGTTCCGGGTGCCTGGTTCCGTGTGCTGGTTCAATACTTTATTCAAGACATTTCTGCTTTCAATCAGCAACGAGAATACCTGAAAATACAATAAGGGCTATTTATAACAGTCACTGGCACCCGGCACCCTGTACCCGGCATCCTGTATTATTACTTGTTGTTGCCGGAAGCTTTCAGCACATCAAGCAGTTCCCTGAGATCAACAGTAGCGTAAGTGGATGAATGATCGGACATAGCATACGGTAGAATCAGATCTTCATTATGAATAATTGAACCACACGAATAAATTACATTCGGTACATATCCTTCTCTTTCAGTTTCATTTGGTACCATTAAAGGGGACGATAGTCTTCCAATCTCTTTCTCCGGATTGTCAAGCTCATACAATGCAGCTCCTAAGGTATATTCTCTCATCGAACCTACTGCATGAGTTATAACCAGCCAGCCATCTTCTGTTTCTATCGGCGAGCCTGCATTGCCGATCTGTACCAGTTCCCACGGGTATTTGGGCTGCTGAAGAATTTTGGCTTCATGCCAGATGTTTATACTATCCGAAAAAGCGATATAATTATTTACACCATCAATCCTGCATAGCATGGCGTATTTCCCGTTGATTTTACGGGGAAACAGGGCCATTCCCTTATTTTGGGCTAACTCACCATTAATAGGTAATATTTTAAAATTATAAAAGTCTTTTGTACTGATCAACTTTGGCATAATAGCCATACCATCATACGCCGTATAAGTGGCATAATAGGTTACTTCGCCATCATCATCGGTGAATTTTACAAAACGGGCATCTTCAATACCTCTTTGCTCGGTTGCCGATACAGGAAAAATAACCCTTTCGGAAATGGCTGAATCAATTGAGAAAGTAATCTCGTAGTGAGAGGAAGCCAGCCACATCATCCGGTTCATAATTTTAATATGATCTTCGGTTAGTTTGGGGTTCTTTCGTGCTATTTCGAGATTCTTCATTAATTCGCCATAGGTAAAACTATCTTCAAGCTTATCCATGATAAATGCTGGCGAGATATCTTTTCTATGATCCTGCTTTTTGTCAATTTTATCAATGATAATTGGTGGGATAACATTTGCCTGGCCTGGTTTTTCATCATGTTTATCCAGAATTGCGGGAGAAATCACATTCCCCTGCTCGTTAAGTTCAGCCAGTTTAGCCTGAAATGCTTTTTTATCGTAAACATTCCGTTTAATTAGATCAGCTTCAGCCAGCATTTTCCCAACAGGTTCAAGGGTGAGGTTGTTATTCCGGTCGAGAAGTCCTGAACGGAAAACCACTGATGAGATATGGCCTTCTCCGGTTGCACGGAAACTGAAGATCACTCTTTTTTCATCCTGTCGTGTTTCTGACTGATCAGGATTTTCAACAACGGAAGGATTGAAAAAAGCAGCGGACTCGATGGAATATTCCATTGTAAAATAAGAGCCGATAAGTGCTTTCTGCGAAGCGGTGAGATCATCTTCATTCACTTCAATTTTATCAAATATAGGAGCCAGTTTGTTGAAATGCTTCTCAAATATTTTCGAAATATTCCTGTGACGCCTCGAATACCCTCTCAACAACTGGCTCATGGCAATGTTTACTTCCTTTTCGGGCATTGCCAATACTTTCCTTATTATATCAGCCGATCTTTCATCGTTCACATAAAGGAAACGTGCAATTACCCTGCTTGGATCGGGTGAAAAAATAAACTTCTTTCTGGTTATTGCTACTTGCATGAGATTTTAGTTTTCATAACGGGATCATCGCTTTGCTGATGTTTTTGACCTTTCGGGGTTGAGTGCAATTTTTGCACTTTACCAATTCAAACATTTTAGTTGAACTGAATTCAGTGCTTTTCAATGCCCTGGCAGGCTCCTCAACGGTTCGGTTATTTTATTTTTTTACGAAAGTAGTCATTCTGATGGATTTCTTTTTAAAAATTAACAATAAATAAGTGTGTATTCCCGGGGAAAAGTCAATTTATCAGATACTCTCTTAAAATTGAGGGTGGCGATTTGTGGTGAAAAGAATATACTTTATCACACACTCGCACTTTTAAGCCGCTTCAGGTTTAGTTTTATTATTTTCCTGAAGTGAAAGCCATATATAGTAAAGGTAATGGAGTTTGCAAATAGTCCTGGGCGCTTAAAGATTGTCCAGAAAAACAGGTTCCAGAATCGAAAGCCTGACCTGTTCCAGAATCCGATATAAAAAAATGATTTTATAAGTGCCAGCATATAAATGAAACTCATGGGATCCCGCTTACGCTGGGTTTGATTGTATTCCCTTAAAAACGTTTTTACCCGGGCATAATATGCCTTAGGGGAATAGATTGAAGTTAATAACTTTGTGTAACCTTTGATAAGTTCTTCTGATTTCATCTTCGGAACGAAGTTTACCGTGAAGTCGGTGTTGTCGCCCGTTGATTGTTTCAATATCCTGTTTTCATGATGCAGCCGTTGGTATAGTTTTGTATCAGGCAAGGCTGTCAGCAATCCAACCATTGCGGTTACAATCCCACTCCGCTGAATAAAATCAACCTGCGAATCAAAAATGGAAGAAGGATCGCTGTCAAAACCGACAATAAATCCGCCCGTCACTTCAAGCCCTGCTTTCTGTAAGGTGTTCACACTCCTGAGCAGATCACGGTTCTCATTTTTAAACTTGTTGCACTCCTTCAGGCTGTCTTCATTGGTTGTTTCAATTCCTATAAACACTCTGTCAAACCCGGCTTCGGTCATTCGTTTTATCAATTCATAGTCATCTGCCAGTTCAATGGATACCTGTGTGTTAAACGAATGCTGAGTCATAAACTGCGATTGCCATCCGGTTATTGCAGGTAATATCTCTTTTTTTAGCTTAGGTTTATTCCCGATAAAGTTATCGTCAACAAAAAATATTTCCTTGCGCCATCCTGCGCTATGAATGGCTTCCAGTTCACTAACCACTTGTTCCTTGTTTTTAGTACGCACTTTCCGGCCAAACAAGAGTGTAATATCGCAAAACTCGCAATCGTAAGGACATCCCCGCGAGTATTGAATATTCATAGTTGCATATTTGCGCATATCGATAAGCGACCACATTGGAACAGGTGTATCCGCCAGATCTGCAAATTTGTCCGTGGTATAGAGGTGTTTAGGATTACCCTGGTACAGATCCATCAGGAATTCAGGCAAAGTCAGCTCAGCTTCGTTCAGCACCAGGTAGTCAACCTCTCCATACTCCTCAAAGTCAGATGTAAACAGCGGTCCGCCGGCAATAATTTTTTTATTCTTTGCCTTGCACCTGCGAATGATCTCCCAGGTTGATTTTCGTTGAACATTCATAGCGCTGATCAGCACATAATCAGCCCGGTTTAACAGTTTTTCGTCAAGTTTTTCAACATTCAGATCCACTAATTTAAGTTCCCAATCGGAAGGCAGCATGGATGCTACCGTCAGAAGACCCAATGGGGGAAGGGCCGCTTTCCGGTGAATAAACTTCAGGGCATATTTAAAACTCCAGAAAGTTTCGGGGTACTCAGGATATATTAAAAGGGCATTTTTCATCGCCATTGCTCTATATACAGCAGCAGGTAAGGGATTTATCCGCGATTTCAGGACTTATTTATACCTCTCTTAAGAGTATAATAAATTTGAATAAAATTACTGCTTTCAGACCTGTAATTTTTTATATAATTTATGATAAAAGTTACATAATTCACACATTTTGCTATATTTTAATACACCTCAATCAGTCACTTCTCCGTTAGAGCCTGGATATTTTATTATTATATAGCCCGGTAACAATAATTTACAGTATTTACCATGGAATGTTTCTGTGCAAACATTACAAAGCATTATAGGAACGCTGATTTATAAGGTGTGAATAATGTAACTTATTTATGGAATTATGTAATGCATAGTGGAAGTGCCGGGTATATCTTTGTGCCTGTAATAGTTTACTACTTAAACAAGATCGAATATGATAAGGACTATTATAAAAAACCAAATTTTAAAAACTTAGAGTCATGGGAAATCTACTTTACATCATCGCGGTAATCCTGGTAATCGCCTGGGCGATCGGATTTTTTGCATACAGCACCGGAGGCATCATTCATATACTGCTTGTTATAGCAATAATTGCAGTAATATTCAGAGTAATCCAGGGCAGGAGAATATTGTAAATCAAATTTTTAAAACACTTAATATGAAAAGAATCACATTTGTTGTGATGGCAATGTTCTTGTCGTTAGCATTTTACCCGGGTCAGGCAAATGCTGCAACTCTAAAAGAAGCTACACCATCATCAATAGGTGCTACAAATCCTGCTGACGCAGCCAAAGTCAAAGTATTAGAACTAAGGCTAAACGAAATAAACGACATGGACAAATCAGGTCTGAAGTCGTCAGAAAAACGCGAATTGCGAAAAGAAGTCCGTTCAATAAAACAGCAACTTCATGAAATGGGCGGTTATGTCTATGTTTCAGTCGGAACTGTTCTTCTTATCGTTTTATTGCTAATCATTTTATTATAAACCATATAAAAAACAGAAATTATGAGTTCAGGAAAAGTAGTATTAGGATTATTAGCTGGCATAGCAGCCGGTGCAGTGTTAGGGATTTTACTGGCACCAGACAAAGGATCGGATACCCGGAATAAATTATCAAAAAAGGGGAAGGATTACTCAGATTCATTAAAGAATAAATTCGACGAATTTAAAGAAAGCATTACTGAAAAGTTTGAAAAAGTAAAAGGAGATGTTTCCGAATTTACCGAACAGGCTAAGGCTAAGTAAATAGGATTGAATTTGTTATAAAAACTGCCTTGGGATGAAATACGTTCAAGGCAGTTTCAATGCTAACACAAATTAAACCAGAGAACTGTGATGGATACTGAGTTGAAATTCCCGTTTTACGCAAAGGCTTCGCTCCTGGTAATCGGATTGTTTGTCTTTATCAGTATGTTATACATTGCTCAAAGCATTATAGTACCTATTGTTTTTGCCGTAATAATTGCCATCGTTCTCCACCCGGTGGTGAACTTTTTTGTGCGTTTCAAAATAAACAGGATTGTAGCCATTATTATTACATTACTTCTTACTTTTTTAGTAGCTGCTGCACTTGCATTACTAATATTCAAACAGGCCAGTCGCTTTAGCGAAACATGGCCTGTGCTGGTCGATAAAATTACACTTATGCTCAGCCAGGCTACGACCTGGGTTACCGGTTATTTCGGAATTGATCCGTGGGCGGCCCATAAATGGATCGTTAAAACCAAAACTGAACTACTTAGTAATAGCAATGCTGCGATTGGCCAAACACTTTTCGCAGTTGGTAATTCAATAATGGTAATGATTTTAATTCCCGTTTATGTATTTATTATACTTTTTTACCATTCACTGCTTATTGAATTTATACACAGGCTCTTTGGTACGGGCAATCAAAAAAAGGTGAGCGAAATTGTAAACCAAACCAAGACTCTTATTCAACGCTACCTGGTAGGGTTGGTTATTGAAGCTGTAATGATTGCTGTAATGGAAATAGCAGCGCTCTTATTACTAGGCATTGAATATGCAATTCTTTTAGGCATTATAGGTGCATTGCTCAATGTAATTCCATATATCGGCGGACTTGTTGCTGTTGCAATACCCATGATGATTGCTCTTGCCACCAAGGACTCAGCCTGGTATGCATTCTATGTGCTGGTAATTTATTACATCATCCAACTCATCGACAATAATTTAATCGTGCCTCTGATCGTATCTTCCAAAGTGAAAATCAATGCACTTTTCTCCATTATAGTTGTATTTGCAGGCAATGCCTTGTGGGGCATCTCTGGTATGTTTCTTTCAATACCACTGCTTGCCATAATAAAACTCATTTTCGATCATATCGAACCTTTAAAACCCTGGGGGTTTTTATTGGGCGACTATAAGTCTTCCGCTCCGTTACTGGAAATCGATCCGATATTGAAAAAAATAAAAAAAATAGTAAAATGATAAAAGTTAAAAAAGAGGGTAGTAAAGTGTCGAAGACCTATAATTCCACCATGGGATATAACCGGATCGACAGGACATCAAAACATGCAGAAGTCAGGGAAAAGCCTTATATGGTTCCGGAGGTGGATTTTGAGGCACAAGGTGAAGAACTCCATTGGATGGCCTACGCAGCATATAATCAATCAAAATAGAGTAATAATTGTTAATTAATAATACTAAAAATGAAAAATCAAACCGGTTCCCTCGCTTTCAAAACCGGGGCATCCCAATACCAGAATTTGTATTTACCCGAAAATATGAAACAAACCATAACTATTCCCTCAAGAAGTATGCAAAACGTAGTACAGGAGCATTCGCAACACCTGGCCGAAATTTTGTTTATCACCTCTTATCCACCACGGGAATGCGGGATAGCAACCTATTCGCAGGATTTAATAAAAGCACTGAACAATCAGTTCAGTAATTCTTTATCCATTAAAGTTTGTGCACTTGAATCGGGCAAAACAGATTATAAATATCCTTCCGAGGTAAAATATGTTCTAAAAACATCAATTGCAGCTGAATACAAAAAAATGGTGTCCAGGATTAATAGCGACACCCGTATTAAAGCAGTGGTAATTCAGCATGAGTTTGGTTTTTATAAAGTGCAGGAACAAGCATTTCTGCAATTTCTTTTTAACCTGACGAAACCGCTTGTCATTGTTTTTCACACGGTACTTCCTCATCCCGATGATCTGTTAAAATCAAAAATAAAAAATATTGCTGCTTTTTGCGAGTCTATTGTAGTAATGACCAACACTTCATCGGATATTTTAATAAACCAGTATGGCATAGCACAGGAAAAAATATCAGTAATTGCCCACGGCACTCACCTGGTTCCCAGTATAAGTAAGAAATTATTGAAGCTAAAGTATGGACTGCTGGACCGGAAAGTATTGACTACATTCGGACTTCTTGGTTCGGGAAAAGGCATTGAAACTACCCTCGAAGCATTACCAGCAATCATAAAAGCATGTCCTGAAGTAATGTTCATGGTAATTGGCAAAACCCACCCCGAAGTAGTGAAAGAGGAAGGTGAAAAATACCGCGAAATGCTTGAACAAAAGGTTATAGAATATTCCCTTCAGGATAATGTGCGGTTTGTTAACAGCTATTTGGCGTTGCCCGATCTGCTCGAATATCTGCAGCTTACCGATATTTACCTTTTCACCACTAATGATCCCAACCAGGCTGTAAGCGGCACTTTTGTGTATGCTATGAGTTGTGGCTGCCCCATCATTTCCACACCTATACCTCATGCCAGGGAATTGCTGACAAAAGATACAGGTATTATTTTTGATTTTCGTGATTCAAAACAATTAGCAAAAAGCGCGATCCGGCTGCTCCGGAATGATAAATTACGAAATGATATCAGTATAAACACCCTGCAAAAAATTGTTTCTACAGCATGGGAAAACTCAGCCATTGCACATTCCATTCTTTTCGGAGAAATTACAGACGACAAAATCCCGATCCAATTTAATCTCCCGGAGATTAACCTGAACCATCTTAAACAAATGACAACCAAAACCGGTATCATTCAGTTTTCGAAAATAAACAGGCCTGATATTAAAACCGGTTACACCCTGGATGATAATGCCCGTGCCCTGGTTGCTACATGTATGTATTTCGAATTAACCGGCGAAAAGGAGATTGTTGCCGATATTATAAAATATCTCAGGTTTATAAAGTATTGCCAGCAACCTGACGGAGATTTTTTAAATTATGTGGATAAGGAACTCAAATTTACCGATCAAAACAAAGAAGTCAACCTGGACGATTCCAACGGAAGGGCCGTATGGGCACTAGGATATTTAATATCTTTAAAAGGTCAGCTCCCCGCTGAAATTATATCCGAGGCTTGCGCTATTTTTGATAAATCCATGTTTCATATAAGTACAATGTATTCAACGCGGGCGATGGCTTTTACTGTCAAAGGCTTGTATTATTATCAAACAACTCTGAAGTCATTCGAAAAGCTGATACTTATCAAAACCCTTGCCGATAGGATGGTTCAGATGTATAAGCACGAATCGGATGTTAAATGGGAATGGTTTGAAAGTTATCTCACCTATGCCAACAGCATACTGCCTGAAGCCATGTTATATGCCTGGTTGCTGACAAATGATACAAAGTATAAAGATATCGCCATTTCATCGTTTGATTTTCTGCTTTCGCAAACGTTCAACGAAAACGGAATAGAAGTAATATCCAATAAAAGCTGGCTGCAAAAAGGAGCAGAAGCAGGTCATCCGGCCGAACAGCCTATTGATGTTGCCTATACCATTATGACGCTAAGTAAATTCTACGATGAGTTTCGGAACGAAAGCTACAACAAGAAAATGGAAACTGCATTCAACTGGTTTTTAGGGGATAACCGGTTACATCAGATTGTATATAATCCAAGTACCGGTGGCTGTTACGATGGGCTGGAAGAAAATCATGTTAACCTTAACCAGGGAGCTGAATCAACGGTAAGCTACCTGATGGCACGCTTAACGGTTCAGAAGTACAAGAAAGTGGTTAACTCACATTCAGGTTAATCTTTGTTAAATTCCAGTACTCGAATTCCATCCCGCCACGGCAGGATGGAATTTGGGAATTGGGATTTTAAAAATCAAATCTTCAATATAAAAAATGTGTGAATTATATAACTTATTTTAATAGTTGTGTAACACTTATTCCGCTGAACGACCGCAACTTTGCACTCTTATTAATCACTTTAATTTCCTAAAATGAAAAGAGTACTCCCATTTCTTGCCATCTCAGCCTTAGTTCTTAGTTTGTCGTTAACATCATGCGGACCCAGTAAAAAACTGGTTGAATCACGGTCCCGGGTTGATAAACTTCAAAACGACAGTGCCTCTACACACAGCCAGTTAAAAGATTGCAACACGCTGGTAAAAAATCTGAATGACGATAAAGCTTCTCTACAAGCTAAAAATAATGCAATTCAAAATGATTTAAAAGTTCTTAACAGCGATAACACTGAATCGAAAATGACTATTGCTGAACAGGCAATGAGGTTACAAAACCTTCAGAATCTGATTCAATCGCAGAAAGATATATTGAGCAAGCTTAAAAATTCAATAGCCGACGCGCTGCTGAATTATTCCGCTGACGAATTAACTGTAACTATCAAAGATGGAAACGTTTATGTTTCGCTCCAGGAAAAGCTGCTGTTTAAATCGGGCAGCGATGTGGTTGATCCCAAAGGGAAAGAAGCACTTGCCAAACTTGCTATTGTGCTCAACAATACCAAAAATATTAATGTATTGATTGAAGGCCATACTGACAATGTTCCGATTAAGACAAAACAATTCAAAGATAACTGGGACCTAAGCACAGCAAGGGCTACCTCTATAGTGCGAGTTCTGACTAAAGACGATGCTTTTGATCCGAATCGCATTACCGCAGCAGGCAAGAGCAGTTTTCACCCAGTGCAATCAAATGAAACAGCCGAAGGACGTGCCGCAAACCGCAGGACCGAAGTAATTCTGTCGCCCGACCTTAAAGAGCTTTTTAAAATATTGGATCAATAAAAACTTAAGGGAGCATGCATATTCCTTTAAAAATAGAATTCTTCCAATCGGGAGGTGAGAGTAATAAAGTGAGAAATGCAAATTTCTGATTTTATAATTCTCATCTCTTTTTCCTGAACAAAATGCTACCTGACATTTTAGATACCTTACTTAACCAACTTTAAAATACTTGTTTCTCCCCGATTTGATAAACAGTAGTTCGTTTATAACACAATTTAAAATGAGAAAAGTAGGCATACCAATTTTCCTGATCGGACTAGCTTTAACAGTTATTAAAACTATTACCTTTTTTACCAAGGAAAAAGTAGTAGATTTGGGAAAAGTTGAAATCACCACAAAAAAGGCACACCATCTCGACATTTCACCCATATTTGGAATCTGCCTTATGGGAATTGGCGGAATCGTTTTCTGGAAGACTTTCAATCCGCAGTAACAGGGAAAAGTGAATAGAGAATAGTGAAGAGTGCTATGTGCTTAGTGCTATGTTTTTTGAAGGGTTTTGAATGTGTGAAGGGCTTGCAATGTGTGAAGGATTTGAAATTGAGAAACTCTTGAACATGTGAACAACTGAACCGTTGAACCTTTGAACCCTTGAACTAAGAATCCTCGCCCCTTCGCCCATCACCATTCATACCTCACCCCAAACCCCAAACCCTAATCCCCAACCCCTTTGAAGATATACATCAAATACATGGTCAGCAACCGCTGCAAAATGTTAGTAAAGGAAGAGTTGAAGAAACTCGGCCTTCATTTCATTGTCGATATGGGTGAAGCGGATATTATGGAGGATATCAGTACAGAGCAGCGCAATCAAATACGTATAGCTTTGCACCAATCAGGACTGGAACTGATGGACGACAAGAAAGCTGTTCTTATCGAAAAAATAAAAGCCGTAATTGTCGAAATGGTTCATTATACCGATGAACTCCCAAAAAATAATTTTTCGGATTACTTAAGCGAAAAACTGAATCACGATTATACGTATATGGCGAATTTATTCTCTGATGTGGAAGGAACTACCATTGAAAAATTCATCATTTCGCATAAGATAGAAAGAGTAAAAGAGCTGATTATTTACGATGAAGTAAATCTTACCGAAATAGCCTGGATGATGCATTACAGCAGTGTAGCACATTTAAGCAATCAATTTAAGAAAGTTACAGGCCTTACGCCTTCTCATTTTAAACAATTGAAGGATAAAAGACGTAGTCCGATTGAAGATATCGGGAATACAGAATAGTTTCTGGTTTCAGAGTTTCAAGTTGCCAAACTGTGAAAGTCAGGTATCACATTATAAATCTCTTAAACCTGAAGTCCTTTCTTTAACGCTCGGCGTGACAGATTCCCGAAACTTGAAACTCTTCATCGGAAACACTGAAACCAGAAACCAGAAATCAGAAACTAGAAACCATAATACCCTCAATTCCCACAACGCTCTAATACATCTCAAATTAACTCTAAGTCAAACATGAAATTCCTGGCAGAAAAAAAAATAACACTCTTCCTATTCTTTGCCGCCATTATACTTGTATCGGTAGTGGTAAGTTTTTATTATAATACCCAAAAAGTAAAAGCAAACAGTGAATTAGTGGTGCACACACAGGAAGCGCTGCGAAAGAGTAACACAGTCCTGTTGGATATTCTTAATATTGAAACAGGATTAAGGGGTTTTTTATTATCCGGGGATAAGGTTTACTTGCAGCCTTATTATGAGGGTTCCAAAAGAATTAACTCAGATATAGATGATCTGGCTAAATACATTTTTAACAATCCGAATCAAAGAATACGTGTTTACTCATTGAAAGTAACTGTAGAAGAAAGATTGGCTTATACACAAGCTGCAATTGCACTACAGATGAAAAATGAATTAAATGGCGGGGAGAAAATAAAAACCATTGAAGAAATCAAAAATCAGACGGATAAGGTCAGAAACATCATCGCAGCTATCAATGCAGAAGAATTTAGTTTGCTGAATGAAAGAAGATTAGAAAGTGAAAGAAGCAATGATTATTCGCAATTGATATTGCTGCTGCTCCTGATTTTCATTATTTTCATTTTTGTTCTTGTATTTATAATCTTAAAAAATCAGCGCATAAGAAATATTGAGTTGGAAGCACACACCGCTTCTCAGCAATTACTTTCTAATTATTCTCTTAGTCTTATCGAAGCGAGTCTTGACCCCTTGGTTACCATAAATACCGAAGGTAAGATAACCGATATGAATGAAGCCACTGCTAATATAACTGGCTTAACACGCGGAGAACTCACGGATACCGACTTCTTTACTTATTTTACCGAACCTCAGAAAGCACGTGAAGTGTACCAGGAAGTTTTTGCCAATGGATCTGTTGCCGATAAGCCTCTTACCCTTCGCCATAAGGAAGGAAAACTTACTGATGTTTCATTCAATGGTTCGGTTTACAAAGATGCTGCCGGCAATGTGCTGGGAGTTGTAATTGTAGCCAGGGATATAGCCGAGCAAAAATTGGCAATGGAGTTGAGAAATGTCAATAAGGAACTTGCCTTTCAAAATGAAGAAAAGGAAAAACGTGCGGACGAATTAAGTATTGCCAACAAAGAACTTGCTTTTCAAAATGAAGAAAAAGAAAAACGGGCTCAGGAATTAAGTATTGCCAACAAAGAACTTGCCTTTCAAAACGAGGAAAAAGAAAATCGGGCATCAGAGCTAGGAATAGCGAACAAGGAATTGGCTTTTCAAAACGATGAAAAAGAAAAACGGGCAGCAGAGCTGGTTATTGCAAACACTGAACTTGCTTTTCAAAACGAAGTCAAAGAAAAACGGGCTGCGGAACTGATTGTAGCCAATAAAGAACTTGCCTTTCAAAATGAGGAGAAAGAAAAACGTGCAGCCGAATTAGTGGTTGCCAATAAAGAACTTCTCTTTCAAAACCAGGAGAAAGAAAAACGTGCAGCAGAGCTAATCCTCGCTAATGAAGAACTAACCTTTCAAAGTGAGGAAAAAGGAAAACGGGCAGCAGAGTTGATTATTGCTGATAAAGAACTCCTTTATCAAATCAGGGAAAAAGAAAAACAATCCATTGTAAATGTTGAACTTGAAGCAATTTCCGAAAATTTACGCTTATCGTCTCAATACTCACTCAGCCTGATCGAAGCCAGCCGCGATCCAATGTTTACTGTTAACACCGAAGGGAAAGTTACCGATATGAATGAGGCAACAGAAAAGGTTACAGGTGTATCACGCAAGGAAATACTTGGCAGCGACTTTTTTAACTACTTTTCGGAACCAGCTCAAGCTCGCAAAGCATATAAAGAGGTTTTCGACCAAGGATTTATCGCCGATTTCCCCTTAACTATTACTGATGGCATAAATGTGGATGTGCTCTGTAACGGATCGGTTTATAAAGATGATAAAGGGAAAGTACTGGGCGTAGTAATAGTTGCCCGTGATATAACCGACCAGAAACGTATTGCAACCGAATTAACCGAAGCTATTGTTTTTGCTGAGCTTGCTGTTGGAATTGCTGAAGAAGCAAAGCTAAAAGCCGAAAGTGCAACACTGGTAGCCGAAACAGCCGTGAAAGCCAAGCAGCAGTTTCTCTCGAATATGAGCCACGAAATACGTACTCCGATGAACGCGATTATCGGTTTTACGAAAGTATTGCTCAAAACAGATACATCATCAAAACAAAAAGAATACCTGCAGGCTATAAAACTGAGTGGCGATGCATTAATTGTTCTTATCAACGATATACTCGACCTGGCAAAGGTAGATGCCGGGAAAATGGTTTTTGAGCAAACACCGTTTAAAATGGCGATGTCTATTTCGGCCATGCTTCATTTGTTCGAACCCAAAATCAGGGAAAAGAATATTGAACTGGTTAAGGAATACGACTCTAATATTCCTGATGTATTGGTTGGCGACCCGGTACGCCTGCACCAGATTATCCTAAACCTGGTAAGTAACGCAGTGAAGTTTACTAACAAAGGCAAAATCACGGTAAGTGTTCGTTTATTGAAACAGGACGACACCAAAGCAACTGTTGCATTTACTGTCAAAGATACTGGCATAGGAATTGCGCAGAATAAAATAGAAAAGATATTCGATAATTTTCAGCAAGCATCAAGCGGCACTTCACGTTTATATGGAGGAACCGGATTAGGGCTTGCCATTGTAAGGCAATTGGTCGAAGCACAGGATGGAAGCATTACAGTTGAAAGTAAACTTAACGAAGGCTCAAGCTTTGGCTTTGTACTCGATTTTCTGAAAACCAAGGCGAATGCTGATCTTGACGATGTTCTGATAGAATTCGACACTGATATTAATGAGATAAGAGTTTTAGTAGTTGAAGATATTGCGCTCAATCAGTTATTGATGCGAACACTTCTGGATGAATTCGGATTTCAATGCGAGGTTGCCGGTAACGGGAAAATAGCTATCGAAAAACTGCAATCCAATAAGTACGATGTTATTTTAATGGACCTGCAGATGCCCGAAATGAATGGATTTGAAGCCACTGATTATATCCGTAACGAAATGAAATCAGGCATTCCGATCATTGCATTAACAGCCGACGTAACCACCGTTGACCTTGCCAAATGCAAAGCGGTTGGAATGAACGATTACATCGCAAAGCCTGTTGACGAAAAATTGTTGTACAGTAAAATAGTAGGTGAATATAAAAAAGCCATGCTTATTGACGGTAATATTGACAATAATGGTAACAATGGCAAGGAGGTTGAACATGCTGAAGCTAAAGCATTAAAATACACCGATTTGCACTACCTGATTACGCGTACCAAAGCGAATCCTGTATTAATGATGGAAATGATTTCGCTGTACATCGAACAAACTCCGCCATTGATCAGCGTAATGAAAAAAAGCTGGAAAGAAAAAGACTGGAGTTCGTTATACGCTTCTGTACATAAAATGATTCCATCATTTGCCATAATGGGAATCAGTATAGATTACGAAAATATGGCTAAAAAGGTACAGGACTTTGCTAAAAACCAGCAACAGTCCGAAGGAATATACGACCTTGTTCTGCAAATTGATACAGTCTGTACACAGGCATGTGTGGAATTAGAGGCTGAATACACTATGATTAAAAACGCAAACTGATGAGTAAAGAGAAAAAAATTAAGATTTTCCTGGTAGATGATGATGCCCTGTATTTGAAATTACTGGAAATAGAATTGCTGGAACATGCCGATTTTATTATCGAAACCTATGCTACCGGCGAGCTTTGCATCGCAAATCTTTCGCACAACCCTGATATTATCATTTTAGATTATTACCTGGACGGTATTGATAAAACAGCGATGAACGGAATAGTTACACTGGATAAGATTAAAGCGTTCAATTCGGATATTCCCGTGGTAATGCTCTCGTCGCAGGATAAAATTGAAGTGGCAATTGATTGCATGCTTCACAAAGCTTCGGATTATGTGGTAAAAAGCGAAACGGCTTTTATACGGTTACAACAATCGATGAGTACTATTTTTCATACCCGCAAAATCGAAAAAACATTAAATTGGTACATGGATAGGATGTAGTACCTGAGATCCGATTCATCCCGATCCCAATTTATAAATCTATGCTGAAAAAATATAAGCAACCATTGTTGTAAATTATTTCCAGCAAAACGATCAGGAATAAGAATAAAATTACCAGTCATTTCTAAGAGTGCTGCTGAATTAGCAGCACTCTTTTGCTATTCATCCTGTTGTTTTTACGCTTTTAAAAAAATGTGTGAATGATATAACTTATTCTAAAAATTGTGTAACACTTTCCCCTGCCATTGCACTATATCTTTGTATGGTTTAATCAAACGGACCCTATCTTTCTAATATCACTGTATAAACTAGGATAAAACCCTGATTATTAAATGACCTCACATTTTAAAGGGGCAGAATCCGAAAAGCCTGAGAGTAGGAATTCAAATTTCAATTCATGAAAAAATGAAAACAATCAAAAACGTAATTCTGAGTTTGGTTTTGATGTTTCTGGTGGCTGCATGTACTTTAACAACAAAATTTCCGATATCAAGCGTAACACCGGGAGCCGAAATAACGGCTAATGTAAAACTGGATAAAAGCAACAATCATGTAATTTCTGTTACAGCGAACCATTTAGCAAGTGCCGAAAGACTTACACCACCGAAAAATACCTATGTTGTATGGATTACAACAAGTGATAATGGTGTGAAAAATATTGGACAGTTGAAAAGTAAAAACAATAAAACGGCAACTTTGGAAACATTAACATCATTTAATCCTGTTGAAATTTTTATTACTGCTGAGGACAAAGGCGACGTTTCCTATCCTTCAGGTATTGAGATTTCACGTGCTACTATTAAAAAATAACTTCTGTAAACAAGTAAAACTACCGTCTGTATTCAAAGTTAAACAGTTTATAAAAGACTGCCCGGAAGTAATGAGAATACTTTCAAGGATTTTTGCAATACTCTACTCATTATAACGTTCTCAATATATAGGACTTATAATTATCCGGAGCATTTAAAATTAAGCCGGATAAAATAAATCTAAAAGCCAGGGAATCCACATTTCATGTAACCTGGCAATTACCGGTAATCCTATGTACGGGTATTTTGGCTGGCTATATGCATGTATCATACCACTTTTCAAATCCAAATATATCTGCCGGTAATTTTTATAATCACTTTATCAATAATCAAATCCAGTTCTATCTCTATCTCTATGAAACCTATTTTACTCTCATTATCACTTAAAATTAATTATCATGAAAAAAACAGTAAATTCAGGCCCTTTGAATGAACTTCAAACCAAGCTGAAACAGAAATTCCCGGAACTGACGGATGCTGATCTGCAGTTACAGCAAACCAGTAAAAAAGATATGTTACAAATGATCGGATATAAGCTCCGGAAGACTAAAAATGAGATGTTACATATCATTAACCTTCTTTAACCTGTTCCTCCTGTTATTATCCTGAAGGTAAAATACCGGGAATAATCTGATAAATGGAAACAAAAAGCAGTTTTATTATTGATGCATGATTGCATATAATAAAGGGTTTTCCAAACATTCAATTTAGTCTGATTTGAAAAGTGTAATAACCTTAATCTCTTCTCTTAAAGAAGGCAAACTTCTTTTTCCCGACAGAGATGGTCAAATAACCACCTGGATTAACAGAACATGAGTGAATCATGTAAGTATTAACCTGAATCATGTAATGCTTTCAGTTTTGATGCAACGTAATTTTGTCCCGTTCCCTCACCATAAGATTCTTTCGGGAAATCACAATAAAGTCAGAATATTTACCAGGTAATTGTTGAATTTCCGATTCAGATCCACGCAATTATTTTTTACCCTATTAAAAGTCTGAAAGTCCTGCAAATATTGGGATATTTCTCACTATTCGATAAATAATGACTGATCGTATTCGTATTAAATCTTTTTATAAACCACTAAATGCCAACTAAAATGAAAGAATTAACAACCTCCGATCATTGGCGCGAACTTCAGACCAGATTAAAGACTAAATATCCCGAACTTACTGATGCTGATTTAGAATATCAGGAACCGTTGCAACAGGATATGTTACGTATGGTTGAATATAAACTTGGCAAGACCAAGGAAGAGATGCAGGAAATAATTACAGGTTTATAACCTGTTTTCTGTTGGTTCTTATCAAATACATCGCATAAGCCTGCTAAAATAATTACAATCATGACTTACAGGGACAAATCCAAAGAAGAACTCATAGCCAGGTTAAAGGAAATCCAAAAGAAACACACAACCCTTATGGAAGTGTGCGATACGTATGCTGCTACAAGCACAATAGCACGGGACTCACTGAAAGATTCAGAAGCCCGTTACAGACGCCTTTTTGAAACAGCAAAGGATGGAATTCTTATACTTGATGCTGAAACAGGAATGATTAAAGATGTGAATCCATTTTTAATTGAGTTACTGGGGTATTCAAAGGAACAATTTATTGAAAAAGAAATCTGGGAAATAGTTTTTTTTAAAGATGTAGCCGCAGATAAGGAAAAATTCCTGGAGTTTAAGCATAAAGAATATGTGCACTATGATAATTTACCACTCGAAACAGCTAGCGGTCGCAAAATCAATGTTGAGTTTGTCAGCAATGTTTACACGGAGTGCCAGCATGAGGTAATCCAATGCAATATCCACGATATTACTGAACGCAAACTTGCTGATAAGAATCTAATTATTGCCAAAGAAAGAGCTGAAGAAAGCGACCGGCTTAAATCTGCATTCCTTGCCAATATGTCGCACGAAATCAGGACTCCGATGAACGGGATCTTAGGCTTTTCAAACTTGCTGAAAGAGCCTGGTCTTACAGGAGCCACACAGCAGGAGTATATTGAAATTATTGAAAAGAGCGGCGCCCGTATGCTCAATATCATCAATAACATTGTTGATATTTCGAAAATAGAATCGGGACTGATGGAAATTAATCTGAAGGAGTCAAATATTATTGAGCAGGTCGAATACAGTTATAATTGCTTTAAACCTGAAGTGGAGAGGAAAGGAATGCAGCTCATCTATACTAGTCCGGTAAATTTAAATAATGTTATCATCAAAACGGATCGCGAAAAAATATTTGCTATCCTTACCAATATTGTTAAGAATGCCATTAAATTTACCAGTCATGGTTATATAGAAATTGGTTTCGATATAAAAGGCAAATACCTTGAGTTTTTTGTAAAGGACACAGGCATAGGAATCCCTCCTGACAGGCAGGAGGCGGTATTTGAAAGGTTCGTGCAGTCCGATATTTCTGACAAACTTGCATTTCAAGGGGCCGGTTTAGGCTTGTCCATTGCCAAAGCATATGTAGAATTGCTGGGAGGAAAAATTTGGTTAGAAAGCGATGGGAAAAATGGAACAACATTTTATTTTACCATTCCATTACACACTGACAAGAAAGATAAAACATTTGCCCAAAAGCCTTCTATGGCTGCTGTAACTATCAGTCAACCTATTGTCCTTAAAATATTAATGTCGAATACCATGAAACATCGGGCAAGTTAATGTGTCGATTGGAGTCGAAACGTTTGCCTGTCAGATTCTGAAAGCAAAAACCAGGGTTAAGGCAATCGATAAATGTCACAAACACTCTGATATAGATCTGGTGATGATGATATTCAAATGCCTGTATTGTGGATATGAAGCAACCCAACAAATCCGGGCTTTCAATGATAAAGTTATAATAATCGGGCAAATTGCTTCTGTATCAACCGGCAACAGACAAAAGTCAATTAAAGCAGGTTGCAATGATTATATTTCAAAATCTATTTCAGATCTTGAATTACAGGATATAATCCTGAAACATTTTAAAAATAAGATGAATTAGGATACAGGGTTGTCCCAAAGTCGGGATAACCTCTTTGTAAAAACGCTAGTGAAATATCACCAGTAAAACAATAAATATGTGAATGATGTAACACTTATCACGAATAGTGTAACTTATTGCATAATTAAGGACGCACTTTTGCGTCATGACAATACTGTCACAATCTAAACTAAATAAAATGAAACTAATTAAATTACTTCCTTTCGCAGCAATCCTGATAGCAGGACTTATGTACGGCTGTGAAAAAGACACGAACACGAATTCATTATCAGAAGTATCAACACTTAAAAATACATCTGCCCTTCAGGCACCAAACATAGTAAATCTTGGGCTTGCAGGTGATTTTGTAATTCTTTCGAAAACAGGAATTACAGATGTTTATAAATCATCAGTTTTAGGTGATGTTGGAACAAGCCCAATTACTGGTGCTGCTCTTCTGCTGAAATGTGATGAAGTAACCGGGACAATTTATACCGTTGATGCTGCCGGTCCACTTCCATGCAGGGTAACTAATGCTACCAGGTTAGGTATTGCTGTACTTGATATGCAAACCGCATACACTGACGCAGCAGGACGTTCGAACCCTGATTTCCTGAATTTGGGTGCCGGAAATATTGGTGGGAAAACACTTACTCCCGGTTTGTATAAATGGACCAGTGCCGTTGTCATCCCAACGGATGTTACAATTTCGGGCAGCGAAACTGATATCTTTATCTTCCAGATTGCCGGTACGCTTAAAATGAGTTCAGCAGTGAGGCTTACTTTAACTGGTGGAGCTCAGGCAAAAAATATTTTCTGGGTAACATCCGGTGCAGTTACTGTAGGGACAACCAGCCATTTTGAGGGGAATATTTTAAGTCAAACAGGTATTAATTTACAGACCGGCGCTTCAATAAATGGTAGAATGTTAGCTCAGACTGCTGTAACGCTTCAAATGAATACAGTGGTAAAACCATAATACAGTACATGATTTTTCTTTTAAAAGGCGATCCCGGTGGGTTGCCTTTTTTAATTAATGTTTATTGAAATTCTATCATGTGTGAATTACGTAACTTATATTAAAAGTTATGTAAGGAACACTCACATTAAGGAACATACTTTTGTTTTGTTAAATAAATTGAAAGACAAGATATATTTAGCAGAAAAACTGTAGTACTGAATTTGTAGGATTCTAACTGGTAAAATTTTTAAGAAAAATTTAAAAATCTAAAATTAAACAATATGAAAACCAAACTATTTTTCACTTTAATAATCTTTGTGTTTGCTGCGACTTTCGCAATGGCTCAAACTACTGATCGATCGAAAATCTCCTTTGCTTTTATTGGCGGTGTAAATTTCCAGAATCTAAACGGAAAAGCATTCAACGGTGACAAACTTGAAAATGATATGCTAATGGGCTTCCATGGCGGTATGAATGTACAGATACCTATTGCGCCGGAGTTCTATTTTCAAACCGGAGTTCTGTTTTCAACCAAAGGAATGAAAAATAAGAGTGTTGAATCAACAAGTACAACCAAACTCAGTTATATTGAAATACCTTTGAATTTGGTTTACAGGGCTGCCCTGGGTAACGGATTTGTAATGCTGGGCTTTGGGCCATACCTTGGTTATGGTATTGGGGGAAAGGTAATAACCAAAGGGAGCTCTGCCACTGTTGAGAATAAAATAAAATTCCAAAATATTGTTGAGGCAGGTGATCCCGATTTAGTCTATTACAAAGCATTTGATGCTGGAGCAAACATTTTTGCCGGATACGAAATGGCAAGCGGAATATTCATGCAACTGGATACCCAATTTGGCATGCTAAATATTCATCCTGAATATAAAGAATTCCCTGTTGATAAATCCATAACTAAAAATACGGGTTTCGGTCTTTCACTAGGATATCGGTTTTAACACAAATGCAAACTCAGGCCAGAAAGGCTGAGCGCGTGTAATAAATTGATAATTCTTCTCATTAAAGGCGGCCCATTGGGTCGCCTTTAATGTTGAAAACATTAATAAGCATTTTCTGACATGAAGCTATATTTTTGCGTAATTTGATAAAGTAATATCGAAGTTCAGAAAAAGTGTTAATTATGTAACACTTTCACTGAATTATGCAATACTTAATTTAATGGGTCGTTCTAAATTTGTAGCATAAAACTAAATTAAAAGAAGTTAAAAAAACAAGATGAAATAAATCTAAAAACCCAAATTAGATATTCCTCCGGCCTGGAAAATTTCCGGTAATGCTTTGTCCAGCTAATCCTTCTTGTTTCACTCACAAAAGTGCTTGTTCTATTCTGAATCCATTCCCTGTTTTTTAAAAATCATTATTTATTAATCAAACTCAAAACTGAATCTATATAAATTATTTACTCTCATTTTCACCTAAAACCAAAAGCTATGGAAGAGATAGTAAATTCAATCCCTTTGAACGAACTTCAAAGCAAACTTAAACAAAGATTCCCGGAACTTACAGAAGCGGATTTGCAGTTACAGCAAACCATCAGCAAAAGAGACATGTTACAAATGATAGGGTATAAACTCCGTAAGACTAAGGATGAAATGATACGTATTATTCGGTTTCTTTAGCCTGTTTCATCTTTTATTTTAAACACCGCATTATCATGAGTGGATTGAATGTTTACTATTAACAATACTTCATATCATCCAAACCCCAGATTCAAATTTCAAATCTCAGTATCTTACCAGGATTAAACAGGGAGTATATTTTATTTTTCCCCTGGAATTTGGGACTTGGAATTTGGGGCTTTGGGCTTTTTAAAACTTACGAATTGACAATGTTTGGAGCTTAATCCCCGAAATAGAAAAATCCAAAAAGCCATGAAAATAAAACCGAACAATATGAAACCTGTATATAGTTCTTTACCTGCCAATATGGAGGGCTTTGATTCCCTTACTGAACTTGCGCTCGATTTGCGCTGGTCATGGGACCATTCAGCCGATGAAGTCTGGCGAAGGCTTGATCCTGATCTTTGGGATCTTACTCATAGTCCATGGATCGTTTTGCAAACTGTTTCCCGCGATCAGTTTCAGTCCGTGATGAATGACCCGTTGTTCCGCGATAAAATTGATACCCTGGTAAAGTCACGGATCGAGGCTAACAATTCACCCGCATGGTTTGGACAAACTTTTCCAAAAGCTCCGTTAACGAGTGTTGCTTATTTTAGCATGGAATTTATGTTAAGTGAAGCGCTGCCTATTTATTCGGGTGGATTGGGTAACGTAGCCGGCGATCAGCTAAAAACTGCCAGCGACCTGGGCGTTCCTGTAACAGGCATTGGCCTCCTTTACCAGCAAGGCTATTTCCGCCAGGAAATTGATAATAACGGGATGCAGCAAGCCCTTTTCCCGTTTAACGACCCTGGACAGTTACCCGTTACCCCATTGCGCCAGGCTAACGGTGAATGGCTGCGCCTCGAGGTTGCTTTGCCGGGTTATTCTGTTTGGCTGCGTGCATGGCAGGTTCAGGTTGGCCGGATAAAGCTTTATTTGTTGGATAGCAACGATGCAGCAAATTTACCTGCCCACAGGGGAATAACCAGCGAATTATACGGGGGAGGATCTGAACTCCGGCTGAAACAGGAAATGGTGCTCGGAATCGGAGGCTGGCGACTGCTTCAGGAGCTTGGCATTCAGCCACAGGTATGCCATCTCAACGAAGGTCATGCCGCATTTGCCATATTGGAACGCGCCTATACTTTTATGAAAGATACCGGGCAACCTTTTAATGTTGCCCTGGCTGCTACCAGGGCCGGCAACCTTTTTACCACGCATACGGCAGTAGCTGCCGGGTTCGACCTTTTCCCTTCATCTCTTATCAAACAGTACCTCGGTGAATACGCTGTGCAAAAACTTGGCATTTCACATCAGCAATTGTTAGCATTAGGACGAAAGGATCCGAATAACGACTTGGAGATGTTCAATATGGCTTACCTGGCTATTCGCGGAAGCGGGGCAATTAACGGCGTTAGCCGCCTGCATGGAGAAGTAAGCCGGCATATTTTTGAGCCCATTTTCCCGAAATGGCCGGCAAGCGAAATACCTGTCGGGTATATTACCAATGGCGTTCATATGCCAACATGGGATTCCAAAGAAGCTGATGAAATATGGACGGAAGCATGTGGTAAAGAACGTTGGCTGGGAATGTGCAAAACCCTCGAAACGGGTATCCGCCGTGTTTCCGACGAAAGACTATGGGAAATGCGCACCAATGCAAACAAGGCACTCATCAAATTTGCCAGGGAACATTTTACCCGGCAATTAACGGGTTCAGGCTCTACTCCCGATTTAATTGAACAGGCCAGGCATTTATTTGATCCCGATATTCTGACACTTGGCTTTGCCAGGCGTTTTGCGACATACAAACGGCCTAATTTGTTGCTGCACGACCCGCAACGGTTATTGAAATTACTAACAAACCAAAAGTTTCCGGTACAACTAATCCTTGCAGGCAAAGCCCATCCTGCCGATCAGCAGGGCAGAGATTTAATCAGGGAATGGATTCAGTTTATCGGGCAGCATTCTGTTCATCCGCCTGTGATATTTCTTGCTGATTATGATATGCAAATATCCGAGAACCTGGTGCAGGGAGTGGATGTATGGATTAATACACCTCGTCGCCCGTGGGAAGCCAGTGGAACCAGCGGCATGAAAGTACTGGTAAACGGAGGCATTAATCTCTCGGAACTGGATGGATGGTGGGCCGAAGCCTACAAACCCGAAATTGGATGGGCTTTGGGAGATGGCAGGGAACACGGTGACGATCCGTATTGGGATGCCAGGGAAGCCGAACAACTTTATACTATCCTTGAACAGGAAGTTATACCTGAGTTTTACAACCGCAACGAAAAGGGAATTCCCGCTGCCTGGATTGCCCGTATGCGTGAAAGTATGGCACAACTAACTCCGCGATTCTCTGCCGACCGCACGGTTCGTGAATATACCGAACAACACTATCTGCCGGCTGCAAATGCATATCTTGAGCGCGCTTACAATAAAGGTGCAAAAGCAAAATTGTTAGTTGAGCAGTTGAAAAATCTTGAACAAAAATGGGATTCGATCCATTTTGGTGAAGTAAAGTCCGAAGTAGTGGCAGCCCAGCATAAATTCGAAGTGGATGTGTTTTTAAACGACCTTGACCCGGATACGGTGCATGTTGAACTTTTTGCAGATGGTCTTAATGGAGAAGGTCCGGAGGTAAGGGTGATGACATGCCTTACGAAAACAAAAAGTTTCACAAACGCATATACGTATTCTGCATCGGTGGCTGCTTCACGACCGGCATCGGATTATACAGCCAGGCTAATTCCTTACCTTTCAGATGTTTCGGTTCCGCTTGAAATTTCCCGTATTTTGTGGCAGCATTGATTTGTGTTGATGATTATTCCTGCTCACTCACTTATACTTAGGGACTGCTGAAAAACGCATATCATCCACATAATCAACAAAACAGATAGTCGTATTTTATTTTTGAATGCACGGTTATTTCATAGCATAAGCTAAAATCATTGCATCGAAGATTTCGGTGCGCTGCACCTTTTGTTTTATTTTTCTATTTCCCTACAAAGATTACGGTGCTCTGCACCTTTATTTATTGCATAAAAGGATCGTATATGAAGCCACAGAGTGGCGTTACATTTGTAGTCAGGAAAAATATAGTATTTATATGAGGTGCAGCGCACTGAAACCTAAACTATATTATTCGTGCAGAAGATAAAAGTAAAAAGATAAAAATCAGGCAGTTGCAAACCATTTTCATAATTTATTTTGTAAAGATGATTTTTATGATTGTCTTCATAATGTTTTGATCCTTTTGTCTCTATCCTTTTATCTTTTGTCTTTTTTGAAGTTTAGGAATTAATCAAGCTAAATCCATTTAATCTAATGGCTGAGTTTTTCAGCAGACCCTACAAAAAAGGACAGAAATAAAGTGTTGAAAACATTTTTTGACGGGTTATTATTTATCCGGCAGTTTCTTTTCTTTTTTAGTCTCCCGGAAAGTCTTCCTGTTTTCCTTCGATAAGATCATGGTTTCTTTCATTCCTGAAAAGAATGACTTCAGAATAATGTTGATAAACCCCTTGTTCATATCCCTGTCGGCACTAAACTGCACGATTCGTGGCGGTTGACCGGCTTTAGTAGGATTACTGTTAATCAGAAAAGTGTTGGCGGCAAAAGAAATGATTGAATTCTGCCATTTCGTTTTATCACTCAGTTGCATATCAATATCCAGGTCATGAAATAAAAATTTCATTTCCCCGGTAGCATGAGTTCTGTCGGCTTTACCTGAGAAAGTAATTCCATCGCTTGTGCCTTTTTTAATTGTAACAGGAAGATAGGATTGGATAAACAGATTTAAGTCGGGCATATTAAAATTACCAACTATTCCACTAAAACTAAATTTCGGTTCCAGGTAATCGAATGCTAATTTTAAGCTGAAATGAGCTTTGTTCTCGATAATTGCTTCCACGTTCAGTGTGAGCATTTTATCAATAGGCAGATTGGTGAAATTTTCCAATTCCACAGTCCCATGTTGAATATTAATCTTTGCAGTCTTTCCGTCAGATTTTCGTTCAATGTTAACGATATTTACATCAGTTGCCTTAATATACTTTATCAATAGCGGGATAGGAATGTGTGAAATCAGTTGCCCGGGATACTCAGGAAAGCGAGTTTTATCAATTGGTTTTGTTTTGTCCTTGAATACAGAGGCCTCTACTTTGTTGATATCAATAGTATCGGCAAATAATTTGTTCTGGTAAATAAGGGAATCGAAATTAACATTCAGCATGTTCATTGTACCGATAGTACCCGAAAACTGTGGAATCAGGTAATCGTATCTTTTTTGCAGGGAAGCCCGGCTGATATTTGGCTTGAACGAAAGATTACTCAGCTTTAAGGACTTGTTCAGATAGGAGAGATCAATTGATTGAGCTGTTATCCGGAATACGCTATCCTTCGTCAGAATATCAAGGTCTTTCATTCCGGTATTGAAATTGCCGAAATGATAAATCAGTGTATCTATCGATTTTTGAATATTAAGCGATTCGATATTCAGGCTGAAATTTTTGAGCTGAACATCCTTGAAAGCTTCTTTCTGCATCTGACCCGAAACTTCACCAATCCGGAGGCTGACTTTTTTAAATGACAATAAATCCCGGCCCGGTTGCTGGTTAATCATCAGATCACTGAGTGAAATATTCAGTTTAGCTACTTTGAATTCCCTGTGTTTCCATGTGTTTGTAATATGAAAAGATGCATCAATCAGTTTGAATTCCTCAAGAAAATAGGAATCAATAAATCTTTTGAGGTCTTTAATCTCTAAATTTTTAACTGCAGTTGAGTCTGCAAAAGGCAGCATAATATTCTTTTCGCCTGTTAATATAACCTGTATTTCGGGCTTTACGATTTCAATCTTTGAAAGCCTGAGTTTGCTTGATTTAAATAAGGTTAAAAGTTCAACATTCTTCAGATGTATTTCTCTGGTTGTGAGGCGGAATGAACTATTGATATAAGGATAGTTATACAGAGGTTTCTGCCGCTGTTGAATTACCACATTTTTTACGGTGATATTACCCTGAACGATATTTATCCTGAGTTTTTCAAACTTCAGTTCATATACATCAGAGATAGCATTGGAATTGAAACTTCGGAGCAGAGCATTTGTCAGGATCTGGTTGAAACTCCAGAATGCAAAAACTGAAAAACAAACAACAACGGTGAATCCACTCCAAAGGATGATCTTGCGTATAGGATGGCTATTATTTGATTTTATATGTTCTGATTTCATTTTTAAAGCTGAAATGTAAAGTTACAGCTTTATTGAACGATCCGAAAGGAGTAAATCATGAAGAAAATGGTGCCGGGCCCTATTTTAACTTGTTTAACTTGAATAATTCCTAAACTTCAATAAAGACAAAAGATAAAAGGCTAAAGATAAAAGGATCAAAACATTATGAAAAGCAATTACAAAAATCGTCTTTACAAAATAAATTATAAAAATGGCTTACAAGTGCCTGACTTTTACCTCTTTACTTTTGTCTTTTATCTTCTGCATGAATAATGCAGGTTAAGTCCTTATGATGTTTTTATTTCAGCCACCGTATTTCGGCCATATACAAAAGTGTGAATTATGTAAATCAATGCTATAATTATGTAATACCCTTACGCGCCTTATGAAGTACCTTTGATTTGTCACAGTCCAAAATCCTATGACTATAACTGGTTTAAAATCAAAACAATGCTAAAAATTTTAATAATTCATTAGTATGAAGCCACGAAATGTTACAATAACTGGTTCCAATAATTTTAAATTCCCCAAATCTAAAACCGGGATTCAAGGGTTGGATGAAATTACAAGCGGAGGATTACCTAAAAACCGTTCAACTTTATTGTTGGGTGATACCGGATGTGGAAAAACCATCCTGGCAATGGAATTCATTGTAAATGGAATTGTTTTGTTTGATGAACCGGCCGTATTCATGGCATTTGAAGAAAAAAAAGATGAACTGGTGCTTAACGTAAAATCCTTAGGCTTCGACCTTGAAAAACACCTGGCAAATAATAAAATATACATAGAACATGTGAGACTTAGCCCTGATGAAATGGTGGAAACCGGCATGTACGATCTCGAAGGCTTATTTATAAGGCTCGAACAGGCAATTTATAAAGTAAATGCAAAGCGGGTAGTACTCGATTCGCTGGATAAACTTTTTTATGGCCTCGATGAAAAAATACTTCGTTCCGAATTTTTAAGGCTTATCGCCTGGTTAAAAAAGATGGAAGTAACAGCAATAATTACTTCCGAAATCGGAGATCCGTTTCTTACACGTAAAGGCATAATTGAATACGTTGCCGATTGTGTTATCGTATTAGATAACCGATTAACCAATCAAATTGCAACCAGGCGGTTACGGATTGTTAAATACCGTGGTTCTGTTCATGGAAATAATGAATATCCTTTTACAATAGATGAAACCGGCATATCAGTTTATCCTGTTATAAGCCAAGCATTCCAACAGGAATCAAGTTCAAAAAGAATCTCTTCGGGTTTACCTGACCTTGACGAAATGCTTGGCAAAAAAGGCTTTTATGCCGGAAGCAGCATTCTGATATCAGGCACAGCAGGCACAGGAAAAACCAGCATTGCGGCTTCATTTGCGCATAGTGTATGTACTGTTAAAAAAACCTGCCTTTTTTGCGCGTTCGAAGAAGCTCCTAACCAGGTAATACGAAATATGGCATCCATTGGGTTTCATTTAGAGCCGCTGGTTAAATCAGGAATACTGACTTTTTACTATGCGAGGCCAACTTTGCAGAATCTTGAATTGCATTTCCTGGCAATAAAAAAAATCATACATGAAATAAAACCTACTGTCGTTATACTCGATCCGATTACAAATTTAATGACCGAAGGCCCGAATAGCGATATCCGTTCAATGCTTACACGATTTGTCGATTTTTTAAAAACCCAAAAGATTACAGTGTTGTTTACTGCAGCCATCACAGTAGGATCAATAGAGCGTAACCCGAGCGACGAAGGAATCTCGTCCATGGTCGATACCTGGATGATGGTACAGGATATTGAGGTTGACGCTGAACGCACTCGAAGTTTATGTGTAATGAAATCGCGGGGTATGGTCCACTCAAACGAGGTAAGGAGGTTTAATATTTCAAGCAAAGGAATTCATCTAAGCGCCATTGTTATTAACAAAAAGGAGTCTTTAACTGATTCCAGAAGAAAAATAAAGGAGCATGAAAATTTAGCAACTTCAAAAGAATCCATTGGAGATAAAGATAACTCCATATAGCAGGAATACAGAATAAAAAAATTCTGATATAACATTTGATTTGAAATTAAGCCAGAAATAATGCCGATAAAAATAACTGAAGCTATGAAAGTTAAAACAGAACCTATAAATGCCAGGCGGAAAGAATATATTCTCCGGTTATTTGTAACTGGCATTTTACCAAATTCTGTCAAAGCAGTATTAAATATTAAAGCTATATGTGAGAAATATCTGAATGACAGGTATGAATTAGAGATAATTGACATTTACCAACAACCGGATCTTGCGCTTACAGAAGATATACTTGCAGTACCTGTGTTAGTAAAAAAATCTCCATTACCTGAAGTTAGAATGATCGGTGATTTGTCAAATGTAGAGAAGGTCCTGAATGGACTAGGTATTAATCATTGAAATCATTTCATAAGCAGACAGTATGAGAGCAAAATACAACATTGAACCTCAGGATGAAACTGAAGTGTTAAATCAGAAAAATAAATCGCTCCGGAAGGAATTGGACGAAGTTTCGAAAGCTTATAAGCAAATTAAAGCGTGGAATATCGATGCCTTGGTTAAATCCAACGAAAAAGGACTTAATGTTTATACTGACAAAACAGCCGATAAACCTTACCGGATTTTAATCGAGAAAATGCACGAAGGGGCGGTAACCCTTAATGAAGACGGAATAATTCTGTATTGCAATTCGTATTTTGCGAAATTGATGAACCTGTCTTTGCAGAAAATTTTAGGAACAAATTTCGAAAAGTTTATTAATGCTTCTTCAAGAGAACACTTCGCTTCCTTGCTTAAAAGCCGGGCGAATGCTTTTAAAGAGGAACTTTATTTATATGCAGCCGATAGCAAGAAGATACCCGTATTGATGACTATAAATTCTTTTCTGTTGGAAAATATTTCTGTTGTAAGTATTATATTTACTGATCTTACAATTCAAAAAGAAAGCCAAAAAGCACTGGAAAGCAGGACAACGCAATTAGAACATAAAAACCGGGCACTCAATAAAGCTAATGAAGAACTTGCATTTCAAATCGGAGAAAAAGAAAAACGGGAAACTGAGTTACATGCTGCTAATAAAGAACTAAAACACTTGCTACAACTCAATGCCGATAAGGATCTTTTCATGTCAATTCTTGCTCACGATTTGCGAAGTCCATTTAACGGGCTTTTAGGTTTATCGGAATTGTTAATAGAAAGTATTCATGAATCCGATGTTGAATTAACCGAGAATCTGGCAAATCATATCAATATATCAGCGCAAAACGCTTTTACTTTACTGGAAGACTTGTTAATGTGGACGCGATCACAATCGGGAAAAATTCCTTATGAAAGGCAAAAGTTAAACTTTACAGATCTTTGTACTACTATCATTGAAACCATATTCCCTAATCCTGATTCAAAAAACATAAAAGTCAATTTTGCGAAAACTGAGGATATAATTGTTTTTGCTGATATTGATATGTTAAAAACTGTTTTGCGAAACCTGATTTCGAACGCTGTGAAATTCACCAACCCCGGCGGGAAAATTGATGTTTCTGCTAATCAAGATAAAGCAAATGTTACAATTACAGTTACCGACAACGGAACCGGGATGAATCCGGAAACTGTAAACAAACTTTTTGATGGTAAACTACATTCAACAAAAGGAACAGCAAATGAGAGCGGAACAGGCCTGGGATTATTCCTTTGCAAGGAATTTGTCAAAAAACACGGAGGTAAAATCTGGGCTGAAAGTATAGAAGGGAAAGGCTCATCCTTTTATTTCACATTACCGGTAGAAAAATCGATGGATAAACCTGATACCTCAGACAAAATTTAGTTTATATAAAATCATTGGTGTCCGGGTAAGATCTTATTGTGAATAGCTAAAAAGCTTTTGAATAGGATAAGATATGTACTGAAAAATAACACAACATATGAAATTAAATCAGTTTAGACAATCATACAATTTAAACACCCTTCAATTTGAATAGCAGTTATGCGTCCCTTGCGATTTCTGAAAAGATATTCGTTTCCCGTAGGCTACTGCTTTCATAAATAGAAATTAAACAAGGATATGCGACAAGAATATTTGTTCGTTGATAGAAGGATGTTTTTATTGTATTTTTGAATTGGAAACCAAAAAACTCTTTTCAACAGGAAGCGGGCAGCTTTTGCCCGCTTCTTTGAAAAGCATCATAAAAGTGTTCAAATGGAAATTTATCTATTTCTATTGTGTGGTTATGCAGAAAATTTTGGATTGCAACATAGAAGGGACAGGATGCTGGCAGAAGAACCCGATACGACATTTAATGGCATCATTTTATTTTGATGTGCTGGGATATATAACCACTTAAAGTAAAATCTTTTTTTTGATTTTAATTTCGTCCTTTTGTCTTTTATCTAAGTAGTTGCAAAAACTTGTTTTTCAGGAACATATAAAAGCTGGTTTTGCAAGTCGATTATTTTCTTATTCAACCTGACAAGCTTCTTTTGTAT
>JBAZWY010000004.1:0-232162 GCA_041660125.1 Lentimicrobiaceae bacterium
ATTTGCACATTGGAGGTTTGGTTTTAAACAGTGATTGGAATAACAAGAGCCGTATGAATCGAGAGGTTCACGTACGGTTCTGTGAGAGGCTTGGGCTGAAATGCCCTTGCCTACTCGACTCTTATTTCAGACGCGTGCGGCATTTCAACTGATAAAAATGAATGAAAGCCAATGACCTCTTCGATATCGAGGTTGGGAACGTATTCTTGCTATAATTATAATAATCCGAATTCATACTTTCTTTCGATATTGGTTATCTTTGTAAAAAAAATCCCGATGAAGGTACTGTTAGAAATACCAGATAACAAAGCCGCTTTTTTCATGGAACTCCTTAAAAGTTTTTCATTTGTGAAAGCCAAACCCATTTCTCCCGAAAAGGCCCAGTTATTATTAGAACTAAAAGAGGCTGTTGAAAACCTGAACCTTGTTAAGGAAGGCAAATTTAAAGCCCGGCCTGCAAAAGAATTGTTGCATGAATTATAATGTTTTTACTATTCCTCCATTCGACAGGCAGCTTAAGCGATTGGTCAAAAAATTCCCTTCGTTAAAGGCTGAATATGCAAAATTAGTTGAGGAATTGGAAGACAATCCTGAAAAAGGAGTTGCGCTCAATAACAACTGTTATAAAATCCGCCTGGCGATTTCCAGTAAAGGCAAAGGGAAATCAGGTGGTGCAAGAGTCATTACTCATGTTCAGGTAATTGAAAATTCCGTTTTCCTGCTTTGTATTTACGATAAATCCGAAAAAGCAGATGTTTCTGATAAAGAATTGAACTATTTCTTAGGTATGATTGATTAGAATTTTTCTTCAATTGATTATCCTTTTTTTCACAACTCCCTCACTTAAAGTAAAAAAAAGACCTGCTGGCTTTACCCAGTAGATCTTTTTTGATAGGAAGAAATCCTGGTATTCGTTTGGCAGTTGTTTGAGTTGGGTTCTTGTAAAAACCGGCTCGTCTTTGCAAACGAATACCTCCGCTACCGCACGAATCCTTTCGTGTGGTGAGTAAACCCCGCTGGCGCGGATTTGCAACATAGCGTAACCTTGCCTGCAGCAAGCAGGGGTATCATAAGTGCAGTTTATAAACCGCCACTTTTCATTGCCTCAATCGTTGGCTTCTATTTAAAATTGATAAAAAATATTCAAAGCCCTCAATATTTCGTTGTATTTATGCACCTTTGCAGGTATTAAAGTATATATAAATGCGTAACGGATAAGTGTATAAAACAAAAAACAATTTATATAAAAAACATGAATGGATCACTTATGAAAACTTGGTACCTTTTTGCAGGCATGCTGTTTTTAATGGTCTTTCACGGAAGACAAACCCAGGCACAACAGGAAAGCATTTACGATCAACATCAGTTATTCAACTCCGATCGTTTAATTTCTCCGGAATCGCCTTTCCGGAGCGTTGCTGGAAATCCCGGGGCTGACTACTGGCAAAATAAAGCTGATTATGCTATCGCTGCAACCCTGGATACAGTGGCAAAAACAATTTCGGGAGTTGAAACGATTACCTATACCAACAACAGTCCGGATAAACTGGATTACCTGTGGCTGGAATTAGGACAGAATTTATTTAAAGAAGGCTCGCATGGTAGTTATGCCCAAAAAACGCCAACCAGCACCGATGGATTCAAGTTTAAATCGGTAAAAATTCTCGCTGGCAATTCAACCGTAGAAGCCAACTACCTTATTTCGGACACCCGGATGCAGATCAGGCTTGGCCAATCCCTTCAAGCCCGGGGAGGACAAACAAAAATTAAGATTGAATATTCGTTTCAAATAAGCGACAAGCAGTTTCGTACAGGCCGGGTAACCACAAAAAAAGGTACCATTTACGATGTGGCACAATGGTATCCGCGACTGTGTGTTTATGATGATTTGCGGGGCTGGAACACCTTGCCTTACCTGGGCCATGGGGAGTTTTACTGCGAATATGGTGACTTCGATTATGAAATAACTGTTCCATGGAATATGATTGTTGCCGGCTCGGGCGAGTTAGTTAATCCGAATGAAGTGCTGACAAAAAATGAAATTTCGAGATTAAAGCAAGCGGCTACAAGCGATAAAACCCAATTCATTATCCGGCCTGAAGAAGTCGGAACCTTGTCGAGCCGTCCGGTGCAAAAAGGGCTGCTGACCTGGCATTTCAAAATGACGAACAGCAGAGATGTAGCCTGGGCTGCGTCAGAAGCTTATATTTGGGATGCTGCACGAATAAATCTTCCGGAGGGGAAATCTGCATTATCCATGTCGGTTTATCCCGTAGAAAGTAGTGGCGACTCCTCGTGGAACAGGTCAACTGAATACTTAAAATATTCAGTCGAACATTTCTCAAAAAAATGGTTTTCTTACCCCTACCCTGTTGCCTTCAATGTTGCAGGTTCGGTTGGTGGAATGGAATATCCCGGTCTGAGTTTCAGCACGTGGAAAGCCCGGAATGCACATGTATTATATCTGATTACAGCACACGAAATCGGTCACAACTGGTTCCCTATGATCGTTGGTTCCGACGAAAGGCGCTTTCCTTTTATGGACGAGGGTTTTAACACGTTTATCGATATTTATGCTCAGGACGATTTCAATAAGGGAGAATTCGGGCATAAAAGAGATGGCGAATATGATCCGCAAGGTAAAAATCCGGCCCGTGATCTTGTTCCTTATCTGATCAGTGCGAATGCTCAAAGTATCATGAATTTAGCCGACGTCCAGGGATCGGATGATCATATATTAAGTTATTACAAAACTGCTTTGGGATTAGTTATCGCACGGGAATATATACTTGGTGAGGAACGTTTCGATTATGCTTTTCGTGAATATATTAAACAATGGGCTTTTAAACACCCAACTCCAACCGATTTTTTCAGGTCAATGAACAATGCCACGGGCGAAGATCTAAACTGGTTTTGGAACGAATGGTATTACCAAACCTGGACATTGGATCAGGGCATTAAGAGTGTAAGTTATGTGAATGATGATCCGGCAAAAGGAGCACAAATCACGCTGGTCAATCTTCAAAAGATGGCGATGCCTGTAAAACTGCGGATTACTGAAACAAACGGCACAGTGAGCGAGGTAAACCTTCCGGTTGAAATATGGCAATCGGGAAGCAGCTACATTTACACCCATCACTCCACCCAGGCATTGCGTTCGGTAGTGGTTGATCCCGATTTGCAGCTTCCGGATGTAAACCCGCAAAACAACAGTTGGCCGAACGAACATTGAACGGCTGTTTGACAGCTTGGTATTGCGGCGGGCGGCAGGTAGCTTTGTTCGTGAGGTGTAAGTTTGAAATACCGCTACCCCACGTTGGCACGTCTCCTGGCATGTGACGAAAAACAATAAATCTACCAACTGGTCGAGGCTGTATAATTAGTCTGGAATTTTAATACCTTTGCCCTATGAATCCTATAGAACTGAATAAAAATAAGTTAACAGAACTTTGTGATACTCATAAGGTGAAGGAATTGTATTTGTTTGGTTCGGTTTTAACAGACAAATTTAACGATAACAGCGATATTGATATGTTGATTCAGTTCTATCAGGTTGACCTGTTGGATTATTTTGACAATTACATGGATTTAAAAGAGAATCTGGAATTACTTTTCCACCGGCCTGTTGACTTGGTGGAGAACCAGGCCATACGGAATCCAATTTTCAGGAGAGTGATTGAAAGAGAAAAACAATTGGTATATGAACGAAAAAGTGCTTAAGTGTCTTTACGACATAAAACTCGCTATCGAAGAAATAGATTCATTTTTTGTTGGAAGACAAAAGAGGTTTGATGAATATTTCAAAGATATACTACTGAAAAGAGCGATAGAAAGAAATCTGGAAATTATTGGAGAAGCTATAAACAGAATCCTTAAAATAGATCCCTTATTCCCCATTCAAAATGCCAAAAGGATTATCGGATTAAGAAATCAAATAATCCATGGCTACGATAATGTGTCTGATGAAAATATCTGGGGAATTATTATAAATCATATTCCAAAGTTAAAAGAAGAAGTTGACAGGATGATTAGCCAATGATAATTCATACACTATTTGGTTCTCTATGAGGTAAGCGCAAAATCAAAATTTAAAAAGACCTGCCAGATAATCCAACAGGTCTTTTAAATTTTTTACATGTATCAATACTCATCAGGCAATTCCTTTAGCTGAGTCCTCGTAAATACCGGCCCGTCTTTACATACAAAAACCTTTCCTACATTGCAGCGTCCGCATTTTCCCAGGCCGCATTTCATGCGGTTTTCGAGTGTGGTGTAAACCTGTTCGTCAGCAAAACCATATTTTTCCAGTATAGGGAAAGTAAACTTGATCATTACCGGCGGACCGCAAACGATGGCTATTGTATTTTCACTTACAGGTTGCATCCTGTCGAGAATAGTTGGCACAAATCCAATATCCCCTTTCCATTCGGGCGTTTCGCCACCGGGATCAACCGTTGTAACCAGGTTAACATCAGGGCGTTCTTTCCATTCAGCCAGTTCATCTTTATATACAAGGTCTGCAACAGACTTAGCTCCATAAAGAATTGAAATATCCTTAAACTGATCCCTTTTATCAAGGCACGACCAGATTACGCTGCGCATCGGAGGCAAAGCAATTCCACCAGCAATAAACAGGAGGTTTTTGCCTTTCCAATCGTCAATAGGGAAAATATTTCCGTATGGTCCACGAAACCCGATGGTGTCACCTTCGTTCAGGCTGGCAAGTTCTGAGGTTACTCTTCCTGCTTCACGGAAAGTGCATTCGATGTATCCTTTACGGGTATGAGGCGATGCAACACAAAAGGTTACTTCTCCCTCGCCAAAAACGGAATACTCACCAAACTGTCCGGTATGAAACGTAAAATTATTTCCTTCTTCTTCGTTTTTGAATTTCAACCTGAATGTTTTGACCATAGGTGCCTCTTCAGTGATCTTTTCGATCTCCATCAGGTAAGGCTGGTAAATATTCTGTTGCTCCATGTTTTTATGTTGGGATTTATTAATTGTTCTTTTAATTCAAACTTGCAATAGTTTCAGGTTTCAGAGTTTCAAGTTTCACGGAATCCTGAGATTGCTCAATCAATCCTTTGTTTGTTTGGTCTTTTATTAAAGGTTTAAAGTTTGAGGTTTTGCACAAGAAGCCCTATACCGGAACTTGAAACTCTGAAACATGAAACCAGAAACTAAACTTGTGCAAGCGCCGTCAAATGCTCCTTAATATTCATATCCACCGGGCAGGCACGTGAACAACGTCCGCAGCCTTCGCAGCCTACAACATGAAGTTGTTCGGGCATATAAGCGAACTTATGCATGATACGCTGCCTCCACCGCTGGCTTTGAACTTCACGTGGATTGTGACCGGACGTATGCAAGGTGAAAAGTGAAAATCCGCATGAATCCCACAGACGAAGGCGAACTCCTTTTTTCCTGTTCAGTTCGTCCTGGAAATCAAAACAGGCGCAGGTCGGGCAAACAAAAGCACAGGCTCCGCAGCCGATACACCGTAACGACTGTTCGAGCCAAAGAGCCGTATTATTGAAAGATGCAGTCGTTTTTTCAACAACGCGGTCCACATCAAATACAACTTTTACATCGGCCAGGAATTTACTCTTGTCAATATCTTTGGCTGCGTCAGTGAGCATATCTATGAAAATAGCTGACAGTTTCTCCCCTTTTTCAGTTAGTATCTCAACCAGAATTTCCTCTTTGCTGATACCGGTAAATTGCAGATCGCTACCTGCTGTATTTCCTGGTCCACCGCCAACCGAAGTGCAGAAACAATATTCGTCAGCCACAGGACAGGAAAAAGAGATAATTGTAGCTTTTGCCTTTTTATTCAGGTAAAACTGGTCCTTTGGTTCTTCACCAAAAATAGCGTCGAGTGATTTGAAACCTGATGCATCACAAGGTCTAACACCAAAAAGTATTGTTTCCTTATAACTATCCAAATCAACAGGCTGTTGTTTTGTACCTGATTTATCAAGAGTATATTCAAGTACTTTTTCCACTTTAGGGAATGCTACCTTTTTTGCTGATTGAGTCGAGAGCAGGACATCAAGAGCGATTTCAGAAAGTGTTTGTACCTGTTCTATTTCCACGACTTTTCCTTTGCGTACAGGCGCCAGCACAGGAAACCCCTGCGATCGGAACCTTTCGATAAGTATTGGAAGGTCGCTGTATTTCAGCATTTTTAGTTGTTTTTCCATGGGTCAGATAATGAAGTTCTCCTTATCATCAGGTTTATAAGTGGAAAGCGCATACACGGCATCCGCTTTCATTCCGGCAGTTGCACCAAAGTGAGACTTTATAGGGCTGATTAACTGGTAGGTTAGCAGGTTGAGCGGTATATCCATCGGGCAGGCAGCAGCACATTCGCCACAATTTACACAACGTCCGGCAAGATGCATGGCACGCATCAGATGGTAATCGAGGTTACCACGCTCATGGCTGGCGACCGGAATCCATTGCGGTATGTTAACGTCGGTCGTGCAGCGATGGCAATAACACATCGGGCAGGCAGCACGGCAGGCATAGCACTTGATGCATTTCTCAAATTCCGTGTTCCAGAAAACCCAGCGCTCATTTGCTGTCATGGCTTCAAGGCGCGCGATCATTTCCTGTTCTTCGGCTTTTATGCCAATATCAGTTGTTTCGAGATATGTTTCAATGGAATGGAAATCAGTAAATTCGGTGAATGATCCATCCGGATTTGCATAAAGCACAAAAACTTCCCCATCCTTGATCTGAAATTCAGATGCGAGTTGCATAATGCTCCGCAAAGCAGCCACATTGGCTAAAATTCCAAGTTTACCTATTTTTTTGACCTCATGTTTTAACAGGTAACCGGCCAGATTTTGTGTGCAGGCTTCATTAAAAACCAGTTTTTGTGCCTGCTCTTCCGTCCGGGTAAAAGTTGCCCTGATGCGGTCGGCCGAACCTTTTTCATACCCGATAAAAGAATCTATCGTTTTATCGGTCAGTAGCTGTGTTACTTTTTTTATCAGTTCACTCATCACTTATGCCCTCCTCGTTAAATAAAGTGGAAACGGCAATGTTTTTATAATTTTCGTAGGGGCCTATTTCTCTTACCTTTTTCACCGTGTTGTTAACAACATCAGCCCATTTGAAACCTTCGGCTGCCGAAACCCAGCTAAACTGAATGCGTTCAACATCAATGCCGGTAAAATTGAGCAGGTTGCGAAATACGATCCACCTGCGGCGCGCATGAAAATTACCTGTGCTGTAATGGCAATCATTCGGGTGACAGCCTGAAACTATGATTCCGTCGGCTCCGTTTTCAAAAGCTTTCATCAATATCATAAAGTCGATCCTGCCGGTACATGGGAAACGGATGATTTTCACATTAGCCGCATACTTGGTCCGGCTTGTTCCTGTGAGGTCGGCGCCGGCATACGTACACCAGTTGCATACAAATGCCACTATTTTTGGTTCAAATTCCTGCATTCCTCTAATTATTAATCATTTAACAAAGCCATAATTTCGGTATAAACCTGCTGGTTTGAGTATCCATGTATGTCGATAGCCTTGGTACGGCAAAGTGCAACACATGTTCCGCAACCCTGGCAAAGGCCTTCATTCACCCTGGCAAGTGTTTTTATCACTTCACCATTCCTGTTTTTAATTTCCTCGCGTTCGATGGCCTGGTACGGGCAAACACTTTGGCAAAGGAAACAACCGACACATTGGGAGTAAACAGGAGGCGCTGAACGGTTTACCACAGCAACCAATGGATCGCGAGTAAGCTGGTCGTTACTGAACAAAGCTGCAACCTTAACTGCGGCTCCCGACGCAGCAGCAACGGATTCAGGAATATCCTTGGGTGCCTGGCAGGCACCGGCAAGAAAAATACCGGCTGTATTGGTTTCAACAGGTTTCAGTTTAGGATGCGCTTCGGCGAAGAACTTATACGGATCGTACGAAATATGTACCGTTTGAGCCAGTTCTTCGGCTCCATGGTTTGCTACACCGGCAGTTGCCAGGACTACCATATCGGCTTCAATTTCAATCGGTATGCCACCCATAAGCGTATCGGCACCTTTCACGATAAGTGTGCCGTTCTTTTCATAAATAGTGGACACACGGCCACGGATGTATTTTGTTTCATCTTCAACAATGGTTCTTCGTACGAATTCCTCATAGTTTTTACCACCTGCCCGGATGTCCATATAAAACACGTAAGGGATTCCATCGTGCACCTTATGTTTGTAAAGCATAGCATGTTTGGCCGTGTACATGCAGCAAATCTTGGAGCAGTATTCAATTCCCTTGGCAGGATCGCGTGAACCGGCACAGGCAACAAAAACGATTTTTTTAGGAATCTGTCCGTCTGAGGGTCTGCGGATTTCACCCTGTGTTGGACCGGATGCAGATGCAAGACGTTCGAAAGCGAGGCCATCAATTACATCTTTATACTTTCCATAGCCATATTCGGGGAAATAATTGGTTTTCAGAACATCAAACCCTGTTGCCATAACAATAGCACCGGCCTCGATTTCAACAATTTCATCTTCCTGATCGAAACGGATAGCCTTTGTAGGGCAGACAATTTCGCAAACCTTACATTTACCTTTTATGTAATAAGTACAGTTTTCGCGATCAATTACAGGTTTGTTAGGAACAGCCTGGGGAAAAGGAACATAGATTGCAGGACGGAGTCCCAGGCCACGCTCAAATTCATTCGGAATCTTTTTCTGAGGGCATTTGGTGGTACAAAGCCCGCAACCAGTGCAAAGATCTTCATCTATACTTTTCGATTTTTTCCGGATCTTAACCTTGAAATTGCCAATAAAGCCATCAACACTTTCCACTTCGGCATAAGTATAGAGTGTAATATTCGGGTGCTGTGCAACTTCCACCATTCGCGGAGTGAGGATGCATTGGGAGCAATCGAGCGTAGGGAATGTCTCGGATAACTGCGACATGTGTCCACCAATGGAGGGCTGTCTTTCGACCATCACCACTTTATGCCCGCAATTGGCAATATCAAGTGCAGCCTGTATCCCGGCAATTCCGCCTCCTACAACCAGGGCTGTTTTGGTAACCGGAACTTTAATCGAATTTAAAGCCTTATTCTTTTTTACCTTTTCAACCATAACCCTGACAAGGTCCTGGGCTTTTTCGGTGGTAAGATCATCCTTAGGGTGAACCCATGAGCAATGCTCACGTATATTCGCCATTTCACAAAGGAAAGGGTTCAAACCAGCTTCGGCGGTAGCTTTACGGAAAGTTGGCTCATGCATGCGGGGTGAACATGCTGCCACAACCACTCCATCCAGTTTATGTTCCTTAATAGCTTCCTTTAATAAAGTTTGGCCTGGGTCGGAACACATATATTTATAGTCGGTGCTGAATTCAACACCTTTCAGTTCACCGGTAATTCTGGCAACCTTTTCGCAATCAACAGTGCCTGAAATATTTTCACCACAATGACAAACAAAAACTCCTATCCGCGACATTTTAAACCTCCGTTTTTTGAGTGTTTACAACTTTTTGAGGCACATCAGCAACTGCAGTATCCTTTGCAGGTTTCTCCGGCAGATTAACGGCTGTCATATGACGGTTCAACCCAAGCGTTTTGGCATCAATACCAACGGCAAGACCAAGTACCTGGGAAATATACAATACCGGCACATCAATTTTTTTCTCAAGAAATTTATTGATTTCGGGCCGGCGCATATCCAGGTTAGAATGGCACATCGGACATGCTACCACCACAACTTCGGCTTCGCGGTCCACAGCATCTTTCAGAATATTTCCTGATAACCTTGCAACTGTATCGGTACGCGAAACCGACATGCCGGCTCCGCAACACTCGGTTTTGAATGCCCAGTCGATAGCATTTGCCCCGGCTTTTCTTACGAGTACATCCATACTTTGCGGATCCTCGACTCTATCAAATTTAAGAATGGAATGAGGCCTCACCAGCAGGCATCCGTAATAACAAGCCGTTTTATAATCAAAAGGTTTAACCACTTTTTCTGCCAGCCTGTCAGTAATATACTTATCGATAAACTGGATAATATTCAGAATGTTAGTTGTGCCTTCGTACTTCAACTCAATAATGGATGCAACTTTTACAGTCAGCGATGGATCTTCGGCAAGTTCGTGTTGTGTTACCGAAAGACGGTTGTAACAGGCAGCGCAAGGAACCACTATATCCGTTATTCCTTCTTTTTCGGCCAATGCCATTATGCGTGCCGGAAGGCTTAATGACAATTCTTTATTGAGATTATGGGCAGCAGTGGCTCCGCAGCAGTTCCAATCGGGAACTTCGACCAATTCAATATCAAACACTTTGGCCAGAGCTGTAACCGATTCCTGGTATTCACGGGCGCCGCCTTTCATGGAGCAACCCGGATAAAATCCTACTTTTATCATTTTCCCTCGTTATTATTCTTAATCCTGTTAAAAATGGCAGCTACCTTCTTCCTCCCTTTTATCACCTCAGGAATAGGGCTTAGTTTACCCTTTACGAACATTTTGGGTGCAACGGCAACATCCTGCATCATGTCGCCTGTTCGCATTTTATAATCAACAATGAGCCCCATTTCATATAAACGCCCTGTGTAGTTAATTGAATCCAGAAAAGACTTATGGAATGAGATGATTTTTTTAGCCTGTGGATTGGTCTTCTTTGCTATCACTGATTTTTGGCGCATATAATCCATCAGTTTCGGAATGTCAATTTCCATAGGACAACGGGTGAGGCACATTTCGCAACTGACACAAAGCCAAATCGACATCGATTTCAACAGTTTTTCATAATGTTTGGGGTCATCGGTCTGTAACATACGCATAACCAGGCTGGGCGGATAATCCATTTCCTCCGCCACCGGGCAGCCGGCGGAACATTTGCCACATTGGTAGCATTTATTTATGATAACACCGGTATCCATCTGTATTTCACCACTAAGGGATAATGGGTGATTATTGTCATGTGAATCGGACATAGGGCTATTTTACAATTGGTTTAAATATATTTTTCATTCGCTTAAATCATTTTCAGGCATTCCTAGGATTGATTCATCGTAATTCTTGATTTCTATTTAATATGCGAATCAATCTGAATTATTGGTTTTATCAGGCTTCTGATTATTATTAACTCATGAAATTCCTTGTCCTGATTTTGTGCTTTACCTGTTATTGAATTAACAGGCAAAATTAACTTATTCACTATTCCAAATATGAAATTTTGTAATTTATACTGCTTTTAAATAAAGGGCTTTCCAGCATTTCTGAAGGTTAGTATTTTTGCAAGAAATATTAAAGCGAAGAATATAAATCGTGTGAAAACGAATATATAATTACCTCATTATCAATTAATATCTATGATTAAACTAACCTTAAATCCACCGTCTTTTTTTATTAAGTAACAGAATGATGTCACCTCAAAAGATATTATTCGATTAAGTCAGGTAGTTTATTACTTTTGTAGGGTAAATTTTAAGAGCCTGAACTATGCCTGGATTGCCGGTACTATTATTTCTCGATGTTAGCGGAGGCGAACTTCTTATTATTATTCTGGTTGTATTCATGGTTTTCGGGCCGGAAAAGATGCCCGAAATGGCCCGTAAAGCTGGCCGTTTGATGAACCAGATGAAAAAAGCATCCAATGATCTAACACGCGAATTCAAAAAAGAAACCTCTGCTTTGCAGAATGAAATAGATGCGGCGCACGCCAAAGTAAAGAATGAGGTCGAAAGTGTAAATCGTGAATTTAACAGGACTAAGGCACAGGTTGCAAACGATTTGAAAATCGAAACTAAGCCAGATGTTGATCCCGTAAAACCTGATAAAGAAACTGTTGAAGAAACTGTTGAAGAAAAAAAGAATTCAACAGAGACTCAAAAATCAGAAAATGATACTATAAAAACAGAATAATAAAAACAATTCAATTCCGTTTACAGAAAACACATCACATAATATAATTTCCGTTCCGTCTTTATTATACACTATGAGATTACGTATCCTGCTTTTCACCTTTATTTTCAGCCTGGCTGCTTTCCCGGTTTTTGCACAAAACCGTTCGCTGCGTGCTGCTGATGATGCCTTCAGTAATATGCAGTACAATGTGGCCCTTAGCAAGTACAAAAAAGCCCTGTCGAAGGCAAAAAACAAGCCGGACAAAGAAAAGATTTCTTTTCAGATGGCTGAGTGTTATCGCATTATAAACAATACTAAGAAAGCTGAAGCTGCTTACAAAAGACTTGTTAAGACAAAATTTGCTGAATCTCATCCTTTGGTTTTTCTATACCTGGCCGAAGCGATGAAATCGAATGAGAAATATAAGGATGCTCAAACCTATTTCGAAAAATACACCCAGGCTGTACCGGGAGATCCCCGCGGACCAACCGGCACGCTTTCATGTAAACTGGCGCAGGAATGGATCGACAATCCGACAAAATATATAATCAAGCCCGAAAAAATATTAAATTCCAAAGAATCAGACTTTTCGGCGACTTATGCGGATAAACTTTATAATACAATTATTTTCACTTCAACCCGTGAGGCTGCTACAGGAAAAGATATAGACAACTGGACCGGGCAAAACTTCAGCGACCTGTTTATCTCTAAACTGGATCCAAAAGGTCAATGGTCAACTCCGGTCCAACTGGAAAACGCCAATGTAATTAATACCGAAGCTAATGAAGGCAATCCATCTGTAAACAGCAAGTTTAACCAGATGTATTTCACCCGTTGTTCGAACGACAAAGGAACGCTGCAAGGATGTAAAATTATGGTTTCGCGACGGGCAGGCCGCAACTGGGGCGAACCTAAAGCCCTTGACCTGGGTGGCGACAGCACTACGGTTTTTGGAAATCCGTCCATTAGTCCTGATGAACTCACCTTGCTATTTTCAAGCAATTTACCCAAAGGACAAGGTGGAAAAGACATTTGGATGTCAACACGCAAAACAACTAATGATAATTTTGGCCGGCCCATAAATGCAGGTCCTGTTATCAATACTCCTGACGATGAAATGTTCCCGTTTATGCGAAACGATACTACGCTCTATTTTTCATCCAACGGTCTTCCGGGAATGGGTGGTCTCGATATTTTCCGTTCGACATTTTCAAATGGCGAATGGACAACTCCTGTAAATTTACAAATGCCAATTAATTCACCCGGCGATGATTTTGCCATTGTTTTTAATCCTGAAGAAGACAAAGGCTTTTTCGCTTCCAACCGCAAAGGAGGCCGTGGTAGCGACGATATTTACTCATTTGTGAATCCACCTGTTCTTTTTACACTTTCGGGTGTTGTGAAGGATGATAAAACACTTCAATTTATTCAGGGAGCAGTGGTAAAAATGACAGGCTCGAACGGCACATCGGTTGAAGCAAGAACTGATGCAAAAGGGTATTATGGTTTCAATAAAGCCCAGGTAAAACCCAATACTACCTATGAGCTTATTTGCCTGAAAGATAATTATTTAAACAAGAAAGCTAAAGAAACAACCGTTGGCCTCGAAAGCAGCAAAGATTTTACCATCGACTTCAGACTCGAACCTATTCCCGACAAACCAGTGGTACTGCCAGATATTCTTTATGATCTTGCAAAATGGGACCTCAAACCTCAATACCAGGATTCATTACAAGGATTGATCAAAACACTGGATGAAAACGAAACACTTATTATCGAACTTGCATCGCATACCGACTCACGGGGTACCGATGAGAGCAATGATGTGCTTTCGCAGAAACGTGCCGAATCAGTTGTCAACTACCTTATTGAGCGTGGCATTGACCCTGACCGGCTTGTTGCCAAGGGATATGGCGAACGAGTTCCCAGAAGACTGACAAAAGATGTAATGAAAGATGGCTTCCTGTTTAAATCAGGAACATTGCTGTCGCAGTCGTTTGTGGATTCCCTCGCCACAAAACCGGAACAGGAAGCAGCTTATGCTTTAAACCGGCGTACCGAATTCAGGATCATTAGCAAAGATTTTGTTCCGAAGACTCAAAACAAAGCAATACAAGGCCAGGCTCAGAATAAGGCAGTTCCCAGCCAGGATCAAAAGAACGTAGTGCCCATTCAGCCCCAGAATAACGCAGTTCCAACCCAACCACAGAAAGTAGTTATTCAGATAAATCCTGATGATAATATTGTTCAATGTTCAACTTCTGCTGATAATGAACTTTCGTTTATAGCTATAGTTAACGGGCATTCAACCCAGGTTGTATTGAGTGAAGAAGGACCCGGACTGAGTTTCTCAGTTGAGGAAACCCTTAGAATGCTTAAATCAGGATCGATTGGTAAAACCGATTTTGCCGGTGACCCCGAAAAAATTCTGGGAAATAATTCCGTAACCGATAAATCTGTTTTCACGGTTGGCGAAATAAATATTGCTACAAAATCTGCATTTGACCTGGAAGCAACTGTATTGCAAAAACAGAAAGCTGCAGTGCTGATGAGCGAGAAAGTGTTGAAAAGATTTGGAACCTTTACTATCGATAAAGAGAAGAAGCAGATTGTTTTTAAATAAATAACTGGTGCCGGGTTCCGGGTTCCAAGTTCCAGGTTCCAGGTTCCGGGTTCCGGGTTTGGGGATTCAGGAATTGGGTTCTGGAGTCCGGCACTTGTTAAGCCGTTCCTGGCACACGGCACATGGAACCCGGAACTTGGAACCCGGCACTACTCAAAATACTAACACCTCTCAATTATTAATACTTAATCCACCCCATGACCGACAGGTATTCACAACGAGGCGTTTCGGCAACAAAGGACGATGTTCATAATGCAATTAAAAATATGGACAAAGGCTTGTTTCCGAATGCTTTCTGCAAAGTAGTTCCTGATTTGTTGGGCAACGATCCTGAATATTGCTGTGTAATGCATGCCGACGGTGCAGGCACAAAATCGTCGCTTGCTTACATTTATTGGCGCGAAACCGGGGATATTTCAGTCTGGAAAGGTATTGCGCAGGATGCTGTGGTTATGAATACGGATGATTTGCTTTGTGTCGGAATAACGGATGGCATTTTACTTTCGTCAACTATTGGAAGGAATAAAAGCCTGATTCCCGGGGAAGTGATCAGTTCAATAATTGAAGGTACCGAAGAATGCCTTGCCATGATGCGTGAAAATGGCATTGGAATCCATTCCACAGGTGGCGAAACAGCCGATGTTGGCGACCTGGTTCGAACCATCATTGTTGACAGTACCGTAACAGCGAGGGTTCGCCGAAGCGAAATCATTGAAAATAAGATACAAGCCGGTGATGTAATCGTAGGACTTGCTTCGTATGGGCAAGCTACTTATGAAAACAGCTATAACGGAGGAATGGGCAGCAATGGCCTCACTTCGGCACGACACGACGTTTTTGGCCATGATTATGCATTAAAATACCCTGAAAGCTACGACCAGGCGATTCATAAAAATCTTGTTTATTCCGGGAATCTGTTGGTTACTGACCCAAGTGAAGTGCCGGGAATAAATGTAGGCCAACTGGTACTCTCCCCTACCCGAACCTATGCACCGGTTATCAGGGAAATACTCGAAAAACACCGGGCCGGAATTCATGGCATGATACATTGCAGCGGTGGTGCACAAACCAAAGTGCTTCATTTTATTAACAACTTACATATTTTTAAGGATAACCTCTTTCCAATTCCACCACTTTTCACGATGATACAGGAACAATCCGGAACTCCGCTACGCGAAATGTACCAGGTTTTCAATATGGGCCATCGCATGGAACTGTATGTTCCTGAGCATATTGCAACTGAAATTATTTCTATTTCTGAAAGTTTTGGTATTGATGCTCAGATAGTGGGCAGGTGTGAAGCTTATATGGGAAAAAAGCTGACTATTAAAACAGGTGAAACTACTTTCACTTATTAAAAAATATTCTGTTTAGAAGATTGTTGAAAATAGCCAGATTTGTAACTTCAACAAGAAAAAAGTTTCGTGTTCCAGGTTCCGAATTGAAGTTGACAACTGTGGCACATGGCACATAGAACCTGGCACCTAAGATCAAGAAAATATTCCTACAATGCTTTAATACTGTCTTTCCCTATTCTCTCATCTCCAATTATTTAAGCTATAATTACCTTTATACCCACATCTTCCAATCGTTTTTTGTCATCCGGCAAAATGGCATCATCTGTAACAACCATATGAATCCGGTCGAGTCCGCAGATAAATGCCAGGCTTTTACGGAGGAATTTAGAAGAATCGGTTACAATAATTACTTCACGGGCAACGTCAATCATAATCTGGTTCAGGTAGGCTTCCTCAATATTTGGAGTGGAGACTCCATTCGTGGTATCAAAACCATCAACACCAAGAAAAACCTTATCTACATAAAAATTCCGGAAATTTTTTTCCGCCAAAGGGCCAATGAGTGACAGCGAATTTTTGCGTAAAACACCTCCCGGTATTATAAGTGTAACATTGGGATTTGATATCAGCTGGTTGGCAATATTCAAGGCATTCGATATTATTGTAACATTAGCAAGCGTTGATGACAGGTTTCGGATTATTTCGAGTGTTGTAGTACCGGAATCAATAATAACCGTATCCGAATCTTTTACAAGTTTGGCAGCAGCTTTCCCAATCAGTACCTTTTTCGGCATATTCAATTTATGCTTTTCACCCAAATGCTGATCAAAACTCACCACATGCGATGTACTCATTGCACCTCCGCGGGCACGAATGAGAAGTTTCTTGGTTTCGAGCTGCTCCAGGTCATTGCGGATAGTAACTTCGCTTACACCGAATTCCTTACTCAGTTCGTTCACAAAAACCTGGTCATTAACTGATAGTTTCTGCATGATTTTCATCCTGCGATCAACCGTATTATGCTGATTTATCGGTGTCATATTCTACTCTTTTATACGAACTTTAATTTCAGAATTGTAATCTTCGCTGTATCCCTTTATCCTCTATTCAGAATGATTTTCCTTTAACAATACATCTTTGGAACAAAGATAGCAATAAAAGATATCGAAACCATTTCGTAAAATAATAATAAGGTATAATAATTTTTATATTTTTTATCGAAATGATTAAAAGTATTTATATCTTTGTATCGAAAGTAAACGAAAGATTTATTTTTATAATCCAAACATATGAATAATTCAGGAATATCAGAAAACCTCCAGGTGAAAAGTGGAGTCTATACAGAAAAAGAGATTTGGGGGCAGCCCGAATTATGGCAAAAAATATATGAAAAAGTCCTACATGAAAAAGCATCGTTAGTATCATTTCTTGAGGATGCTACCGCAAACGAAAATCTGAATATCATACTTACAGGTGCAGGCTCGAGTGCTTTTATAGGGCTGTCGCTTATTAGCACCTTCAAGCGTAACCTGCTGAAGCATACATCCGCTGTTTCGACTACGGATCTTGTAACGCATCCGAATGATTGTTTTTATACCGATGTGCCTGTCCTTCTTATTTCTTTTGCACGCTCAGGAAATAGCCCTGAAAGTGTAGCCGCCGTCATCCTGGCCGACAAGATTTGCTCAAAAGTTTATCACCTTATAATAACCTGCGATACTGAGGGTGAATTGGCTAAGCACAAGACAAATTCGCAAAAATATACTTTCATCCTCCCTGCCGATGCCAATGATAAAAGCCTGGCAATGACAGGCAGTTACACAGGCATGCTTTTGGCAGGCCTGCTCGTAGCAAGGATTAATGAAATTGAAAAGCTTAAAGTCCAGGTGACAACATTAAGCGAATATGCATTGAAATTATTGGAACAGTCAGCAGCTTTCAGGGAAATTGCTGAAATGAACTTTGACAGGGCTGTATTTCTGGGCTCAGGGCCTTTATATGGAACAGCAACTGAATCGCATTTGAAATTACAGGAACTTACCGATGGCAAGGTTATCTGTAAAAAGGATTCTTTCCTCGGGTTCAGGCACGGTCCAAAGGTGGTGATTGATCAGAAAACGCTTGTTTTCCTTCTTTTTTCGAATAAAGCTGAAGTGTTACCTTACGAAACAGATTTGTTAAATGAACTGAGCGCCGGGCCGAAACCCCTTTATATGGCTGGCCTGACCGAATCAGGAACATTTAAAGTTAAACCGGATAAATTATTTGTTTTATCCGAAACAGGCGTCAAACTTGATGAAGAATTTTTACCCGTTTGTTTTATCCTTCCGGCACAAATGATTGGTTTCTACAAATCACTTCAGCAAAGGCTGGATCCCGATATGCCATCAAAAAGTGGATCAATTTCCAGAGTAGTAAAAGGAGTGGTCATATATCCCTATATAAATCAGCAATAATGAATCCTGAAATCAGAAATAAGGCTGCAGCTCAAAAAATTCCTTTGATGGATTATATCCTTCGAAGAAATGATGAATTAGCAAAGCTGGATGGCACAAACAGGACCATTTTCGCTGCATGCCCTAATTCTATTAGCGTTATCAAAGCAGCACTGCGTTCGGCCAAACGCTGGAACAGTCCTATAAAATTCGCAGCTACGCTGAACCAGGTTGATACCGACAGGGGTTACACCAATCTGAACCAGAAGGAATTTGTAAATACCATTAAACTTGAAGCTGAACGGATTAATTTAAATGTACCTGTCATAATAGCTGTTGACCATGGAGGCCCATGGCTTAAAGATCTTCATGCTCGTGAAAAATGGAGTTTTGATGAAACTTTGAATGCCGTAAAAAAATCATTCGAAGCTTCGGTTGAGGCAGGATATGACCTCATCCATGTAGATCCGACTATAGATATTACCCTTGCAGCAGGGCAACATATTGAAATTGAAACTGTGGCTGCACACACGATTGAATTGGTTGAGTACACAGAACACTTCCGCATATCCGGTAATTATCCACGGATAGCCTATGAAATGGGCACCGAAGAAGTTCATGGCGGCCTGGCCGATATGGATACATTCAGGAAGTTTCTGTGGTTGGTGAAGACAGGCCTGGCCGAACGTGGACTTTCCTACGTTTGGCCATGCTTTGTCGTTGGTAAAGTAGGCACTGATCTTCATACAACAACTTTCGACCCTCAAACAGCTTTGGAACTGACCAAAGTAGCCCGGGAATATGGCAGTGTGATAAAAGGACATTATACCGACGGTGTTACCAACCCGGAAGCGTATCCGCTCTCGGGAATGGGAGCAGCCAATGTAGGTCCTGAATTCACAATAACTGAATATAATGGGTTGGTTGAGCTTGAAAAACTGGAAAAACAATATTTTGTTGAAGGAAAAATCGCACGCTGTTCCGATATAGGGTTAATTTTACATCAGGCAGTAGTTCAATCAGGACGTTGGAAAAAATGGCTTCAGCCAGGTGAAAATTCCGAAAACTTTGAAAACATTGCCAGCGAACGGAAGGAATGGCTTATCAGTACCGGTTGCCGGTATATTTGGCAGAACACTGAGGTGCTTGCCGCAAGAGCCCATCTTTATTATAACCTGGAAAGCCGTGGAATATTGGCTGAAGAAATTGTGCTTTCCCATATCGAAAGTGCTATGGACAAGTATTTCGCCGCTTTTAACTTAAAGAATCTGAATGATTTATTGTAGGGGGGATTTAGAAGCTAAGAGAGAATTTCAAATGTTGGATACTGGTTTCTGGATACTGGTTACTGAATTTAACAAAAGGCTTGCACTTAATTCAACTGTTTAAATTCATCAGTGAAACAGCGAATGATTTACACTAAATACTTTATCCTAACAGATATCGTGATCGAAATGGATGAAACCAGTAACCAGTAACAAGCAACCAAAAACAAGCAAGAAACTAATAAGCATGGAATTGAAAACTAAACCAGATGTAGTAGTTATTGGTGAACTCAATGTAGATATCATCCTGAACCAGATTGACAGTTTCCCTGAAATGGGAAAAGAAAAAATAGCACAGGAAATGAATATTACACTTGGCAGTTCGTCAGCTATTTTTGCCAGCAATCTGAGTACACTTGGAACAACTGTATCCTTCATCGGGAAAATCGGAAAAGATAGTTTTGCCTCAGTCGTACTTGATAACCTGAATTCAAAAATTGTTGATACTTCGCACATTATCCAATCGGGAACTTTAAATACGGGTGCAACCATCGTAATGAACTACGACCAGGACCGTGCTATGGTCACTTACCCCGGTGCCATGGAAGATTTGAATATAAGCGACATTGACTTCGGATTTCTTTCGACAGCCCGTCACCTGCATTTTTCGTCCATATTCCTGCAACCCGGAATACGCGGAAGTCTTCCCGCCCTGTTTGCGAAAGCAAAGTCAATTGGCCTCACCACCTCTTTAGACCCGCAATGGGACCCAGCCGAAAAATGGGATATAAACCTTTCGGAATTGCTTCCGGTAGTGGATATTTTTCTCCCTAACAAGGCTGAATTAATGCTCTTAACAGGTTCTGATTCTTTAGAAGATGGCATTAAACAGATAAATGAGATTGCGCCAAATCTTACTCTTGTTATAAAGGACGGTTCCAATGGAGCCTTTGGATGGAATTCCGGGAAACTAATTCATCAACCCGCTTTTCTGAATACGAATGTTATCGATTGTATTGGCGCCGGCGACAGTTTCAATGCCGGGTTTATTCATGAATTCATAAAAGGAAGCCCATTAATAAAATGCCTGGAAACCGGAGCATTGACAGGAGCTGTTTCGACTACCCGCCCGGGAGGAACCGGGGCATTCGACAGTATTAAAGGAGTGAAAAAAATTGCTTCTGACAATTTCAAAATAACATTATAACATACTTACTATTATGACATTACAACAAAAGCTTGCAGAACTTACCAGGGCACGTAAAGCCATTCTAGCCGTAAATTTTTACAACTTCGAAACCCTTTCGGGTATTATGAAGGCTGCCAAAACTTTGAATGAACCGGTTATTCTGCAACTTTCGGAAAGCACCATAAATTACCTCGGCTTAAAAATGGCTGCCGGTCTGGCCCGCAAAGGACTTGAGCAATATGGTGTAACCGGCTGGCTTCATCTCGATCATGGCGGATCGGTTGAACTGGTAAAACGTTGCCTCGACGAAGGTTTTGATTCTGTAATGATTGATGCAAGCGAAAATCCGTTTGAGGAAAATGTAAAAACAACACAGGAAGTTGTAAAACTGGCTGAAAAATATAATGCAAATGTGGAAGCTGAACTTGGATATGTTGCCAAACTGGGTCAGCAGCAGAATACGGCTGTGTTCACCCAACCCGAAGAAGTAAAATTATTTACTGAGTTAACCGGAGTAAATGCACTTGCAATTGCTATCGGATCAGCTCATGGATTTTATAAATCAACTCCGGTTTTGCAAATTGAGCTCTTGAAATCCATACGCAAAGTAACCGACAAAACGCTGGTTTTACATGGAGGTTCCGGAATTCCTGATATCCAGATCAAACAAGCCATTCAGTCTGGAATCTCAAAAATCAACCTGGCTACCGAAACCAAGAATATTTTCATGACCACATTAAAGGAAATACTTGCTAATACAGATGAGATTGACCTTCGGAAAATATTTCCGATAGCAATTGATGCGGTTGAAACTCTTATTTCAAATAAAATAAAAATGATAAATTCAGCTAAATGAAGAAATTTTGCTACTTGATCTTACTTTTGGTCTTTGCATTAAATGGCTTCGGCCAGGATGCCAATAAGCTGCTGCTGAAAGACTTTCGACCGGTTTCCGTTTATGCCATTCCGGTTACCATTCCTGAAAAAGCAAAATTCCCGGTAATTGATATGCATTCACATCCCTATGCACAAAGCATGGCTGAGTTGGATACATGGGTAAAAACTATGGATCAGATGGGAATAACCAAAACCATCATTCTCACAGGAACCTCAGGTCAGCAATTCGATTCACTGGTTGAAGTTTACGGCAAATATCCAGATCGTTTTGAACTATGGTGTAGTTTTGATTATACCGGTTACGACAAACCCGGGTTTGGCCCGGCAGCCGTTAAAGAACTAGAAAGATGCTATAAAAGAGGCGCTAAAGGTGTTGGTGAACTTAGCGACAAAGGAGCAGGAGAACTTTACTCCAAACCGGTTGCCGGATATGGAATGCATATCGACGATGCCCGTATGAAACCGCTTTTACAGAAATGTGCTGAACTCCACATGCCCATCAATATTCATATTGCAGAACCTTACTGGATGTATCTTCCAGCCGACAGTACAAACGATGGCCTGATGAATGCCGTGGAATGGAAAGTAACGCTGAAACCTGGAATGCTCGATCATGGCCAGTTAATCCAAACGCTCGAAAACGCAGTACGCGATAATCCGAAAACTATTTTCATCGCTTGTCATTTTGCAAACTGCTGCTACGACTTGTCGAAAGCAAGCCGACTACTCGAAAAATATAATAATTTGTATCTTGATATTGCAGCCCGGTATGCCGAAACGGCTAATATTCCACGGTATATGCAACAGTTTTATAACAAATACCAGGGCCGCCTGCTGTATGGCACTGATATGGGCATGGATAAAACAATGTACCAGGTTACCTTCAGGGTGCTCGAAACGCTTGATGAACATTTTTACGAAACAGAATTGTTCGGATACCACTGGTCGATGAATGGTTTCGGACTTAGTGATAATATTCTTGAAAAACTCTATAAGTCAAATGCTCAAAAGATTCAACTCTATGAAAATAATCGTTAGAAGATTTTATGTGTTGATGGCTGCATTAGCTATCCTGGCAACAGGGATTTCCTGTTCCTCTCGTAAAGCATCAATTAAAAGTGGTCCACTCACTATCGAAGTGAATGAGCAGATGCAAACCCTAATTAGCAACGATTCAGCATCAAATCCATTAATGAAGGCTTTCCAGTGGTCAGAGTTTTTGGTTGCAAATGGCGATTCCATCCGAAATTTTAAACTGGAAACATCTTCATCCGAAAAAATCAATGATTTTGCCGGTGAAGGAAAATCATGGCAATACCTTGGTAAAGCCAGTACTAACGAAAATAAAATCGACAAACTACTTACCATTAAAACGTATAACGATTTTCCGGGTTGGGCTTTTTATGAAGTACAATACATCAATAGCGGGACAAAAAATATTATAGTAAAAAAATGGGTAAACCATTCCTATAAAATTGAAAGCAAACAGGATATTCCTGATTTCTGGTCATTCCAGGCAAGTTCAACCGAAGCGCGCAAAAGCTGGATACTGCCGGTAAAGCCAGGTTTTTATCAGAAGAATTATCTCGGAATGAACGATCCTGATTATGGCGGAGGCATCCCTGTATTGGATATCTGGCGAAAAGATGCGGGTATAGCCATCGGGCATACTGACTTGAAGCCAAAAATGGTTTCTCTTCCTGTTAAAATGGACAGCACAGCAAACGAAGCTGATATTGCAATTGCAGACAGTTACGAAGTCGCTGATACCCTTCATCCTGGTGACACGCTAAAAACACTCGAAACTTTTGTTACAGTTCATAAAGGCGATTGTTTTTCCACTCTAAAACAATATGCAGCCTTTATGTCGAAAAAAGGAATTGTGATGCCTGCTCCCGAGCCACTTGCTTTTGAACCTATGTGGTGTGCATGGGGTTACGAGCGCAAATTTACGGTTGCTGAAATCATTGGAACTCTGCCAAAAGTAAAAGAACTGGGATTTACCTGGGTTACATTGGATGATGGATACCAGCAAGCCGAAGGCGACTGGCATGCGAATAAGGATAGGTTTCCAAATGGGGATGCCGACATGAAAAAATTGGTGGATATCATTCATTCATACGGATTCAAAGCTCAATTGTGGTGGGCACCCATGGCTGTTGACCCCGGTTCAAAGCTTTTAGCAGAACATCCAGATCTTATCCTGAAAAATGCTGATGGCAGTCCGCAAAAGATCAGTTGGTGGGATAGTTATTATATGTCGCCGGCTTATCAGCCAGTGCTCGATCATACTAAAGCTATGGTAGATTTATTCATTAAGGATTGGGGCTTCGACGGACTTAAACTCGATGGCCAGCACCTTAATGCATGCCCATCTGATTATAATCCTTTGCATAAGCTTGCCAATCCTGACGATGCTCCTGAGAGTGTACCTGGTCTCTTTAAGTTGATTTATGAAACAGCACATCAGATTAAGCCTGAAGCATTAATTCAGCTATGTCCTTGCGGTGATGCAATGTCGTTCTACAACATGCCCTATACCAATCAGTTTGTGGCTTCTGATCCCACAAGCAGTTCACAGATAAGATCGAAATGCAAAACCTATAAAGCATTGGCGCCAAACACAGCATACTTCGGCGATCATGTTGAATTGAGTGACAACCATGATGACTTTGCCAGTACAATCGGAATTGGTGGAGTACCGGGTACAAAATTCACATGGCCTAAAGATAACCCCTTTGTAACTGAAGGACATTTTGTATTAACCGCCGAAAAAGAAAAAGAATGGAAAAAATGGATACAGATTTATAAGGAACATATGCTCTCGAAAGGTGAATATCTGGGAGGCTTGTACGATATTGGCTATGATGTTCCCGAAACACATGTTATCCGCAAAAGCGATACACTGTTCTATGCATTTTATGCAAAAAACTGGCAAGGAAAATTAAACCTAAAAGGACTATCTGATCAACCTTATAAAATCATTGATTACGTCGAAAACCGTGATCTTGGAACCATTCAACCCGGCAAGCCCGGTCCTGAAGTAAGTTTCAGCAAATACTTACTACTGATGGCATATCCGCTTGGGAAGCAATAGTCAGTTTAAAAATAGCTTTAGTCTCTCCATAAATTAACATAATTCTAAAAACAAACAATCAATTATCAATTTAACCAAAACCTAATAAAATGAGAAACGGACTACGAAAGGCGCGAATGTTAGGAATGATGCTGGCGCTGTTTTGCCTGACTTCTTCCACATTTGCTCAAATTGTCATTAAAGGCAGGGTTACCGACGAAAGTAACAACCAAACCTTGCCAGGGGTAAGTGTCGCAATTAAGGGCACTACACTTGGAACCATCACCGATGTTGATGGCAATTATTCTATTACTGTGAGGTCAGCGAACGATATACTTGTATTTTCATTCATTGGCTACACTCCAAAAGAAATAACAGTTGGCCCACAAACAAAGATAGATGTGGCACTTGCTGTAAATGTTGTAACCCTTGACGAATTGGTTGTAATGGGATACAGTTCAAAAAAACGAACTGAAATTACCAGTGCAGTAACAACGCTTTCATCTGATAAATTGATGGATGTTACTTCCAATGATATCGGAACCATGCTACAGGGAAAAGTCTCCGGTATCCAGGTCATCAATAGTTCCGGCGCCCCAGGGTCAAGTTCTGAAATTCGCATCCGGGGAATCTCTTCCATGAGCGCACCGCAGGGACCGCTTTATGTTGTGGATGGAATTATCGGTGGAACATTTGATCCAAACGATATTGAAACAATAACTGTATTAAAGGATGCAGGTGCTACCGGCATGTATGGATCACAGGCAAATGGAGGAGTAGTTGTAGTTACAACCAAAAAGGCCAGGTTAAATAAGCCCCAGTTTGAATTTAAGGCAGTGTACGGATTTCGTACTGCCGATCATGGAAATGTAAGGATGATGGATACCAAAACATTATACGACTATCAAAGGGAGTATTACCGGGATCCTAGTCTGTATGTTATTGATGACAGGAAATTCCTTGCTGCCAGGCCACAGTCAATCCTGGATGTGAATACCAATTGGTTAGCTGAAACCTTCAAACCCGCCAAGGTCCAGAACTATTATTTATCATCTTCCGGCAAGAACGATAAACTCTCCTATTATATTGGGGGCAGTTATTATGATGAAGAAGGAACCTTCATAAATTCCAATTTTCAACGTGCCAACCTTAGGGCAAATACTACTTATAAATTCTCTGACAGAGTATCGCTGACCAATAACATTAATTTGAGCGGGTCGAATAACATTGGCACTGATTATATGAATATTTATTATGCATATACAAGCATGCCATGGGATAATCCATACGATGCCGATGGCAAAGTCCGGAGTTTTAAAACCGCTGAAGGAATATGGTCCAAAGACAAAATTAATCCAATCCAGGCAGCTGAAAATTCTGAGCTAAGCACTAAATCCTTTAGCTTTGACTATGATATTGACCTGAATGTTAAGATTTTAGACTGGCTTACGTTTTCTACTTCAAACAGGTTGAGTGCTTTAGCCTTAATGGACAAGACCTACTATTCAGCGGCTGCTGATAATCTTTCCTATTTTGGAACAGGTTTTGTCAGCACTCAGAACAGTTTCAATTATAGTGGTATAACTACTAATTTATTGAAATTTAATCATGATAAAGGGAGCCATTCATTTAGCGGCTTGGTGGGTTTTGAAGCCCAGGGATCAAATAATGATTACATCTTAGGATCAGGAATGGGTATCCCTGAGGGACTTAGAGTTCCTTCGGTTGCATCAGGTCAGTACCTGATCAGTGGTTCTCCAACAAAGTCAGTAATGCAATCATTTATTTCGCAGGTGAACTATAATTACACCGGCAAGTATTTCGTGTCAGCTTCCTACCGAATAGATCAGTCTTCACAATTTGCACCTAATAAAAGAACAGCTAAGTTTCCAAGCCTTTCAGCGGCATGGTTGATAAGTAATGAAGATTTTGCAAAAAACATGGCCGCAATTTCTAATCTTAAACTGAAGGCTAGTTGGGGTAAAACAGGGATGAAAGATATTGGCCCATACCGGTATATGGAAATGTTCAGTTTTTCCTCCCAATACGATGGACAACCAGCGGCTGTCCCAACCCAGATGGCCAATCCTGATCTGACATGGGAACAAACGGATCAGTTAAATGCAGGACTTGAAATTGGTTTATTTAAAAGGATCAACCTGGAAGTGAATTTTTACAAAAACATTACCAAAAACTTACTGGTTGAAAGAGCATTACCTCCTTCAGGTGGATTCAGGACACAATGGCAAAATATCGGAAGCGATATGAATAGTGGAATTGAGCTTAGCCTGAATGCTGTTATTATTCAAACCAAAGATTTTAACTGGTCAGTGGACTTCTCCATGGGTTATAACAAGAATAAATTGTCCGGGTTCGGAAATGATACTATTATAACCTCGAATTCATATGGTGTTACCCAGGTCTATCACGATGGTTCTTCACTTTATTCATGGTATGCAAAAGAGTACTATGGAATTGATCCGGCTGATGGATCCATGTTATGGGTAGGAAAAGATGGCAAAACAACACACGAATACCAGGATGCCAGGTATATCGAATATGGTAGCCCGATGCCTAAGTTTCAGGGCGGATTTGCTACTGACTTCAAATATAAAGCCTTCTCACTCCGAAGTAATTTTTCCTTTTTGTCGGGCAATAAGATTTTCAATTATTTCAGGAGATATGTGGACAGTGACTTGCAGGAAACACAATTTAATGTCATGATGCCTCGCGATGATTATAAACTCTGGCAAAAACCAGGTGATATAGCTACAAAACCACTTCCTCAAAACGCCAGAAATTCCTTTGATCCATCCACGCGCTACATTGATGATGGTAGTTTCCTGAAAGTGAGGAATATTACGCTATCCTATGATCTGCCAAAGAGTATTGTGTCAAAAATGAAACTCAGTGGCATGACAATCGCACTTACACTGGATAACGTATATACTTTTACTAATTTCTGGGGTCAGGATCCCGAGGTTTCAATTGATCCGAGCAGTGGAAATTTGCCGGGATACGCTGAGTTTAAATACCCGAATAACAAGCAGTATCTTCTAAGCCTGAATGTTCGTTTCTAACACAAAAAACTTATCGTATGAAAAAGATATTAAAATACATCGCTCTGCTAATGATCACCTTAACACTCACACAATGTGAACTTGATGTTATACCTCAGGATGCACTTACAGGTGAACAGATTACAACAACCTCTGATGGGCTGTCAAGTCTTGTCAATGGATTATATGCCATATTTATGCAGACAGATGGCAACAATGGTTACATCCGCCAGTATTATCAATTGAGTGATTTTGCAAGCGATGACATAGTTTGTGCATACAAAACAGAGGACGACCTTGTTAATAGTTTCAGGTATAAGGACAGGAGTGCTGAAAAGTCGAATATTAACTCTTTCTGGGAAATGTCCTACAAAATTATCTATGGTGCAAATGTTGCCATTTCCATGGCTGATTTGAAAGGTGATGATCCTTTTACTAATCAGCTAAAGGGGGAAAGCTATTTTCTCAGGGCATTTGCAACCCATAACCTGGTACGCCTTTTTGCCAAACCATATAGTGAAGCAAATAAATCACAACCGGGTGTAATTATCAGGGAAAGCAAGTCAGACAATATGCCTAAGGCGAGAGCGTCTCTTGAGGACACCTATAACTACATTATAAGCAGTTTGAAAACAGCAGAGTCTGTTATGAGTGAGGAAATGCCAGCCGAAAGGAATAATGATATACATAAGTTTGCAAGCATCTATTCAGTTTGGGCAGAACTTTCCCGCGTATATCTATATAAAGGCGAACTGGACAGTTGTATCTTATATTCCGACAAGCTGATCAACTCAGGAATGTTTGAACTCGAAACACCCGACAGCTATCCAGGCTATTTTGCGTCTGCAAAATCCGGATCTGAAACCATTTGGCTTATCCCTTACAACCTGGTTGATGACCAGTTGAACGGATCAGTAGCATCCATGATTTATAACGGGAACAATTGCTGGGCTGAAGAAGGAGCAAGTACTTCAATACTGACCGATATGGGGTATGGTACAAGTAAGGTTGAAATTGATCAACGCTGGAAATATATTGTAACAGATGCTGCTGTTGTTAAAAATGGCGTAAACATGTTTTACATCAGCAAATTTTCGGGTCAGGATGGTTCACCAACTCTAAGTTCGCCTGTGATGTTCCGTTTGGCTGAAATATACCTCAACAGGGCAGAGGCATATGCTAAAAAAGCAGATGTTGCCGATGCCGTTGCCGATTTAAACACTATACTTGAAAACCGTTTGATTATTCCTGAAAATGAAAATATAGAAGATTACCTGTATAATGATGGAATGGCAAGCAGTGAAATTGTTGATGTTGTATTGAAAGAAAGGCGGATTGAGCTCGCATTTGAGGGACACCGGATTTTTGACCTTTTGCGAAACGGGAAAGATGTTGTCCGCAATTATTGGGGTTTTCATCTTGACAGTTACAACGGGGTACCATCAGGGGTTGAGCCCGGACTGAACGCACCAGGTGTTTTCTTCCAAGCCAATGATAAAAACCTGATATACCCGATTCCTTCAAGTGAGATCAGTACAAACAAACTTTGTCAACCTAACAATTAAGTTTATGAAAAACTTCAGAAAAATACAATTATATATTGCTGCGTTTATGGTGCTTTTCACCCTTTCGTGCAGCAAAGAGGGCAAATACAATCTTGAAGAAACTCCTCCATTGGATTTTCGATCGTATTATGATGGGCTAACAGTCACTTTTGCTAATGCTACAGAAGGGGCTTCAGCTATTTCATGGGATTTTGGAGATAAGTCTCCGGTTGTCACAGGCGATTCTGTGTCGCATACCTATACGGGAATTGGTAATTACCTTATCACCATGAACGGAACCTTTAAAGGGAAATCGTATAATTTCCATACTGTTTTAAGGGTGGATAAACCATCAGTTATTAATCTCGACGATGGCACTTTCGACGATTGGAAGGGAGTAACCTATCCTGATTTTTTACTTTCAGGAAAAGGAGCCATTGATACGGCTAAAGTCGATTATGATGCCAATTATCTTTATATTTATGTTGAATTCGACTCAATTGCAGAGAATGCCGGATTAATTGACCACATATTCGGTGTGTATATGGACGTTGACAATTCAGTTGCAAGCGGATTCTCTATGAAAGAAATGGGCGTTGATTATGGTTGTGAAGGGAATTTATATGATGGCGGATGGTTTGCACCGAGTATAGTGGATCTGGTTAATGGAGATCCGGGCTGGCCATTTATGGGTTTTGACAGTGAAACAGCAGTTAAACCAGGTTATATAACCAAAGAAGGCAATACTATAAAAATGGAATTTGGTATTTCGAGGGAAGTTTTCAAAATAAATTCCGAATCCATGTCATTCTCAATGAGCATAATGAATTCTGACTGGTCGGATGTTGGGAATTTGGTTACCCCCTTGCCTGATTTTAATGAAAAAATTGTTGTTATGATGGATAAGAGCGGTAAAAAGTAAATATGATAAAAAACAAGAACTGGGTTAAATAGTTTGGTTTTTAAATCTGATTTAGGAGCACCCTGGCATGAGGCTGGGGTGTTTTTTGGCATAAGGATACTTTGCCAGGTTGCGCACTTTAATCGAAACCTGAATCAAACGAAACATGCCTATTCATAAAGATACGTAGCATATTACAAAATATAATCCAATGACTTAAAAATTAAAATAGTTTGATGAATAAGCAGATAAGAAGAGGAGATAAATCCATTAAAAAAATAATTAAGGATATTCCCAGCTAAAATGACCTTTTAGACTCTTGCTAACAAATTTGCAAACTGAAGATGATCAAGTTTAAATTTGATTTAACTATCTGACATACTGTAAAAAAACTATTCAGTATAACATAAATTACAAAATTAATTAAATTTATTCGAAATCATTTTAATATATTTTACTATGTATGTAAATATTATTAATTATTGTTATATATTTACATGTTGATACAAAAACTTATACCGAAAGGCTTGAAGTACTACAATAATAAAAAATAACAATTAATGAAATACCACTCTTGCATGAAATACTTATAAAATCAAATAGGTTGTGAGTAAGCACAGAAAAAACAGAAATAAATACAAATTCCGATAAATACATTTTGTTAATGGCATGCTTATCAAATAACTCCTTAACGCAAAAAAAGATTACGAATAACAATCAACAATTCAATAAACCAACTAACCAAAATCAGTCGCTATGAGAAAATTTACAATTTTTCTTGTCTTGCTCCTACTTGGAGGATTACAAGTTGCGCTTGCACAAAAAATCATCAAGGGTACTGTAACCAGTAAGGAGGATGGCAGTGGTATTCCCGGGGCCTCGGTGGTTGTGGTCGGCACAACTGTCGGCGCAATAACCGACGTAGCCGGTAATTTCAGTTTTACGGCACCGGCCAACGCAACCAAGCTAAAAGTAACCTTTCTGGGTATGAAAGCCGTTGAAGTGGAGATTGGCTCAACAACACAATTCAACATTGTTCTTGAATCAGACGCTACTGCTCTCGACGAAGTTGTAGTAATAGGTTATGGAACCCAGAAAAAAAGAGATTTAACGGGTGCTATTACATCTGTGAAATCAGCTGATATTTTGGTATCATCCAATCCTGATATCGGCCATGCATTAATTGGTAAAGCTGCCGGCCTTATGGTAAGGGAAAACAGTGCACAACCTGGCGGCGGTCTGGATATATTCATCAGGGGAGAGGGTTCGAGGATCGCAAGCAATGCGCCATTGTTCGTTGTGGATGGATTTCCAATTACTGATTTGCAACAACCACAAAGCGGTAACAGATACGATGGAGGTACTCAAAGTATTCTGAATACCTTTAACCCAAATGATATTGCTTCCATAGAGGTATTGAAGGATGCCAGCGCAACCTCCATTTATGGGGCAAGGGCAGCCCACGGCGTTGTACTTATCACCACAAAACGAGGCCTCGAAGGTAAACCGGTTATTCAGTATTCAACATCTTATGCCATTCAAAAGTATAATAACTCTTTCGACGTGCTTCCACTCAACGAATGGATGCAGGTTCGTAACGAAGCAGCATGGGAACAATGGATTTGGAGCAACAATGTAATGCCATGGGGAACGAGGACACTTGCAGAAGCCCAGGCAAACCCGGTTGCGGGCGATTTCTACAAGCTATATACCCAGAATGCTATCAATAATGTTGGCAGGGGGACCGACTGGCTTGCACTCACTACACGTGATGGCGCAATACAACAACACAATATTTCTGTTTCCGGAGGAAATAGTTCGACCCGGTACATGATCTCAGGAAATTATTTTGACCAGCAAGGAGTAATCAAGAATTCGGGATTTCAAAGGTATACCATTAGAGGAAACCTGGATCAGGACTTAAGTAAGTATGTTAAACTTGGAGTTAATTTTTCATTCAGCCGGATTAATAATGAGAATAGTTCGTTGGGCGGAGATCAATGGGAAAACTCCGGAATTATAAGGGCTTCCATCCAGCAAGGTCCTCATATACCAGCAATTGATGAATTTGGGAACTATCCCTTAAATCCACAACTTTCGCAGCAGCCAAATCCCTATTCATTACTAACTATCACCGATAATGGTCGCATTGAAAGAACCATGGTAAATTCCTTCCTTGATATTACTCCAGTTAAAGGATTAGTAGTAAGACTTAAAGCAGGTATCGACAGGGGTCTCACTAACCGGTGGACTTATCTGCCGACAACTACATTGGCCGGGGAATTGGAACATGGTAAAGCCAGTATCTCGGAAACAGATCAAAATGAATATTTGGTTGAAGCAACTGCCAATTATTCAAAAGAAATCGGCGAAGGACACAGCTTTAATATATTAGGAGGTGTGTCGGAAGAGAAATTTGTTAACCAGTCCAACAGTAGTGGCAACACAGGTTTTATTACTGACGCTTTCTTATGGAACAACCTTGCCTCCGGGAGTGGGACCAAAACTGTCCAATCTTCAGGCTCTGAAAATCTGATGGCTTCTTATTTCGGAAGGATGAATTACATCTACAAAGAAAAGTATTATGCCACTTTTACTATACGTACTGATGGCGCCAGCGTTTTTGGCGCAAACAACAAATGGGCAACTTTCCCTTCACTGGCATTGGGATGGAATATTGCAAATGAATCGTTTTTTGGATCTTTGAAAAATACTGTTTCTCAATTAAAACTGAGGCTCAGCTATGGGCAAACCGGTAATTCATCAATAGGAAGTAACGCGTTTGCAACCTATGGCGCCTATCTGGCTTATCTTTCGGGTGATGATGTTAAAAATATCGGAGTCTCACTAAACCAACTCGCAAGCCCTGATCTGAAATGGGAAACAACTACTGAAGCCAATCTGGGTATCGATTACAGTATGTTCAAAGACAGGGTTAGCGGCTCATTGGAACTATACAGCCGGGTCATATCGGATTTGTTAGACTTCAAACAAATCAACACCTACAATGACATTAACATGGTCGCGTATAATATAGGTGAAACACAGAGCCGTGGATTTGAACTTACTGTTGTTACCCGGAATGTAGTAAAAAACGATTTTCAATGGAAAACCACATTTTCATTTTCTAAGTTCAAAGATACCTGGAAGAAAAGACCAGATGACTGGAAACCATCAGTTTACGAAAGTGACAATGATCCACTCCGTCCAATTTTCTCAAGGGTATCCGACGGTATTATGCAGATTGGAGAAGTGGTTCCAACACAACCTGAACTTAAACCTGGAATGATTAAAATTAAAGATATTAATGGTTTCAAACGTGACGAAAACGGGAACCCTGTTGTTGATGAAAACGGTCGGTTCCTACGGACAGGAGCTCCAGACGGGATGATAGATGAAGCAGATACAAAATTGATTGGAACTACCGATCCCAGTTTATTGGCGGGACTGTCAAATACGCTGACGTATAAAAACCTTTCCCTGGATTTCTTTTTCAACGGAATGTTTGGACGTCAACTGGCTGATCCTAATTATACAGCATATGGTGTAAGTGCAGAAGGAATTTATACCTATGGGTACAATGGCCTCAGAACGGTGAAAGACAGATGGACACCTGATAATCCTTCGACCACGCATCCAAGTTCATACTATGGCTGGTCACCATACACCAGTGGTGATTTCTTTCTTCAAAAGGCATGGTTTATCAGGTTGCAAAACATATCATTGGGATATAAACTACCCCAAAAATGGGTTGGACGAGTATTTCAGAATGCACAAATACATTTTGATGCACAGAATCTTTTCTTAATTACTCCATATACAGGAGTTGACCCTGAAACCGATTCATATACTGCGGCATATCCTAATGTGAAAACCTATACGCTGGGATTGAACATAACATTTAAATAACCTGTTAAAAAGAAAAGTCATGAAAATGAAAAAAATATTTATTGTTATAACTACCTTCCTGCTAATGGGAGGTTGTACAAAGGATCTGGTTCCTCTTGATTACTCGGCCATCAATCCAAGTATATTCCCGAAATCAGAAACTGATATTCAAGCCATGGTGAATGCCTGTTATTACCCGCTCAGGGGATCATGGTGGGATGGCATTAATTCAACTTCTGAAAGAGGAATTATGTTTTGTTTGGATGCTACCACTGAAATCCTTTCCGGGAAATTCGACATTCAGCAATACGGACATTTGTTAAATTTTCACCCCTCTGATGAATCTGCTGTATTTTTCTACGATTGGTACTATAATAAGATCAGTAGGATGACAACTACAATTGATGTAATAAGCAAGTCTAAAGTAAACGAGGCGGTAAAGAAAAAAGCAATTGCTGAAGTGCGTTGTGCACGTGGTTTACTGGCATACGATTTATTCGACATGTACGGCCCTATAGTTATCGCCCCTCTTGAAGTGCTGCAAAACCCCTTACAGGAAAAACCTCTTGCCAGGCTTTCGAATGCTGAAATGGTTGCTTTTATTGAAGATGATCTTACAGCAGCAGCCGTTGACCTGCCCGATCCGGGAGCGACAGAATATGGCCGGTTTAGCAAGGGACTTGCAAAAATGATTGATATCCGGCTGAACCTGCATGAGAAAAACTGGGCGAAGGTCAAAACCTTGTGCGATGACATTATCAAAATGAATTATTATCAAGTTCAGTCCGATTATGTTGGAATGTGGGGCCTTAACGGGGCAAGAAACAGCAAAGAAGTTATCTGGGCAGTTCCTTGCGATTATGAAGGTACCAGCGAAAACCAATGGCAACTAATGGTATTGCCTTCAGACTTTCCTCCATCGGGCGGCTGGGCAACAGTTCAAAGTACCTGGTATTTCTATGATTCCTTCGAAGAAAGTGACATAAGGAAAACTATGCTGATATCCGAATATACCAGTACGGAAGGTGTTACTTATAACAGAAGCAACCCAGGCACAAATATGGACCTGGGCCCGATTCCATTGAAAATTAATCTGGATGCTCTCAGAACTACCTCATTGTCAACAGTTGACATTATTCAATACAGATATCCGGATGTTTTGTTGTCGAAAGCTGAGGCAATAGCCAACCTAACCGGTCCGGATGATGAAGCGATTGAACTGGTTAACATCGTACGCCGCAGAGCACAGATTCCGGAAATTAAATTAGCGGATTACAGCTCATTATCAGCATTTAACGATATGATCCTGACTGAAAGAAGCCATGAATACTGGTGCGAAAACGGCCAATACCGCTCCGATCTGATCAGGCATGGAAAATTCGTATCCAGGTGTAAAGAGTTGACACTTTCACCTTATGCCGATGACAATAAAGTATTATTCCCTTTCTCGCTTTCAAAAATTAGCGAGGGGAAAGGTTTGTTCATTCAAAATCCGGGATATAATTAAGAGGCAACAGGAAGCAGGATTTGAACTGATTTCGTTTACTTCCTGCTTTCTTTTCCAAGAAGGAATTAACAAACAGAGCTTTCAGACATCATTTACAATCCAGATTAGGGTGAATTTTAAAATCATAAAACAGATTTTGCCAAACCAGATTCAGAATCAAATATGAATAATACTAATCGAAATAGTACAATAAACATTCCTGCTCTCCTGCTGATTTGTGGAGTATTGTCTTTATTTACCGGCTGCAAAAAGCCAGCAGGCGATGACAATCAAAATATCACTACCATTCAATATGAGGTGTCAACGGAAATTTTTACAAACCCTGAACGTGGTTTTATTCATATGGTTGATGTAAAATCTGAAGGTGAAGGCCTGAATCCATTATGGCTTGCAAATCTGAGGTCTGATAATGTATCGATGATCATGAGGCAATTTTACCTCGATAAATTCAAGGATCAACCCATAAGTGAACAGGAACTTCAGCTTATTCGTGCCGATTTGCAATCTATACGTGATGCCGGAATTAAGTGCATTCTTAGGTTCGCCTATACGGATGACATGGCTGGAACCGATGCTCCATTATCAATAGTCAAACAACATCTCGATCAACTTAAACCCATTTTTGAGGAGAATAAAGATGTGATTGCATTCGTACAGGCAGGATTTATTGGCGCCTGGGGCGAATGGCACCATTCCAGCAATGGGTTGGCAACTGTTGAAAATGAAAGGACGGTCCTGTATAAACTGCTGAGTGTTCTGCCTGAAGAAATAATGGTTCAGGTAAGGACACCAGGAGCGAAACAAGAAATTGTTGGTTCAACTACGCCTGTTGATGCTACAATAGCTTACACTTCAGATAAAAAGGCAAGAATAGGGCATCATAATGATTGTTTCCTTGCCGGGGGCACTGATTATGGGACGTATTCGAATATACAAGCTGATAAAGAATATATCAGCAAGGACGCTCTTTATGTACCTACCGGTGGCGAAACCTGCCCTCCGGAAGGACCTTTTCCTGATTGTGCAACAGCACGAGCTGAAATGCAGCTACTGAGATGGACCTACCTTAACCTCGATTGGTATCAGCCGGTTCTTGCGGTTTGGAGGAATTCGGGTTGTTTTGAGGAGTTTGAGCGAAACCTTGGGTATCGTTTGGCGCTTATGAACACCAAATTACCAAAGCAAGGAGTCACAGGCGAGGATTATAACGTGGAAATTACACTTACAAACAAAGGGTATGCTCCGCTTTATAACTATAAAATCACCAGCCTGGTATTTAAGAACAAATTGTCAGGCACAAGCTATCCGATCGATCTGACAACAGATTTGAGAAGTTGTAAACCAAATGGGATATTAACAATTACGAAAAATCTAAAATTAACTGGTATTCCGGCAGGTGACTATGATCTGTTTCTCTCTATTACCGATGGTTCTCCAAGCTTAAAAAACAGGATAGAATATTGTGTAAGGCTGGCTAATACAACTACCTGGGATGAAAATACAGGATTGAATAACTTAAAACACCAGGTAAAAATTACAGCGAAGTAACTTAAACCTTAATATTAAATAACTGAAATACTAATCATAAAAACATTCAATGATATGAAAAAAAACAAATGGTTATTATTGGGCATTTCCTTGTCGATGCTTCTATCGGTTTCGTGCAAGAAAGACGATACATCCGGCGGAGTTAAAGCTGTCTTCAGCTACGTACCTGATGGATTTAAAGTGAGTTTTACTAATTTTTCAAGCAATGCGACTAGCTATGTCTGGGACTTTGGTGATGGGAGTGATTCCTCGATACTTAAAGGTCCAACACATGTTTTTCCAGCCAAAGGCCAGTTTCTTGTTAAATTAACTGCAAGAAATGAAACTGGAACCAATACTTTTATGGATACTGTCCTAATAATAGGACCTAATATCAAGATTGACGGCGATTTCACGGATTGGGCTTATGTTAGTTATAATCACGAGAATGCAGATACTACTGGCGGTACAATTCTGGCTATTAAAACATATGCTTCAGCTGGGTACCTGAACTTCTATATCGAAGGAACACCTGATTTCTCTCTAACCGTAATGGATTTATACCTTGATACCGACAATAATCCGGAAACAGGATTAATATCGTGGATGTACCCTGCCGGTTCCGGTGCCGATTTCCTTTGCGAGGGATCAGTTCCCGGAGAATGGGGTGATGTTTTAGAACACGTCGGACCTGGCAACGACTGGAGCTGGAATGCTATTCTGAGTTTTTCAGATGTCTTTCAATTCTCAGCATTTAAAAATGTTGATGGCAGGAAAGCTATTGAATTCTCAGTTAAAAGAAGCGCCCTGGGGACAATGAGTAAAAAGGTTAATTTCGGACTCGTCGAAAGCAACGAAGGATGGACAGAAGTCGGCTGGATGCCTGTAACTCAGGCTCCTGAATCGAAATTCTTAACAATAGATTTATAATGGCTTTCAGGACTGAACCATATGGATTTTGCCTGGCATAGAAGTAATTTACTTACAAAAGCTGTGGTATTTCTGTTGATTCAGTATTGAAGTTGGTGTTTGGTTGAGAAGAAGGGTATAACTAAGATTGTTTATATCCTTTTTCTTTTAACCGGATCTTTTCGAATCCCAGAAAGGGATTTATTCCCGGGATTGATCAAATTAAAATTTTGTAATTGAGGAAATAACCTAAAAGAATGAATATATACAAATCACTCTCAATCAACCTTGTGCTTATATTAAACTTAGTCGTAGGCTATCTTAGCTTTACTGCCAGCGCAGCAACTTCAGAATGGCTTTCTTCACCTGTACACGTTGAATATATACTGGCCACTGATCCTTTATCAAAAGTTATTGAGATACCAGTTTTTGAGGTTATTAATTCATCAAATACCCGGGTAACAACCTATAGAAATTCAGAATACCAGGTTGTACTTCATGAAATCGACAGGGGCAATTATACTGAAATAAATGGTGAACTTGAATACCTTTCCAAAGGAACTTCATGCATTACATTACGAATAAATATGCCTATAAGCGGCGAAAAATGGGAATGGTTCCATGGTCTTGATAAATCAACTGAAATGAAATCGGGCTTAATGTATTTTGATACAATTCCTGTAAATACTACAACTCCTCCCGACGGCGCCTTTAACGGTAAAACCTTATCGGATGGTGGTTATGGCGATGCCGTTGGCCGGGGCACTATGTCATTTTATCCGTTGAGCGCTGTTAAGGTGGATAAAGTAGGAATGGGAATGGGAATTGACCTTTCAATCCCTTTGGTTTACAGGCTGGGCGCTGAAAAAGGAAAAGGTTTATTTGCCGAATTTGATGTAGCAACAAGTCCTCTTACCGAAAAATTCCCAAACAGGGCATTTTTTAAACTCTGTACCTTTTCATTTGATGGCAATTGGGGAATGCGATCGGCTTTAGAGAAATATTATTCAATATATCCTGAAGCATTCAAAAAAAGAGTTGTTACCGAAGGCATCTGGTTGCCCTTCACGCCACTCCGATCCATTCCGCAGTGGGAAGATTTCGGGTTTGCTTTTCACGAAACTGCATGGAACGCCAACGATACCAAAGATGGCAAAAAACTCCCGACCATTCTTTCGGATAAAGGTACAGGCGTACTTAGTTTTCAATATACCGAACCCTGGGACATTCAATTACCAATTCTGAAAAAGAATATACCCTATGATACTCTGGTATCCGACAAAATGATTCCACAGGAACATATACAATATATTAAAAACAGTTCCACAGAAGATAAGAACGGGCTTATGCAGACACGGAGGCTGGAAACTCCCTGGTTTAGTTCAGGCTGGGCCGTGAGCATCACCACCAATTGCAATCCTGATCTTCCTGGTTTTAACCGGTATCAATATGTTTTACAGGATGAAATAAAGCCGGCCATAAAAATGAATGTGGATGGGATATATTTTGATTCCATGGAATGGAACTGGCACCATGACTTAAATTACCGGAGCGAGCATTTTAAATTCACTGATTATCCTCTTACGTTTTCATCTGGCGTTGCCCGTCCGGCCATCTGGAATTTCGCTTCCGAGTTTGAATTTATGAAAAAGATTTCGGACGAAATGCATTCGCAGGGCAAACTGGCCATGGGAAACGGACATGGGTGGAATCCTTTTGCCGCTGCTAACCTTGATTTGTTTGGTGCTGAACTCAGCTGGTATTCTTCCGGCGATCATAATACGGATGCATTAGATTTTAAACGCGCCATCTCATTCCAGAAACCCATTGTTTTCCTTTTAAATGAAGGGTTAAATGATAAGGCCTTTACCGACGCTCCTTACACAGGGTATGAAATTTATTTTGAAAAACTGATGGCTTACGGGTTTTTCCCTTCATTCTTCAGTACGAATGCCTCCAGCGATCCGTATTGGCAGGATCACCAAAAGATTGAGAACGGACGTCCGTTCTTCAAAAAATATATTCCGATAATCAAACTGATAGCGGCAGCTGGTTGGCAGCCCGTTACTTTGGCTTCAGGCAATGTTCCGGCAGTTCGTATTGAGCGCTTTGGCAAACCTGGTGATCTTTACTTTACTGTCAGGAATAATGGAAACAAGGAAGTAAAATGTATTGTTTCCCCCGACCTGGCTAAGCTTCAACTTTCCGGAAAATTTTCAGCAACCGAATTGGTAAGCAGTCAGGCGGTGAAAGTTGAGAATAACAAAATGTATCTGACTATTCCAGCCCTTAGAACGCAGGTAATTCATATTTCAAAATGATAAAAAACAGCTTTAGTTTTATTCTCTTGTTTGCCGGCATTTTTATAAACAAGAGTTATTCCCAGGACTGGACGCATTATGTTCGTACTTCAGGCCATGGATGTGAGATAGATCAGCTTCATACCATCATGAACGATGCCCGGCAGACTTACCTGTTTGGCATTGAAGTGGACAATGATATTACAGGCAGATACAACAGTTTACTTGTTCCTGGCCTGAAACTCATGGCTATCAAAGCTATGGCTGACAGTGCTCATGCAGCCAAAAACTATGCTTTTGTGTACACTGCCGGTTTGGAATGTATCACAGATAGTGTAAAGCCAGACTCCAGGACTTTCCTGCGCGATCATCCCGACTGGGCGCAGCGCAATAAAAAAGGAGATCCGGCAGTATTTGGCTTCGGCGACGCTTTCTGGATCAGTAAAAATTCTGAGGATGTATGGATTTCGCCTTATGCACCGGAGTGGAGGAAACTCTATATGGAACGAATAAGGCAGATTGCCGCAACCGGAATCGATGGTGTTTATATTGACATTCCGTATTGGATGACACATTTCGACAAATGGGAGAATACCTGGGCAAGTTTTGACCCTTATACCGTAGCTGAATTTAAAAAGCGAACCGGGTTTGATGCTCTAACTGATTTTAAACCTGGTGATTGGACTGATCCTGAGTTTATTGCGTGGGTCGATTTCCGGATTAACAGCATGACCGAGTTCATGGCTGAAATTGATAAAAATGTAAAATCAGTGAACCCGGCATGTAAAACCATTGCCGAAATTTATCCGGGAATTGGTGAGGAAGTAGCGCGTGTAGGGGCGGATGTTTACGAAATGTACCCGGTAGTTGATGTAATAGCGCATGAGTATAATGTCGGCAATAACAGCGCCCAACGCGAACCTTTGGATTGGACGGAATATATGATCGGGATGTACACCTTCAGGGCTTTTGCAGAAGGAAAACCATCGTGGATGCTTAGTTACAGCTGGGATGGTGAAGATAGCATCCGACCTTCTGACGCAATTGAAAACCTTGCCATGAGCCAGGTAATGGCAGGAACCAACAGCTGGGATGCCCGCCGCTTTGTAATGGGGGGATCAAATGATTATGAGGCACGCACAAAGGTGTATAAATGGATAAGTGAAAATGAAAAGTTGATTTACGCGCCACGAAAAACAATGGCTCCTATAGGCATCTATTTTTCACCCAAAACACGAAGTTACTTTGCGGATGATTTTACACCGGCTTACCTGGGTATGATGAATTTATTGCTTCGGGAACATATAGAATTTGAAATAGTTACTCCCCGGACCTTAGGCACCGCAAACTGCAAAATATTGATATTCCCTGATGTAAAATGCACAAGTGACATTGAATTTGCTCAGCTCCAATCTTGGTTGAAAAAAGGCAATACATTGATTTCAACTGGTGAAACTGCAAAGTATAATGATAAACGTGAGGTTTCCATAAACCAGGCCCGGATGCAGGAACTATCAGGCGTTTATCCGAATGCTGTCCATATTGAAGGAAAGCCCGAAAGTGCATTTTACCGGTTTTTAAAGGAAAATTTCAATGCCTCGGTGCATAAAGGCAATTATCCTGCTTATGAAAACATAGGAATAAGCCAGCTGCTTGACCAGGTTAAAAAGGCAAAAGGATATTCCCCTTCAATAAAAATCGAAAATGCAGATGTATGTGTTACACAAATTGCAGCTGTTGATACTAAGCCGACTATATTCCTGGCAAATTTCTCAGGATTAAAGGGTAAAGTAAATGCCAATCCCTTTCCTGACAAAGATATCCTGGTCACCTTTTATAATGTGAAACAGAAGGCGCATGCCGTATTTATTCCATTTATGGGGAAGCCTCAGAATATAAAAGGGGAATGGAAAAATGGTAACTTTAAAGTGATACTGCCTCCAATTTCACGAGGAGCAATCGTTCAACTGAACTGATACAAAGCAAAAACTGATTCTGAAAATTTAAATTTATTCAAATGATGGCTTAAAATTAATAGTATGCGGACTTTCAAATTCAGTTCCTGGACTTTGTTTTTAGCGCTGATGCTTCAGTTAAGCTTTTCCATCCGGGAGGCAAAATCGCAAAATGTTTTAAAAGGTCCTTACCTGGTTGAACCTGGGGATACTAGTCTGGTGATCCGTTGGGAAATCGATAAGAAATCCGATTACACGGTTGAATATGGCGTAACTACTAAAAAAACAAAACTGGTAAAGCTTAATTACCGGGGAAGTAAAAACAAAGGTAATCTTTATGAAGCTAAGTTGCCGGATTTGCGTCCAAATTCAGTTTACTACTATCGCCTTGTTTCACCAACGAACAAATCATGGTTCAAAACCAAAACTTATGGTGATAACCAGGAAAATCTGACTTTTATCGCCATGGGTGATAGCCGCAGTAATCCTGAGGTTTTTTCAAAGGTAATGAATGCATCAGCCGGGGTTAATCCTGATTTCATTATCAGCACAGGCGATCTGGTTGAAAACGGAGGTGAATATGAGCAATGGAATGAGTATTTTTTCTCTGTAGTCGATGGTGTAGCTGAGTCGATGCCAATAATAAGTACTCTCGGTGATCACGAAGGTGATGGAGATGATGGTGAATTATTCCGATATTTTTTAAGAGACAAAGAAACTGTTGATAAACAATGGTTTTCCTTTGATTATGGTTCAGCGCATTTTATTTCTCTCGACTACCGGCATCCCGACAGTAAAGAGATGATAGACTGGTTTGTAAAGGATATTACTTCTTCCTCAAAGAAATGGAATTTTGTTTATATGCACCGTCCCTGTTATAATCTGGGTGGACATGCATCTGCCTGGGGCCGTGAAACCTGGCCCGAGCTATTTTCCAGATACAAAGTTGATATGGTCTTTTCCGGCCATTCGCATTTGTATGAAAGATTTTACCCGGTAAGGCCCATTAATGAGCCGGATGCATTTCCGGTGACCTATATTACCACAGGTGGAGCAGGAGCCGAGTTATACGAAGAAGTGAAAAACGAATCAGTACTTGCCAGGTCCGAATCAGTTAATCATTTTATAAAAGTACAGATTGCAGGCGATACACTTAAGTTTCAAACTACCAGAATGGATGGGAGTACCTTGGACAAACTCTTAATAATCAAAAACAAGAATGGCATTAATAAAGAATACGCTGACCAGATCATTCCCCAGGAAATGCTTAACCTGCTCACCATGTTCGGCTCAGCTATTTCACAAAGCATTTCCTCTGTCCCACTTTATAACATTCCGATTGAATACAAACTAAAGCTGCACTCTGGCACAAATGAAATGATTCCTTTCAAAGTTGAATTGGCAGATTCTACTGCTAAATATTATTTTGCAGAACCTCTTTCCGACACCTTGGAAAATAACGTTGACAAGGAAGTGACGCTCAAAATATTCAGCAGAAAAGATATGACTTTCTCGATGTGGGGTGAGTTGCGCCCGGAATTAAGGCTAAAATTGACCTATCAATACAACTCCCGAAAGGAAACACTTGTCGGAGGTGCATTGAGTTTCTGGCCTCAATAAATTCTCTCAAATTTGGTATTTGAAACTAAATAAACAATGATCCAGAGGCTCTTAAAATAGCATTTTTAACACAAATAAACACTTTTCCATTAATTCCATAATACTGATATGAGTAAACGAATAGCATTGTTGATCTGCATTATTATTTCAACAATATCTGGGAATGCGCAGGAGAACAAAACAATGAGCAGGATTTCCCTTTCCGGGGGAGAAAAGGTTTGGGCCGGTGTAATAAATGACGGGTACCTGATGCCTTTCAGTGCTGAGTACACCATGGATTTTTATGGCAATAATAAATCAAACCAGTCACAACCCTTATTACTCACTAACAAAGGCCAGTATGCATGGAGTGAACAACCTTATAAGTTTGAGATCAAAGGTAACGAAATAATTATTTCTGATCCTTATAACCAGGTTGTAACCGGTCGTTCCGGAAATTCGCTGGCGGAAGTTCAGAGGTTTGTCCGCCGGAAATATTTCCCGGCAAGTGGCAAATTGCCCGATACTTTATTACTTTCGCGTCCACAATATAATACCTGGATTGAGCTAACATACAATCAAAACCAGTCCGACATCCTGAAATATGCCCGGGGCATCATCGATAACGGATTTCCCCCTGGTGTGATAATGATTGACGATACCTGGCAGGAAGATTATGGTTTGTGGAAATTCCACCCCGGTCGTTTCCCGAATCCGGCAGAAATGATGGATAAATTACATAAAATGGGTTTCAAGGTGATGCTTTGGATCTGCCCGTTTGTTAGTGCGGACCAGGCAATGATTTACAATACGCTTAAAGAATCCAAAGGATTTTTGCTACAGAAGTCATCCAAAGATGATACATGGCAATCTGAATCCAAGCCTTTGATGGTGGAATGGTGGAACGGGCAGTCGGCAGTACTTGATTTTTCCAATCCTGCTGCGGTGAATTGGTTCAACCAACAGCTGGATCGGTTGGTAAAGGATTATGGTGTTGATGGTTTTAAATTCGATGCGGGTGATATGTATTTTTATCCGGCTGATGGTTTGAGTATGAAGGATGTTACGCCTAATAAGCAATGTGAATTATTTGCACAATTCGGATTGCGCTTCCCTTTAAACGAATACAGGGCGTGCTGGAAGATGGGCGGACAACCTTTAGTCCAAAGGCTTCAGGATAAAGCGCATACCTGGGTTGACCTGAACAAACTGATTCCCGACATGATATTGGAAGGTCTCTGTGGTTATTCATTTTCCTGCCCTGATATGATTGGCGGCGGGGAGTGGACTTCATTTTTAGATGATTCAAAATTGGACCAGGACCTGATTGTACGTTCAGCTCAATGCCATGCATTAATGCCTATGATGCAATTCTCAGTTGCTCCTTGGAGGGTCTTGGATTCCATTCATTTAAATGCTGTAAAAGCTGCTGTTGAGCTGCGAACGAAATTCACACCTCTTATCATGCAATTGGCACATCAGGCAGCAGAAACAGGGGAACCTATATTAAAAAGTATAGAATTTGTTTATCCTGGCCAGGGATTTGAAGCTGTTACGGATCAATTCATGCTTGGCGATCAGATTTTGGTAGCACCAATGCTCGAAAAAGGGAAAGCATACCGAAATGTTAAACTTCCGATCGGCAAATGGAAAGCGTCAGATGGAAAGGTTTTAAAAGGAGGTAAGACCTATCAGCAGATTGTTGCACTGGATCAGCTGTTGTATTTTGAAAAAATAAATTAACTAAACAATTATAATTATGAAAAAGATTTCAATCATTCTTCTGCTCATTATAGCCATGGGATTGACTGCTTTTGCCGTTGATTACCCAGGCAAGGCACCCGGAAGTGCAATTTTAACAATAGACTCAGGAAGCATTAGCTTAAATAATAGTGCGCTGAAACAATCGTGGACGATCGAAAACAACAAGCTTTCCCCCGAAAAACTTTTTGACATTGAAGGGAAGACAAGCATTGATCTTTCCACTTCGGAACTTTTTTATATGATTGTTGATGGCAAGATACTTAAAAGTTCAGATTTTAAATTACAGACGGCTCCGGTAGAGTATATGCTTATTCCCGACAATAAATCAGTCCAATTGTCGCAGACTCAGGCAGGCATGGCAGTAAAAGCTATATTGGCTTCTGCTGACGGGAAAATCATTGTGAAATGGACGGCAATTCTGCGCGATGGTTCAAATTATATTCAACAACAATTTGTTTTTTCTACCAACCAACCTGATATAAATGTTTCGGAATATTATTTTGAGGTACAAACTCCAGGTAAAGCAGCAGCCGGAACCGTTGATGGATCACCGGTTACCTTTGGTAATTTCTTTTTTGCCTCAGAAAACCCAATGACAAAAATAACTTTGCTTTCACAAGGGGAAACTAATCTGGCTCAATTTCGCCTTCCACGGTATAACGGGCTCTCAAATACTGAGTCTTTTACAACTACAATAACAACAGGGGTAGTTCCGAAGAACCAGATGCGACGTGGTTTCCTCTACTACATTGAACGCGAAAGAGCCCATCCTTATGTGCAGTATGCTCATTATAATTCTTGGTTTGATATATCATATTCAGAATTAAAACTTAATGAAAAAGCTTGCCTGGATGTTATCCGGCATATAGGCGACAGCTTGTTTGTTAAGCGTGGTGTGCCTTTATCAGGATTTGTTTTCGACGATGGCTGGGACGATAATTCAAGCTTATGGCAATTCAACAGTGGATTTCCAAACGGCTTCGATCCGTTAACAGCCGAAGCGAAGAAATACAAATCAGGTATTGGAATGTGGATTTCACCCTGGGGTGGCTACAATCCGGAAAAAGCAGAACGTTTAAAATATGGAGCTACACAAGGATTTGAAACCAATGAAAACGGATTTTCTTTAGCTGGCCCAAATTACTATTCACGATTTAAAGAAGTGTGTATGAACCGGATTAAGCAAAATGGGGCAAATTATTTTAAGTTTGATGGGATTGGCGCTGCAAACGGTCTGAATGCGAATAAATTTGAAAAAGATATTGATGCCTTGTTTCGGCTTACCGGTGAACTGCGTGCTGCCAGCCCCGATTTATTCATTAATATGACGGTAGGCACCTGGCCTTCGCCCTTTTTTCTGTGGTATGCCAATTCAATCTGGCGCGGAAGCGACGATGTGAACTTTATGGGACTAGGGACCAAGCGCCAGCAATGGAGCAACTATCGTGATGCCAAAACCTTCGAAAACATAGTATCAAAAGCACCTTTATACCCACTGAATTCAATTATGCTTCATGGTATCTGTATTGCTAAAAACGGAACTCCTACTGAGATGAATAATACCACAGCAGACATCCTCGACGAAATACATTCCTATTTTGGCAGCGGTACCGGCATCCAGGAATTATACATAAGCTGGAGCCTGCTGAATGCCGAAGTCTGGGACATTCTGGCTGAATCAATTTTGTGGTCAAGAGCACATAAAGATATACTTGCAGATACGCATTGGATCGGCGGCGATCCCGGGAAAGGAGAAGTATATGGCTGGGCAGCCTGGAACAACAACAAAGGAACGCTCACGTTGAGAAATCCTTCTGACAAACCGGCAACCATCAGTATTGATATTGCACAAGCTTTTGAGTTACCTGATAATGCTGCTGCGCAATATGTACTCCAAAGCCCATGGAAAGCTGATATTTCCAAACCTAAAATAAAAGCAACAGCCGGTAAAACTGTTACTTTGTCACTAAAACCATTCGAGGTGCTGACCTTTGATGCATCAGCAACAAAATAATTCAACCTGGTTTAACAAAGTAACCGGTTACATAGTTTCAGTAAATTATACTTAGCGTGGGATAAAATCACACATTCAGAAAAACCCCAAGTCCCAAATCCCAAATCGTAAGAACCAAGACCTACTCAAAATTCCCTCTTGGAATTTTGGGTTTGGTCCGCCCAGGGCGGGATGGGACTTAATGGATACGGAAATTTATCCCGTTTTCAGTATTCTATCAGGAACTAGAAAATGGAGAATATTTATTTAAAAAGATATAAATACAGGATGAAAGGAATCGATAATCCCGGAATGGTTACCCAATATTGCCGGGAACATTCATACTAATACCTGGTTTAGATTATTTATGCAAAGTTCTGTTTTAAACGATTGCAGGACTATTTTTTGTCTTCGGTTCCATGTTCCAGGTGCCGGGTGCCCCGGTTGTCAATTTCGATTTCACGTATATGCCTGTTTTGGGAATTATTGTTTGAAAGTGAACTTGTCGTGTATCGGCTGAACCCGGCACCTGAACCGATCCCGATTTTTATCGGGAGAGCTCAGCAAAGCTAAACCCGAAACTTTTATCTGGTTGCAGCTACACTTTAATCTCTTTTCAACAATTTCCTTAAACAGAACCTTAAGTAAACAGAAAGGGCTGCATTTCAATCTATAATGTTATTCATTGTTGGTGAAAAATCCGGGATGCTTATCGTGCTGAAAATTTATTCTTTTTTAACAAAACTTCTATATACTAAAATACGTTCTGTACGTTTATGACTGATATCAGAATTGACTATCTTTGAAACCTTAAAAAAGCATTTGAAATGAATAATACGCACAAATATATGATCAAAATTGTATCTTCTTTACTTCTGATCGTCGTTTTAACGAATTGTAAAAAAGATATCCCAGCGCCGCCTGCGACCTCCCCAATCCCGGTTGCCAACGAAGTCAATTCATTTGTCTATGATGGGTTGAAAAACTATTATTTATGGACCGCCCAGGTTCCAAATCTTACGGCTCAAAAATATACGATTCCAGATTCCTTAAATGCATTTTTGAATTCATATACTGATCCGGCTAAATTATTCACATCGCTGCTATATCAATACAAAATCATTGATAAATGGTCGTTTATTGTGGATGATTCGAAAGTTATCGATAACTGGATACAGGGCATTTCCGAAACCATGGGATTCGATTTTATGTTAGCCCGCATAGGAACATCCGATGATGTTTTCGGTTTTGTCAGGTATGTTTTTAAAGGATCGCCAGCCGAAAAAGCAGGAATAAAGCGGGGTGATCTGTTTATGAAAGTTAATGATCAGCAACTTACGGTAAATAACTATCAAACACTCTTATTTACAAATGTAACATATACTTTGTCGATGGCATCCATTACAGGAAATACCATTTCGATGAATGGCGCTTCAGTAACCATGACTGCAGTGCAGATGCAGGAAAATCCAATTTACCTGGATACGGTTCTGAATGTTGACAACTATAAAGTCGGGTATCTTGTTTATAATGCTTTCAATGCTGATTTTAACCTTGAGTTGAATGATGTTTTTAAACGATTTAAAGATGCCGGTATTGATAAACTTGTTCTTGATTTACGCTATAACGGTGGCGGATCAGTACAAACGGCCGTCTATCTGGCCAGTATGATTCACGGGACATCCACTTCCCAGGTTTTCATTAAAAGTCAGTATAATACAGCTTTGCAGGATTATTATGTGAAAACTTATGGTGCATCCACGCTGATTGATAATTTCACCGATAAGATTGCCAAAACCGCCACTACTGCTGAAACCCCGATCAATACATTAAATCTGAACCAGTTGTATGTGATAACTTCCGACAATACTGCATCTGCCAGCGAATTGCTGATCAATGGACTCAAGCCTTATATGCAGATTTTTGATGTCGGGATCAATACAGCAGGGAAATATGTGGGTTCAACCACCATCAGGGATTGGGACGCAAACGGGAATATAAATCCCAACCACAAGTGGGCCATGCAGCCTATTATTGTTAAAATTGCCAATTCACAAGGCGTTTCCGACTATGTGGATGGATTAGCACCTGATTATTCAGCCGAGGAAGACTTTGCTAATCTTATACCTTTTGGTGATCAGAATGAGCCCTTATTGAGAGTTGTACTAAACGATATTAAAGGGCTGCCACTAGCTGGTAAGAAATCGTTAAAATCAGAGCAACTGGGATTGACGAAAGTATTTGATGCCCAGGATATCAGACCCTTTTCAAAACAGATGTATATTAATACGATTCAAAAGAAGTAAAGTATTAATTTCTTAAGTTTCGAAATGGATTAAAGTACCTGCTGTGCCCACCTTTGATAGTATTGCTTAGTCTTGTTTTTAATAAATTAAACTATCGTTTAGGCAGGTATTTTTCAAAAATTACTTATAGCCGATAGCAGCATACCCAACCCAGTGATGAAGATTGGCGATAGCTGTTTTCCCCATTTTCAGATCATCGACAGGCAAAGGTTTATGGGCAATACTGGAGGAATATCCCATTTTTATTCCTTTCAGTTTTTCTTCACCCCTGATTTGGCCAAGATACATTCCGGTCAGTAATCCGAACGGCACACTGTAGCGCCCACACCAGGGCCATTGGTAGTCGTGCCAGTTTCGGGATTGTACCGTATAATTAAAAAACTTATGGATACTTGCAGTATCAAGCGTTGGAAGCAATGAAGAACTGATAATCTCATTTTCGTGATTCAGCGCTTTTTCATATCCGGCTGTATCACAACCATAAGTTGCATAGTTCGTACCGCCCCAATCCTCATCACCATAATGAACAGCATCGTTCGAAATTAAAAGTGCTATATCTTCGCCCCAATGAAGATGGTTTTCTTCCATAACTTTATTGATAGCCTCAGCAAGTTCCAGCGAATATTTCTCCATCATATTGAAATTCATAGCCGGAATCAGAATCGGAACAATCTGAACGTCAGGATTATAATACTGAAGAAAAGGCACAAGGGCTTCTATGGAATGTTCGGCTTGTTGCAGGCTGTCGTGAATGATGTAATCCTCTTTAGGCAAATTTTTAATGATGCCTTCGCGTAAAGTTGAACTTTTAATATTTCCAAAAGGTTCGTTCCATTCATCAAAACTATCAAAAACCAGCTTTTGCTCCACATCGAATTTTTTCGCTTTATGCGCCACGCCAAATATCAGGACGGTTTTCGCCTTGATATGTGGGATTATAGTTTCGTATAAAAATCCGGCGTATGTATAATCATCGTGCGGGCAAATGGCAAGCCTGAAAACAGAATTCTCGTCCAGCAAGTTCATTTTGTTCACTGAATCAATAGATGACCCAAAACTTCTGTCAATCCTTTTCACAATTGAATCCAGTTGCCAGGCTTTCGATGCAAATCCAATTGTATCAATAGGCTGTCTCAATTTTTTCTGTGCAAGTAATTGAAGGCTTGTTAACACTATTATTGAAAATAGAATCAGTTTCTTCATGATATTTGATTATTTGGTCAAACAAAGATAAAACTCTTAACTTGAAAATGACACGCATTGTCAGTTCTATAATAATACCATGTTGATCACAAGCTATACCTTTTTCGTGCTATATTGGAGCCTGTCCGGTTGATGCCAGTTTTGTAATTCAAAACTTCTCTGATCTAACTGATTGATGGAATAATGATTAATGGCTAAAACACGTAATTAAAGCGAAAGGATAAATATGGCAATTACAGCAAATACAAGGCCGATCATAAGCATCGGACCAGGCATTACACTATATAAAATGAGCGATAAGACAATAGTAATAACAGGTGCCAGCCCGGTAAGAGGAACCACGATAATTGCTTTCCCATATCGAAGCGCATATACCAGCATCAGTGCCCCAACTGAATTAAGTACATGAATCAGTGCTGCCAGGTAAGGTCCTTTGAAACCCCAGTTGATGGGTTGGCTAAAATCAGTCATCCACCAGGCAAATGGTGAAAGTATAAGTGCCGTAACAGCCATATAGAAGAAAATACTTTCGGCTTTCATGGTTTCGTTCGAAAATTTCATCACATACGCCTGTAAACCCCAGGCGGCGAAAACAAGTAACGAAAGTGCAAGCCACAGGAAACCTCGCGAATCGGATGCGCCCGGTTCCTGGTATGAGAGAAAATAAATAGCAACCAGCGCAGTAGCGATGCCAACCCATTTAAGCAATGAGGTTTTCTCTTTCAAAATAAGGATTGAAAGGAATATGGTAAGTGTAGGATAAAGTGATATGAAAGGGAAAATGATATAAGCCGGGCCTTCTTTTAGAGCCTGAAAAAGCAGAAGCTGACCTCCCGCACCAAGCAAACCCACAGCAGAGCCTAAAAATATGGAACGCTTATTCGTTTCTATTTTCCACTTTACCAGGTACAATGCTACCAATGCGCATGGAATCATAGTAAGCGCCCAAACGATGTAACCTAATGTGGGAGGAAAACCTGCTTTTTGCGGAACTTCAATCAGTGCGCCCCAAACACCCCAAAATACTGTAGTAATAATTGCATAGGACAACCATGTACGCGATTCTTTCATAATTAAATGTTTTTACGAAGGCAAAAATAAGATATTTATATTATTATTCGTTATTTATTTCAAATTGTATTTATATTTTATGCGGAAAACTATATAAACATAAGCTTTTGAAAGATATTTATTTGTAATCTATATATACTTAAACAATACGTGTGTAAGTTTCCGAATCTGAAATAAATAATTATAAGTGTCATCAAAAGTCTTTCTAACAACTATACTCAACCAAACACTTATATAAAATTTACTACAAAAATACATCTATCTGCCGACTCACATCATTATTAGGTAATATTCCATTTCCTGAATAGCTTTTATATATAAACCGCCAAAACTTCCATCATTTCCCGTACCTTTGCACCCTTAAAAATCAAATACCCCTATGTTAGATAAACTGGCCGCCATACACGAGCGTTACCTTGGAATTGAAAAACAAATCAATGATCCTGACGTAATGTCGGATATAAAAGCATACATTAAACTCAGTAAAGATTTCAAAGAACTTCAGCCTATTATTGACGGATATAAAAAATATAAAGTTCTTGTCGAAGGCATCGAAGCCTGCCATTCAATACTGGATGAAGAAAAAGACGAGGAAATGCGTGCTTTTGCCAGGGAGGAAATGGAGTCACTCACAGATCAGCGTGATAAACTGGAAGAAGAAATACGTTTGTTGCTTATACCTTCCGATCCACAAGATGTTAAAAACGCTGTGGTCGAAATCAGGGCTGGCAGTGGCGGCGACGAAGCCAGTATTTTTGCCGGCGACCTGTACCGCATGTACACCCGCTATATCGAACGCAAAAACTGGAAAATTGAACCCGTTAGTATGACCGAAGGCACTATGGGTGGTTTTAAAGAAGTTATTTTCGAGGTAAAAGGCGATGGCGTATATGGTCTGTTAAAATATGAATCAGGAGTGCACCGCGTTCAACGTGTGCCTGATACTGAAACACAGGGCCGCATTCATACTTCGGCAGCATCGGTTGCAGTACTGCCCGAAGCCGATGAGTTTGAAGTAGATATTAAACCAAGCGATATCCGTAAAGATACATATTGTTCTTCCGGTCCTGGTGGACAAAGCGTAAATACAACATACTCAGCCGTGCGGCTTACCCATGCGCCAACCGGAATTGTAGTAGCTATCCAGGATGAGAAATCACAGATGAAGAATTTTGAGAAAGCCATGACAGTGCTACGTGCTCGTATTTTTGAAAGAGAATACCAGAAATACCTGGATGAGATTTCGAAAAAACGGAAAACCATGGTTTCATCTGGTGACCGCTCAGCAAAAATCCGTACCTATAACTATCCGCAAAGCCGTGTTACCGACCATCGCATCAATCTTACCATGTACAACTTGCCGGTATTTTTAGATGGCGAAATCCAGGATTTTATTGATTCGCTTCAATTGGCTGAGAATGCAGAGCGGTTGAAAGAAGTTACAGAATAATGTCGGATGTTGAATGTCGGATATCAGATGTCTGCCTGATTTGAAACTTGGATCATTTTCCATATTTTGAATTTGACGAACCGTTTGCTTTTCTGTGATTCCATATGATATTCTTTTTGCTATCCTTTTTGTATCTTTGTTAAAACAATTAGCCTTATGCATACAATCAGATTAAAGGTAAATGATAAGATTTACGAGAAGTTGTTATGGCTTCTAAGCAAATTCAGTAAAGATGAAATTGAGATAGTTGTCGAAGATTCAACATTCAACAATGAACAGAAGTATCTTGAAAAAGAGTTGAACGAAATTATTTCGGGAGAAGCAAAATTTATCAGTATTGAAGAAGCTGAAGAACGACTTGATAAAAGTATAAAACAGCATGAAAATCGTATTTAAGGATACTTTTATCAACAGGCTCGAAAATCAGCTTAATTACATATCACTTGATAGTCCCGGAAGTGCCCGGAAATTTAAGTCTGATCTATTTCAAAGAATCAAAGAAATACCTGCCAACCCATATCTTTTCCGCAAATCAATTTATTTTAAGGATGAAACTATAAGAGATTTGGTGTTCAAAGGTTATACTATTGTTTTTCGGGTAGCGGATAACGCTTTTGAGGTCTTCGGATTTGTCAAATTTCACAATGAACCTACTGATTAGTTATAATTTTAAATTGAAAGCCAATATCCTATATGAACCGCACCGACCTTTTCAAATTAATCCAAAAGAAGAAATCCTTTCTCTGTATTGGCCTTGATAGTGATCTGAATAAAATTCCAAAACATCTTCAATATACTGAAGATCCTGTTTTTGAGTTCAATAAACAGATTATTGATGCTACAATTCAGTATGCAGTAGCTTACAAGCCGAATCTCGCGTTCTACGAAAGCCGCGGAATTAAAGGAATGGTAAGTCTTGAGAAAACAATGAATTACCTGGAAAATTTCAGCAACGAAGTCTTTACTATTGCTGATGCCAAACGCGGTGATATCGGGAATACTTCAACTCAATATGCTGTTTCAGTTTTCGATAAGCAAGCTTCCGGATTCAGTTTCGATGCTATAACTGTGGCTCCGTATATGGGGGAGGATTCTGTAAAACCGTTCCTGGCTATCACCGGCAAATGGGCCATTGTGTTAGCTCTCACATCCAACAAAGGTTCCGATGATTTTCAGTTGTTTTCGGATGTAAACGAAACCCGCCTTTTCGAACGCGTACTGGAACGCACTTCCAAATGGGGAACCCCTGATAATATGATGTTTGTAGTCGGAGCCACTAAGGCGGAAATGCTTGAAGGAATCCGGAACATAGTACCCGATCATTTTCTGCTGGTTCCGGGAGTCGGGGCACAAGGCGGCGACCTCAATGCAGTTGCGAAATACGGACTGAATGATCATTGTGGATTGCTTGTAAATGCCTCAAGAAGCATATTATTTGCATCTAACGGAAGCGATTTTGCCAAAAAAGCAGCGCTGGAGGCTCTTTCATTACAGCAGGAGATGGAAGCTATATTGCTGAAAAACAATTTGATATAAGGAGCAATGAGTAAAAAGAAACTTCGTATAATCCTGATTACGGCATCAGTAATATTACTCGTTGTGCTGATAACTCCGGACTATATCCCCAGAGCCATTATTCATGGGCACGCTCGCATTGACAATTACGAGATATTTAATAACAGGCAGGTAAAAAATGCACAAACTATCCCCTGGCAGCACGACTCTCTTTACAATGTTCAAAAAATTGATTCTGCAGAGCTTTCTGCAATTAATTCCTTCGGAACTACAGCATTCGTGGTGATCCGGGATAAAAAAATCGTGCATGAAGAATATTGGGATGGCACCAGCGATACAACCCGAAGCAATTCTTTTTCTGCCGCTAAAAGTATAGTTTCACTGCTTATTGGCTGCCTGTACGATGAAGGAAAAATAAAAAGCCTTGATCAGCCCATAACTGATTTCCTGCCTGATTTTAAAAACACAAATGGATATAATCTCCGGATAAAAGATTTACTTACAATGAGTTCCGGCATTGACTGGGAGGAAGGATACTCGAGTCTTTTTTCTCCGACTACAAAAGCTTATTATGGCAGCCACCTGGTTGATCAGATGCTTGCGTTAAAGGTAACAAGCGAACCTGGTAAAATATTCAATTACCAGAGTTGCGACTCGCAATTGCTTTCGATGATTATCGAGAAGCTTTCCGGACAAACGCTCTCTGAATTTGCTTCCAAAAAATTATGGAAACCCTTGGGTGCTGAACATCCGGCTCTATGGAGCCTCGACAGGGCTGATGGCATTGAAAAAGCATATTGCTGCTTCAACAGCACAGCCACCGATTTTGCACGAATTGGGCAAATGGTACTCGACAGCGGGCAATTCAACAATCAACAGATTGTTTCGAAAGCTTACCTGAAAGAAGCTACTTCTCCGGCCAATTGGATCATAGGCGAAGATGGCAATCCTCTTGACTATTATGGTTACCAGTTTTGGATGTTGACCTATAAAGGTCATAAAGTTGTATATGCCCGCGGCATTTTAGGGCAATATATATTTATTATACCTTCACTAAATACTGTTGTAGTTCGTAAAGGCACTGATCGCAGTAAAGCTTACCGGAACTTTGCTACTCTCGATGTATACACCTATCTGGATGCGGCATTTGAAATGCTTGGAGAAAAGTAATATGACAAAAAACGCCGGAAAATTTCCGGCGTTTTTTTATTCTTGTTTCCAGATTATTATTCAACAATTGTTGTCCATCCGAATTTATCCTCGGCATCGCCATACTGAATATCAATAAGCCGTTGATAAAGTTGCGATGATTTTTCACCGGCCTTGCCATCAAGACAATAGTTCCATTCGGTTCCCATTTCTACATCCACAATTCGGCGAATAGGTGAAATCACTGCAGCAGTGCCGCAAGCTCCAACTTCGTCGAATTCGGATAGTTCTTCCAGGGCAATTTTTCTCCGTTCTACTTTCATGCCCATATCCTCAGCCAATGTCATCAGGCTTTTATTCGTGATGGATGGCAGAATGGATTCGGATAGCGGCGTAACGTAGGTATTACCTTTAATTGCAAAGAAATTTGCCGGACCGGCTTCGTCGATATATTTCTTCTCAAGGGCATCGAGAAACAAGGCCGAAGCATATCCTTCTCTATGAGCTCTTTCACCAGCCGTAAGACTTGCAGCGTAATTGCCACCCACTTTATAGCGCCCTGTCCCTTTGGGAGCGGCGCGATCGTACTCACGGGCTACCATAATACTTACGGGATTGAAACCTTCTTTAAAATAGGGTCCTACCGGAGAAACAAACACAAGAAAAAGGTATTCATCAGCCGGCTTCACTCCTACCCTTGGCCCTGAGCCAAATAATAAGGGACGGATATATAAAGTGGCTCCTGTTCCATAAGGCGGAACGAATTCCTTATTCAAACGTACTGCACTGTAAATTGCTTCTTTGAAAAGTTCTGTTGGCGGTACAGCCATCATAATACCATTTGCCGAATTCTGCATACGTTTTGCGTTCTCTTCCCAACGGAATAGCCTGATTTTGCCATCCTTGCCCATGTATGCCTTTAATCCTTCAAAAGCCTCCTGACCATAATGCATACCGGTTGCAGCAATATGGATCGGAACAAACTCGGAATTTGAAGTCTCTAGTTTTCCCCATTCGCCCTCGCGATAGTAGGAACGTAAATTGTAATTTGTTTTCTGATAACCAAAAGGCAGGTTGCTCCATTCTATTTGATTCATATATTTTGATTTATGAGTTAATATCCAGTCTATCAAATTAATAAAAAGAACAATTTATTAATTTTCAGTGTTTCACTTAATCCAGCGAAGATAGAAAATAAAAATACAGAATGGTAAAAGTACGTAAAATATTATTTACTTAAGTTGATGGTGGAAATGACATTAGCATGCTTGTGTAAGGGTTTCAGGGTTTACCTTCGGTGAGCTCGCCTTCGGCTCGGTTCAGGGTTTCAGAGTTTTAAGTTTTAAATCGTAAATCATAAATCGTAAATCGTAAATCGTAAATCGTAAATCGTAAATCCAAAGCCACAAGTGCCAAATTGACAGTCCCAACCACATGGCACATGCTTTGATAACCAAGTGGTAGAAAATATAAAACCAATATACTATGCAAACCGGAAAAATCAATGTACAGACTGAAAACATTTTCCCCATCATTAAAAAATTCCTTTATTCGGACCACGAAATATTCCTGCGCGAACTTATCGCTAATGCAGTAGATGCTACTACCAAATTAAAAACGCTTTCATCGCTCGATAAATTTAAAGATGAGTTCGGCGATCTTACCATTGAAGTAAGTATTGATAAAACCAACAAGACCCTGACCATTAGAGATCGCGGGATTGGAATGACCGCTGAAGAAATTGATAAATATATCAACCAGATCGCTTTTTCAGGAGCCGAAGAATTTGTTAAGAAATTTAAAAACAAGACCGAAGTTGAACAAGGCGGATTGATCGGCCATTTCGGATTGGGATTTTATTCTTCCTTTATGGTTTCCGATAAGGTTGAGATCAAAACCAAAACATACAAAAAAGGAGCAGGCTCAAAAGCTGTACGCTGGGAATGTGACGGTTCGCCCGAGTATTCCATCGACGAAATTGAAAAAACCGACCGCGGAACCGAAATAGTACTTTATATCAATGAAGAATCCAATGAATTCCTCGAAGAACACCGCATCCTGGAATTACTGAATAAATATTGCAGGTTTCTGCCCGTCCCAATCCGTTTTGGAAACGAAAAAACCTGGGAAAAATCAGAAACTGAAAAAGACGAAAAAGGAGAACCTAAGGAAATTGAGGTTGAAAAACCCCGTATCATCAACAATTCCAACCCGTTATGGAAACAAAGGCCAGCAGACCTGAAAGACGAAGATTATAAAAACTTCTACCATGAGTTATACCCTACATCTTTCGATGATCCTTTGTTTAACATACACCTCAATGTGGATTACCCGTTTAACCTGACAGGAATTTTGTTTTTCCCGAAAGTGAAGAAAAACTTCGAAGTACAGCGCGATAAAATCCAGCTGTATTGCAACCAGGTATTCGTTACCGATTCAGTCGAAGGCATTGTTCCTGATTTCCTCACTTTACTACATGGCGTTATTGATTCACCTGATATTCCGCTTAACGTATCGCGCAGCTACCTGCAAAGCGATTCGAATGTAAAAAAGATTTCGGGTCACATTATGAAAAAAGTGGCCGATAAACTGGAAGAAATTTTCAAAAACAACCGCGAAGAGTTTGAAAAGAAATGGGATGATATCAAAGTGTTCATTGAATATGGAATCATATCAGAAACCAAATTCTACGATCGTGCCGAGAAATTCTGCCTGCTCAAGAATACAGAAGATAAGTATTTTACATTTGAGGAATACAAAAACCATATCAAGGAAAATCAGACTGACAAAGAGGGAAACCTGGTTTTCATTTACACCACGCATACGGAGGATCAGCACAGTTATGTTCAAAATGCACGCGAACGTGGTTACGACGTCCTGGTATTGGATGGACCTATCGATAATCATTTTGTGAATACGCTGGAACAGAAATTCGAAAAAAGCCATTTTGTACGGGTCGATGCTGAAGTAGCTGACAAACTCATCAATAAAACTGATGCTCTGCCATCACGGCTCAGTGAAGAACAAACCAAACAAATTACAGAATTATTTGAGCAACAGGTCAATAAAGCTACTTACCATATTTCGGTTGAAAACCTGGGCGAAAATGATATCCCTGTTACTGTAACCCAGCCTGAATTTATGCGTCGGATGAAAGACATGCAGGCTATGGGTGGCGGCGGACAATTCTCGTTTATGGGAAATATGCCCGACAGCTATAACCTGGTACTTAACTCAAATCACAAACTGATGAGCCATTTGCTCGAAACAGAAGACAAAGAAGTTCAGGTAAAAATGATCAAACAACTGGTTGACCTGGCATTACTTTCTCAGAACCTGCTGAAAGGCGAGGCGCTTACAGGATTTATCAAACGGAGTGTAGATATCATTCAATAATTAAATTACTTTTGATAAAAGTTTAATCCAAAAAACCAATAAAAACAGAAAAATGAAAAAATCATGGATTATTATAGGAGGAATTGTATTACTTGTGGTAATTCTGTTCTCTTCAATTAAAGGAACTTACAATGGGCTTGTACGTTCAGAAGAAAATGTAAACAAGAAATGGGCTGATGTGCAGGGAGCTTACCAGCGAAGGGCCGACCTGATTCCTAACCTCGTAAGCACGGTTAAGGGTTATGCAAAGTTCGAGCAGGAAACGCTTATAAAAGTGGTTGAACAACGCGCCAGCGCTACTAAACCAACTATTAACCTGGATGCTACAAAACTCGATGCCAATACACTCGCTCAGTTCCAGAAAACACAGGATGAACTTGGTTCAGCACTAAGCCGTTTACTGGTCACTGTTGAGAAATATCCCGACCTGAAAGCCAACCAAAACTTCCTTCAATTACAGGCACAGCTCGAAGGTACCGAGAACCGTATTAATGTTGAAAGACGCAATTTCAATGAGTCGGTTCAACTTTTCAACTCGTCACTCAGAAGTTTCCCAACCAATATTCTGGCCGGCATGTTCGGATTTTCAAAGAAACCTTATTTCGAAGCCCAGGCAGGATCTGAGAATACACCTAAGGTTGAGTTCTAATTTCAAAGAACAGCAAAACTGAGTGCTTCGCCTGGTGAATGTATCTTTGTTTTTATTGGTTTTACTCTTCTTATTATTTTGGATAAGAATACAAAAAAAGGAATAACCGTATAACTGATACATACAATTTAAATGGCTAATGCCATGTTGATTAAACATATACATAAGAAGTCAAAGTCAGGAAACAGGAGTTCTCTTTAGGAGTTTGTTTTATTAAAACCCTCTGTTTTCCTGCGTTTGACTTCTTTTTTTTCAAACCACTGGAAATTATCGAATTATCATAAACTAATCAAGATGCCAAATGCAAAGAATTTTTTCACAAAAGAGCAACAGGAAGCCATCCGACAGGCTATCATGAATGCCGAACTGGATACTTCCGGTGAGATTCGTGTACACATCGAAAACACCTGCAAAGGAGATACACTAGACAGAGCTCTTGCCATTTTCAATAAACTGGGAATGGAAAAAACTGCCGGCCGGAATGGTGTTTTGATATACCTGGCTATAAAAAACCGGAAATTCGCTATAATAGGCGATAAAGGAATTCATGATGCGGTTGGTGAAAATTATTGGGCTAGCATAAAAAACAGAATGTTAGACCATTTCCGTGAAAATCGTTTTACTGATGGCTTGATTGAAGCTATTTCCGAAACTGGGAAACAACTTAAAACAAATTTCCCTTACCAGACTGACGATAAAAATGAACTTTCAGATGAAATTTCATTCAGTTAACCATCAGTTTAAGGAAACTAACAACAGCAACACAAAGTAATAGCTATGAAACCAGGAAACAACATAAAAACCACTCTACTGTTTGCAATTGTACTTCTCATGACAGGAATGGGTTTTGCCCAGGGCAGTATTCCCGAAAAGCCCAACCCACCCCGCCTGGTGAACGATTTTGCACAAATACTGAGTGCCGATCAATTGCAAAGCCTTGAATCGAAACTGGTTGCCTTTAACGATTCTACCTCTGTTCAGATTGCAATAGTTATTGTGCCTACGCTTGATGGCTACGATAAGTCTGACTACGCGCAGCAACTCGGGCAAAAATGGGGCGTTGGCGGCAGCAAATTCAATAATGGCTTTGTAGTCCTGGTTAAACCCAAAAGTGCATCTGAAAATGGGGAGGCGTTTATAGCTACCGGCTACGGTGTCGAACAATTTGTACCTGATGCTACTGCTTATGATATTGTAAACAACGAAATGATCCCGCATTTCAAACAAGACGATTATTACGGAGGAATCAATGCTGCAACTGATGTGTTGATGTCGTTGGTGAAAGGCGAATATACTGCAGATGGCTACAACAAGTCGAAGAAAAAAGGAACATCAGGCATAATTGTTTTGATTATTATCATAATAATAATATTTCTCATTTCACGCAACAATAACAACCATCGTAATATTAACCGCTCCGGGTCAGGAGGAATGTTATTGTTCCCCTGGATGATGGGTGGCGGAGGATTTGGGGGTGGTAGCAGTGGTGGATTCGGCGGTGGTGGAGGCGGCGGTTTCGGCGGCTTTGGTGGCGGAGGTTTTGGTGGCGGAGGTGCAGGAGGAAGCTGGTAGGTTAATTGGTTAAAAGAAAGTAGAAAATAGTCAAAAGGATTCATCATAAATCCATTTTTCAGCATTCATATAAAAAAGGAAGAAAATCAGCATTCTTCCTTTTTTTTATGTAAAAGTTGCTGCCAAATCACACGATCAGGCATAAAATTTCAGAAAAAGCAGAAAGCCAGCTAGCATTTATACGACAATATATTTTGATAATCTTATATATTTTAATATTATATAACCAAATTAATCAAGTATTATAATACTTAAATCCTCAAATAACTATTCCAATCTATCTGTAAATAATTTTTGTATATAGTTCAATTCCTGCACTTTAATTAATAGTTATTGGTCTGTACGTTATTTAGACTAAGTTCAAATTGCACAAATGTTAAAAAAACTAAAAAAATAGTATTGTTTGAAGTCAGCTAAATAGTTAAATTCGTAGTGCTCTGAATTGAATAACAAATTTAACCCAAAGCATGACAAATAATCTACTCTCCAGACTCTTTTCCTATCATTATAAATCATAAACGACACATAGATGCGCAGCCTTAGTGCGCTTTCATGTTGTCATTTCATATACCTTATTAATCAGTAAACACGTATGCATCTACAAGCATTCTACAAACAGAAACTGATAACATTAAAACTGACAGCGCCATTGATCCTTCTCATGGCCGGAATCCTATTCAGTTCGGTTTTAAAAGCTCAAGACAAAGGCAAGGTGATTTTCGAGAAGAACTGCGCCGTTTGTCATAAGCTGACGCAAGAAAAACTGGTTGGTCCTGGTCTTAAAGACGTAAGCCAGAGACATGACAAAGCCTGGCTAAAGAAGTTTATCCCTGCATCACAGGATATGGTGAAAGCCGGAGATAAAGCTGCCGTGAAGGTTTTCAACGATAACAATAAAATACCTATGCCAGATCATAAATTCCTGTCGGACGATGATCTCAACCAGCTTATCACTTACATTGAAACATACAAACCTACCGAGGCAAGGAAAGTTACCGTTGATATCACCAAAAAAGACGGCTTTAGCCGCGACGATATTCTGCGTGGCGAAAGATTATTTTATGGAGTATTGCCTTTTGCAAAAGGAATAACTCTCAACTGCGTTTCGTGTCATGCCGTCATTGCTACCGATTCACTGAACTTTAATCCATCTGCCTCCGACCTTGCCAGGGCCTGGCAGGAACCTAATGGCACAAACTTATACCAGGTACTCAACACACCTACTTCAGTTAAAATGACCGATGTTCATAGAGGCCTGCAACTTTCAGATAAAGAGATTTATGATATATCGGCATTCCTTTCGGAAGTAGGTAAAAAAGGCATTGTATGGGAAGGAACATTTCCTGCCAGGCTATTGCTTTTCCTCTTCCTCGGATTACTGATGGCACTTGCCTTAGCCGACCTGATTTGGTTTAAGAAAGTTAAATACCGTATTATTCATGTTCTGATCATTATTGTTGGATTGAGTGTGCAAGGAACACTGGTTGTGCAGGAAGCCATAAAATTAGGCCGCACCAAAGATTACATGCCTGATCAGCCAATTAAATTCTCACATAAAGTACATGCAGGTCAGAACCAGATTGATTGCAAATACTGTCACTCCATTGCAACTTACAGTAAATCAGCTGGAATACCTTCGGCCAACCTATGCATGAACTGTCATAAAGTAGTTACATCCGGATCACGTTCAGGGAATTTTGAAATCAGGAAAATATCCAGGGCCATGGAATCAGGTATCCCAATTCAATGGATACGTATTCACCATCTGCCTGATTATGTATTCTTCAGCCATTCACAGCATGTTGACGTTGGAAAAATAAAATGCCAGGTATGCCACGGACCTGTTGAAACTATGGACCTGGTGAAACAGGTTTCAGATCTTTCGATGGGATGGTGTGTAAACTGCCACCGCCAGACGGCTGTTCAATTTACTACAAATAAATATTACGAATCTTTCAAATCTATTCACGAGGAAGCGGTAGCCGGTAAAAAAATTACTGCACAGCGCCTGGGTGGAATTGACTGCGCCAAATGTCATTATTAAACCATCAATCTCATCAATGCCATCAATCAAATAAACAAGAACCTTTTATACCACACCATATAAATGGAAAAGAAATATTGGAAAAGCTTTGAAGAGCAGGCAAATCTGCCCGCGATCAATCCAGGCAGGAAAGATGAAGACGCATCCCGATCGTTGCTCGACCTCATTGATGAAGAAATTGACAGCAAACCATCGTCGCGTAGAAACTTTCTGAAATTCTGCGGCTTCAGTTTTGCCACGACAGCTATTGCTACAAGCTGCAAAAATCCGGTACTCACGGCAATCCCTTACCTTAATAAACCTGAAGAAGTTACGCCGGGCATGGCGAATCATTATGCCTCCACTTATTTTGACGGACAGGATTATAACGGAATCCTGGTAAAAGTGCGCGATGGCCGCCCGATCAAAATTGAAGGAAATGATCTCTCACCGATCAGCAAGGGCGCAACAAGTGCAAGAGTGCAAGGTTCAGTTCTCAGCCTGTATGACGATGGTTCACGGCTTAAAACTCCTTTGATGGCCGGCAAAGCATCAACATGGAATGCAATTGACAATGAAGTATCGGCCAAACTCACGGCTGCTGCTTTAAACGGCAAAACTATCGCCCTGGTTACTTCTACTATTATAAGCCCTTCTACTTTAAATGTAATTGAAGAGTTTCAAAAAAAATATCCTTCCACGAAACATGTAACGTATGATGCGGTATCGTCTTCAGCAATTTTACAGGCTAATAAACTCACTTTTAATTCACAAAATATTCCGGATTACTTATTTGATAAAGCTGATATAATTGTAAGTTTCGACGCTGATTTCCTGGGAACCTGGCTTATGCCGGTTGAGTTCACCCGTCGTTTTGCTGACAGCCGCCGCCTGAATTCAAAAAAACGTAGCATTTCACAACTTACTGTTTTTGAATCAGGATTATCACTGACCGGCGCCAATGCCGATTACCGTTTCCCGGTTAAACCCAGTCAGCAGGTTTCCATTATTCTCAGCCTGTATAACGAAATTGCCAAATCTACCGGTGGCACAACCTACAATGCTCCGGCACCGGCAATAGATGTACCAAACTTGCTCATAAGCTCATAGGAGCCAAAGGCAAATCAATTGTAGTTTGCGGGATCAATGATACTGCTTTACAAATTATTGTCAATGCCATCAACCATATGCTGCAGAACTATGGCAACACTATTGATTTTTCTGCTGCTCTCAACATCCGGAAGGGGATTGATGCTGATATGACCAGCCTTGTCAGCGAAATGAACGAAGGAAAAACCGGGGTCGTTCTCTTTTATAATGTAAATCCTGTCTATAATTACAGCGATCCGAAAGCACTTCAGGAAGGTCTCCAAAAAGTTGATCTTACAGTAAGTTTCGCTAACTCAATGGATGAAACGGCTGCTGTTTGCAAGCTGGTTGCCCCGGATCATCATTACCTTGAGTCGTGGAACGATGCTGAACCAAAAATAGGTAGTTTGAGTCTTCAGCAACCAACCATCCGTAACATTTATAATACTCGTCAGGCGCAGGACAGTTTGCTGAAATGGGCGGGAAGCAATGTAGTATTTATCGAATATCTCAAACAATACTGGCAAAAGAATTTCAAGGGAAAACAATCAGAATTTTTATCTGATACTGAATTCTGGAAGACTACCTTACAAAAAGGAGTTTTTGAACTTCCTATGACTTCGGTCCGCCCTGCTTTTATCACACAACCCGTTAGTGAAGCGGCAGCCACAGCTGCTGCACAGAAATCCAACGATACTGAATTGGTATTTTACGAAACCATTGCTTTAGGAAACGGCTTGCATGCGAATAATCCATGGATGATGGAAATGCCTGATCCAATTTCGAAAATATGCTGGGATAATTTTGCGGCAATTTCGCCTAAAATGGCTGAAAACCTCAAAGTCACCACTGGTGATGTAATAAAACTGGCTGATGGGCTCGAACTTGTAGCTTTTATTCAACCGGGACAGGCAGAAGGAACTGTTTCAATTGCTTACGGCTATGGACGTACCAAAGCAGGGAAAGTGGCTGAAGGTGTCGGTGTAAATGTATTTCCATTTATGAAAATGGAAGGCAACAACCGTAAAGCATTTATGTCCACCTCATCGGTAACCCAAACCGGTAAAAAATACAATCTTGCAACCACACAGTCGCATCATTCAATGGAAGGCCGCAATATCGTTCGCGAAACCACCCTCACTGAATGGCGTGAAAAACCGGATTCAGGCAACGAAATGCATGAAGAGGCTGAAAAACATAACATTTCTCTCTACAAAGATATCGTATTCGAAGGCCATCATTGGGGAATGTCAATCGACCTGAACGCATGTACCGGCTGCAGTGCATGTGTAATCGGTTGCCAGGCCGAGAATAATGTTCCGGTTGTCGGCAAGGAACAGATCGCTATGACCCGCATTATGCACTGGATACGAATCGACAGGTATTACTCCGATGACACATCCAACCCATCCATATATTTCCAGCCAGTAATGTGCCAGCAATGCGATAATGCACCTTGCGAAAACGTTTGCCCGGTTTCTGCTACCAACCACAGCAATGAAGGCCTCAACCAAATGGCTTACAACCGTTGTATCGGAACTAAATACTGCATCAACAACTGCCCGTATAAAGTTCGCAGGTTCAACTGGTTTCGTTATGCCACTAACGATGCTTTCGACTACAATATGAACAGCGATATGGGCCGTATGGTCCTCAATCCAGACGTGACTGTCCGTGAACGCGGAGTTGTCGAAAAATGCAGTTTCTGTGTTCAGCGCATCCAGGAGAAAAAACTGCTGGCCAAACTTGAAAATCGTCCGCTTGCTGATGGTGAAATTCAAACGGCTTGCATGCAGGCATGTCCTGCCGGCGCAATCATTTTTGGTGATACCAACAACAAGCAAGGCAAACTCACTGATTTATTTGCCGACCAGCGCAATTACAACCTGCTCGAAGAGGTACATACACTTCCATCCGTAGGATATCTGACAAAAGTTCGCAACAGAGATACAGAAGACAATAAGGCATAAGGAATCGAAACTGCATTCCTGAGCATTATCAACAAAATATAAAAACATAACTCGCAATACCTTTAAATATGTATAAAGCTGAAATACGAGGTCCGCTGATTCTGGGAAACAAGGATTACCGACAGATAACCAGCGACATTATTGCGCCAATCGATAATAAAACACCCAATTGGTGGAAAGCAGCAATGACGGTGAGTTCAATAATGGCCGTTGTCGGGATTTTAACGATGGCATATACAGTACGTTATGGAATTGGGACCTGGGGAGTAAATAATTCTGTTGCCTGGGGCTGGGAAATCATCAACTTCGTTTGGTGGATCGGTATCGGGCATGCCGGAACTGCTTTCTCAATTTTCCTGCTTATTCTGAGGCAGAAATGGCGCACCTCAATCAACCGTGCAGCTGAAGCAATGACGGTTTTTGCTGTTGGATGTGCCGCTGTATTTCCTGCTATTCATATGGGACGCGTATGGCTGGCATTCTTTATTTTCCCCTATCCCAATACACGGGGACCACTATGGGTTAACTTTAATTCCCCGCTTTTCTGGGACTTCATTGCTATAAGCGCCTACCTGCTGATTTCAGCTTCATTCTGGTATTTCGGTATGGTTCCCGATTTTGCTTCTATCCGCGATCGGGCAAAAACAAAATTAAAAAAAGGCATTTATGGATTTCTTTCATTTGGCTGGACCGGTTCGACCAAAGAATGGATGCGTTACGAAGGCTTAAGTTATGTACTCGGAGGAATTGCTGCAGTATTGGTGGTTTCAGTTCACTCTATTGTGTCCACCGACTTTGCCAGTTCTGTAGTACCTGGCTGGCACACTACCCTGTTCCCGCCTTATTTTGTTGTTGGAGCTATCTTCTCCGGTTTTGCCATGGTTATGACTCTCATGATCATAATCCGTAAATATTATCACCTTGAGGATTATGTTACAGATTCCCATTTGAATGCAATTGCAAAGATACTGGTGTTTATTTCACTTATTATGGGTACTGCATACACTACTGAGGTATTTATAGCCTGGTACAGCGGTAATCCTTACGAAATGTTTACATTCTTTCACAACCGGATAACAGGTGATTATACTTTTATGTTTTGGGCAATGATTATTTGTAATGCTATCATACCTCAGGTAATGTGGTCGAAAAAAGTGCGCAGCAATATTACAGCCTTGTTCATTATTTCACTCATCATAAATGTAGGTATGTGGTACGAAAGGTTTAATATTGTAATAACATCACTTTCGAAAGATTACCTTCCATCTGCATGGACAACTTATTCACCTACCTGGATCGAAGTGGGAATTTTTATCGGGACATTAGGCATTTTTGCTTCCGGAGTACTGACTTTCTTCCGCTTCCTGCCTATGATTGCTATCAGCGAAGTAAAGAGCGTGCTGAAACCAACTGAGATTATAGAAAAACATTAAAATACCGACAAATTATGAATACAACACATTTTATAGGTGTTTTCGACAGTAAAAATGATTTGCTAACGGGTATTGAAGGTGCGAAAAGCAAGAACTTCACTATCGATGAAATATATACTCCTTACCCGGTAATAGAAGCCATTGAGACATTAGGAAGGAAATCAAAATTTACTACGGCAGCTTTTATATATGGTGCTGTAGCCGTTGTAGGAGTGCTTTCCTTTTTATACTGGACTTCGGTGATTAGCTGGCCGATAGACTATGGCGGAAAACCTACTAATGCATTTCCATCATTTATTATTATAACGCTTGTGCTCACCATCCTGACTGTTACTATACTGAGCCTTTTCACTTTTTCATTCAGGGCCCGTATCTACCCAGGTAAGAAGTATTTTCTTCCTGACGAACGGGCAACCGATGACAAGTTTATTATCCTGTTTAAAAAAAACACTGCCGGGGCTGAATTCGATGTAATATCAAAAGTATTGAAGGCGTATGGTGCATCTGAAGTTTATGAAAAGGAGTTTTAAAAATGATACGTAAAAAATACATTCTAATGGGTTATCTCATAAAAACCCCGATAAGGTTAACAGCGGCTCTGGTACTTTCGGCATTAGTGCTTGGTTCATGCGACCGCACTCGTATTCAGAAAGGATATGAATATTTCCCCGATATGGAGCAATCGCTGGCATACGAAACCTATGCTCCTTCCAAAGGTGCCAGGGATGGAATTACAATGCAATTGCCCGTTATAGGTGCTATTCCGCGCGAAATGATCCCTTATCAGTACCCGGCTACTCCTGAAGGGCGGTTACAGGCCGGGAAGGAACTTATTTGTAAATTCAAAGCCGACGAAGAAAACCTTTCACGGGGGAAAGAAATGTTTACCATCTATTGTCAAAACTGTCACGGTATTAGCGGTAAAGGAGATGGCCACTTATACACCAGCGGCAAATATACCTTTCAACCAGCGTCCCTGGTTTCGGAACGTATGCTGGCTGCCCCGATCGGTGAAGTATATCATGTGATTACTGTTGGATGGAATGTTATGGGAGCTCACGGGCCACAGATCAGGCCCGATGACCGCTGGAAAATAGCTCTTTACGTTAAAAATACGCTTCAAAAGAACATTAAATAAGCTCCGCGTGTATGGATACCAAAGTTATTTTTACAAATAAGTATAATTATATAACCTATGCGCTGATGGGCCTTGGTGTTATTGGACTGGCATATGGTTTCCTCACTGACACCCATCGAACCTGGGCAAACCTGTTGATGGATAATTATTATTTTCTTTCACTGGCCTTAGGAGCTGCTTTCTTTTTCAGTTTGCAGTATATCACACAGTCGGGTTGGTCGGCCATGTTCAGAAGAATTCCTGAGGCCCTTATGGCTTATATTCCATACGCAGCTATTATTATGATAGTATTGTATTTTGGATTGCATGATATTTACAATTGGTCACATCACGACCTGGTAGCCAAGGATGAATTACTTGCACATAAAGCTCCTTATCTGAACGTTCCTTTTTTTATGATAAGGATCGTGATTTTCTTTACTCTATGGATTTTGCTTACCCGTTACCTGCGAAAACTCTCGTTACAGGAAGACGCACTTGGAAGCCTGGAACTGTTCGAAAAAATGGAATTCTGGTCGAAAGTATTTATTTTCGTTTTAGCCCTTACTTTTTCGCTGGCTTCTTTCGACTGGATCATGTCGATAGATGGACATTGGTATAGCGCTATATTTGCATTTAAAAACTTTAGTGCCGCATTTTTCCATGGCACATCCCTCATAGGATTAATAGCCATTATTTTGTTTAAAAAAGGATATTTGAAGGACATGAATGAATACCATCTTCTTGATTTTTCGAGGTATATGTTTATATTGAGTATCATCTGGGGATATTTATATTTCGCACAGTTTATGCTTATATGGTATGGGAATATCCCGGATGAGACCATATATTATGTGAAACGTTGGGGTAATGGCTGGGTCATCTTCATTTTCATAAACTTTGCCCTTAACTGGTTCATTCCTTTTTTAGGATTATTGCCCCAGAAACTCGATAAAAATATCAATTTCGTTTATTTCATCTGTATTATATTGCTCATAGGCTTATATACAGACCTCTATGAGCAAGTGATGCCCCATTTTATTAAATCGCCTTCGATCGGAATTATTGAAATCGGAGTTTTTGCAGGATTGTCTGGGATATTCCTCTTTGCTTTCGGCAAAGCACTTGCTAAGGCGCCTTTAATTGCAAAAAACCATCCTTACCTTGAAGAAAGTATTCATCACCATTTGGATTAATGGCTAAACAATCTCTGGGAATGAGGCATTCTTCATTTCTATAGTGGTAAGCATGTCGAATAAAGTGTAAACATAAATTTGAACTGTTCAAACAGATTGATAAATTCATTAACAAGATTCGTTGCCTGCAAACAATACACAACTCAAACTTGTTAATAAAGAGCTAAATACAGCATGATATCATTATTTATGGCCTAAGGAACCTACTTTGGCAAGTAGATGACCAGCATCCTGATAATTATAAGCACATTAATTAAAATTAAAATTAAAATTCAGATTAAAATGAAAAAAAACAAAACAGGTTTAGCTCTGTGGGTAATGCTGACAGTGTTACTTTTAAATTTAAGCAGTGTTTACGCTGAGAAAGAGAAGGACCTTGAAGTTGGTATAACGGAGCACCTGGATGCGTACATTCCATCGAACATTATGCTCACTGACCAAAATGGGAATCTGGTAAATCTCAAGCAATTGATAACGAAGCCAACAGTCCTTTGCTTTGTGTATTACAGGTGCCCGGGTATCTGCAGCCCGCTGATGAATGGCCTCGCTGAAGTGATGGCCAGTTCTGATTTAAAACTCGGGAAGGATTACCAGGCAATCACTATTAGTTTCGATAGCCGCGAAAACTATGAGTTGGGTCAGAAAAAAAGAAATACGTATCTGAAACTATTAAAAGGACAGGACGGTTCAGCCTGGACTTTTATGACCGGTGACAGTGCCAACATTGCCAAAGCCACGAAGGCACTCGGGTTCGGGTTCAAGTTTCAAAATAATGAGTTTTTACACGAGGGAGCTCTGATAATGATAAGTCCGGAAGGCAAAATTACCCGGTATATGAAAGGCATCAGCTTTCAGCCTTTTGAATTTAAACTTGCCATAATGGAAGCATCCCAGGGAAAATCAGCGCCGACTATAATGAAAGTTCTTCAGTATTGCTATTCATACGACCGCAAAACAGAGCACTATTCGCTGGATGTCACAAGAATAACGGCCACAATGACTATTATTTTTGCTGTTTCCCTGCTGCTATATCTGCTTATCAGAGGACGCAGAAAGAAATCAAAATCAGTTAACCAATAATTACACACATATACATGACCGGAAATTCTTCAACACATCGGATGCCCAGTTACCTGGAATACCAGGGCAAATACACCGGGATCCGTGCCTGGATCTTCTCTACCGATCACAAGCGTATAGCCCTGCTATACCTCTACTCTCAGCTACTTTTTTTCCTGGCGGGAGTAGTAATGGGCATATTTATGAAACTTGAACTTATAGCTCCCGGCCGTCAGCTCATGGGACCTGCCACTTACAATGCATTATTTACAGTGCATGGTATTACTATGATTTTTCTCTTTATCATTCCCGGTCTGGCCGCTTCCTTTGGCAATTTCATGATCCCTATTATGATTGGGGCTAAAGATGTTGCTTTCCCAAGATTAAATCTTTTCTCGTGGTATCTTTTCATCCTGGGAGCAACGATTATAATGATTGCCATATTTTCGGGTGATGGTCCACCTGATACCGGCTGGACCTTTTATGCTCCTTACAGTTTAAAAACGCATACTAACGTTGTATTATCTGTTTTCGGAGCATTTGTTCTCGGGTTTTCATCCATTCTAACTGGACTAAATTTCATAGTTACTATTCACCGTATGCGGGCTCCGGGTATGGGATTCTTTCGGATGCCATTATTTATATGGGCGCTATATGGTACTGCCTGGATTCAGTTGCTTGCAACTCCTGTTGTAGGTATTACCTTTATGATGGTAGTAGCTGACAGGTTACTGAATATCGGATTTTTTGACCCTGCCCAGGGTGGCGATCCTATATTGTATCAGCATCTTTTCTGGATTTACTCGCATCCGGCCGTTTACATCATGATATTGCCGGCCATGGGAGCAATTACCGAAATAATTGTTACATTTTCGCATCGTACAGTATTTGGCTACAAAGCCATTGCTATGTCGAGTTTAGCCATAGCATTTGTTGGCTACCTGGTTTGGGGGCATCATATGTTTACTTCCGGAATGAGTGAGACGGCCCAATTGGTGTTTTCATTTTTAACTTTCCTGGTAGCAATTCCCAGTGCCATTAAAGTATTTAACTGGACGGCAACCATGTATAAAGGATCTATCGCGCTGGAACCGCCTTTCTGGTGGGCTATGGCTTTTATTTTCGTATTTATGATCGGTGGGCTCACAGGACTTATATTAGGAAGTGTTTCAACGGATGTGCATGTAACCGACACTATGTTTGTGGTTGCGCATTTTCACTATATTGTTTTTGGGGGAGCAGGGCTTGCTTTTTTTGCCGCTTTGCATTACTGGTATCCGAAAATGTTTGGAAAAATGTATAACAAAAAGATTGCCAACCGTGGGCTTATATTATTGTTTATAGGCTTCAATACATTGTATCTGCCTATGTTTTTCCTGGGTTTTATGGGCATGCCCCGCCGGTATTACGATTATCTTCCTCAATTTGCAAACCTCAATTTGCTGTCAACTATTGGTTCTTGGATATTAGCGACTGCACTGATCATTATAATTGTTAACCTCCTTCGAGCTAAAAAAGGAACTCCTGAAGAAATTGACGACCCATGGGGCGGCCGTACTCTAGAATGGAAAATACAATCACCGCCATCGCTCGAAAACTTTGAGGAAATCCCTGTAATTGATCATGAACCTTACGATTTAATATCTAAATAAACAGCAATGGAACAAAATCAAGTAGCACATACCGATCATTTCGATCCGGCAGCCTCAAAACTAGGTATGTGGCTGTTTATCTTCACTGAGATTTTACTTTTCGGAGGGCTATTTATCGTTTACTCGGTATATCGGTATATGCATCCTGTTGAATTTCACCTTGCACACCAGGAACTAAGTGTAACTATCGGGTTTATCAATACGGTGATACTTTTAATCAGTAGTATGACGGTGGCTATGTCAATAACAGCCTTACAGTTAGGCAACAAAAAACTGACCCTAATCTTGCTGGCAATTACATTGTTATTAGCCCTGGCATTTCTTGTAAACAAATATTTTGAATGGGGAGCAAAAATCCATCACGATATATATCCGGGAAGTGCATTCCTTATGAGTCTGAGTAAAGGAGATATGCTATTCTTTGGATTATACTTCTTTATGACTGGTCTTCATGCATTGCATATTATAGCCGGCATGGTACTTTTGAGTGTAATTTTTGTTAAAATCCGAAATGGCTCCGTAAATCAGACCCGCTATTCATTGCTCGAAAATGGCGGGCTTTACTGGCATCTCGTCGATTTGATCTGGATTTTCCTGTTCCCATTGTTCTATCTAATACATTAATCCTTATGAGCGAACAAAAAAATCATATTTCATCGTATAAGTCAGAGATACTCGTTCTGCTTAGCCTCCTGGTACTCACTGTGCTCACTGTAACAATTACCAGTGTTCATCTGGGGCCATATAATACTGCAGCTGCCATGCTGATTGCCTCCGTTAAGGCTGCTATCATTCTGCTATACTTCATGCATCTGAAGTTTGACGAAAAAATATACCGCTTTATGGTTACGCTTGTGCTAGCCATTTATGCAGTGCTGATTATCATCACTTTCTTTGATTATTTATACAGATAGATACTATGTTCTCAGGAAATACAAGCCTTTCGGGTGCAGTAGATACAACCTTTGCCATCATTACAGGAATCTCCCTTTTCTTTCTCATTGGCATTACTGCTATCATCATTATTTTCATTGTAAAGTACAATAAGAAGAAGAATCCGGTCGCATCTGAAATAGAAGGAAGCAACAAACTGGAAATTATCTGGACCGTTATACCACTGATACTTGTAATGTACATGTTCTGGCTGGGATGGCGTTCATATATTCCGGAGCGAAATGTACCCGCCGATGCCATGAAAATAAAAGTTACGGCTCAAATGTGGAGCTGGCGCTTTGAATATGCAAACGGGAAAGTTACGGATACACTTTTTGTACCTGTCAATCAATCAGTGGTTTTAAATATGGTGTCGCTCGATGTAATTCATAGCCTTTATATTCCGGCATTCAGGCTAAAGCAGGATATTGTTCCCGGTAAGCCTCTGAATTATATGTGGTTTAAACCAATGGTAATTGGTTCATACGATCTTTTTTGTGCTGAATATTGTGGTTTGAGGCATTCGTATATGGGAACCATGGTTCAAGTTATTGATAAAGCCTCATTTGATAAATGGTATGCTGCCGCACCCCCTAAAATAGACTCAACAATGGCTGCCACACCGGGAGCCGAAGGTAAACTTTTAGTTGAAAAGAAAGGTTGTATAGCCTGCCATTCATCCGACGGCACTAAAATTGTCGGGCCTTCATATAAAGGAATCTTCGGTCATAAGACTCTGGTTGTAACCAACGGGAAGGAACGTGAAATTACTGTGGATGAAGCATATATTAAAAAATCTATACTTGACCCCGAAGCAGATTTGGTAAAGGGGTATCCTAAAGGGACCATGATTTCATACAAAGGGCAGTTAACCGACCAGGAAATTGATAAAATAGGTGAATACATTAAGACCTTAAGTGAAGAAAAAAAATAATCCGCGCGAATTGCTGAGAATAATCAGCGAACTTGGTAAAGTCAGAATATCGGTAGCAGTAGCATTTACAACTTTTACAGGTTATATACTTAGCCACGGCGAATTCGACCGTGGCTTTATTTTACCGTTTATTGGAATCTTTTTGCTTGCCTGTGGTGCGTCGGCAATGAACCAGTTACAGGAAATTGATACAGATAGAATCATGAAACGTACAACAGGCAGGCCTCTTCCTTCAGGGCGGATTGGCAAACCTGGAGCAGTTGTTATTGCTTTGGCATACTTTATTTCGGGTTGCCTGGTGCTATATTTCGGACCAGGATTGCTCACATTATTAGTTGGAGTATCAACATTTGTGTGGTACAACCTTATTTATACACCTTTAAAGAAAGTTACAGCTTTTGCCGCTGTTCCCGGCTCTATGGTAGGTGCGTTGCCTCCACTAGCCGGCTGGGTAGCCGGTGGCGGAAGTTTATCTGATCCCAGGGCGCTAGCTCTCGGTTTTTTTTTCTTTATGGGCCAAATACCTCATTTCTGGCTGTTATTATTAAAATTGGGCAAACAGTACGAAAGCGCAAACCTCCCGTCGCTTACACAACTGCTTAGTGATGAACAGATCAAACGGCTAACATTTGTTTGGATTGCAGCAACCGCTGCTTCTGCCATGGTACTGCCTCTTTTCCATCTGCAGGCTAAAATCTGGAGCATTACACTTATCATACTGTTGTCGGCTTCGCTTGTATTGGTATTTATTCCATTACTGAACCGACGGAAGCCTTTTAATGTAGGCAAGTCGTTTGTGCTTATAAATGTGTACTATCTTTTTATCATGCTGGTAATGATAGCAGGCCGGCTAGTCTGATTAAAAATTCCAAGTCCCATCCTGCCGCGGCGGGGCAAATTCCAAGAATAAAAAAGACAAGAGATTATTTAACTCTTTAAATTCAGGAATTATAAATTTTGAAACCTGGAATCTGGAATCTTCCACTTCTATTTTCAATCATCTATCTTCCACCTTTATAAAATCCTTATTTACATCGGCAACTTAAATTTCATAACCACTTCGCCGGTTTGGCGGTTCACTTCGATAGTCTGCTGATCGATTCCTAAATCCTTTCCGGTTGACATTTTGAACAGCCCGGCTAAAAATTGCATCCCACTATTCATCACTTGCTCTATTTCTGTGGCTTTGGCATCAGCATCTATATGGATTTCTTTTGTTGCCGTCGGTTCCGGTTCCATTGGTTCGCTGACAAGGACATCAACTACTGATGCGTCAGCAACATCGATGGCAAGTTCTTCCGGAAGGATTTCGCCTGTTTCGGGAACTAAGAACTGCTCGTAACCCGTTTCAGTTTCTTCGACCGGTGTAGATTCTAATTCAGTGATAAACGATTCGAGTTGCTCAATAAACTGAGAACGGCCTTTGGATGAAAAATCAACGAAATTCGTGTGACTCGATGAGCCGAGCACCCCATCAAAAAGACTTTGTTTTACGAGTAACCCGGAGGCAATCTGGTCTTCGATTGAGCGACGGGTTATAAAATTGAAAATGGTAAGCGTACCACTTTTCTGCCCGATGCGATCAATGCGCCCAATGCGTTGGTTTTTCTTGGCGGGATTCCAGGGCAGTTCAAAATTGATAAGCGTATCGGCCATCTGTAGATTTAATCCTGAACCTCCGGCTTCGGTTGAGAGGAAGATTTTACATTGCGGATTGGTTTCAAATTTACGTATCAGTTCACCCCGCATTTTCACCGGCACATTGCCGTTAAGTTCGGCAAAGCCAATATTATTTTCGCGTAGCATTTGCCCGATGAGTTTATGCACCTTAACCCATTCCGAAAAAATAATAATCTTATTTTCCGAGTTTTTAACATCTAACTTTTCGAGAAGCATGTATTTAAGTTCCTCTAACTTAGGCGATTCATTGGTTTGGTCATCGATTAAATAGGTTGAATCGCACACCATGCGCATACTCGAAAGCAACAACTGAAGTTTTTGCAGATCGTAAGGGGTAAGGAATTTTTTTCGTAAAATGCTTGCCATACCCTTGGCATACGAAGCATGGTATTCAGCCTGTAAAGGCGACAGGTTAAACGGGACATTCGTCTGCACCACATTAGGCAGTTGATCGAGTACTTTCCGTTTCTCACGACGTATCAAAATGCTTTCGAGGCGTTTGTTCAGTTTCTGCAAATCGTAATATCCATTGATTTTGTTTTGTTTTTCGGGATCGAACAAGCAATGCTGATAAGAGAACTCCCATAAAGGACCAAAAAAGTTAGGCTGAATGGCATTTACGATGGAGTAAATATCGATAAGCCGGTTTTCAATAGGCGTACCGGTAATTACAAGCACATGTTTGAACTGTAGTTTGCTGATTGACGAAGCAGTTTTGGTTTCAAAATTTTTGATCCGTTGCGCTTCGTCCAATATCACGAAATCGAACCCTGCCTTCGACAATGCGATGCGGTCGCGCAACACAGTTTCATAATTCACTATATAGAAAAAATAATCTGATTGACGGTAGATCTTTTCCCTGGCATCGGGCATACCATCAACAACCAACACTTTTTCGGTGGTAAATTTTTCAATTTCCTTCTTCCATTGCTCTTTGAGCGATGCCGGAGTTACAACCAGTGTTTTGCTAAAACCAAATACTTTCTTTTTTACTATGGCTGTTCCAATGGCCTGCAAAGTTTTCCCGAGCCCCATTTCATCGGCTATTATAGATGCCTTACGGAAAGCGGCAAATTCAATTCCTTCCTTTTGGTAAGGATACAAGTTGGCGTTCAGCATTGAAAAATCAATTTTTTGCTCGTTTCGTAAGTATTCGAGTACTTCCGCTTCGAAGGCAGCTTCAACTTTTTCGGATACTTCGGGCCGGATACGAAAACGTGTAAACTTAGATGCTTCCTGTATAAATTCAAGGAATGCCTGGCATTGGTCATCATCAATAAACTTTTGGTTACCAAAAAACCTGGCAATAAGCTCTTTTTCTTCTATTGGTAACTCGTTGGGATAATACCAGGTAATTTTATAATCGTTAAGCGGATCGCAATAAATCTCGATAAACGGAAACTTTTTACTCTTTGATTCAAACAAGGATTTATTTTCTTTCAACGCCTTAAAAGCAAACATAATATGCTTGGTAGTGCCGAGTTTGTTCAACCGCGAATCCATGCTATCGCTGTACCCGGTTTCATTTTCAAAATCGCGTAGAAAAATACGGTATTTTATCCCATTCTCATTCGTAAGTATATGATCACCATAAATATTGGCAGCCCAGTTAATCCGATACCTGGCAGTATCGGCTTTTAGCCTTCGCTCCGACAGTACACGCTTAACCATACCTGCGCGGGTATATTTTTTATGTTCGGGCGGTAGTTTTGTATCCAGAAACCGCATTTCATACTTAACCTGAAGCAAACAGGCATATGTGTTGCTATCCCATTCGGCAGTTTTTTCACTAACAAAAGGTATTACAATATCGTCATGAATTTTCAGGGTAACATCCAGATAAATCCCGTTGAATTGTGTATCAACAATAAGCTCAAATTTATGCGCTGACTGGGTTAAAATCTGGCAATCGTTGTTGTTAAATATAATTTCACCTTTATCCAATTCGCTTCCGGGAAGTAACGATTGCAGGTTTTCGATAGTTTTTTCGATGTTGGATTTTATTTCCATGACAATATGATTTATTGGTTTGATAGAGTTTTCAAAAATACGGTTTTACCTGCCATTTTCATTAAAAAAATTACAAACAGGTATCACTAATAAAAATATTGATAACTTAACTAATCACTTTAAAACTAATTTACTTTTAATGAGAGACCTTAGAGTGCCTAAAGTGTCTAAAGTGCCAAAATTAGCTTCTCATACCATTATAAATTACCTCTGACGTACAAAGCTTTTACTCTGGATTTACAATATCTCATGAGTAACAGTAAATTTTAACGCAATTTATTGTTACCCTACGACTAAATATCTCACGAATTCATGTCAAAAATGAACTATAGGAACTTATGGCTCTCATAACTTTAGGCACTGATTAAATACAAATATTGATATTTGTGCAACACCCCAACTCCTTTTATGTGTGATTGGATCAGACCATAGCTCTTTCTCAACAAAAACCACATATGTAATAAATGATATGTATGTATGAATTGATTTTGTACCTTTAGCAAGTTTTCACTTCACTAAAACAGAATTTATCATGAGCTCTATCGACCCCGAATTAAACAATATGTATTACCCTTCGAAAGAAGTTATTAAGAAAGCTTTAGTTAAAGACTACGATTCACTTTATAAACAATCCATCGAAAACCGGGAAGAATTCTGGGCTGCCGAAGCCAAAAAACTGGAATGGTATAAAAAATGGGATAAAGTATTGGACGACAGCGAAAAACCTTTCTACAAATGGTTCACTGGTGGTCAGATCAATATTATTCACAATGCGCTGGACCGTCATCAGAAAAATGCCACCCGGAATAAAATGGCCATTATCTGGGAAGGGGAACCCGGCGATGTAAAAACATTTTCATACCATGCTTTAAACCGTGAAGTCACCAAGTTTTCGAATGTACTTCGGGCCATGGGAGCAAAAAAAGGGGAAGTTGTAACTATTTATATGCCCCAGATTCCGGAGCTGGTAATTTCGATGCTGGCATGCGCAAAAATAGGCGCTGTTCATAGCGTGGTTTATGGCGGATATAGTGTTGAAGCCCTTGCCGAACGTATTGAAGATGCTAAAAGCCGAATTCTGATTACTGCTGATGGAGGTTTCAGGCGGGGAAAAGCAACAAAACTGAAAACTATTGCCAACGAAGCAATGCAACGATCAGCTACTATTGAGGTATGTATTGCAGTAAAACGTACCGGTGAAGAATGTTATATGGAAAATGACCGTGATTTCTGGTACCACGACCTTATGGGAATGCCTCTGGCAACTACCCACTGCTGTACCGAAAAAACCAATGCCGAAGATCCTCTTTTCATCCTTTATACTTCAGGTACAACAGGCAAGCCAAAAGGACTAGTACACACACATGGAGGGTATGCTGTTTATACATCAACTACGCACCGGTATGTATTCGATATTAAACCGGAAGACCGCTGGTGGTGCGCTGCTGACCCAGGATGGATTACAGGACACAGTTATATTGTTTATGCCCCTTTAATCAATGGAACTACAATCATGATGTATGAAGGAGCGCCTAATCACCCTTATCCTAACCGCTGGTGGTCGATGATCGAAAGATACGGAATCAATATCCTTTACACTTCACCTACGGCAATCCGGGGATTGATGCGTTTCGGCTCATCCTGGGCCGATCGTCATGACCTGAGTACATTGCGTTTATTAGGGTCAGTAGGCGAACCTATTAATCCTGAAGCATGGAAATGGTATCACGAAGTAATTGGCAAAAGCCGTTGCCCTATTATGGACACATGGTGGCAAACGGAAACCGGAGGCTTTATGATAACTCCGATTCCGAGTATGCCGCTCAAACCAGGATCAGCGACAAAACCGTTTTTTGGAAATGAAATGGCTATAGTTGATGACCATGGAATAGAAGTAAAAACAGGTGAAGAAGGCAACCTTGTAATTAAAAATCCCTGGCCCGGTATGGCGCGTACTATTCTTGGTGATCCTGAAAGGTTTGTTGAAAAATACTGGAGTAAATACGCCACCCAGGGTTGGTACCTTGCTGGCGACTCAGCACGCAAGGACGAAGATGGTTACTACTGGATTATAGGCCGTATTGATGATGTTATAAAAGTAAGCGGTTACCGCCTGGGTTCGGCTGAAATTGAAAGCGCCCTGGTAAGCCACCCAATGGTAACCGAAGCGGCTGCTGTGGCTTTGCCAGATGATCTTCGTGGGAATATTATTCATTGCACTGTAATACTTCGAAATGGTGCAACCGGAAACCCGGCCTTAGCTGAAGAGCTTAAAACACATGTTGAAAAAGAAATAGGGCCAATAGCTCGACCGGCTTTTGTGGAATTTGCTGATGCTTTGCCTAAGACACGTTCGGGCAAAATCATGCGCCGGGTGATCAAAGCCAGGATTTTAGGACAGGATATTGGGGATATTTCGGGGCTGGAGGAATAGTTTGAAGGGCGAAGGGCAATAAGGCGATGGGCGATGGGCGACAGGGAGAAGCTGATATACAGTAGTTGACGAAACAAATTATATAGGAATATCAAGGTTAGTTAGACTTTTAAAACGATCGAGATTGTTCTTGTGCATGTTAATAAACGCTTCAGTACCTCCGAGTATTTTTAGTAGTTTATCTGTTTCAACAATACTTTCAACCCCATTAATTATTCTTGGGTATGAAGAATAAGGCCATTCATCGAATCCTTTACAAAATCTATGATGGATGGGATTGCGATGGATATATATAATTGTATTAAGGAAATGATTCTTATCGGATATCGGTTCTCGTTTAAAGTTCTTGATGAAAAGTGAACCCATGCGTTTATAAACTTTATTAAACGACTGCGTATAGCTGCTAAACAGGTTGGCAAACTGTTTTGATAGAAATTTTTCGATTTCGTTGTCAGAACCTCTTCCAAAGTTTAAAACTTTGGAAGAGGTTTTATTTCGAATAAGGTTTTCTATTACTTCACGCTTGCGAATACGCACCACCAGGTGAAAGTGGTTTGGCATCAGGCAGTAAGCATAGGTTTCGGCAATAGGTGAGATATGCAGTTGATATTTTTCCAGGAAAAACCTGTAGTTCTCTGCTTCCTTAAAAACATTCTCGAACCCGTTAGCATGGTTGAAAATATGAAAGCAGGTATCGGGAATAAGAGGTTGCATAGGTTTAAATTCAGATAAATGCCTATTTGATCCAATTTCAATTTAATTAAAAACTACTTTGCGTATGCCTTCTTTTAAAACTTCCTGATATTTAGATATTGTTCATCCTGTTCTATCCACAACTTGAATATCACAACTAAATCGCAAACAATGTATATTTCAAAAATACAAAGGAATAATATAAATACGAAATCCTTAAGTATTTATTTCTGTAAAACATGAATGAATTTCAGGCTAATTTTAGAATAAAATAATATTGCAAGTTAATTTTCGTAGCATGTTTTTGCAATGCTAAAATCTGTAATTTTGGTATTCAAATAAATCCATATGAAGAATCTATTATTTATCGCCCTTATAGCAGCCTTTATTGCAGGTTGTTCAGGAAAATCAACAAGTACTGATAATGCTGCCAAAGCAACAACCACTGCGGTTGCAAATAAAACTGTAACGCTGGCCATCGAGGGCATGACCTGCACCGGTTGCGAAAACACCATCCAGGAATCAGTTGCTAAAATTGCCGGTGTAACCGAAATCAAAGCTTCACACCTGGATTCAACCGCAGTTGTAAGTTTTGATTCAACCCAAACATCAATTGCAGCTATAGGTGATGCTGTTACCAACGCCGGCTACGTATTTATGGGTGAAAAAGCCAAAGTAGCTCCTGCTGAAACAAAATAATTCCTGTTTCGAATTTCAAATGATCCTTTAAAACCGATTTTGTCGGATGAAGGATCATTTTCGTTTTTATGGGTTTGATTCAGCCTGTTATATTTTGGACAAACACAAACTCAGATGATTACCTTGCAGTGTACTTTCTCACCGAGTCAAAGCATTTCAAGCTTCCTGACGGTTAACAGTTGTTTTGTATCTTTGCACTGAATTGAACTTTATGCAACTCTATTTTATAGCTCCTATTGCAGTTCCTGTTCCCTGCCAGATAAACCTTGGCAGTGAAGAATCGTTTCATTGCATAAAAGTATTGCGCATGCGCGTCGGCGAGACAATTCATCTCACTGATGGAATGGGGAACCTGTATGAAGGACAGATTCTGGCACAGGATTCCAAAAACTGCCCGGTAATGCTCAACAGTGTAGAACCCGATTTTGGAAAACGACCCTTCAGGCTGCATTTGGCGGTTGCCCCCACAAAAAATATGGCACGGTTCGAATGGTTTCTCGAAAAAGCCACCGAAATTGGTATCGATGAAATAACGCCTTTGATTTGCGAACATTCCGAAAGGGCACATATCCGCGTTGACCGTTTACAAAAAATTATTTTATCGGCAGCTAAACAATCCCTCAAGACTTATCTACCCGTTTTGCATGAAGCCATGAAGTTTGATGATTTCATTAAATTGAACCATCATGCTTCGCGGTTTGTTGCTTATGTGGAAGAACATCAGCCTTTACATTTAAAACTTGCTTATCAGGAGGGCGATTGCACGGTTTTAATCGGTCCCGAAGGTGATTTCAGCCGGAAAGAAATGGATTTGGCCACAAAGTCCGGATTTAATCCTGTCAGTCTTGGACCATCGAGATTGCGGACCGAAACTGCAGCCATTGTTGCCTGCCATACCATCAATATTGCAAACGAATTATGATAAAAAAACATCTTATTCTCATTACATTTATTGTTTTGCTTTTTTTCAATGGCTTTACCCAGGGCACATACCAGATTGCGTTGCTGAAATACAATGGTGGTGGTGACTGGTATGCCAATCCAACTTCACTTACCAACCTGATTGATTTCTGTAATAAGAACCTGAAAACCAATATTAATCCTGAATATGCCACGGTGGATGTGGGAAGTTCTGAACTATTTAATTACCCGTTTGTGCATATTACAGGCCATGGAAATGTGATTTTTAACGACCAGGAAACCCTAAACCTTCGCAATTACCTGATTGCCGGAGGATTTCTGCATGTTTCCGACAATTATGGCATCGACAAATATATCCGGACGCAGATGAAAAAGGTTTTCCCAGAACTTGAATTTATTGAATTACCTTTTGATTTCCCCATTTATCATCAGAAATACAATTTCCCCAATGGTTTGCCAAAGATTCACGAACACGATGGAAAACCGCCCCAGGGATTTGGTCTTTTCTGGGAAGGACGGCTGGTTTGTTTTTACGATTACGAATGCGATCTTGGCGATGGCTGGGAAGATCCGGAGGTACATAAGGATTCACCCGAAAAACGGTTGAAAGCCATGCAAATGGGAGCGAATATAATACAGTTTGTGTTTAAGGAATAGGAGTATGAAAGGATTTACGAATGACGATTGACGAGGTACGATTGACGAGGTACGATTGACGAGGTACGATTGACGAGGTACGATTGACGAATGACGATTGACGAAGTACGATTGACGAAGTATGATTGACGAAGTACGATTGACGAGGTACGATTGACGAAGTATGATTGACGAATGACGATTGGCGAAGTACGATTGACGAGGTACGATTGACGAATGACGATTGACGAATGACGATTGACGATTGACGAATGACGATTGACGAAGTACGATTGACGAGGTACGATTGACGAATGACGAATGACGATTGACGATTGACGATTGACGAGGTACGATTATTCAACCCAATCATAAATCGTAAATCGTAATTGTAAATCGTAAATCATAAATCGTAAATCATAAATCGTAAATCATAAATCGTAAATCGTAAATCGTAAATCGTAAATCATAAATCGTAAATCGTAAATCGTAAATCGTAAATCGATGAAATGACAATTCTAAAATTAAAAGACAGAGTTGAAAAACGCATAAACACCAATTTGCCACTATGAAGATAATGAAATTCGGAGGAACATCAGTAGGCTCTCCGCAACGAATGAAAGCACTGATCGGGCTGATTAACGATGGTAAACCCAAAATAGTAGTACTTTCAGCCATGAGCGGCACCACAAATGCATTGGTTGAAATCAGCCAGGCACTTTATCAGAAAGAACATGAAAAAGCCGCTTTACTTATTGATGCATTGATGGCCAGCTACCAAACTGTAACTAACGAATTATACAATAGCGAGGTAGCTCTTCATAAGGCGAAAGAACTTATATCAACCCATTTCGATTACCTTCAATCCTTTACCCGCGACCTTTTCACGATAAATGAAGAGAGAGCTGTGCTTGCTCAGGGCGAATTGATTTCGACTGCACTTTTCCAATTCCTGCTCGAAGAAAAAGGAATTCCTTCGGTATTGCTTCCGGCATTAAACTTCATGCGCTTAAATTTGAATGCTGAACCGGATATGAAATTTATTTCCGAAAATCTGAAACTCGAACTCAGTAAATATCCGGGCAGTAATTTGTTTATAACCCAGGGATACATCAGCAGGAATGATTTTGGCGAAATTGATAACCTGAAACGTGGTGGCAGTGATTATACTGCAACTATTGTCGGCGCTGCCATTGGCGCTGATGAGATCCAGATATGGACGGATATCGATGGCATGCACAACAACGATCCGCGTATTGTTAACAAGACATACCCTATTGCGAAACTTACTTTCGACGAGGCAGCCGAGCTAGCCTATTTCGGCGCCAAAATACTTCATCCAACCTGCATTTTACCTGCTAAAGATCAGAATATCCCGGTCAGGTTGCTGAATACCCTGCAGCCGGAAGCGCCCGGAACGCTAATTTCATCGGAAAATCAGTCTGAAGGATTCAGGGCTGTAGCAGCCAAAGACGGTATTACTGCTATTAATATTAAATCAGGGCGAATGCTGATGGCTTATGGTTTTCTGCGGGCTGTTTTCGAGGTTTTTGAACGCTACAGAAAGCCTATCGATATGATCACCACCTCGGAAGTAGCAGTCTCTGTTACCATTGATAATACCGACGAAATTGACAATATTGTAGAAGAGTTGAAGGAGTTCGGTAATGTCAAAGTAGATACCGATCTGAGTATTGTAAGTATCGTTGGACTTTTCCCGGCTGCTAAACCCGGATATGCCGGCGCTATTTTCGATTCGCTGCGAAATATACCTGTCCGCATGATTTCTTATGGCGGCAGCGAAAACAATATTTCGATCCTTGTTGATACGAAGCTTAAAAAGCAGACACTTCTCGAATTGAATAAAGGTCTTTTTAAGCTCGGATAAAAAGGTTAGGAGACCGAAACCTCCTTACTCCTTACTCCTTACTCCTTACTCCTTACTCCTTACTACTTACTACTTAACTACCTACATCCGATTTCCAAAGTCACAGATATCATTATCAAACTAAAAGCAGAATTTTTAGGCTCACCAAACCATGACAGTCTTCTCGAAAGAATTATTACATAAGTTCACCCTCACTCCTACTCCATTTTACTATTATGATATGGAGTTGCTTGATCAAACTTTAAGGAGCCTTAAACAGGAATCGGATCAGTATGGTTTTATTGTACATTATGCGCTAAAAGCCAATGCTAATACTGCTATTCTTAAACAAGTAAATGCCTTTGGTCTTGGCGCCGACTGTGTAAGCGGAAATGAAGTTTCAAAGGCAATTGAAACCGGATTCCCAAACGAAAGAATTGTCTTTGCAGGAGTTGGTAAAAGCGATGAGGAGATTAAAACCGGCCTGGCAAATAATATTCATAGTTTCAATTGTGAAAGCTTACAGGAACTGGAAATCATCAATGAACTTGCGGGTGAAATGAATAAAATTGCACCCGTTGCTTTGCGCCTCAACCCAAATGTTAGTGCAAACACGCATAAATATATTACCACCGGGCTTGAAGAAAACAAGTTCGGCATCAACCAGTGGGAGCTTGAAACCATCGTTGATAGACTTAAAACTCTTTCAAACATCCAACTTATTGGATTGCATTTTCATATTGGTTCACAGATCACTGACCTGACTGCCTTCAAATCGCTGTGTATCAAAATCAATGAGTTTCAGCAATGGTTTGCGCAACGGCATATTGCCCTTCCAAACCTGAATGTTGGCGGCGGACTGGGAATTGATTATCACGAACCTGACAAGCACCCGATTGTGGATTTTGCCTCATTTTTCAAATTATTTCATGACTATCTTGATATTTATCCCGGGCAGAAAATTCATTTTGAACTGGGCCGTGCTCTTGTGGCTCAATGTGGCAGCCTGATTTCAAAGGTATTATATATAAAAAATGGTGTTAATACAAACTTTATGATTCTCGATGCCGGAATGACGGAGCTTATCCGTCCTGCCCTGTACCAGGCTTATCATAAAATTGAAAACCTTACTAATGCCAACGGTGTCTTGCAACGCTACGATGTAGTTGGACCCATTTGCGAAAGCTCCGATTGCTTCGGGAAAGCATTGAATCTGCCGGTAACTGTTCGCGGTGACATTATAGCTATCCGTTCAACCGGCGCATACGGGGAAGTGATGTCGTCGAATTACAATTTAAGGGAAAAGGTGAAGGCGTATTATTCGGATGAGGTTTATCAATAAAGCTCAAAAAACAAATCACATAGAGCTGTAAATATGCAGAACTAAGTGGTTTTTATATTTATCGCCAGGTTATATTTCCTTAATAACCCGATCCGATCTTCTATCGATTTAATTTTTGATTCGGCATTAGCAGTAATCATTCTTTTCTCGTAATTGAGCAATGTTACAGGTTTTAAAACCCAGGTAAATAATTGGAAATAAACGTTTTCAGTGAGCAAATCCTTACACTTTCCTTGAAAAGATAATCATCAGAAGATGGAGTAATAACGAAGTTTATAGGGGCTTTCAGGTCGGTGAAAGCCTGATAGTTGCCTTTGGTTAGTTGTGGCGAATTTGAATATTTAATTTCGGCAGTAGCAATAACAATCAGCCCTTTGGTAAAAACCAGATCAACTTCGGCGCCATGATGTGTACGGTAAAAATAAAGGTCAATCTGACTCTTTTTCAATGCAAAAAGTTGATTAACTACAAACGATTCCCATGAACTTCCAACAATAGGGTTTCCCGATAAACTATTAAAGTCGCTTACCCCAACCAAATAATGAAGAATACCAGTATCAGTAAGGTAAACCTTCGGCGATTTAACCAGTCGTTTTGAAATATTCCACGAAAAAGGATGAAGGCTTTTCAATAAAAAGGCCTCTTCCAGAAAATCGACATACCGTTTAATGGTTGGTGTTGTTGCACCCAACGAGTTTCCCAGAGTAGTTGCATTTAAAAGTTGTCCGTTTAAATGCGCCATCATCGTCCACAAATTACGGATAATTTTAGGTGAAGCATTTAACCCTAACTTCAACAAATCCCGATTGAGATAAGTGCTGATAAAGTTTTCCATCCAACTTCCCGACACATCGATTTTATTGCTTAAAAGCATGTTTGGGAAACCGCCTTTTACCCACAAATCGGTCTGCGGAATAGTAACAGGAATTTCGGTCAAATCGAACGGAAACAGTTGGTGATAAGCAATTCGTCCGGCTAATGATTCGGATGAATGCCTGATTAACTCCGGAGAAGCAGACCCTAACAACAGAAATCTTGCCGGCTCACGATGCTGATCAACCAACCCACGAATAAGCGGGTAAAGCTCCTTTTTATGCTGAACTTCATCAATAACTATCAACTTTTCGGAATGTTGCGAAAGAAATAATTCAGCATCATTAAGCTTGAAAAAATCTGATTGCAGTTCCAAATCCAGATAAAGTGTTGGTCTGGCTGATTCAGACATGATCTGTTTAGCCAAAGTCGTCTTTCCAACCTGGCGTGAGCCAATGATAGATACAACTGGGGAAAAACTTAGCGACTCATTTATTTCTGACTTTATTCTCCTGGTAATCATCGTTTAGGATTTAAATATGAATGAACATTTTTAAATATTGAAGGACAAATATAATAATTTATCCGTGAAATATTAAAATCACATTTTAATATTTCACGGATAAAAACAGACTCTAAGAAAAATATCAGAATTTTTTGAAGATTATCTTGTCAATACTTTTGCTAAAACCCAACCAGTTTCCATAACCAAACACGCTGTTTGATTGCTATCCGTTCGACAAGTGCTTATGGCTGATATTGTCGTCGAATTATAATTTAAGGGAAAAGGTGAAGGCGTATTATTCGGATGGGTTCTGAAAATTATATAACGTGAAAGAAAAGCCACTCAGGCACTCAGAGCACTAAGTAACACTATGTAGTTTTAAATATAAGAAACTGAATCTATTTCTTTAACAACAAAATCTGCTCCTCAATCGTTTTGATTTTGAGCTCAGCATCAGCCATTTTACGGCGTTCAACATCTACAACTTCAGGTTTTGCATTTGCTACAAACCGTTCGTTCGAAAGTTTTACCATTACACTCTTCAGGAAACCACGGGTATAATCCAGTTCCTGGTTGAGTTTCTCAATTTCAGCATCCTTATCGATTTTATCTCCTAACGGAATATAAAATTCATTGCCTTTAATCAGGAATGACGCTGCACCTGTGACTTTCTCCGTAACGTACCTGATTGGTGAAAGGTTGCAAAGTTTTTCGATAAGTGAATCAAATAAAAGGTTTGGAATTTCCTGGTTTGGTTTAAGAATAAACAGTTCCAGTTTGTCCTTGAGAGGTATATTTTTATCCTTACGGACCGAACGTATCGAAGTTACTATCTCCAGAGTATAAGTAAAATGTGATAAAATCTTCTCATCATATGATTTTACTTTAGGCATCTGCGAAATCATGATACTACCCTTGGAATCCTCATGCAACAAGTGCCATATTTCCTCTGTAATAAAAGGCATAAACGGATGTAAAACCTGCATGATATCCGAAAATAACCTTACAGCGGCTTTGTATGTTTCAGCATCAATAGGTTGCTGGTATGCAGGCTTGATCATTTCGAGAAACCAGGAGCAGAAATCATCCCATACAAGTTTGTATGCACCCATCAGCGCATCGCTGAGCCGGTATTTATCGTAATGCTCATTAATTTCGGCAAGCGCTTCATTAAACCTCGACCGGAACCAGGTAACCGAAAGTGCAGCATACATGGGTTGATGCAGGTTTCTATCCACTTCCCAGCCTTTAATTAGGCGGAATGCATTCCAAATTTTATTAGAGAAGTTACGTCCCTGTTCACATAAAGATTCATCGAAAGGCAGGTCGTTCCCTGCAGGTGAAGTAAGCAACATTCCAACACGAACCCCATCAGCTCCGTATTTCTCAATCAATTGAATAGGATCGGGTGAATTACCAAGCGATTTCGACATTTTACGCCCAAGCTTATCGCGTACAATTCCGGTAAGATATACATTTTTAAACGGTATATCCTTTCGGTATTCCTTCCCTGCCATGATCATACGCGCCACCCAGAAAAACAGTATTTCGGGTGCAGTAACCAGGTCGTTGGTCGGATAATAGTATTTAATATCCTCATTTTCAGGATCACGTATGCCGTCGAAAACTGAAATAGGCCAAAGCCACGATGAGAACCAGGTATCCAGTACATCTTCATCCTGCCGAAGTTCGGCCAGGGTAATTTTCGGGAATTTTGCAAGAGCTTTTCCTAAGGCTTCTTCAGCCGAATGCGCAACAATAATGCTTCCATCAGGCAGATAAAAGGCCGGTATCCGCTGTCCCCACCACAATTGACGGCTGATACACCAGTCGCGGACATTCTCCATCCAATGGCGGTAAGTGTTCCTGAATTTCTCAGGATGAAACTTAACGGTTTCATACATTACTACATCCAGTGCAGGTTTTGCCAGGTCGGTCATACGCAGGAACCATTGCATCGAAAGTTTAGGTTCAATTGCAACATGTGTTCGTTCGCTGTAACCCACTTTATTTACATTCTCTTCAATTTTAACAAGGTTCCCGGCATCCTGCAAATCTTTAACAATCAGATCGCGGACAGCAAAGCGGTCGAGGCCGATATACAGTTGGGCCTTTTCACTAAGTGTGCCATCGGGATTAAAAATATCAATACTTTCGAGGTTGAATTTCTGCCCGATCATGTAATCATTCACATCGTGGGCAGGAGTAATTTTCAGGCATCCGGTTCCAAATTCACGATCAACATATTCATCGCTGATCATAGGAATAGAGCGGCCCAGGAGAGGAACAAGAACACGTTTTCCTTCCAGATGTTTGAAACGCACATCTTCGGGATGATAGCAGACTGCTGTTTCGCCAAGAATGGTTTCAGGCCTTGTAGTTGCAATAGTAACCCATTCGTCATCCGATCCTTCCACTTTATAACGCAGGTAATACAATTTGCTCTGAACCTCACGGAAAATAACTTCTTCGTCCGACAGCGCCGTTAAGGCTTGCGGATCCCAGTTTACCATCCGGACCCCGCGGTAAATCAATCCTTTTTTATACAAATCAATAAATACCTGTATCACTGATTCATAGCGGGCTTCGTCCATCGTAAAACAGGTACGGTCCCAATCGCAAGAAGCTCCAAGCTTTTTAAGTTGGTCAAGAATAATTCCTCCATGTTTTTCTTTCCACTCCCAGGCATGTTCGAGGAAAGCTTCCCTGCTCAGATCCGATTTCTCAATGCCTTCTTCTTTCAACTTGGCAACTACTTTAGCCTCGGTGGCAATGGAAGCATGGTCAGTGCCCGGAACCCAGCAGGCATTTTTCCCTATCATCCGGGCACGGCGCACAAGTACATCCTGAATAGTGTTATTGAGCATATGCCCCATGTGCAGCACACCGGTAACATTAGGCGGAGGAATTACAATCGTATAAGGTTCCCGGTCATCGGGAACGGAGCGGAAGTATTTATTCTCAAGCCAGAAACTGTACCATTTATCTTCGATTAACCGGGGATCGTATTTGCTGGGTATTTCCATAAAAGTAATAAATATCTCGTTTTTTGCGGGTGCAAAGGTAGGCAAACCGGATGAAATTACTAAATTGAAAATCGGCAAATTGTGTTAATAATTCCTTATAAATATTATGCACAAACAGCTACTTATGAGGCTAATAATTATACAATTGAAAAAATATTTTTACCTCAACCGGATGCCAGCTGTAATAGCCATGTATTTTTGAGCTTGGGAATAGACAACACTAAAACAATTTGTTGGTTGATAAGAGTAGCCCCGTCTGATCAGCATATCCTTGCTATTTGGAAATAATAATGCAATGCTTGCTGATGCTAGCAAAGCCCATTGATGAAATATTTCTGCAAGCTGAAAAATGGAATACTATGCTTATCTTTGTATATAACGATGAAATTGCCGCATGAATTGATGAAAAGAAATGACCATTTGCTAACCAAAAGAAGGTATCAGAAATGGGAATTATCAGATAACGGGGTTGAATTGGAAACAGGAATAAAACGTTGTATAAATATCATATTCAAGAGGTTAAACTATTTTCCCGGACTTTTGTTTGCTCAATGAGGGACTGATATTGTTAACCTGCTGTCTGGTTCCTGCGATCCGTTCATTTACATGAAAGAGAGTAAATAATTCCATTTTTATGGTTGATTATCTAAAAATCAGTCTTTAAAAACACGAATCAAAATATTACACAAATCATTAAATATAAGCACTATGAAACAATATTTTTACTCTTTGGTGATTCTACTGATAAGCTTTTCAGCAGTTAAGGCACAAAAAACCATTACACTTGCCGATGACAGTGTAAAATTAGGAAGCAGGTATTTCCCTGGCTTCTGGCTTTCTATTCCTGAAATAAAACCGGATGCACTTAAAGCCAGTTGGATAAAAGCTATTGAAAAAGGGACCAAATCAAAGGTGCGCATTGAAAACAATGAGATGACCATATTTGGAGCAATTATCCCTGACATTTGTGATGGAAGCATGAATATTGTCAGCAAAACTATTGATTATGATTCGCTTACGCAGTTGTTTGTAAGTGTTGAAACAACACGGGATAATTTTATCACGCGGAATTCAAGCGAATTCGATAATTTGAGCAAATTCCTAAAAAAGTTTGGAAAGGACCAATATATAAAAGTAGCAAAAGATCAGCTTTCTGCTGAAGAGGCAAAACTTTCCAGCCTGGAGAAGGATCTGAAATCAACCCGAAAAAACCTCTTAAAATACGAAAAGGGCATACAATCCTCTAATGTTCGGATTTCGCAGCAAAATGATAAGATAAAAAGCGCTGACAAAGAGCTTGAAATACAGCAAATCAAAATTGAAAACGCCACTACCCTTTTAAGTACACTGTCTGATGAGAAAGCCAGAAAAGCAAAACAGTCGGAATTGAAGGATCTGCAAAAAAAGAAAAAAAATCTGTTGAAGAACATTAATTCAGCTGAAAGCAGTATATCGAAAGCCAATATTTCAATTCAGGATTATAAAAAGAATATTGAACTACATGGGGCTACTCAAAAAGAACTTGGAGATAAAATTATTGAGCAGAAACAAAGTATTGCCTGGTTTCAACAAAAACTAAAAACTATTGAAGCATACTGATAGTTCTATACGAATTTAAACAAGGGGGCTTTTTCAAATCAACTGTTCTTATATTCGCAAGAAAAAATTCACTTAACCTGGCGTTTTTTTATTCCAGCATGGTGAATGCCAGCTCAATAGGAAGATGTTTGTCTTAGCTCGAAGCCGGAAAAACTTTATAAAATCCTGGCGCAAAAAAAAAGGGTAGTAATAAAACATTTCTGCAATTTAGAAATTCAGGCTATACGCTAAATATCAGGTAATTAGTCCTTGTTATTTACCATTACAAGATATTTATCCAAACCTAAAAATTAAATTTTGTAAATCCGAAAGAAAAATAAGCAGTATCTTTGTATTCAAAACAAACCCAAAATGACATTCATTAACTCCATTCTATCATTTCATCTCAATTTTAGATTCATTCGGACTGGATGAGAATGGTGATTAATATCGGATTATAGATAGCCGTTCTCTGAAAAATCAGGAACGGTTTTTTTTTGCATAAAAGTCACGAAAAGGACATAAACAAAATAAGTAAGTATGAAGACGGAACGGCCACAAAAGCAGGGATTATACAGGCAGGAATTCGAACATGAGAATTGCGGAATCGGATTTGTTGCTCACCTGAAAGGGAAAAAATCTCATTCAATTATCAGCAAGGGGCTTGAAATTCTTTGTAATATGACCCATCGCGGAGCTGAAGGTTCAGATAGTAAAACCGGTGATGGTGCAGGTGTTTTGATACAGGTTCCACGCGATTTTTACCTTATCCAGGGATATTCACTTCCTCCTGAAGGGCAATTCGGAACTGGTCTTGTATTTTTTCCGCAGAATCGTTCGGATGCTGAAAAGTGTAAGGACATCATGCATAAAGTTATCAGCGAAGAAGGTCTAAATCTGATCGGGTTTCGGGAAGTGCCACGCGATAGTACTGTTATCGGACATTTATCCCGCGCTGCAGAACCGGATATCCAGCAAATCCTGTTAGGTACCGAACTTAGCCAGGAAGATATGGAACGTAAACTTTATATTGTCAGGAAACGAATCGAAAACATAATACGTGATTCGGACATGGTACAAAAGAATATGTTCTATATCCCAAGTTTATCTACAAAGGTTCTTATTTACAAAGGCATGCTTACTTCGCCACAACTAGGCGAATACTTTCTCGACCTTAAGGATGAACGTATGCAAAGCGCTATTGCCCTGGTGCATTCGAGGTTCAGCACCAATACGTTTCCAAGCTGGGATCTTGCACAACCCTTCCGTATGTTGGGGCATAATGGCGAGATAAACACCATTAAAGGGAACCGGTTTTGGATGGAGGCCAGGGAATCTATTCTTAAATCTGACAAATTAGGAGATCTGTCACGCTTGTTCCCGGTTGTTCAACCGGGAATGAGCGATTCTGCCTCTCTCGATAATGTCCTGGAATTCCTGATCATGAGTGGAAAGTCACTTCCCTATGCCATTTCAATCCTAATCCCTGAATCCATAAACGCCAAAAACCCTATTCCAACTGAATTAAGGGATTTCTATCATTATCACGCTACTTTTATGGAACCCTGGGACGGACCTGCATCACTCATATTTTCTGATGGCCGCTACATTGGCGGCATGCTCGACAGGAACGGTCTGCGACCATCGAGATATTTGATCACGACCAGTGATTTGATGGTGATGGGATCTGAAACCGGCGTTCAGACTTTCGCACCTGAAGAAATAAGGGAAAAAGGACGGTTGAAACCAGGTAAAATGCTCCTGCTTGATACTGAAGAAGGCAAAATCTATCACGATGAGGAACTTAAAGCCAAACTCGCCAACGAATTTCCTTACGGTGAATGGATCAAACAAAATGTGGTCAACCTCGAAGAGATTGAAACCGGTCAGCAGGTAAAACCTGATATGGGTGATCAATTTAACAAATACCTCACATCCTTCAATTACTCGATGGAGGATACCAATGTGATTATCAGGGAAATGGCCGCTACAGGCAAAGAACCTATCAGTTCAATGGGTAATGACGTTCCATTGGCTGTACTTTCACGAAAACCTTACAGGCTATTCAACTATTTCAAACAATTGTTTGCCCAGGTTACCAATCCACCTATCGATCCGATCAGGGAGGAATTAGTGATGACGCTTTCAGGTTACCTGGGTTCATTGCAACAAAATCTCCTGGAAACATCCCCCGATCATGTTAAAATGGTTCGATTCCGGAATCCTGTTATTTCAAATACATATTTTAAAGTTGTAAAAAACCTTAGATATAAAGGATTTTCAAATGTAAACCTGTTGCTGCATTTCGAAGCCGACAAAGGCGCTGAAGGATTGCAATCGGCTGTTGAGCAATTGTGTATCGATGCAGAAAAAGCTGTTGATGAAGGTAAAAATTACATCATTCTTTCCGACCGCGATATTGACAAAAACACTGCACCTATTCCTTCCTTACTGGCGGTATCAGCCGTACACCATCACCTGATTAAAAAGCGGAAACGGATGCAGATCGATATTGTTGTTGAGTCGGCTGAACCACGCGAAGTAATGCATTTTGCCCTGCTTTTCGGGTACGGAGCAAGCATTATTAACCCGTACATGAGCTTTGCCGTGATCGACAAACTGGTCAAAGAAAAGGCCATACAGCTTGATTATCAGAATGCAAGAGACAACTATATTAATGCTGTCAATAAAGGAATCCTCAAAATAATGTCGAAAATGGGGATATGTACACTCAGGAGTTACCGCTCATCCCAGATATTCGAAGCCGTTGGAGTACATGCCGATGTAATCGACAAATACTTTGCAGGAACCGTTTCAAGGATAGGCGGTATAGGAATGGGTGAAATAGCCGAAGAAGTCCTTATCCCTCACCGAAAAGCTTTTATCCACGAACAACAACCTGAAATACTTACCGAAGGCGTATTTTCATACCGTAAATACGGAGAGCACCATGCATGGAACCCAGAATCGATTGCTTTACTTCAATGGAGCACGCGTACCGGAAATTATTCAAAGTTTAAAGAATACAGCGATCTGGTAAATGCTGATACAGCGCGTCCGGGATTTATCCGGGGATTGTTGAAAATTAAGAGAAACCCAATTCCAATTGATGAAGTTGAACCGGTTGAAAATATAATGAAACGCTTTGTAACCGGAGCAATGTCGTATGGTTCCATCAGCCGCGAAGCTCATGAAACGCTGGCTATTGCAATGAACCGCATTGGGGGCCGCAGCAATACCGGCGAAGGAGGTGAAGATCCGGTACGTTTTATACCGCTCGAAAACGGCGACAGTGCGCGAAGCGCTATCAAACAGGTAGCCAGCGGGCGGTTTGGGGTTACAACCGAATACTTGGTTAATGCTGATGAACTTCAGATCAAGATTGCACAAGGCGCTAAGCCCGGTGAAGGCGGACAGCTTCCTGGCCATAAAGTAGATCATATCATTGCCAAAACAAGGTATTCCATACCAGGCATTACACTTATTTCGCCACCACCACACCATGATATTTATTCCATCGAAGACCTTTCACAACTAATTTTCGACCTCAAGAATGTTAATCCCAGGGCCAGGATCAGTGTAAAACTGGTTTCCGAAAGTGGTATCGGTACCATCGCTGCCGGAGTTACCAAAGCAGGTGCCGATCTTATCACCATAAGTGGTTACGAAGGTGGCACAGGAGCAAGTCCCACATCATCAATAAAACATGCCGGGTTACCGCTCGAACTTGGACTTGCCGAAACGCAGCAAACGCTGGTCATGAATAACCTGCGCAGGAAAGTAATGCTTCAGGCTGATGGACAGTTGAAAAGCGGGAAAGATATCATAATGGCAGCATTAATGGGCGCCGAAGAGTTTGGGCTTGCTACATCTGCACTTATCGTATTAGGGTGTGTAATGATGCGCAAATGCCATCTGAATACCTGCCCTGTCGGAGTAGCAACCCAGGATCCTGAACTCCGCAAACGATTCCATGGAGAAGCTGATAACCTGGTTACATTTTTCCGTTTTATAGCAGAAGAAGTTCGCGAACAGCTTGCGGAACTTGGATATAAAAAAATGGATGATATCGTTGGCCGGCTTGATCTCCTGGAAAGAAATCCTGAAATTGATCACTGGAAAATTAAAAATCTTGATCTGAGTGGTTTGCTTACTTTACCAAAGGAATCTTCAGTAAATTCCATACATTGTATTGACAAACAGGATCATAAAATTGATCATATTCTTGATCTGGAGTTGATTACAGAAGCTGAGAAGGCCCTGTCTCTGAAAGAACCAGTTCTGATTCAAAAGACTATCCAGAACACCGACAGAACCACAGGAGCCATGCTGTCGGGAAAGATAGCAACGCTGTATGGCGCCGAAGGATTACCGGAAGGGACAATCAACTGCAGGTTCAACGGATCAGCCGGGCAGAGCTTTGGCGCATTCCTTATGCCTGGCATTGAGCTCCGGCTGGAAGGCGATTCAAATGATTACCTTGGTAAAGGGCTGTCAGGAGGAAGAATCATTGTTGTCCCTCCCACCGGATCAACCTTTGATTCAGATAAAAACATAATTATAGGAAATACTGTACTTTATGGGGCCACAAGAGGCGAAATCTATATCTCAGGTATTGCCGGTGAGCGTTTCGGTGTGCGAAATAGCGGTGCTAATGCTGTTGTTGAGGGCGTTGGCAACCACTGCTGTGAATATATGACCGGGGGCCGTGTAGTTGTACTTGGTTCAACCGGGAGCAACTTTGCTGCTGGCATGAGTGGCGGAATTGCTTATGTGCTGGATGAAAAAGGCGATTTTGATTATTACTGCAATATGGGTATGGTTGAATTATCGCTGGTAGAAGATCGCGTGGACGTTCATGAACTCAATGGGCTTATCGCACGTCATTTTTACTTTACCAAAAGCAAGAAGGCGAAAATGATTCTTGATGATTTTGAGAAATACCTTCCGATGTTCATAAAAATCATTCCTTATGATTATAAGAAGGTTTTACACGAACAGAAACTTGAAGAACTAAAGAAGAAAATTGCTGATGTTGAGGTTGATCTTTAAATGTTAAATCAATGAGATGAATTGCATCTTATTATTAGCCCCGGCTAAATAGCCCCGACCCTCAGTTCGGGGAATATTAATTAATAATCAGGTAATTATAGCCCATTTAATAAAAAGAATACAATGAGCGATCCAAAAGGATTTTTGAAGATACGTAGAAAAGATGCCGGAAACAGGCCAATGCACGAACGCATTACCGACTTTAGTGAAGTTGAGCAGGTATTAAACAGCGAAGACCGGATGTTGCAGGCATCACGATGTATGGATTGTGGTATTCCGTTTTGTCATTGGAGTTGCCCGGTCGATAATCTGATTCCCGAGTGGAATGATCTGTTGTATAAAGGCGACTGGAAAGGAGCTTATATGAGACTGGCGGCAACCAATAATTTTCCGGAGTTTACCGGAAGGATTTGCCCGGCAAGTTGCGAACATGCCTGTGTGTTGAATATCAACCAGGAACCTGTGACGATCCGGGAAAATGAGGTTGCTATTGTTGAGAAAGCATTCGCGGAAGGATATATTAAACCTGAACCACCGGAAATCCGTACGGGTAAAAAAGTAGCAGTTATTGGAAGCGGTCCCTCGGGAATGGCTGCTGCTGACCTGTTAAACAAGGCCGGCCATTGGGTAACTTTGTTTGAAAAAGATGAAAAAGCGGGTGGGTTACTGCGCTTTGGCATTCCTGACTTTAAGCTGAGTAAAGCTACTGTTGACAGGCGTTTTGACCTGATGATCAAAGAAGGCCTTATAGTAAAAACAGGAGTAAATATTGGCAAAGATATTTCGGGAAAAGAGATTGCAGCGCAATTTGACGCAGTGTGTATTGCTGTTGGAGCAATGCATCCCCGCGATTTAAATGCAGAAGGACGGGAACTGAATGGAATTCATTTTGCCATGGATTTTCTATCTACTCAAAACCGGGTAAATAACGGGCAAATCATAGCAACAGATAATCCGATTAATGCCAAAAACAAAAAAGTTCTTGTAATAGGAGGCGGCGATACGGGTTCCGACTGTGTGGGTACTTCCATCAGGCAAAAAGCTGAAAGCGTAACGCAGATCGAAATCATGCCAAAACCACCCGTTGACCGTGCCGACGACAATCCCTGGCCCTATTTCGGGAAAGTGCTGAAAACTACCACCTCACATGAAGAAGGCTGCGAGCGGTTCTGGAGCCTTTCAACCGTTAAATTTATTGGTGAAAACAACCAGGTTACCGGCGTTGAAGTTGAGGAAGTTGAATGGGTTTATAAGGACAATCATCACTCAATGGAAGTTGTTCCTGGAACACGCCGGATAATTGATGCCGACCTGGTTCTGCTTGCTATGGGATTTGTACATCCCATGCTGGAAGGATTGCTTACGGAACTCGAACTGGAACTTACCCAGCGTAATAATATCAAGGTGAATGCAAATCAATCGACCAACCATCAAAAAATATTTGCAGCAGGCGATTCGGTTAGCGGAGCCAGTTTAGTTGTAAATGCTATTGCTTCGGGCCGAAAAGCAGCAAAAGAAATTGACAGGTTCCTGCGGAAAGTATGATCGTATTGCTAAAACCTCAACCAAATTATTTAATAAAAGATCAACTTTCGGGTTGATTTTTTGTTTTGACTTATTTCCGGAAAAAGTAGGTAATTTTACATCATAGCTTCATCAACCAAACCATTACCTGTTCTTACATCGTATAATAACACAATATAAATTCATGTCAGCTCAGGGGCAAAATAATATATACAAACGGGCATACCTGTTAATAAAACAATCCCTGAACGGGGTTGAACAGGATTATACTTCAGGTAACATCCGGACAGCCGTTTTTTTACTGGCTGTCCCAATGATTCTCGAGCTTAGCCTTGAGAGTGTTTTTGCTTTGGTTGATATGTTCTTTGTCGGCAAACTGGGGCAAAATGCCATTGCCACAGTTGGTCTCACCGAATCAGTTATTTCGATAGTTTATTCACTGGCCATTGGACTCAGCACAGCTGCAACAGCCATTGTTGCAAGGCGTATAGGTGAAAAAAATCCTGCAGCCGCGGCTCATGCAGGCGCCCAGGCGTTGATCGTTTCACTTATTGGAACCCTGGTAATCAGTATTTCGGGTGTAGTTTTTGCAGGCGACATCTTATCACTCATGGGAGCAAGTGCTGAAGTGGTAGCAGAAGGAGCTATATTTACCCGTATCATGTTTGCAGGAAGTTCCGCCATCATGTTTTTATTTCTGATCAACGGTATATTCCGCGGAGCCGGTGATGCAGCTATGGCAATGAAAAGTTTATGGGTTGCCAGTTTAATAAACATTATTTTGTGCCCGATCCTGATTCATTTTTTCGGCTTAAAAGGTGCAGCTATCGCAACTGTGACAGGTCGTAGTTCGGGAGTACTTTATCAGAGCTATCATTTATTTAAAGGAGATGGAATCATTAAACTCCGAAGGAGCCATTTCAGATTCGATCTTCCAATCATAAAATCAATTATAAACATTGGATGGCCCGCCACAGTGCAGTTTATTATTGCCAGCGGCAGCTGGATCATACTAGCGCGCCTGGTGGCTGAAACCGGCGGAACATCGGCATCTGCCGGTTATCAGATAGCTATCCGGAATGTAGTTTTCTTTATTTTGCCTGCATGGGGATTAAGCAATGCTGCTGCAACGCTTGTAGGACAGAATCTTGGTGCAAAACAAATGCTGCGTGCTGAGCAGAGTGTAATGCTCACTGCAAAATACAATGCTGTTTTCATGAGTTTTGTAATGGTACTTTTTGTGTTTTTTGCCAACCCGATTATCCGTTTCTTTTCACAGGATGAGGAGGTGGTGGCTTATGGGATACATGCATTGCAAATAATGGGTACAGGCTATATTTTTTATGGCATCGGTATGGTTATGACCCAGGCACTTAACGGGGCCGGAGATACCCGAACACCAACCATTATTAACTTTGTTGGTTTCTGGCTGTTTCAGATTCCATTGGCCTATTTCCTTTCTTCAGGTCTCGAAATGAAGGCAACCGGAGCATTTATTGCAATCCCTGTGGCCGAAACCATAATTGCCCTGTTGGCCTGGTATTATTTTAAAAGAGGAAAATGGAAGGAAGTAAAAGTGTAAGAAAAGGGTAAATAGTTTCTGGTTCCTGATTCCTGACTTGATAAAAGAAAAGTTTAAATCGCTTTACTCCCTTTTCATCTTAAATTTGTGCTTTCTTTTAATCTTCAAGGACATGCTCCAACGTCGGAAAAAGATTGGATCACTTATTCTGTACTTCCTCTTATTGATTATAACTTGTATTCACCCGATCTATCCCGATGAAATGTACCTGCAACATTCAGTCACACTGCTTGTGGCCGGATTTCTGATTTACGCAACAATAAAGAATAACCTGTCAAACAAAGCTTTCCTGCTAATAACCGGATTTATGATCTTTCATATAATAGGTGCACGCTGGATATATTCATACACGCCTTACGACTATTGGATAAAAAGCCTTACAGGATTCAGCATCAATACCTATTTCGGATTTCAAAGAAATCAGTACGACAGGCTGGTTCATTTTATGTTTGGGTTTATGATGCTGATTCCAATGCGCGAAATCTATTCCTGCCGGTACAATTTACCTCACAAAGTGCTTACAATGCTTGCTTTAACGACAATTTTGTCGATGAGCATGCTTTACGAAGTATTCGAATGGAGCATTTCGATCTTCCTGTCGCCCGTAGATGCAGAAGCCTATAATGGTCAGCAGGGGGACTATTGGGATGCTCAGAAAGATATGGCATTGGCATTTCTGGGTGCCATTATGATGGTCTTAATACTTCTGCTATTCTCAAAACGGGATAAATCCGTGTCTTCATAAAAATCCCAAATTCCAAACAGAATGTTTCACTTCTGTAACTTAGTACAGCATCCTCGCCCGTATAGTATGCGGAATTGCTTTCAAGTCCTTTAAAATAGTTTCATCAGTCTGGCTTTCGGTGTCGATAATAACATAGCCGATTTCCGGGTCTGTCTGCAGAAACTGTGATGAGATATTGATATTTCTGTCGGTAAACACATTGTTGATATCTTTCAGCAGCCCGGGCATATTTTTATGAATATGCAAAAAGCGTTGTTTATCCATATTGGGCTGAAGCGCGATTTGAGGGAAGTTCACTGCCCCGATAGTGGATCCATTATCGCTGTAACGTATCAGTTTATCAGCAACTTCCATTCCTATATTTTCCTGCGCTTCCAGAGTATTCCCGCCGATATGGGGTGTAAGTATTACATTTTCAAATTCCTGTAAAACAGAGTGAAACTTTTCGGAAGATGAAGCCGGCTCAACAGGAAATACATCCGCAGCAACTCCCGACAACTGCCCTTCTTTCAGTGCTTTTGCAACTGCTGCGTAATCCACTACTGTTCCTCTTGAAGCATTTATTACTACCGATCCTTTTTTCATTAAAACCAGTTCAGCGAAAGAAATCATATTCCGGGTAAGGTCAGTCTCCGGTACATGCAAGGTTACAACATCCGAAATCATAAGCAAATCAGCGAGTGATGAACATGCAATTGCTTTACCAAGACTGAGTTTTTTTTCAACATCATAATAATAAACGTTCATACCCATAGCTTCAGCCAGGATTGAAACCTGCGACCCAATATGTCCGTAGCCTATGATTCCCAGGTTTTTACCTCTTACTTCAAAAGAATTGGATGCAAGTTTCAGCCATTCACCCCGGTGCGCGGCAGCGCTTTTTGCCGGTACTTCGCGCATAAGCATAATAATTTCAGCTATCACAAGTTCTGCCACTGAGCGGGTATTGGAAAAAGGAGCGTTGAAAACCGGTATTCCATGACCTTTGGCAGCTTTTAAATTTACCTGGTTAGTCCCAATACTGAAGCACCCGATCGCAAACAGCTTTCGTCCTTTCAGGAGAATTTCCCGCGTGAGATTAGTCCTTGAGCGGATACCAATAATATGCACATTTTTAATTTTTTCTTCCAGCTCTTTTTCGTCAAGAGCAGTTTTATGATATTCAACATTTGTATAACCTGCTTCGGAAAAGTATTTAACCGAAGATTGATGGATGCCTTCTAGTAAAAGGATATTGATATCTTTTTTATTGAATGAGAATTTCTTTTCCATACATGTATTTAAACTGAAAATTTGACTTTGTCGGGCTTATCAGTGTTTTTAAAAATAATAAGCGAAGATGCAAATTTATCATATAACTGATAGTCAATGCTTTTCAACCACCAAGTCACCAAAAACTCTTTTTGTAAATTTACGGATAAAAATCCAACCAATGGAACCGGAATTACAGAATCCAATTAATGAATTAATCAAGGATAGCTGCGGAGATAAAAAACCGATACTATATCTCCAATATCAGGCGGCAAAATATATTGGCCTACACGAGGCTAAAAAGTTAAAGGGAGCTCCCGAAAAACAGGGAACTCCCTTTGAAATTAAGATAGTTTACGAGTATTTTGAGTATTATTTTCTATCAGGTTTCTCTGATTGGGTGCTCCTTGATTTCTTCGTTTCAGATGAACGTTTTGCTGGTTCTTTTTTTACAGCATCACGCTTCTTTTCATATCGCACTGCACGTTTGGTATTTGCCGGGCGATCTGAACTTTTGTTAACACCTGACCTTACTGATGGCTTATTTTTAGATGATTTCACAACAGACTTTCGTTCAGTTGATTTTGTACGCTGATTACTAACTCCCTGACGGTTTGTTGACTTATTGGTGTTTTGTCTTACCGCCGGCTTATTTTCTCCCCTCTTTCCCGTAATACGGCCAACTCCTGGCTGTGATTTCTGGCGGTTTACACCTGTATTTGTGGCATTTCTGCTTTTGGAACCATCCCTGTTTGCCGGGTACCTTTTAACGTAATCAGCTGAACCTTGTTTTCTTAAATCAGGTCTTGAGTACGTACTTTTATACGATCCGCTTTGCCGACGCTGGTGCACCGTATTGGAATAAGTACGATGCGTTTTATAATAATAATCGTTCCAGTGGGTATAGCGGTATGTATGCCATGGGCGGTAATGGCCATAATAGTAATGATTCCAATGGGAATGATAGCCGTAATAGTAATCCCAGTAAAACGGACGCCATGGACTCCAGTAGGATGGATAGTAACCCCAGTACCAAGGTGAATGCCATGCAATATACGAAGGCAAAAAGAGGTATGAAATTAATGGCCATCTTGCTACTTCAACATAAGTTGTATGGGTTTCAACAACCCTTACCCCATTCACCACACGGGTGTTGCCAGTGTACCCGGGGTTCGGCGTTTCATTTGCGGAAACCGCATCATCATAATTCGGTTCAATAATGTAATCCTTTCCATACAATTCCTCATCACCGATCAATTGTATCAGGACGTTGTTGTTAGCATCCTTTTGCACCGTAAACACGGCTACGTCCTGGCTTTCTTTATCATTAATCGGGTCCTGCAGAACAATGGTGTGATCATTGCCATTGACATAATCAATTACCCTGATGTAATCAATTCTGTCATCTCCGTTCAGGTCGAGGTTATTGATTTTTGAGTCCGCTGCATTCAGGTTCCGTTCAAAATCTTCGAGTGTTTTCGATTCCTGAAACAGTTTCATCACTGCATACAAATTCAGGTTGTCACCTGGCAGGTTCAATCTTTCTTCATTGTAATCCTGGGCCGAAGCGGAAAAACCAAGGAACAAAAGAAAAATACAGAATAATAAACTTGAGCTTTTCATGATTGTATGTTTTTAAATGTTGGTATAAAAATCTGGTTTATCCTTATTAATAAAATAACAAATACCATACCATTATTCAACTCCTTATAATTCAAAAATATATCATATAATTAATTTTGTTGAATACAAAAATACAGAATTAAATCAAGTCTTATTTAATCTCCTCAATCTTCCCGATAATTTTCGAAAGCGCTTCACTCAGTTTAGCTTCGGGAGCTATAATATTGTAATCGCCCCAGAAAGAGTTGTCGTTGCTGTATGGCGCATCCGAAAATACAACATTGGGCTTTAACACTTCCTGCCTTGAGAATTTCACAACATTTGCCGTATCAATATGGCAGGTAGCAAATTCCAGGAAAGTACTAAAATTATCCCATGATAAATGTTTTCTTAAGCGTGTCTTGAGCTGAATATCACAGCGTGTATGATTCGGGTAATACTTCCCGTTAAGAGGAGAATAACTGATTGAATAACTGATTTTTTCGAGTTTAACTTTTAGTTTGGGGCTTTTTTTCAGGATCAGATTTTCGGCGGCTTTATCGAGGAATGCCGGGTTTATTTCGAAATCAGCCCCCAAAATGGCAAAACTTTCTTTTTCAACATACAGCGTTCCGATAAAGAGTGCATCGGTTATGCCATTGTTTTGTTCAAATGTGATTGCATAGGCATCTTTCGAATTGTACGAAACAAGGTCGGAATATGTATAGGTATATTCAATGGGTGGAGCCAGGTCGAGGAAGCCAGGTACACATTTTACAATATCAAGTTGCAATGCCGAAAGCACACCAGCCTTTAGTTTCAGCAAAACGGTATCCCGGGGATTCGTATTATCAATTTTCCTTGATTTCAGAAGTTTCACCTGGTCGTAATTCTCAGACAGTTTATAAGAAGACTTATACACTTTAAAAACAGCTTCTGAATAGCTGATGTAGCGGCTGTTTTTCTGAACTCCTTCGCGGTAAAATGCGGTTATGTAAACAGGTTCCAGGCTATTGTTCACTTTACGCTGATGCATTGCCTTCTCCACAATTGTAGTCGGATCAAGGTAGCGTATAATAACTTCCTGTAAAGAGATGATCCTCCTATCGAGAAAAATATCGACCTGCTGCTCATTAAGCAATTGAATGGGAATACGCTGACTCATATAACCTATATGCGAGACAACCATTGAAGATCCGGAATAGGAAGACGGTATTTTTAACGCAAAATATCCATCCATATTCGTGATTGTTCCAATATTTTCTTCGAGTATCCCGATGCTTACAAAAGGCATGGCTGTCTTGTTTTCATTATCGAAAACATGCCCTTTGATAATAATACTTTTTTTAATAGTATCATGAACCGGAGCCACATTCGGTGAATGATTTACAGTGAGATTTTCTTTTTTAACACGGTAGATAAGTATGTGCTGCCCGATCACCTTATAAGTAAGTTCCGGATTTGCAAGGATATTATCGAGAACTTGTTTTAGAGGTTGATTATCAGCAACCAGTTTAACGCGTTTATCGCTCTCAACTACCTGGCTATCATAAATAAAAAGGCAATCCGCTTTTTCGGATATCAGGTTAAGTGCATTGTATAATGTTGTGCGCTGTTTGGAGATTGTGATGGATTTGTCCAATAATGATTCCTGTGCAGCTAATGTATTAACTAAAAACAGCAAAAAGCCTGCACATAAAATACAGGCGTGAATTAAAGACGTACTATCACAAAATGCAGAAGGATCAGTTCTGGTTTGCGCTTTCTTTGTTTTCAGATAATACAACAGAACCATTTATATTTTGGCTTTTCAGGTTCAGGGTCTCACAAATAAGCTCGGTCATTGTTTCGACTGTTTCTCTATCAAAAGTAACTGTAAGTTTCCGGTTTCCGGTTTCTTTCTCAGCTATTACAAAGGTAGTGTTGAAATTCCGGTTAAGCACATTAATAATATTCTTAAGCGATTCATCCTTAAAGTGCATACGTTTTTTATACCAGGCATTGGTCGTATTCACAGGATGTTTTGTTTTAACAATGTTATTTTGATATGTAGTTATCTTTTCACCTGCAACAACCAATTCTGTATGAGATGGATCATTTTTCAATGTAACTCTTACTTTGCCGCGGTCAACAATAAGTTCAAAACCTTCGCCATTCTGTGTTTTCACATTAAAAGCCGTACCGAGTACTTCAATCGAAGCTTCATCGGTTTCAATGATAAATGGTTTATTGGGATTTGAGGCAATATCGAAAAAGGCCTCACCTTTAAGTGTCACGTTGCGCGATTCGTTTTCAAACTCCTTTGGAAATGAAAATAATGAGTTCTGGGCAATATAAATTATCGAGCCATCGGCAAGCGTTCTTATCAAGGTATTTTCTTCGTTACCGGTATTTACCTGAACCATCTCAACAGCAGGTTTCCTGTTTACAGCCATATAAATCACAGCACTTATACCCAGTAAAATCAATATTCCTGCAGCTATTTTTAATAGTTTCGGTACTAACAAGTTCCTGACTTCAGCAACCCTGGCTGGAATAAGTTTTTCCTTAGTAAGGCGGGTATGCAAATTATCCCAGGCTTTCCGGGTATCAGGAACTTTCGGCTCTTTATATCCTTCCATAGCTGACCATTGTTTTTTCATTTTTCCAATTCTTATTTTATAATCTTCCGAAACAGAAATCCTATCTTCAAAATCGTGCAATTCTGCTTCACTAAGTTCTCCACTCAGGTATTTGGCCAGGATTTTATTATCAAATGTGTTTTTATCGTTTGTTTTCATGGCGCGGGTGGGTTAATTAGGTTGCAGGGTAAGAGTTTCAGAGTTTCAGAGTTTCAGAGTTTCAGAGTTTCAGAGTTTCAGAGTTTCAGAGTTTCAGAGTTTCAGAGTTTCAGAGTTTCACGTTCTATTCGCTATTCACTAATTTCCAATTTTTCGCCGGTAAATTCCTTCAATGATTTCCTGAATAGCTGAAGGGCTTTACCCATATCTGCTTCAACAGTCTTAATTGAAATTGAAAGAATGTCGGCAATTTCGCGGTATTTTTTCCCTTCGAACCGGTTCATCCTGAAAATCCGGGAACATCGTTCAGGCAATTGTTGAAGTGTGGCATTTATAACTTTATTGAGTTCCTGCATTTCAACATTATCATTGTTATCGGCAGGCAATGCATCCTGGTAATCACTTAAAACCTGTTGTGAATATGTTTGCTTTACGGCCAGGTGTTCGAGATGATGCAGTGCATTGTTCCGGATTGAACGGAAGAGATACGCATTGAGTGATAATTTCAGGCTGAACGTATCCCTGTTTTTCCAGAAATGATAGAAAAACTCCTGCACTATATCCTCCGCCGTATCCATATCCTTCAGTATCTGATTTGCATGCTGGCATAATGGCTCATAATACCTCACAAAAAGCTGCTCAAATTCCCTGATGTCGCCACCTTGTATTTTTTTCTGAATCTGAAAATCAGTAAGGCTCATAGTATGACAGTTGACAGGGATTACTGTTTTATGATTTACGGTTGGTGATTTTTTCTACTTTAAAAGTACAATTTTTCTTTATCATGACAACCCTTTAAGAGCGATAAACCGGACAAAGTGCCTGAGGATATGGGTTAAGACTTTTTAAAATCCGGTTTCCAATGGCTTCAGACACTTCATTTCCAGTCATCCTTTATCTATTATTTATTCATTTTCCTGGCAAGTCTTTTAATTGCATGCTCAATAGATTCTTCCGGTTCAATAATGTTGGAACTGCCCCAGAAATCAGGATCAGTAAAGTTTTGCACTTTATCGGCAAATACCATATTGAATCTGAATACATCCTTGTTTGGAAACCTGGCAATATGATCTTCGTGCCTGTCGGTAATAGCCACCTCCGAAACAATGGTATAATAGTTTTTAAAGAACCGTTTCTTCCAGTCGCAACGGAATTTCAGATCCACACGTACATAACTCAGATAATATTTCCCGTTTTGTTCTTTATAGTTAACCAGGTAGCTTGTAGCTGTAGGTAAAAAGATCAGTCCCATGGGTTTTCTCTGAACAAACACGCGTGAGGCTTTATCCACGTCACTTAAATCGAGGCTGAATTCGGCCCTGGTGATCGCCATATTTTCCTGCGAAATATAGAGTTTGCCAAAATACAGAGGCTCGTCTTTTATTACGTTTGGCGAAAAGTTTATTATCCAATTTGGCTTGTCATCGATATTTACTATCGAAGCAAATTCAAACTGGTAATTATCAAGGTTATCCAATGCAATACTCAGATCGGTATTTTTTACAATATCAAGAAGCATTGATACATTTGGTCCTCCCTGTAACTGGACCATCAATGTATCAGCTTTTTTCACGTTCGTTCCTTTACGGCCTTTAAATATTTTAACCTGGTCGTCCTGCATGGATGTGTAGGCTGCCTTATAAATATCAACAACGGCTTCGGATATTGATACATATTCGCGGCGCTGCCTGATGGTTTCCCTGTAAAAGCCGGTCATCATATCTGGCACATCACTATAGTTTTTCTTTACATTCCTCAAAGCCATTTCTACAAGGCTTCTTGCATCTTTCGGCACAATTGAAATTTCTGTGAGCATAATATACTGAGGTTCAATATAAAAGACTCTTGCTTTGCCAATCGATTCGCTGATTTTGAATTTTGTGGTAGTATAACTCAGGTGCGAAACTTCGAAAACATCTATATTGCTTGCTTTGCTTACTTTTAGCGTAAATTCTCCTTCGGAGTTCGAAACAGTTCCTATTCCTGTGCCAGGAACAGAAATGGTGGCATAGGTTATTTTCTCTCCTGTTTTAGCATCCTTTAACTGGCCGGTAACCGTAACATATGAATCATTTCCGTTTTGTGCGTGCATCGAACTATAACCGACTAAAAACAGGATAATGATCCCAAGGCGCATCAGGTTGTAAATTGAGGTTTTCATGGCTTCTGGATTTTATAGGTTCGTATTTTGTGTCATCTAACATATATAAGATACTTCAGCATGAAAATACCCTACACCGATTCTACTTTAATTTCCTTCTAATTTATAATTTAATGAAGAAAAATAAAAACAAACCCCGTCAATTCTGGTTTATAATACAAAACTAAACAAATGAACGCAGTTTCTAGTATTACACTTTTTCTTCACTCATGGAACCGATGGCTTATTTTAATTGCCGGCATTCTGGTTATAGCAGCGGCTGTTAAGGGACTTTCCTCAAAGTCGGTTTACAGTCCTTTTCAGAAACGATGGTCGTTAATATTTTTAAGTAGCCTGCACCTGCAGTTACTCGTAGGGTTAATGTTATACTTTTTCTTAAGCCCGATAACAGCACAGGCATTCACCAATTTCGGGGCAGCAATGAAAGAGCCTGTTCTCCGTTTCTGGGTCGTAGAACATGCTTTTGTTAATGTTATCGCAATAGCTATAGCACAAACCGGAAGCATATTGGTAAAGCGTCAGGCTGATTCAGCGGGCAAACACAAGCGTACGTTGGTCTGGACAGGGATAGCCATGTTGCTGATCCTTCTTATGGTTCCAATGGGAATGATGGGTGTTGAGCGTCCCTGGTTCAGGTTTTAATTTATGAGTTTTTTGTTTTTTTATATCACGTGCTTAACAAACTGGTATGGAGCGATTTGTTGCTTTCCTGCGTGGAATAAATGTTTCAGGACAAAAGCTTATAAATATGGAAGCATTGAGAAAGGTATTGGCTGAAGCTGACTTTGCTGATGTAAAAACCTATATTCAGAGTGGAAATGTATTGTTCACTTTTGACGAAAAGAATTCAGATGAACTGATTCTGATCCTGGAAGAGTTAATTAAAACCAAATTCGGATTCCGAACAGATGTCATTTTACGTAAATATTCTGATATCGAATCGATTGTTAACTCGCCTTGGTTCAGCACGCTGAAATTTGAAAATGATAAAAAATATTATATCACATTTCTAAAAAGCGAATATCCGGAGAAGTTAACTGTACCTTTGTTCTCCCAAAATATGGATGTAGAGATTATTCATCAGGATAATATGGACCTGATTTCCATTTCCACATTGTATAAAGGCACCTATGGTTTCCCAAACAACTTTATCGAAAAACTGACTGGAATTCCGGCAACAACCCGAAATCCGAATACGTTAGAGAATATATTGAAACTCTGAGAGTTCTACTATTTTCTATTAACCATTAACTATTAGCTTTTTTAGTAATCTATTTCAACTTCCTTGTCAAATCCAGCAATCCATTTATAATTGTCAGCGGGTGCGCCGGGTTGCCCGGAATATAAAGATCCACAAGGTATTTATCCAGGAAAGTCCGGTCGAGTGCGGGGCTGCCGGCAAAAATTCCGCCACTGATTGCATCTGTTCCAACCAATACAATTATTTTAGGATCAGGAGTGGCATCGTAACAAATCTGGAGCGGCTCGGCCATGTTTTCAGTTATAGGCCCGGTAATTACAATTCCATCGGCATGGCGTGGTGAGGCAACAAACTCAATACCGAAACGTCCCATATCAAACTGAACATTGTTAGCTGCACCCAATTCCCATTCGCAACTGTTGTCGCCGCCGGCTGATACCTGGCGTAATTTCAGTGAGCGTCCAAACAAGCTATGTATTTCTTTCCTGACTTTTTCGGGATTTATGGATACCGGTTTATCGTCACCCTCTTTAACAATAAAGCTTTCCCTCTCATTTGCTGAAATTTTATAGTCGGTTGTGAATATTATCTTTTCAGGAAACTGCATGGCACACTCACCGCAAAAGGTACATTTTCCGAGGTCTATGCTTACTGGATGTGTTGCAATAGCATTCACCGGGCACAATGCCTGCAACTCCGTTTCATCCACTTTTTCAGTGCTGATCACTGGCCTTCCCCTGAATATTCCAGGCACTTTTGCAGTTGTAATATCTGGAATAAACTGCTTGCCCTGGTGGTATAGAATTTTGAGGTTGTTGTACATGGGTGGGGTTCAAAATAGTTAATGGTTAATGGAAAATAGTTAGTCTGGAGCTGGAAGTCGGAAGTCAGGAGTTAGAAGCCAATTCCCGTCGGCTTAAGCCGACGGAAAAACCTAATTTACAAATCATGCCCGGCATATGACAAGTTAAAACTTTTATTGCAGATCGGGAAATCCGAAATTTCATTATTCCTTACTGACAGAGCAAGTGCCAACCAGTTGTGGAACGATGGATCTTTGATCTTATACTGTTTCAACTCGCCTTTTGAGTTGGTGATGGCACAGTGGCAAATTTCTCCACGCCATCCTTCGACCAGTGAAATGGCAAATAAATCTGATCCGGGAGTTTTTAGCGCTTTTGATTCGGACATTTCAGGAACTTCGGGATCAATAGCGATGAGTTCACGCAGGTATTTCATAGACTGTAAGACTTCTGCTCTACGTATCTGCACTCGGGAGTAAACATCACCATGGTGTTTGATGATTGGTTCGTGGTTAAGCTCCAGGTATAAATTATGCGGGTGCGAAACCCTGATATCGCGGGCAACTCCACTCGCCCGGGCTGCCATGCCAACTGTACCAATAGCCGAGGCATCCTCAAAAGAAACTACTCCGGTTCGCTCGAAACGCGATAAAGCACTTGGCAAAGAGAACAACTCCTTGTTCATTTCTGTAAAATCTGGTTCAAAAGCGTCAAGAACTTCTTCCAGCCTTTTTGCCAGAGCTTCCGTGAAAGGAAATTTATTCTGTCCCGCTCTTATCAGGCCTTTTGATAATCGGTTTCCGCCCCATTCCTGCATAAAGTTCACAATAGGTGTACGTAACCTGCCAAAAACCGAACTTCCAAGTTGATAAGCGATATCGGTACAAACAGCGCTCAGGTCACCCGTGTGAATCGCTATTCTCTCCAGTTCAAGAGCAATAGTACGTGAAAAGTTGATATCGCGGGTAGCTTCGAAACCACATAAGCTTTCCCATGTGTGAGAAAAAGCCAGGGAATGGCCAATTGTGGTATCACCGGCAATGTTTTCGGCTAGGGTTGACAACTGGTTAAGTTGCTTTTTTTTGAGAAATAATTCTTCGATTCCGCGATGCTGATAGCCTAACTGAATTTCAAGATGCAGAATCTGTTCCCCATTGCAAATAAACCTGAAATGCCCAGGCTCAATAACTCCGGCATGAATCGGCCCTACCCCTACTTCATGAAGTTCCTCACTATCAATGGAATAAAACGGGTAATTGGCAATAGTTGCGCTTTTATCAAAACGATCGTACGGAAACCTGACGGGTTTTAGCCAGGGATGATCAGAATATCGTATTCCGAAATTTTCGTGGATTTCGCGTTCAAATTTCTCGAAACAAAAATTCTTTGCTGTTAACGATGCATACTCCTCATTTTCATCAACCAGGCATGATGAAACAAAAATCAAATGATCATCATCATCGGCTATACAGCAGATCAGTTTTATCTTTCCGCTCTCTTTATACCCGAAATAATTCACGCAATGCCTTGCTGGCGTTTCAGCTACCATGCCTGTATTCAAAATCAGGAAAGCGTTGTATGAAACTTCAGGAATATCTGAAACTGGTACCGACTGATTGTTTTTTATGGTTAGGTAATGCATGGATTTATGGTTTGAAGGGTTTGAAGGGTTTGAAGGGTTTCAGGGTTCAGGGGTTCAAGGGTTTCAGGGTTGTATTTTTTTTGGGGCAGGAATATATCCGACATCCGACATCCGAGATTCTACATTGGCAATAAACTCACACTTTCTTTTAACAACTGAACAAATACCGGCGGCGGATTTAGTCCCAGGTAAACAGCAGTTGCTAAAAGCAAAAACTGGGTTACGGATTCCCAGGGACTTATTCTTTCCACATGTGAATCATCAAAACCAACGGCAGGGATAAAAAGCACTTTAAAAATATTTTTCCCGAAAGCCCAGATAATCATTGTCAACAGTAAAAGCACTGCAACCAGGAGGATAATCTGGTGCGCATCAAATATGGATTTAAAAATCAGGAACTCACTTACAAACAATCCTGAGGGTGGCATAGCCGCTGAACTTATAAAACCCAGTAAAAGCACCATTGCTCCGGTTGCATTGTATTTAAAGTAATTCCCTATGTGGTAAATGCTTTTATTTTGAAAAACCCGGTAGAGCTGGTTAAACTGAAAGAAAAGACTTGATTTTACAAATGCATGCAAAATAATATGTAGTACCGCGGCATAGTATCCGACCCCACCGGCTGCAACGCCAAGCATCACAATTCCCATATGCTCGATGCCGGAATAGGCCAGCATTCGCTTCACGTTTTTCACTTTCAGCATATACACGGTGGATACAAATATGGAGAGAAAAGCTGCAGTACCCACTACCAACTGAGCCCAGTGCAAGAGCGGCGTATTGGCAATAACTATATAAAAACGGAAAATCCCGACAAAGCCAAGGTTCATCAGCACCGTGGCAAGCAGTGCACCAGCCGGCGCAGGAGCTTTATCCTTCGCATCGATGCCTGCGGTAAACATGGGTACAAGTCCAAGCTTAGCCGTAAAACCGGTAAAGATGAACAAAAATGCCATCCGCAGCCAGACGGGATTAAGTTCGGCTCTCCTGGCCAAAAGGTTTTTGAATGAAAGATCATCGGATCCGGCATGTTGAAGCGAAAGACTCAGAAAAAGTATCCCGATAAAGATGAACGTGATACTGATGGCGCAGATAAAGACATATTTCCAGGTGCCTTCGAGTGCCAGTTTATTGCGGTGGTGATAAATCAGGGCTGAAGCACTCAAGGTGGTAATCTCGGTAAAAATCCAGGTAACAGCTATATGATTTGAAAGATATCCTGCACTGATAGCCATTATAAGCAGCACCATCGAAGTGAGGTAAATCGCCCTCGCCTGGGCATTTTCCTTGTGATTTTCAATATATATATAACTGTGTATAAATGCCGGAATAGCTATAATGCTAATGGTGATAAACAATATGACACCCAGCGAATCATATGTAAAATAAATCCATTCGGTACTACCATAATGGAAGCAGGTATAAATCGTAAACAACGATTGCAACACCAGGAAAAGACCGGCCAGTGAATACACAAGAATCTTGTTCCTGCTAATAAACAGGATTATGGAAATAGCAAACGCTCCCAACAAATAAATTCCAATCATCAGTTTCCTTATTTTCTCAATTAATAATCTTTTAAGTTACTCAACTGATCCACATCAATATCCTTAAATACATCTCCAATTTTGTTCAGAAATATACCAAGGATAAGTACACTGGCAAAAATATCAAGCATAATTCCCAGGTTTACCAGCATAGGCATTTCGTTGCCAATGGCGAGCGAAAGTACAAATACTCCGTTCTCGATTACCATGTAACCCATAACGTGAGTTATAATTTTACGTCGTGTAGCAATCAGGTAAAGTCCAAAAAACAAGGTTGAAAGCGCTACAACGAAAAATATCTTGTCCAGTTTATCATCCTTTATCGTATTGGATATCAGTATTGTAATAACAACAATAAAAGTTGTTATCACTAGCGATACAAAATTTGGAAGGAAAGGCTCAGCTTCGCGGGTGATGTTGTTTCGTTTAAGCACATAACTCAGGAATAATGGCACTGCAAGCGATTTAAACACAATAGTTTCGAGCAGGATAAGTACCAGGTTGAGGGTATTAATCTCGTTCAACTGGATGAAGACTACAAAAAACAGCAGCACCCCTTGCAGGGCAAGCACTTTGATATAGGTCATCATCCGGTTGGCAATAGCCATATAAAAAAGTGTTATAATGAAGGTAATCAAGAGTACATGTATCATTGTATCGAACTGTATTTAAATATTTTACATGAATTTTTGAAGAATCAGCAATACGCCGAAAAAGATGAGCAGGCTAACCGAAGTTAACGCCACTATAAACTGTGGATTATGACTCATCCTGAACCGTGCCATAAACGATTCAATAAGTCCAATGGAGACCGCCATCACGAACTGGATGGTAAAAAACGAAGGGATAGCATACTGAATAGGAATAACACCGATGAAAAGATTTACGATCAGAGCGCCGTAAATGGCAAATTTCAGGTATCCGGCAGTGAAAATAAGACCGAGGTCGAAGCCACTGTTATCCAGTATCATTACCTCGTGTACCATAGTTAATTCAAGATGCGTCTTCGGATCATCAATCGGCATACGGCTGCTTTCGATCATGGCGATCATCAGCAGAACAAAGGTGGCCAGCGCTGCCAGAGCATAACTGATCTGGGAGCCAATGTGAAGCGCAGCAAATATTTCCTGGAACGAAGTATGCCCCGACAACAATGCCAGCGATCCCATAAGGATAAAAAATGCCGGCTCAGCAAACATCGAATACAACGCCTCGCGGCTGGCTCCCATTCCTTCAAAGCTGCTTCCGGTATCCATGGCCGCAATAATGCTGAAAAATTTACCCAAAGCCAGCACATAAGCGAAAAAGATAAAGTCACCGTTAAAGCTCAATACCCCGCGCGATTGTCCAAAGGGCACAACCAACATGGCCATTATGACGGACGCAAAATATATTGTGGGTGCGATCTGAAAAATAAAACTGGTTGTTTCGCTGTACACAACACCTTTACGGAACAAACGAACCACATCGCGCACAGGTTGTAATATTCCGGGTCCTTTACGGCCCGAAGCCAGGCTCTTTGTACGGATAATAATCCCCGTAAAAAAGATGGCAGCTATCACTATCAAGAGTACACTCAGCATGTTATAAATGTTTTAAGAATTCGATGAATGAAAAAATGTTCTGGTAAATAATCGGAATACTCATGACAGCCAGGATAAAAAGCACACCATATAAAATGTAGAATTGTAATTTCCCGTTGTGCAGAAAAACAAAACGGCCCATGAATGACTTATTGAATTTTAACGGACTATCGATCAGCCATTTTTCTACTTTATCGTAGGGATGTGTATGATATTTCCCTTCAGAAGGAAAAATTCCCTTAATCTCATCTTCATGTTTTCCGATCAACAAAAATGCTGCAAATAATTTGCTGTATGTTCGTACAAACGACCCGGCAGTATATTGCACTTTTGATGTTGATGCAATATAACCACATCCCCAGGTTGGACCTGTTGCGATTTTACTATGACTAAGTACATGTTTACGGATCATAAAAATACCGATCACAATCAAAATAAGTAACCAGGAGGCCCAACTAATGGGTTGCAAAGCACTGAAAGCATTTATCTGAACAGCATTCAGAGGCATAGAAATGGTACTGGTGAATAGACTGACCGGTTGTGACAAAAGATTAATAAATGGCATCGGGAATAAGCCTATCAATATAATTATTGTTGCCAGGGCATACATGGGTAAAAGCTGCATAAAAGAAACTTCCGTGCTTGATTGAGTGAGCTTACTCCTTTCGGTGCCGAGGAAAATAATACCAAACGCTTTTGTAAAACACAACATAGCCAGCCCGCCAATCAGGGCCAGACCGGCAGTAGTAAAGATTGCCGCCAGCAACGAAACCAGCGTGGTATCCGACAGCCAATTGTATAAGCCGGTATAAATAATAAACTCCGAAATAAAGCCGTTGAAAGGCGGAATCCCGCTGATGGCAATGGCAGCAATAAGGAAAAGTATCGCTGTTTGAGGCATTTTCTTGATCAGACCACCCAATTTTTCAATATCCATGGTATGAGTCGCCTGGTAAACATTTCCGGCGGCATAAAAAAGCAACGACTTGAAAAGCGAATGATTTAACGTATGTAACAGTGCTCCGGCAAAACCCAGTGTAGCCAAAACCTGGTTTCCGGTTCCTTCACCAATGCAGCCAATACCAATGCCAATCCCGATTATACCAATATTCTCGATGCTATGATAAGCCAGTAGTTTTTTAAGGTTATGTTGAATGATGGCAAGCATTACACCATACAATCCGGAAAGCAGGGAAATGATCAAAACCAGGTATCCAACCGCCAACAAATCAGTTTTTACTACCAGCAGCATTCGCAGAATACCAAAAATCCCTATTTTAATTATCACTCCTGACATTATTCCCGATACATGCGAAGGAGCTGCCGGGTGAGCATAAGGCAACCAGGTATGAAAAGGCACAAATCCGGCTTTTATTGCAAAACCAATAAAAAAGAAAATAAATAGCATGAAAGATGCTGATACCGGAATAGATGCCGAATAAGCAGCAATTGCCTGGAAATCGTAACTTCCTGTTTTTGATGCCACCCAAATAAAACCTATCATCAGGAAGAGTATCGAAAAATGAGCCTGTATCAGGTAATTAATTCCCGCTCTTATTGTTACACTGTGCTCATGCTCAAAAATAATCAGCAGAAAAGAAGTCAGCGCCATTATTTCCCATGCTACAAGGAAAACAAAACTATTCTGAACCACACATATGCTTATCATTGCGGCATGCTGAAATACAAAAGCTATACTGTGCAATGTGAGATTGTTCCTTTGCTCCCTGTATGCTTTCATGTAAAACAGCCCATAAAAGCCTCCCGTTACAAATACAAGGTTTATGATCAGCATAAACCAACCCGACAAAGCATCAATTCGTAGCGGGATGATGCCGGTTACAAAACTTCCCGGCAAAATGATACTAATTGCTTCACCTGTTAAATTTTGAACCGCAAAATATCCTGATATCAAGGCATTTACAAGAAGTAATGCAAAAGCAGCAATCCCTTTTCCATTCACTTTTAAAAAAGGGAAGAGAAGCATTCCTATAAAAGGAATAAGGACAAATGCTATTACAAAGTTCATGATACAAAGTTAAATATAGTTAGTATTAACATGGCTAGTATAAAAACGATACCATACAATACATACGACTGTATGCGGCCATTCTGAATAAAACTGAAATAGTTTGCCGAATAGATCAGCCGGTGTGTAATGGGGTCAATAAAATTGCGCTCAAAAAAGTCGTGATAATGCGAAATATACGATCGTTTCGCCGGGAAAATTTCCCCGGGTTTCAGTTCTTCGAAATATTTCTTTTCGATTAACAGGAAGTTGAGTATTCTCCCCAGGGTTTTGGAAAATGCTTTTCCTGAATATTGAATCCTGCTGTTGGGAGCCACATATCCACAGCCCCAGGTAGGTTCAATGCGCTGAAACCGCCTCTTCATTATCAGCGAACGTGTTAACCAGGTTACAACGATTATTCCAATAAGCAGCAAAGAATACAAACTGATGTTGGAGATAGTACCGGCATATCCTGTTACCAGGGATGAATCAGCAAAGACCGAATTATTTTGCCAGAGCGCAATTCCGATAATCCTCATGTAAAACTGAGGGATAAATGCCACACTTAACATAACTGCAATAATAATATATTGTGGCACCAGCATCAGGTTCGAAACCTCACTCGGTTTGTGATGAAGTTCTGTTCGTGGCTGGCCCAGGAAAATAGTTCCGAATGCTTTTGTAAAAGTGAGTACCGATAAGCTTCCGATTACGCTCAAACCTGCAAGTGAGAGTACAAAGAGTACAACCTGGCTAATGTTGTTAACCTGTATTCCTTCGAGAAGACCGATGTAGATTATAAATTCCGACACAAACCCGTTAAAGGGTGGAAGCCCGCCAATAGCAATGGCACCGATCAGGAAAATCAAGGCGGTTTTTGGCATGGATTTTATCAAGCCTCCCAGACGTTCCATATTCCTGGTATGACACTGTTGGTAAACGGATCCGGCAGAATAAAACAGTAACGATTTAAATAACGAATGATTTAGCACATGCAGCAAGGCTCCGCCAAATCCCAGGAAGTACATTATGGGTGAGGCATTCCCTATTCCTATCAACCCAATCCCAATGCCAATGCCGATAATCCCGATATTCTCGATGGTGCAATATGCCAGCAGGCGCTTGAAATCGCGGTGTACCGATGCATTAAGTATCCCGTAAATACCGGTCAGAACCGAAATGGATAGAATAATTTCACCCAGTAAAATATAATCTGCATACAGCAAAGTGATCATCCTGAAGATGCCATAAATTCCCAGTTTTACAATTACGCCCGACATAACCCCTGAGATATGCGAAGGCGCAGCCGGATGGGCATGAGGCAACCAGCTGTGAAGTGGAATGAAACCTGCTTTCAGACCAAAACCAATGAAAAACACCAGGAATAGCCAGATATTGTTGTTCGATTGAAAAAAGCTTCGAATGGATTCAAAGCTAAATGAACCGGTTTCACTATAAACCCAGATAAAGCCAATAGTCAGAAACACTACGCTGATATGCATCTGCACCAGGTAATTAATCCCGGCTTTCAATGTCTGGGTTTTATGATGATCGAATATAACCAGCATCATCGAAGTAAGCGACATTACCTCCCAGGCTAGCAGGAATGCGAAACCATTTTGAAGCATGCAAACCCAAACCATCGATAAATGAAACAAAATAAAAAGCGACCAGTGCAGGGTAAGCTTCGATGCTGGATTCGTGTAGGCTTTCAGATAGCCGATACCATAAAATACACCGGTTACTGAAGTGAAATTTATGATCAGGATAAACCATGCGGATAATCCATCGATGCGAATAAGGATATCGCCCAGAAATGTTCCGGCGAAAACCGATAGTTCAACTACCTGTCCACCTAGCGCGGGAAAAGCTAACCATGATGTAATCAGTGAATTGATCAGCACTGCGAAAGCAGCTGTATAGGCTTTATAGGAAGAAGAGATAAAAAACAGCACAAAGATGGCTAGCAGCGTAACGATCCAACTCACACTCAATATTTCAATCATAACAGGTAAACTATGATCTTTCCTTTGAAAGATGGCAAATTTAGGGAAAATATGCGGGTGGTGGTTATACTAATAAGTTTTATTTGAACTCAGTTTCTGCACACCAGGTTCAATCAAGTGTCTGTACACCTGAAGGGTGTCTGACACTGAACCAGGTGTCTGACACTGCATAATCCTTACCTTTGCATCTTATTAGTAGCTTTTCCCTATGTCAATCCCGCAATGGCTCAGCCGCACCGAACTACTTACAGGTAAAGAAAACCTTATCACGCTTCGTGAAAAGCATGTGCTGGTTGCCGGTCTGGGTGGCGTAGGTGCCATGGCCGCCGAGCAGATTTGCCGTGCCGGTATTGGCAAAATGACGATAATTGATGGTGACACGGTTCATACCAGCAATCGAAATCGCCAGCTGCCGGCACTCAAAAGCACTGAAGGTATTGCCAAAACAGAAATAATGGCCAAACGGCTTCTCGATATCAATCCCGACCTGGAACTTACGGTACTGAATGAATACATCAAGGACGAGCGAACGCTTGAAATCCTTCAGATGGGTTATGATTACGTGGTTGATGCCATCGATACACTTTCGCCAAAGGTTTTTCTGCTTTATACGTGTGTGCAACTGGGATTACCGGTGGTGAGTTCGATGGGCGCAGGCGGAAAGTACGATCCGGCCCAAATCCAGGTTGCTGATATAGATGAATCATATAACTGTAAATTAGCGTATTACATTCGTAAGCGTCTTCACAAAATGGGAGTTTGGAAAGGCATCAAAGTAGTTTTTTCACCTGAAGTTGTCGAGCGGAGTTCAGTTATTTTGCAGGAAGGCGAATCCAATAAAAAATCCAATGTCGGGACTATTTCGTATATGCCGGCCATTTTTGGATGTTATTGTGCGTCGGTAGCTTTAAGAGATCTTTTATATGTGTCTGCACACCCGGAGGATGTCTGACACTTTCAAAAAAGAATAAATCTAGTGTAAAGGCTCCAATGTTTTCACCATGGCTGCCAAAGGTCATATTGGACTGCAAGGCTTTGGCAGAGAAGTGAGGTTCAGAAATATTAAAGTGAGAAAGATTGATTGATGTCAAATGTCGGATTTGTGAATTTTGATTTGTGATTTGTGATTTGTAATTTCGGAGCATAAAAACTTCGAACGCAACTTCTGAACCTTGAACACCGAAGGCAATTCCTGCCTGTCTGTGTCAGCAGGCAGGGAACCTTGAAATCTTGAAACCCAGTAACCAAAACCAGTAACCAGAAACCAGCCACAAGAACCATCCAAATGAACGGCAATCCCATACTATATCAACTCCTTTCTGAGCTCAATATTCCCTTCGAATATCATGAGCACCCTCCGGCTCCAACTATTGGGGAAGCCATGAAATACTGGAAAGACCTCGATGCCACCCATTGTAAGAACCTGTTTTTCAGGAACCATAAAGGAAACAAACACTACCTCGTCGTCCTGAAACACACGCAGCAAATGGGAATCCACGAATTGGAAAAGCAGCTCAAGCAGGGAAAACTTTCTTTTGCTTCCGATCAGCGCATGATGAAATACCTTGGCGTTACTCCCGGCTCAGTTACACCATTCGGGCTCATAAACGACACCGATCACCATGTTCACGTTTTCCTGGATCATAACTTGCTCCAAAGTAAAACCATCAGTTTCCATCCTTGTATCAATACCGCTTCCATCATCGTAAAATGGGATGATTTCTTGAAATTTATGAAATGGACAACCAATTCCTTTGAATACATAACGTTATATGATCATTCAAATGAATAACGCATCTCTAATGAATAGTATAGTTCCAACTCAGTTTTATGAAAACGAAATTTAACTTCAAAGCACTTTTCTTTCTATTAACCATCCTGACTTTTTTTGCAAGTAAATCAGCCTGCAGCCAAAAATCAGAAAAGCCTATGCTTGTAATAGCTTATTACACAGGCAATGGGACTGATGTTGACAATTATAAAACCGGGCAACTTACGCACATTATTTATAGTTTTCTGCATCTGAAAGGGAATACGCTCGCTGTTGACAAGGCAGGTGACAGCGTGGCCATTACAAAACTTGTGGCGCTTAAAAATTCAAATCCAAAACTTAAAGTCATACTTTCAATGGGTGGTTGGGGTGGTTGCCCGACTTGCAGCAAAGTATTCAATTCAGAACGGAAAAGGCAGGAATTTGCACAATCGGTATTGCAACTTTTCAAAGACTATCATGTGGATGGTCTTGACCTCGATTGGGAATATCCTGCCATTAAATCGGTTTCCGGGCATGAATTTATGCCTGAAGATCAGCAGAATTTTACTTCTTTAATACAAATACTCAGGCAAACTATTGGCCCTGGCTATGAATTAAGTTTTGCTGCCGGCGGCTTTAAAGAATACCTGGAACAATCAGTGGAGTGGGAAAAAGTGATGCCACTGGTGAACTATGTCAATGTGATGACGTATGACCTGGTAAACGGGGAAAGCAAACGTACTGGCCACCTTTCTCCTTTATATTCAACACTGCAACAGGAAGAATCCACTGACTTTGCTGTAAGGTTTCTTGATTCAGTCGGAGTTCCAATGAATAAAGTTGTAATCGGGATGGCTTTTTATGCCCGTTTCTTTAGCGGTGTTAAACCCGCGAATAATGGACTTTACCAGAAAGGTAAATTCAGCGAATATATGAATTACAAGGACCTGGAAGAGAGGCTGAGCGCTGCTAACGGATATCAGCAATTCTGGGACTCTAAGGCTAAAGCGCCTTATGCCTACAATTCGGAAACCAAAACATTTGCAACTTTTGATAATTTGCGCTCTGTTTATGAGAAAACAAAGTATGCAAAGGAAAGAAACCTGGCAGGCGTGATGTTTTGGGAACTTAGCGGTGATAAGAAATCAGGCGGATTACTTGATATGATCTACGAAGCAAGCAAATAAAAGATTCCTGCCTATTAAGCGTCAATTATTGAATCTCAAAAATACTTCCATCTTCTGCAAGTTCTGTTCCGGGAAATACAGCGCGGGCTTCATTCAGCAAGGGTTGAAGATCGTCGTACCGGGCCGAATAATGGCCGATAACCAATTTCTTCACATCTGATTTCAGTGCAATGGCAGCCGCCTGCCCGGTGGTTGAATGAAACTTTTCGGCTGCATTTGCTATGCGGTCATTCATAAATGTAGTTTCATGATAAAGCAGACTAGCACCACGAACCACAGGAATAATGTCTTCGGAATACGCTGTGTCGGAACAAAAAGCATAAGTGCGTGGCAAAGGAGGATCAATTGTAATATCTTTATTCGGGTGAACAGTTCCATCCGTGGCGACATAATCCTCCCCTCTTCTGAGTTTCGGAATCAGATGCACCGGTATCTTCATCAAATCAATAACATCTTTACGCATTTTCCGTTCATAAGGCTTTTCCTGGAAAAGAAATCCTGTCGTAGGTATCCGGTGCAGCATTGGAAAACTGGTAACTGCAATCAGTTCATCTTCAAAAAGAACTTCAGGTTTTTCAGCCTGTGTTAGATGAAATTCCAGCGGATAAATCAGGGTGGTTTGAGAGGCTAATAGCTGCAAATCAATTATTTCCTTTAGCATTGGCGGACCGTAAATATGCAATGCCTTTGTCCGCCCGAGCAGATGCATCGAAGATACCAGCCCTATCAGTCCATAAAAATGATCTCCATGCAAATGACTGATAAAGATGTGCTTAATTCGCTGAAAATGAATATGCATGCGCCTGAGCGACACCTGTGTGCCTTCGCCGCAGTCGATCAGAAACAGTTTTTCACCATGACTTAACAGTTGAGATGTCGGATTACGATCTGAAGTTGGCGTGGCTGAACTGCTACCAAGTATGGTCAGGTTAAATGGAAGCATTTAAATTTCGGGTTTTCAATTTGGGATTTTTGATTTTGTTGCTTGGGGATGCAGTATTTCAGGAGATGCCATTTTCCAGGCTAATTGATCATCTTAATAAATGCAGCCTTTTGTCAACCTATTTACTATTAACCATTTATCTATTAACTACAAACTCATCAATGTATCTGCAAAAATAAAAAAACAAGCCGGATAGTGCAAAACTATACCGGCTTGAGTATGTATTAAGAATTCGGAAGTTTATTTTTTATTTGCTTCTTCTTCTTTCTTTTCCATCGCGGCTTTCAGATTCGACAGAGCATCAAGATCGCCAAGGGTGGTTTTTTCAAGGTTGTCCTTGATTTTCTTCACGGCGCGTTTGGTAGTCATTTCAGCGCTTTCCACTTTCTTTTCATCTTTTGCTCTTTCAGCTGATTTAGCATCCTGATGCATCTTAGCGTGTGAAAGAATGATCTTCTTGTTCTCTTTCGAGAATTCGATTACTTTGAAATCCTCAGATTCATCAACCTGCAGGTTCGAACCATCTTCTTTCTGAGCATGACGTGTAGGTGCAAAACCTTCAACACCATAAGGCAATGATACAACAACTCCTTTATCGGAAGAACTTACCACTGTGCCTTTATGAACGGATCCGGTTGTGAAAATAGTTTCGAATACATCCCAAGGATTTTCTTCGAGTTGTTTGTGGCCTAAGCTCAAACGACGATTTTCAACATCAACATCAAGAACAACTACATCGATAGTTTCACCGATTTTGGTGAATTCAGCAGGATGTTTGATTTTTTTGCTCCACGACAGGTCGCTGATATGGATAAGACCGTCAACACCTTCTTCGAGTTCTACAAAAATACCGAAATTGGTAAAGTTACGAACGGTTGCTGTGTGACGTGAGTTTACAGGATATTTGGTTACAATATCAGTCCATGGATCTGGAATTAACTGTTTGATACCAAGTGACATCTTGCGGTCTTCGCGGTCGAGGGTAAGAACAACAGCTTCAACTTCGTCGTTAACGCGGAGGAAATCCTGAGCGGTACGAAGATGTTGGCTCCACGACATTTCGGAAACGTGAATCAAACCTTCAACACCAGGAGCGATTTCAACAAAAGCGCCATAGTCAGCAATAACCACTACGCGGCCTTTAATTTTATCACCCACTTTAAGGTCTTCGCGGAGCGAATCCCATGGATGTGCACTAAGTTGTTTGAGACCAAGGGCAATACGTTTTTTGTTTTCGTCGAAATCAAGGATAACAACATTGATTTTCTGATCAAGCTGAACGATTTCTTCAGGATGATTGATACGTCCCCATGAAAGGTCGGTGATGTGGATAAGTCCGTCAACACCTCCAAGGTCGATAAATACACCGTATGAGGTGATATTTTTAACAATTCCTTCAAGAACCTGGCCTTTTTCGAGTTTCGAAATAATCTCGATTTTCTGAGCTTCAAGTTCATCTTCAATAAGCGCTTTATGCGAGACAACCACATTTTTGTATTCGTGATTGATCTTAACGATTTTGAATTCCATAACCTTCTCAACATACTGATCGTAATCGCGGATAGGCTTAACGTCAATCTGTGATCCGGGGAGGAAAGCTTCGATACCGAAGATGTCAACAATAAGACCACCTTTGGTACGGCATTTTACAAAACCATTGATAACTTCCTGTGTTTCGAAAGCGGTATTTACACGCTCCCATGAACGGAGAATGCGGGCTTTTTTGTGTGATAGCTGAAGCTGTCCGCCCATATCTTCCTGGTTTTCAACATAAACCTCAATTCTGTCGCCAATTCGCAGATCGGGATTATAACGTACTTCCGAAACCGGAATTACACCATCGGATTTAAATCCAATGTTTACAACAACTTCGCGGTTGGTGAGTCCAACAACCAGTCCATCAAGTACTTCATGATCGCCGATTGAACTTAAGGTTTTGTCATAAATGTCTTCTAAACGCTTGCGGTCAGCAGGTTTATATGATTCATGTTTCTTTCCGATGGCATCCCAATCAAATTCAGCAGGTTCAACAGGTACTTCAGGAACTTCAGGAGCTTTCGGAGCTTCTGCAATAACTTCTTCTACTGCCTCTACTTCGGCTACTGGAGTCACTTCGGCTACTACTTCTTCTACTACAGGAACTTCGGCAATTACTTCTGCAACTGCTGGAACTTCTGCAACTGCTTCTTCTACTGGAGGAACTTCTGCAACTGCTTCTTCTACTGCAGGAACTTCGGCAACTGCTTCTTCTACTGCAGGAACTTCGGCAACTGCTTCTTCTGCTTCTGCAACAGGTGTTTCAACTGCTTCATTTGCTGTTACTTCAGCAGCATCTTCAACATTGTTTAATTCGTCGTTAACGTTAACGTCGTTAGTCATATATTCTTAATCTTTGTGGCCTTCCGGTTCGGCCGGTTTAACATTGTGTTGATTAATAGACAGATATATTGGTTAACTTACCGGAAAAGAGAAACAATGCACTGCTAAAATGGGGTGCAAAGGTAACTAATTATTTTTAATTAAAGAGACACCATTCTAATTAATTTGAAGTATCCGGCAATCAGATATTTTTATAATTTCGCTTCATGAATCCAATCCGAATTACAGCCGTTTCGTATTACAATACGCTCCCTTTTATTTATGGTTTAAACCATTCAGGATTACTTTCAGGCTTTGAACTGAGCCTCGATGTTCCATCGGAATGTGCACGAAAAATCATCTCGAACGAAGCAGACATTGGGCTAATTCCCGTCGGGGCTTTGCCTGGAATATCAGATTACCAATTGGTTAGCAACTTATGTATTGGGGCTGATAAAGATGTAAAATCGGTTCTACTTCTTGCTAATGTGGCCTTACATGAGTTAAAAACCATTTATCTGGATACTGATAGCCTTACCTCGGTAAACCTTGTCAGGATTTTATCGTCGCAACACTGGAAGATAAATCCGCAATGGAAAAGCCTTTCCGCGTTAAAAGGAAAACTTGCTCCTGATGAAGGTATGGTATTGATTGGAGATAAAACTTTCGGATTGAGCTCACAATACCCGTTCTGCTACGACCTTGCCGGGGAATGGATAAAATATACCGGCTTACCTTTCGTTTTTGCAGTTTGGATCTCACGCAAACCTCTGCCGGAAGATTTCAATAATTCATTTCAAGCTGCTTTAGCATGGGGTGTTGATCATCGGGAGAATTCCGTCAGCATGGCACGAAAGAGTCATATCACTGAAGATCAACTCGTTTCATACCTTAAGAATGATATCAGTTATCAGCTGGATGATGCAAAAGTTAAAGGGATGGAAATGTTCCTGAAATTGTTATCCTCAACGGACACCTGATTACCGATAGAACCAGACAGGTTATTTTAAAAGTAACTTCTGTAGGTGAGAAACATCTATTATCATTCTCCAAATGTTTTCCTTAGTTTTACATTCAAATAATCCCTTTCATGGACCTTCACGATAAAATTGCAGCCTTTGATCCCAATGGCATAGGCGATCAGGATGGCAATATTTACGGGTTGCCTTTCGATACCAGCGAAGCTAAGCTCGTAATATTGCCTGTTCCCTGGGAAGTTACCGTTTCGTACCAGGGCGGAACCGCTTTGGCTCCTGAAGCCATTCTGCAGGCTTCATACCAGGTTGATCTTTTTGATCCGTTTGTAGCTGATGCATGGAAACTTGGTATTGCCATGCAAGAGATAAATAAGGAGATCAAGGAAAAAAGTAATTTACTTCGTCTGGAAGCAGAAGATTATATTCAGCAGTTGTCAAAGGGATTTAATCCCGAAGAAAATGCTGCATTACTTGACACACGCAACAAAATTAATCTTTCAGGTAAGGAATTGAATCTTTGGGTGAAAAATGAATCCATCAAACTGATGGATCAAAATAAAATAGTTGCTTTACTTGGAGGCGACCACAGCACACCTTTAGGCTTAATGCAGGCTCTAGCTGAGAAGCATTCTTCTTTTGGAATTCTTCACATCGATGCACATGCCGATTTGCGCGAAGCATACGAAGGTTTCGAATATTCGCATGCATCCATTATGTTTAATGCAATCAAAATACCACAAATTACCCGGCTGGTGCAGGTTGGCATCCGCGATTATTGTGAAGCTGAACTCAACCTGATTCATTCCGATAAACGTATCTCTGCCTTTTTCGAACGCGATATAAAACACAGGCAATTTGAAGGAACGACCTGGGCATCGATTTGCGATCAGATAATCGACACTCTTCCGGAAAAAGTGTACCTGAGTTTTGATATTGACGGATTAGACCCCAAACTATGTCCAAATACTGGTACACCGGTTCCCGGTGGGCTAGAGATGGAACAAGCCTTATACCTGGTTGAAAAACTGGTAAACTCGGGCCGGAAGATAATCGGTTTCGACCTGAATGAGGTTGCACCAGGCGACGATGAATGGGATGCCAATGTAGGAGCCCGACTGCTTTACCGCTTGGCTAATATGTGCATGGTTTCCAATCAATAGCACAAAAAGATTACAACAAAAATCCGCAGTAAGATCAATTGATTTTAACTGCGGATTTTTATTTCAGGGTTAACCTGTTGTATTCTATTTTCTCTTAACAACTGCTTTCTGCTGTTGCTGTTTTGTCATATCTTCCAGGCGTTTCTGGAATGAAGATTTTTTCACCGTTTTTGATTTATTTGCCTGGATGCGGGCATGAAGTTTATCTTCGTTTACAAAACGGCGGATCAGGAACATCTGGGCAAAGGTGAACAGGTTAGCCAGCATATAATAATAACTCAAACCGGCTGAATAATTGTTAAAGAAACCCAGGAACATGATCGGCATCAGGTACATCATAGTTTTCATGCCCGGCATCTGCTGGGTTGATCCCATCATATCATTATTCATCTTGGTGTACATGATGGTCGATACCGTCATCAAAAGAGTAAACAAACTTATATGATTTCCATAAAAAGTGCTTAAAAGCGGAATCTGTGTAGTCCACGAATAAATGGAATCATAACTCGACAAATCGGTAGCCCAAAGGAATGATTGCTGGCGCAACTCGAATGCTGCCGGGAAAAACCGGAATAAAGCAATAAGAATCGGGAATTGGAGCAGCATAGGTATGCAACCGGCCATGGGATTAACTCCGGCCTTTTTGTAAAGTGCCATGGTAGCTGACTGCTTCTTCATGGCATCATCCTTTTTCGGAAATTTCAGTCCGATTTCTTCGATTTCAGGCTTAAGTATCCGCATCTTCGCAGATGAGATATAGGTCTTGTATGCGATCGGGAAAAGAACGATCTTTAATAGAATGGTCAGAATAAGGATAATAATCCCATAATTCAGATTCGATGATTCCAGCCAGTTAAAGACAGGGATTACAGCAAACCTGTTTATCCATTGCATCAGGAAAAAACCCCATCCGAGAGGAATCTGCCTTTCAAGGTTCAGTTTATATTTTCTGAGCACCTTATATTTGTTCGGGCCAAAATACCATTTAAGGTTATAGGTCTGATTGCTTTCGGTAGTAAAAGGCAGGATGAAAGCAGAATTCATCGTTTTTATATGGCGGTCAATATTATCATTTGGGAATCCTGCCGTTTCTAAATCTGCACTTTCAAACTTATCATCAGCTATGAGCGTTGATGAGAAAAATTGCTGCTTGAACGAAACCCATTTTACCGGCGTCGAAATTCTTTCTTTTGAGTCTTTGGTTTCCTTCAGGTTATTTACTTCACCTGAGGCATCCATGTAATATATGGTTGACTGAGCCTGTTCGGTTTTTATACTTTTTTCCTGCTGTAGCAGCGTTGTACCCCACAACAGCGACATATCGCGGGTATTCTGGGCGATATAGCCTTTCATGCCTACAAAATTAACTTTATAGCCAATCATGTAATCATTACCTTTCAGCGTATAAACATATTCGATGTAACTTTTTGAAGTTGCCGTATCCACTTTCCCGGGATAAACCCTTAATGCAAATTGAAGTGAATCTTTACCCGAAACACGTATTGAATCTTTACCGGCAAGTCCAACCTGTACAAACATGAGGTCGGCAGTATTTAATGTACGGAGGTCTTCCGTATTAAACTCAAAGCCAAAAACGGATGAGTCACCCTTGAAAAGAACAAGTGGTAAGCTATCGGCTGTTTTATAATCTTTCAACTCCACCGACCATATCCGTCCACCCTGTGATGAGATTTTCAATTTCAACAAATCACTTTCGAGTGTATAAAACTTCTCTACGTTTTTGGATACAGATGCAAACCCTTTTGAAATAGTGTCAGAAGCAGTTACAATTTGTGCTACAGGGTTTGTTTTCGCTATTGAATCGGCAACAGCTTTTTTCACTATTTCAGCCATAGCTGTTCCCAGTGAATCGGAACGCTGTACCTGGCTTATTGAATCTGATTTTCTCCTGGCTGCAGCCATTTCTTCTTTTGATGGAGTCATCCAGAGGCTGTAGCCTATTAATAATCCAACAATGACTACCAGTCCAATAATGTTATTCTTACTCATTTAATAAATTTGTAGGTACTTTGATTACTTTTTCTAGTCTATTTCCACAAAATACATTGACAATCAATAATTTAACACTCAAGTCACTTTTTTGGGAACGGCAAAGATACAAAATGTTGGATAAGTACTGACGCACAATCAGTGGAGAAGAATGTGCCTCATCCTATTTTGGATTGAAACCTGTTTGGCAGCACAAATCCCCGAGATTATTTTTTCTGAATTTTTTTGTACTGTATGGCTGCTTTCACAAAATCAACAAAAAGTGGATGCGGAGATGCCACAGTGCTTTTATATTCAGGGTGAAACTGCACACCAATAAACCATGGATGGTCTTTCAATTCAATAATTTCAACCAGGTCATTCTGATTATTGATACCCACCGGCATCATGCCGTATTTCTCATATTCGGCAAGGTATGCATTGTTGAATTCAAACCGGTGCCTATGGCGTTCAACTATTTCAGTGGTTTTATAAACATTCCATATTTTCGTTCCTGTTTTCAGCGTGCATGGATAGGATCCAAGCCGCATGGTTCCGCCTTTTATATTGATTTTCTTTTGCTCTTCCATAATGTCGATTACAGGGAAAGAAGTCGATGGATTCATTTCGGTTGAATGAGCATCTTTATATCCAAGAACATTGCGTCCGAACTCAATAACAGCACATTGCATGCCCAGGCAGATTCCGAAAAACGGTACTCTATTTTCCCGTGCATACCTTATGGCGATTATTTTTCCTTCAACACCACGTTCTCCAAACCCCGGAGCTACAAGTATTCCATCCAGGTCTTTCAACAAATGCTTGGAAGTGCTATCGTTAATAGATTCAGAGTGGATCATTTTCAGGTTTACTTTATACTGATTTTCAGCTCCTGCATGAATAAATGACTCTGTTATTGATTTGTAAGCATCTCTTAATTCAACATATTTTCCTACAAGTCCGATTTGCACTTCTCCAACCGGATTCTTTAGCTTATGCAGAAATTCTTCCCAGTGTTTCAGATCAGGCTGTTTGCGGATGGGAACCTGCATTTTTTCAAGTACAACCTGGTCGAGTTTTTCATCAAACATAAGCAGGGGAACATCATAAATTGTTTCAACATCAACCGATTCGATTACTGCTGAAGGATTCACATTACAAAATAAAGCTATTTTATTGCGGATTGCCTGGGTAAGATGTTTCTCAGTACGACAAACAATTACATCGGGCTGCACTCCTGATTCGAGTAACATTTTAACCGAATGCTGCGTAGGCTTTGTTTTAAGTTCGCCGGATGAGGCCAGGTAAGGAACTAAAGTTAGGTGTATAACAAGACAGCGGTTACCAAGTTCCCATTTCATCTGCCTGACCGATTCAATATAAGGCAAGGATTCGATGTCGCCGACAGTCCCTCCTATTTCGGTAATCACAAAATCATACTTTCCACTGGCACCAAGCAATTGGATGCGGTGTTTGATTTCGTCGGTAATGTGCGGAATAACCTGTACGGTTTCGCCAAGATAATCTCCGCGCCTTTCTTTATCAATAACAGTTTGATATATCCGGCCAGTTGTTACGTTGTTGGCCTGTGAAGTACGCACATTTGTAAACCGCTCATAATGACCCAGATCGAGGTCAGTTTCGGCTCCATCATCCGTCACAAAACATTCGCCGTGTTCATATGGATTCAGCGTACCCGGATCGATATTGATATAAGGATCAAGTTTCTGGATCGCAACCTTGAATCCACGTGCCAACAGGAGTTTAGCAAGAGATGAACTGATAATCCCTTTACCTAATGAGGAGGCTACTCCACCCGTTGTGAAAATATACTTTGTTTCTGACATGTTGAATTTTATAAACGATTTGTAAGGATGGATATAATTTTATCATAGAACAGAATGTTTCCGATAACAAAATTATCTGAATGATGCATGCAGGGTGTTAAGAAACCCGTGCAAAATTACAAATCCCTTTTATGAATTCCTTGAAAAATAAAAAAAAAAGCCTGATGGATATATCAGGCTTGAAGAATATACATTTTTATAATTATCCGGCGACTTTATAGGAACTGATCTGAAAACATTCAGAAATAACATCTTTAATTTCTTCGCGTGAACAGGGTTTAGCTAAAAATGCATTCATCCCGGCTTCGGCACATTCGTTTCTCATTTGATCGTCAGCGTACGCAGTAATAGCAATAATCGGAATCGATTTATTAAAAACCCTGATATACCTGGTAGCTTCAATGCCATCAAGTACCGGCATATCAATGTCCATCAGTATTGCACTAAAATCTCCGGCTTTGCAGGCTTCGGTTGCGAGTAAACCATTCTCAACAATCACACACTCCCATCCCAACTTGCTCATGTACCTGCCCATGAGATGTTGATTCATCAGGTTATCTTCAGCGATCAGTATTTTCATAACAGGAATTAAAAAAGGTATCTTTAATGATTCTCTCTATTACTTAATTCCAAATTAAACAAAAAGTAATATCCTTTTGGGCAACTATTTTTTATTAAAAATTCAAAAAACTACTAACAGTCTAACTACAAAGCTGATACAACTATGAAAAGTTGGTAACTGCCGAAGATTAAGAAGCGAAAAGAAAAATCAAAATTAGCGCAAAACCGAAGTTTGATAAAAGATTTGTTGCGTTAGAGTATTGAACTCAGTTGCGGCTTTATTTTAATCCTTTTTGAAACAGCACAGATTTATTGCCCCAGGTACGACTTCAATAGCTTACTTCTCGAGTTATGTTTAAGCCTCCGGATTGCTTTTTCTTTTATCTGTCGGACACGCTCGCGTGTGAGATCAAACTTGACCGCTATTTCTTCTAATGTTAAACCATGAGGTACACCAATGCCATAGTAAAGGTTTATCACATCTCTTTCCTTATCAGTAAGCGTTGATAATGAACGCTGTATCTCCATAGTTAACGACTCGCGCATAAGCCCGGCATCAGTAAAAGGAGTATCTTCATCGACAAACACATCGATAAACCGGGTATCTTCATCATCCACCAATGGGGCATCCATTGAAACATAACGTGTAGTTATTTTCATGGCAGCATCAATCTTATAACCTGGTATTTCAAGCGCTTCCGCGATTTCATCCGCTGAAGGCAATCGCTCATAAATTTGTTCGAGGCGGGAGGTTTCCTTTTTGATTTTATTGAGTGAACCTACCTGGTTTAATGGCAAACGAACAATACGCGACTGCTCAGCCAGGGCCTGAAGAATGGATTGCCGTATCCACCAAACTGCATAAGAGATAAATTTGAAACCACGTGTTTCGTCAAAACGTGCTCCGGCTTTAATAAGGCCAACATTACCCTCGTTTATCAGGTCAGGGAGGCTTAATCCCTGGTTCTGGTATTGTTTGGCTACTGAAACTACAAACCGAAGGTTGGCAAGGCATAATTTATCGAGTGCTTTTTGATCACCGCCACGGATTCGCCTTGCCAGTTCAACCTCTTCATCAGCAGTAATCAGTGGTTCCTTTCCAATATCCTGAAGATACTTATCCAGAGAAGCAGTCTCACGGTTAGTAATGGACTTGGTTATTTTTAATTGTCTCATGACTTTTGTCTTTATTTATACAGTTAAACTGCACAATTTAATTGTGCAGTTTAACCAATAATATCAGTTATCCGCTGAGCCGGAATAATAAACTTCTGACCCTGTTATATAAACAATTAATAACAAGGAATGTTTTGTTTATTTTTTTTTATCCCTGAATATATTTCTTTACGGAAGATGACTAATTAATACCGAATCCATAATAAGCTCTTACTCTGTTTGGATATACGCCTTCGAGCAGCACTCCGCCATTCTTGCCGGAAAGTATCTTGCTTACATCATCTACAGTGCGTATTGGCTTTTTATCAATTTCGGTAATTACATAACCTTCGCGTATTCCGGCGTTTTGCAGCAATCCATCTCCTAGTTCGGTTACCTGAACCCCATGATCAATTCCAAGTTTTCGAAGCACTTCGCCGGAAGCTTGCTGCATTTTGGCCCCCAGCATTGGCAATACATCTTTGGTTTCGCTTTTAACAATGCTTGTATTCCCATCCCTGTTGCGTAAGGTTACGTTAATTTTTTTATCAGCTTCTCCCCTGCTTATTCCAACAACCACTTTTTCGCCAGGGCGATAGCGGCCTATTTGGCCCAACAATTCGGAAGTACTGTTAACAGGGATATCGTTCACTGATGTGATGACATCACCTTTTAATATCCCGGCATCTTTTGCTGCACTTCCATCGTTTACTTCCGACACATAAACCCCTTTAAGTTCTTTCATACCTTTTTCATCGGCGAATTTATTGTCGATGTCGCGAATGCTTACGCCCAAAAAGCCACGTTGAACTTCACGGTAATCAATCAGATCACTTACAACCTTTTTCACTATATTTACAGGTATTGCAAAAGAATACCCTGCATAAAAGCCGTTGCCGCTGGCAATTGCAGCATTTATACCAACCAGTTCGCCACGGGTATTAACAAGAGCACCTCCGCTGTTTCCTCGGTTAACGGCAGCATCAGTTTGTATAAAAGATTCAATCGAAGTACCATCGGGTGTGCCCAAGATATCGATATTACGCGCCTTGGCACTCACAATACCAGCAGTTACTGTACTTGTAAGATTAAAAGGATTACCGACTGCCAGTACCCATTCACCAATTTGAAGATCATCCGAATTGCCATACGTGAGGAAAGGCAGGTTGCTTTCTTTTATTTTTATAACAGCCAGGTCAGTGGATGGATCAGTTCCAATTACAGTGCCTTCGTACGAGCGTTTATCGTTGAGAACAACCTCGATCTTACTGGCATCCTGAACTACATGATTATTGGTAACTATATACCCATCTGGTGAAATAATAACTCCCGAAGCGGCACCCTGCAGAGGACCTTGCTGACCGAAAGGGCTGTCACCAAAGAAATCATGAAAATTAAAAAAATTATTTGTGCTGTTCTTATTAGCATATTCAGTTTTAATGTGAACAACTGCATGAATTGATTTATTTGCCGGTTCAACAAAGTCAGGATATGATGTGCCTAATCCCGACATGGATGTAAGTTGAACTGGTGTTGATTGTTGAGGAACACCGTGGACTTTTTCAGTATTTTTTTGAATAAGAATATAACTGCCCAAAGAAATTAATCCTCCCAGCACTGCTACCAGAAAAAAACCTGCGTACTTTTTCATTTTTGTGTGTTTTTGATTTACGTTTTTTTTGATTAATAAACTTGCCAATTTGACTACTATTGAAATTACAGTGCAAGGATAATACCAATAGTTTCATGCTCTTGTTAATTAATGTTAACAATTTTTAAAATGTCTTAACACGAAGATTAAACTTAACTTTTTAATCTCTTAATTCATTTGCAAAACAATCTCAGTAAACAAATTTCATAATTCAATTCCAGGATTATTATCACTTATCTGGAGCCCTGAAAAAATAAAAAATGCCATATTCGCGAACCAATCTGACATATTGACAAGTATTGTATTAAATTTGTTACCGAAATGATTCTACAATTCAGCAAATACGAAGGAACCGGCAACGATTTTATCATGATCGACGACCGGAAGTTACAGTTTCCTGCCAACGAACAGTTGATCAGCAAACTTTGTGACCGACATTTTGGCATTGGTGCCGATGGTATTTTATTAGTACAACATAGTGAAGGATATGATTTTGGAATGAAATATTTCAATTCCGACGGCAGTCCAGCTACTTTTTGTGGTAATGGAGGCAGGTGTATTACCGCTTTTGCCTATCAGAAGGGCGTTACCCAAAACACATGCCGGTTTATGGCTGCCGATGGAATACATCATGCTCAGATAACTGAAAACCATGGCTCTTTCCTGGTAGTTGAACTAGATATGCAGGATCCGGTGATCTACAGCATGGATAAGAATACATGTTACCTGAATACAGGCACCTATCATGTAGTCAAATTTGTAAGTAATCCCGACGATATTGATATAATTGAATCGGGCCGTGAAATCAGGTATGATGCAAGGTATGAGCCAAATGGAACTAATGTGAACTTTGCCAAATTACTAAAAAAAGAATTGTATGTACGCACCTACGAAAAAGGCGTTGAAAATGAGACCCTTTCGTGTGGAACCGGAGTTACCGCTTCGGCAATTGCAGCTTCATTAAGGTATGGAGGAAATTCTTTTTATGTTAATACAGCCGGGGGAAGGTTATTCGTAAGTTTTACCCGTACAGGTGAAACTTTTAAAAACGTAAAACTTACCGGTCCGGCAAAACTGGTTTTTGAAGGAACCATCGAAATATAACCTTTATGATAGGCCCGAATATATTGCTCAGAGCACCGGAACCTGCTGATATTGACATTATTTTCCGCTGGGAAAATGATACCCGCATCTGGCATTTGGGCAATACATTAGCACCCTACTCGAGGTTCGCCATTGAACAATTCGTTTTGAATACGGATAATGACATCTTTTCTTCGAAGCAACTGCGCCTGATAATAGACTGGCATTCGTCAGGCAATGGCACAATCACCGTGGGAAGTATCGATCTCTATGATTTCGATCCTTTCCATAAAAGAGCCGGAATCGGAATACTGATTGATGAATCCGCCCGGCGAAAAGGATTTGCAATAGAAGCACTCAACCTATTGATAGAATATTGCTTTAATACCTTGAACCTCCACCAGTTATATTGTAATATTGAGCAAAGTAATAAGGAGAGCATAAGTTTGTTTTCCAAAGCCGGTTTTACAGCATGCGGCACCAAAAAAGAATGGTTATTTCGTGAAGGGCAATGGACCGACGAGTTGATGTTTCAGTTAGTTAACAAGTAGAGACGCAATGCCTTGCGTCTCTAAGAAAAAATACAGACGCAAAACCTTGCATCTCTAAAAAATAAAAGATCGGAATATATCACACCTCACGAAATAGAAATAAATTACATTGCATTTAAATGAAATGAATTAAGCAATGAAGTGTTTCCGGTATTATAAATTATAAATCCATTTAATAGGCAATAAAAATTAAAAAGTCGCTTTACTAAATTAAAAGACCTGAAATTATGCCAAACTACTATTCGAATCGCATAAAGCGTGAAAAGTCCCGCTCGCGGAGGAAACAAATCATTCGGTTTTTTTTTATTTTACTCATCATTGGCGCAGCCATAGCAGGATACCTTGGATATCGCATGGTTTACATGCCCAACGTATGGCTCAATGGTAGGCCTTCTGCTGCTTTTAATATTAAATCCGGCTCAAACTGGGAAGATGTGAAACGATTATTGTATGCGAAAGGAACAATTATTCATCGTGAATCGTTTGAGCAACTTGCTGTGATTATGAAATACCCTGATCATATCAAATCCGGCCATTATATTCTAAAAGAAGGAATGAATAACAAATTTATAATTAGCAAATTACGGTCCAAGCAACAGGATCCGGTGAAACTGGTTTTTAACAATATCCGCACTAAACAAGAGCTTGCCGGGCATATTGCCGAACAACTTGAAACTGACTCGGTAACATTGCTCAAACTGCTTAACGATAATGAGTACCTTAAAAAATTTGAATTTACAACAGATAATATAGTCAGCATGTTTATTCCGAATACCTACGAAGTATATTGGGATATTACTGCTGACAAATTCATGGAAAGGATGCATAAAGAATATTTAGCTTTTTGGAATGATAAGCGAAGAGCCAAACTGGCAGAAATCAAACTGACTGAATTACAGGCAATTACACTGGCATCTATTGTTGAAAAAGAGACTAACCAGAACGATGAGAAACCTGATGTTGCAGGTGTGTACATGAACCGACTCCGTAAAGGATGGCTTCTGCAGGCTGACCCGACACTGGTGTATGCACTCGGCGATTTCAATATCAAACGAGTGCTTAACGTTTACAAAACGATAAATTCACCTTACAATACGTATAAATATATTGGATTACCACCGGGACCTATCTGTTTGCCTTCCATTTCATCAATTGATGCCGTCCTGAATTACAGGCAGCATAAATACATGTATTTTTGTGCCAGGGAGGATTTTTCGGGCTATCATAATTTTGCTGTAACCATGAATGAACACTTGGTAAATGCAGCCAAATATCAGCAGGCCCTTGATCAACATGGGATAATGAAATAGGTAAAGGAGGATTGAATGTTAATTAAATTAAGATGATTGCATATATTGCTTACTTAACGAGCTATAATTTTACTTGTAATTTATTCGATTTTTTGTGCTGAAATTAAGAACTATAACATTCATAGCTTTGCTGCTCGTGATTTCGGGCAACTGGAAAGTGATTTTTGCCCAGACTAATAATTCCATTAATTATTCCGACACACTAAGCCTGAAAAAGCTCACGCTTGTTGGTGTTACCGGTGCATCATTGTATGCCGGCAGCATTTCGGGTTTGTACAGTTTATGGTATAAGAATTATCCTCAAACGGGGTTTCATTTCTTTAATGATAATAATGAGTGGCTGCAGATGGATAAATGCGGCCATATCACTACTTCATATTACATTGGCCTGGTTGGATACTCGGCTCTGCGATGGTCAGGCGTTCCGGAGAAAAAAGCGATCTGGTACGGAGGTTTGACTGGCCTGATTTACCTCACAAGCATTGAAATTATGGATGGATTTTCGGAGCAGTGGGGATTTTCACCTGGCGATATGGCAGCAAATACTTTGGGAACGGCTCTCTTTATCAGTCAGCAACTGGCCTGGCACGAGCAGAAATTCAAAGTGAAATGGTCGTTTCATAGTTCAGCCTATGCAAAATACAATCCTGACCTGTTAGGAAACACATTTACTGAACGTATGCTTAAAGATTACAATGGCCAAACGTATTGGCTGTCGGCAAATATAAGCAGCCTGGTTTTGCAGCACACACGTTTCCCGAAATGGCTGAATATAGCTGCCGGTTATGGAGCTGAAGGTATGACAGGAGCCTTTGCCAATCCTTCTGAAATAAACGGGTTACCGGTTCCTTACTATAAAAGATACAGGCAGTTCTATATTTCACCGGATATCGATCTAAGCCAGATACCAATAAAATCCAAAACTCTGAAACTTATTCTTAATACCATTGGTTTTATTAAAATCCCTATGCCGGCGCTGGAGTTTAATAAGAATGGAGTTAAGTTTCATCCGCTTTATTTCTAATTTTCATGTACTAATTAATATAAAATCACTTATGAAAAAACACCTGTTAGTATTAGCATCTATTCTTATTTCAGTAATTGCTTACAGTCAAACTTCTAAATGTCTGAGAAATCTAGAAAAAGGAACAACAGCCGTAAATTCAAAAAGCTATGAGGAAGGCATTTCTTATTTATCGCTTTCAATTGATGAATTTCCAACTTCAACTGCATATTTTAACAGGGCAGCAGCATATTATTATCTGGGAGATACATGCGGATTATGTAATGATTTAAGAGAGGCATCAAAGCTTGGTAACAAGGAGGCAGAAAAACTGCATTTAAAAAAGTGTATTTTAACTGACACAATTCGAGAGACAGCCGACTCAATCTCCGAAGAGTTTCCTGGTTATTCATATTCGATTTCAATGAGGACAATTTGTAGTGACTACACAAGTCATACGTACAGAAATGCAAAAGGCGAAATCATTCAAAGTGTCTGGATAACAATGCCAGAGTTTCCAGGCGGGGATATGAAAAGGAATAAGTTTCTAGCTGAAAATATAGTTTACCCGAATGCTGCGTTACGAAAAGGATTTCAGGGCACGGTTTATATATCTTTTGTAATTGATAGTGATGGCAAGGTCGCAGATATTAAACTCCTTCGCGGACCGGGAGGAGGACTAAATGAAGAAGCCTTAAGAGTCGTAAGAATGATGCCTAAATGGAAACCCGGAACAAGGAAAGGTAAACCTGTAAGGGTATTATTTAATATGCCAATCTACTTTAAGCTTAGTTGATAAAGAAACACTGGAATATTTTGAATGTCGAAAGTAAAAAAAGCAAGAATTACCTATACGTTAAACCTGATATTTAGGATATCCCCATCGCAAACCACATAGTTCTTACCTTCTACGGCCAGTTTGCCATTTTCCTTACATGCATGCTCGGTTTTTAATGTAACAAAATCGTTGTATTTCATTACTTCGGCGCGGATAAACCCCCGTTCCAGATCGCTGTGAATAACACCGGCGGCCTGGGGAGCAGTCATGCCTTTGTGTATAGTCCATGCACGGACTTCCTTTACACCAACCGTAAAAAAGGACATTAAATTCAATAGTTTGTATGCAGCCTGCACCACTTTATTAACTCCTGGCTCTGTGAGCCCTGCATCAGCAAGAAAAAGCTCCTGGTCTTCCTTACTTTCGAGTTCAGCTATTTCAGCTTCGAGTTCGGCAGCAATAACCAATACCTCCGCATTTTCATCTTTTACAGATTCCTTAAGCCTTTCAGAGTATGCATTACCGGTTGCTGCCGATGCATCGTCAACATTGCAGACATAAATAACCGGTTTATCAGTAATCAGGTACATATCCGAAATATGCTTATGCTCATCCTCCGAAACCGGGGCCGTGCGTGCAGGTTTGAAATCCTCCAGGTGAGTTTTATATATCTGCAACACTTCCATTATTTTTTTAGCATCCTTATCGCCTAATTTCAACAGTTTTTCGGTGCGCTGTATTTTACGTTCCACCATACTCAGGTCGCGTATACAAAGCTCAAGGTCAACAATTTCCCTGTCACGAACCGGGTTAACAGATCCTTCTATATGAGGCACGGTATCACTGTCAAAACATCGAAGCACATGAATAAGCGCATCAGTCTGCTGTATCTCGGATAAAAATTTACTGGATGTACTTTCTGCTTGTCCTGAACCTTTTGTGAGCCCTGGAATATCAACCAGGTCAACTGTTGCCTGCTGCACACGCAAAGAATGTATTAGGGAATCAAGCACATCAAGCCTGCTATCGGGAACGTTTATTTGTCCCATGTGCGATTTCTGTGCCCCCGACTGATCATGAATTTTCGTATTTGCAACACAATTGAACAGAGTGGTCTTGCCGGTATTGGCTAAACCTATAATTCCACATTTAAGCGCCATGTTCCTTTATATTTTAGAGCACAAAGGTAGTGACAACTCCAGTGAAAAAAAAAGTCGAAAAACTACTTTGACTATTTGTAAAATAATGCTTCTTTATGAAACAACTGAGTTCATCAGTTGAACAATCTTATTCTGAACTTATCTTCTGTATATTTAAAGTACCAGTATAGTTTCCTGTTGACTTCAATTCCATAATCAACTGAACTGTCGTAAAAAATATAATTATCTATCACTCGGTGGTAACGGTTCCTGTTAAAATAATCATTCCAGTTGATCACAGCTACCTGGTTTTTACTCCGGTAAAATTGATTACTATAATCTTTGCTCTGCGAAAAATTCATCAAATACCAGGAATCGAAATCGGGGTCGATAATTGTAATTTCGTACTCAGTACTATCGCTTTTTATAATAGAATGTCTGTCTGACAAACTTGTTTTCTGCGATGGTGAGCAAGACCATGCAAGCAACAAAAAGAACATTGGGACTATAAGCTTTTTCATGGTAAAGAGTTTTAAGTTTATCACTACTTATGAGCGTTAAAAGAAATCCATGACTATCTAAAAATGCACAAATTTTGTGCCGCAGCATAACAGGGAAACAATTGATTTACAAGATGTCTAAAATCGAGAAGAGTTAAAGCAATACAAGTTTTAGAAAAAAGTTTGCTGATTTTACCTATTCCTTTGTAGTCGTTTATTATTGCTACGCTTCGCCACCTCTCCATGCTATAATTATATAAACTACATTTTCAGAAAGCCTTTTCTATTGCCGTTCGTCATCAAAAAGTTTTCCTTGTGTTGCCATTTTAGCTTTAATACCGGCAACTTCATTCTGTAAAGCAGCCAATGTACCGGCCATCTGGTTCAAAGGCAAATTAGGCTCAGGCAGTTCCGAACTGATATAATGTACAAAACGCCATACTTCGCGTAAGTCCTTAAGATCAACTGAATATGATTCAAAAAGCGGGTTAAGCGAATGCAGTAATAGCCTACTTTCCGATTTCAGGCGGTTTTCGGCTACTTTAAACATTATGCCATCGTTCAATGTAAGTATAATGTAAGCCTGGTGATCGCGGATCAAATCCCAGTTCTGCACAAACTCACCGGTAACCCACGATTTGTCAGGGATAGGCAGCATGGAGTTGCCCGATATCTGAAAAGTCCTGTATTTCCGGTCTGGCGAAAGAAATGGCATCTGAAAAGTTGGCAGCACCTTAATATATTCAGGATCGGCAAATCCGGTGCGGTAGCCTGCTGAGGCTTTCTGGTTTATTACTTCAATATTTTCCTTGTTGTTACTGTCCACAGTAGTTGTAAGCACACGAAGATTGCCGCCATTTACAAAAATATCGTACCCGTGTTCCAATTGGTATAATTCACTTTCGCGAAGCGTACTCAGATCAACCGTTAACAAAGTATCAACCGATATTTTGAAGTATTTTGCCAGTGCCAGCAATGCTTCTATGCCCGGTTCGGCAACCCCGTTTTCGTATCCGCTCAATGTCGAGCGTTTCATATTGAGAGCGACAGCAATGTCATCCTGCGTGCGGCTGCGCCTTTTACGCAACAGTTTGATGTTTTGTCCGAAGGTTGGTTTCATAGTATATTTTTTTATAAAAACTCACCCCCTGCCCCCTCTCTTTGAAGGAAAGAGAAGGGGGTGAAGACAAGAAGATTTAGGCATTTAAGAACTGTAGTTATTAAAGTTTTTGTTGACTAAGATTAAAGGCAGATTCTGATCGGAGAGTCACCCCCTCTCTTCGTAAAGAGAGGGGGCCGGGGGGTGAGTTTTTAGGAACATTTGCCGAATTTTTTCTCTGACTTTTTCTGCAAAAATTGTCTCTTCATTTTTTATTCTCAGAACACGTAATCCTAATTCATCCAAAACCGAAGTTCGCCAAAGGTCATATTCTTTTTGTGATTTATGTATTTCTCCGTCGATTTCAAGTATTAGCTTTTCTTCTGCACAGTAAAAATCAACAATAAAGAATTGAAATGAATCAAATGAATTTTCATAAATTATTTTATGTTGCCTCAGGAACTTCTTCCCATCAAGCCTTCTGTTTCTGACTAATTCCCATACAATTCTTTCAGCCTCCGTCAGGTTTTTACGGTTCTCGCGGCAAATTGCAATAACAAATTTCTTTCGCGAATCAGGTTTCATGGCTGGTTTTAAAAACTCACCTCCCTGCCCCCTCTCTTTGGAAGAAAGAGAAGGGGCGAAGACGAGCAAATTAGTTATTAAATCGACATCAGTAAACAAAGCAATGGTTGGTTAAAGTTAAATTCTGATCGGAGAGTCACACCCTCTCTTCGTGAAGAGAGGGGACCGGGGGATGAGTTTTTTACTTCAAAATATTCCTTCTTTTTTTAGTTCTATTATCCATCTTTCAAAAATTATGATTATATTGTAGTCTATATTTTGATTAATTTTTAATCAAAGTTAATACATTTTTACGAATAATGTACCACGAACTGAAAATAATTTCACCGCAGGGGTTTCCTGATAGTCTTCGCAGGATGGGCCGCACCATTGTGCATATGGATCTTGACACATTTTTTGTTGCGGTGGAGCGGCTTATGAACAGCAGCCTTATCGGGAAACCTGTAATTGTAGGTGGATTTTCGGACCGCAGCGTGGTAGCAAGCTGCAGCTATGAGGCACGCACCTACGGCGTACATTCGGCCATGCCTATGAAAATGGCCCGTATGCTTTGCCCCGATGCGACTATAGTACGGGGCGATATGGAACAATACACCAAATACTCGAACCTGGTAACCGATGTTATTGCCGAAAGTGCGCCCGTATATGAAAAAGCCAGTATCGATGAGCATTACCTCGACATTACCGGCATGGACCGCTTTTTCGGCAGCATGAAATGGACGCACGAACTCCGTCAGCGCATAATCAGCGAAACGGGATTGCCAATTTCGCTGGGGCTCTCAGTAAACAAAACGGTATGCAAAATTGCTACCGGCGAAGCCAAGCCCAACGGCGAGCTTGAAATTCCCGTCGAAAGGGTCATTCATTTTCTCGGGCCGCTTTCGATAAGCAAAATCCCCGGCATAGGCGAAAAAACCTATCGCCTGCTGCGCTCCATGGGCATAGCCTCCATCGATACGCTCGGTCATATGCCGCCCGAAATGATGGAAAAAGTGCTGGGGCAAAACGGGCTAATCATCTGGAAAAAAGCCAACGGCATCGACACCACGCCGGTTATCCCCTATTCCGAACGAAAATCCATCAGCACCGAAACTACTTTTGAACAGGATACCATTGATATACACATGATCAATGAACTGCTGGTACGTATGGTGGAGAAAATCGCCTTTACGCTCCGTAAAAAGCAGAAGCTAACTTCCTGCGTTACCTTGAAAATCCGTTACTCTAACTTCGACACACATACTGTGCAACAGCGTATTGGCTACACTTCATTTGATCATGTGCTGATACCTATAGCCAAAGAACTGTTCCGCAAACTGTACCAGCGCCGCATGCGGATACGCCTGGTTGGAGTAAAATTCAGCTATCTGGTAACCGGAGTGCAGCAAATCGACCTTTTCGACCAGACGCCCGAACTTATAACCCTTTACCAGGCCGTTGATCGTATGCGCCTGCGCTACGGGCGGGATGCCGTGTTCAGGGCCGTTGGAGTCGGAACGGTGAAGGAGGATGAAGATGATTAAGAAAGAGGTGGCTGACAAGACGTGGAGAGAATGAGAGATGGGAGACCGGGAGAAAAAATATTGGAATGTGGATGTTGGAATGTGGATTTAGAACAAATGTCCAAAACACCGAACAATCCCAAAGATTATTGCTTATAAATATTTATTTATTGTTTATCAATAATTATTTATTGTTAAATCGAAATAACCTATTATATTTGAAGTCAAATTTTAAACTCAATTGGTATGAAAAACAAAACCTTACTTAAAGTGCTGCTTTGGTTTGCTAAAGCCTTCAAAATATTGAGCATTATTGCTTCAATATTAGTTCTGATTAGCCTGATTATTTCACTTTTCAATCCTGATTTTAAACCCAATTTTAACATAGGATATTTTATTTTTGAACCTTCAACCCATATTTCAGGTGAATACATGACTAACAGCGGGAATTCAAAATTTGAAGTCAGCACAGTTATACTTAAAAGTATTGCTTTTCATCCTGAACAAAAGGTACTGTGGTTATTAGCAATTGGAATACTCATCAGCATTTCAGTTACAGTGTACATTCTTAACAAGTTGATTGATGTACTAAGAAATTTGTTGGAAAATAAAATATTCCTACGCATGAATGCATTGAAACTCCGACATATGGCTCTTGCAATGATAGCCGGTTGGGGTGTTTTAGCAACTCTATCATTAATATTGACATTAATTTTCCATGAAAGCATATTACTAAAAGGCTATCATTTTCGTTTTTTCCTACTTGATGGAAATTATTTAATCCCGTCTTTGTCACATGGTCTTATAGTATTATTAATAGCCGAAATTTTTCGTATTGGCACCGAACTGAAAGAAGAAAGTGAATTAACCATCTAACAAACAGCGATATGGCAATTATAGTGAATCTCGATGTAATGATGGCAAAACGAAAAATGCCACTTAATAAACTAGCTGATGAACTTGGCATCACCCAGGCAAATCTTTCGATCCTTAAAACCGGTAAAGCAAAGGCTATCCGGTTCTCAACACTTAGTGCAATATGCAGGATATTGGAATGTCAGCCCGGCGATTTACTGGAATTTGCTCCTGGTGTTGATGATAATATGAATAATGAGGAGTAAAGTTCGCATGTGAAGCTCATAAAAACCATTCTAGGTGTCACAAGCAAAATCGCAAGTCCCAAATTTCAAATCTCAAATTCCAGGTCCAACATCCGCTTTCCAACATCCGACATCCGACATCCCAAATCCAACATCCAACATTAAATGTATCTCAACTGCCACTCCTTTTACAGCCTCCGTTATGGCATACTTCCCATCGATAAACTGGTGGAAATGGCTGTAGCAAATGGTATTGATACGCTTGCGCTTACTGATATCAATAACAGTATGGGTGTAGTTGATTTTGTGAATGCTTGTAATAAGAATAATGTGAAACCCGTGGCCGGTATTGAGTTTCGCGATGGAAATGAATTGTTATATATAGGGATAGCCCGCAACAACGAAGGGTTTATGGAACTGAATGAATTCCTGAGTCATCACAACATCAATAAACTTCCTTTGCCCTTGCAGGTACCGGCATTCAGCCACAGCTATGTGATTTATCCTTTCGGGAAGAAATCGCCGCAGAAGTTGCGCGATAATGAGTACACCGGTATCCGAAGCACGGAGCTAAACCGACTGCTTTCGGCAGAATACCGCAACCGCCAACAGAAACTTGTGGCTTTATGCCCGGTAACTTTTGATGGTGAGCCTGGATATGAACTACATCGCAACCTTCGCGCCATCGACAACAATACCTTGTTAAGTATGTTGATTCCTTCGCAGGTGGCTGCTCCCGACGAACTTTTCACCCCGCCTGCAGAACTCGAAAAACTATTTGAATATCACCCTAAGATTATATCCAACACGCGTAAGCTACTGGATGATTGTAATATAGTTATTGATTTCAGCACAGTAAAAAATAAGAAACTTTTTACCCGAAGTGCATACGACGATCGTTTGCTGCTCGAAAAACTTGCCCAGGATGGATTGGTTTACCGCTATGGCAAAAACAATAAAGAAGCCAGGCAGCGCATAAAACACGAACTCGAAATTATCGATAAACTTGGATTTTCGTCCTATTTCCTGATCACCTGGGATATTATCCGCTATACCATGAGCCGCGGATTTTACCACGTGGGACGTGGCAGTGGGGCAAACAGCATTGTAGCGTATTGCCTTCGTATCACCGATGTAGATCCCATTGAGTTGAACCTCTACTTCGAACGTTTCCTCAATCCCAAACGAACAAGCCCACCCGATTTTGATATTGATTTTTCGTGGAAGGACCGCGATGAAGTATTCGATTATATATTTAAAAGGTACGGGCATAAACATACTGCTTTGCTTGGCGCGACTTCTACATTCAAAGGAAAATCAAGCCTTCGCGAACTGGGGAAAGTATATGGTTTACCAAAAGAAGAAATTGACATTTTGGTAGAAGATCCGAATAATCCACTCAACAAAAACGCTATCGCTGAACATATTGTAAAACTTGCCACACGCATGACCGACTTCCCGAATATCCGCAGCATACATGCCGGTGGTGTGCTGATTTCGGAGGAACCGCTTACTTCATACACAGCCCTTGATATGCCACCCAAAGCTTTCCCTACCACCCAATGGGATATGTATGTAGCCGAAGATCTGCGATACGAAAAACTTGATATCTTGAGCCAGCGCGGACTGGGACATATACAGGAAGCTGTTGATATCATTAAACAAAACAGGGGCATAAACATTGATATTCATCGTGTCAGTGATTTTAAAAAGGATGAAAAAATCAAGAAGCAGTTGAAATCAGCTGAAACCATTGGCTGTTTTTATATTGAAAGTCCGGCCATGCGCGGACTGCTGAAAAAGCTGAAATGCGATAACTATCTCACACTCGTGGCGGCAAGCAGCATTATTCGTCCGGGCGTTGCCCGCTCCGGGATGATGAAGGAATACATCTGGCGGTTTCACAATCCGGATAAGTTCAAATACCTGCATCCCATCATGGAAGAGCAGCTTAGCGAAACCTATGGTGTGATGGTGTACCAGGAAGATGTGCTTAAAATCTGTCACCACTTTGCCGGCCTCGACCTGGCAGATGCTGATGTGCTGCGCCGTGCCATGAGCGGGAAATACCGTTCGCGGGTAGAGTTTCAGAAAATTGTGGATAAATATTTTGAGAGTTGTTATAGGCAGGGACACTCCGAAGAAGTTACTAAAGAAGTATGGCGGCAGATTGAGTCGTTTGCAGGGTATTCTTTTTCAAAAGCTCACTCGGCTTCCTTCGCGGTGGAGAGCTACCAGAGTTTGTTTCTAAAATCGTATTATCCCCTCGAATTCATGACGGCGGTCCTCAACAATTTCGGCGGATTTTACCAAGCCTGGGTGTATATAAACGAAGCAAAACGATGCGGAGCCACTATTGAATTACCTTGCATCAACCGAAGTAATTATACCACTACAATTACCGGAAGTACAATCTGGCTGGGATTTGTATATATCGCCAACCTCGAAATCAACACAGTTAATGCTCTAATTGACGAACGTACCCGTAATGGTCTCTTTGAAAACCTGGCAGATTTTGTTAACCGCGTTCCATTGACTCTCGACCAGGCTATACTGCTAATCCGGCTGAACGCGATGCGGTTTACCGGTGTAAGCAAACAACAACTTCTTTGGGAAGTTCATTTGTTGTTGCGCAAATCTGCCCCTCCACCGACAGACGGATCTTTATTTGCAACTCCTGCCAGGCAGTTTCGGATGCCTATGCTCGATCATTCCATTGTTGATGATGCCTTCGATGAAATTGAGCTGCTTGGATTCCCGGTAACAATGGGTTATTTTGATTTATTGCAAACCAGTTTCCGTGGCGAATTACGGGCTCAGGATATTTCCTCGCATGTTGGCGAAACCGTAAGGATGCTTGGATCGCTGGTAACTATAAAATATGTGCGTACAATCCGGAATGAAATTATGCATTTCGGAACTTTCTTCGATGTGGATGGTGAGTTCTTCGATACGGTTCATTTCCCGCAATCATCGAAACAATATCCGTTTAAAGGCAGAGGTGTTTATTTAGTAAAAGGAAAAATTGTGGTGGAATTCGGATTCCCTAGTATTGAAGTGGAGAAAATGGCGAAATTGCCGTTTGTGAAGGATAGGAGATATCTGTAAAAAAGGGGTTGGGTTTTAGGGGTTAGGATTTTGGAAAGAAATCCTGAACCAAAATCTGAAAATAGTATAGAACCTGAGAAATTATTTCTGAAATACTAAATATTATACCTTTACATTCGATTTATAGACAATTTATGATTGACAGATTAACAGAATATAACCAACGAATTACAACCTATTCAACTCAAAAACAAAACCTGGAGAATACTCAAAAGTACCTTCCTATCTTGAGACTGGGATTGTTTCTTGTCTCTGCTTTTCTGCTCTACAGATATCTGACTATCCAATCGGTTTGGTCCGGGAGCATTACAATTCTGGTATTTACGGCATTTCTGATCCTGAGTTATATTGACTACAGGCTAAAAAATCGTATCAAACGATTTGAAATTCTTATTCATATTAATGAGAAAGAAATTAAAGCTTTAAATGGTGATTACAGCGCTTTCGACCCTGGGCATGAATTTATTGACCAATCACACGATTATACGCACGACCTGGATATTTTTGGCGAAGGCTCTATATTTCAACATATTAACCGTACAGCAACTATTTTTGGCAAACTTCGGCTTGCAGAATATTTCAATAATGCATTTGGTTACAAAGACGATGTGATTAAAAGGCAGGAAGGAGTAAAAGAACTATCTGAAATGGTTGACCTGAGGCAGAATCTGCAATTGCTGTTTCATAACGAAAAGATTAATGAATCCGATAAAACAGAGATGACACAATGGCTCGAAAGCCAAAGCCCGGTTAGTAATCTGAAATTATTACGGATCCTTGCTTACGGACTTCCATCAGTTACACTGGCTTGCATCGTGCTGTCCATTGCCGGAATTATCGTGTTTCCTTCATTTCTGGTTGTATTGCAACTCATGATTGTATTCCTGTATGCAAGGCAAACAATAAAAGTTCAAAGTATCATCACCTCCAAAAGTAAAATACTCATCAAATATGCCCAATGCCTTAATTTGATTGAAAACGCAGATCTAAAAACCGAATATTTTGTTGGTATCCGGGAACAATTGGTTTTCACAAAAGGACAGAGTCCCTCGAAGGCTATTCACCAGCTTTCGGTTATACTTAAATATATGGATTCAAATTTGAATATCCTGGTTTCGATTATACTTAATGGGCTTTTCATGTTTAATCTCCATCTTTTATTGAAAGTTGAGAAATGGAAAAAGCAAAATCACCTGAACGTTCCTAACTGGTTTGATTCCATCGCTACTTTCGACGCGATGAGCAGCCTGGCCAATTTCGCGTATAACCACAACGAATTTATTTATCCTCAACTAATTGCTGAGAATTTTGTATTCGAAGCAGAGAATCTTGGCCATCCACTTATTGCTAAGGAACAGCGTGTTGTAAACAATATTGAAATAAAAGGCTGGAACCAGTTTGCTATTATTACCGGTGCTAATATGTCCGGCAAAAGTACTTTTCTCAGGACAATCGGGGTAAACTATATCCTGGCTATGACTGGCGCACCGGTTTGTGCTTCAAAACTCAGCTTCTACCCTATTCAGCTTCATAGCAGTATTCGCACTAGCGATTCGCTGGTGAAACACGAATCCTATTTTTACGCCGAATTAAAACGATTGAAACAGATTATCGACGAACTGGAAAGCGGGAAGAAAAAACTAATTCTCCTGGATGAAATCCTTAAAGGCACCAATTCAAAAGATAAGCAGGCCGGATCTATTGCACTGATTGAACAGTTGTTACATTATAAATCTGTCGGATTATTTGCCACTCACGATCTTATGCTTGGAGAACTTGCTAACCGTTTCCCTGGCAAGGTTAATAACCTATGCTTCGAAATTCAGATCGAAGGAGATAAAATGCTCATTGACTACAAATTGCATGATGGAGTTTGTAAAAATCTGAATGCTACATTTTTGATGAAAAATATGGGAATTCTTTTTGAAAATAAATAACAAATTTGTTTTCCAATAAAGTCAATAGGAAATTATTTTCATACAAAATATAAAGTGATTGAAAACTTTAAAGCGGGGTCTTTCAGACAGAGGAACTCAATATTTTTTATGGCACTAATCAAAATAAGAGTTTAAGAAATACACTAAATTATTATCTACTTCTCAGAACAATATTAAAATGTTATTTATATCTTTATCGCGCTATTTCATCCATTATTAATGTTTTTAAGTATAAACCAACTAAACCTATCTATATGAAGATGTTATTGATCGTAATTGTCTCAGTATTACTTACTTTAGAGACTTCGGCACAGGCAACCACCTGGCAGGCAAATGAAATAAAACCTGATTTCTACCTGGGGCTTGGAACCGGACTTGAAAGTTTTTCAGGTGTTATTGGAATCACTGGCGACTTTCGTGTACGAGACAATTTTTTTATACGGGCCGGGGCAGGGATTGGTTCATGGGGAGCAAAATTCAGTGTTGGCATAAGGAACGAAAAGAAATATGTCAAAAGTTTTGGATATGGGATTTATCTTTCAAGGGTAACCGGATTAAAAAACTTTACAACTCAAATGGAAACCACTTCCGGAACCCAGGATGTCAAACTCGATTGCATGCCGGGATTTACTTTAAATCCAACTATATCCTATAAATGGATGATACATAATCTTCACCGCTTTTTCATCGAGGGAGGCTATGCTATTCCATTACAAACTGATCCCTGGAAAGCTACTGATGGTTCCATACTTACAGAAAACAGTAAAATAGCTCTGCGTATTCTTCAACCAGGAGGTTTTTCACTAGGTTTAGGAATTCAGTTCGCATTGTAGGGATAGTTTTAGCAGTTCTTGTTTTGGAAGACCTGAATTAAAATTATTTCTGGTTTTATTAAATGTAGATTTCTGGTTTAATGGATAAAATAGTTTTGAAAAATTTTCAACTGCAATAATCCTGTTCACTTCTTTACAAACCTGGCACTACTAATTGTATTGCTTCCAACTAAAACAAGAGTATAAATTCCCGGACTCATACCAGAAACGGTAAGAACGAGATCGGAATGGTTTTTAGGAAAGATGAATGATCGCTGATTTCTACCCAACATATCCTGCACAAAACATTTTCTGTCATTAGTTGATGAGGATGTACTTAAGGTAATATTTTCATCTGCAGGGTTGGGAAAGAGCGAAATGGCAGAAGTTGTATTGTTGGCTTCTGCCAACTCTGTTATAGTAAGTTGCTGCATAATTGTAGCCGATCGTGTTGTGAGAAATGGCTTTATACCGTATGGTGTATGACCATCAACAGTTTCTGTAAATCCATCCAGGAAATCAGAAAGCGTATATCCATAATCGAGTTTACGGTAGGTATCAGCTGCGGCGGCATCCGTTATCAGATTTTTAAGGGAATCAATATGTGGAAAAATAAGGGCAGAGTTTATAATTTCACGGACAATTGTATCCAGATAACGTTGATATTTTATTTCAAATTCAGGTACTGACAATATTTTTTGTGCAAGTGGCCGAGGTTCGGAATGCGTAATCCAATCGAGACAATTACGGGTTGCCCAGTCGCGGCCAATCCAATCGACACCAAAAGTATTATCCGTATCGTACGAAATAAATTCAAACTTGTCAATATCAGCACGATGATAAAGAAAATAATTGTTTTTATTGTACATATAATCATCCCAGTTACCGGTTGCAACATCAAGGGCAAAGGCTTTCAAAAAATTGTCAACATTTAATATTTGAGCTATCTGCACCGCAAAAGCCTCGTTGGCAGGTTGATCCAGAATAGTGATTAAATTTACCAGGTCGGTATAATCATCTGCTGTCTCATTAGTTTGCAGATCGTAAGCACGCCCCCCGGTTGTTGCGCTACTTTGAATATCTTTATATGTCTGTTGATCAGTCCCATGATAAACCAGGTCGGCAGGGTAGGTACATTTATAGAGGTTTCCATCATTTTCCCCGAATACATTTTGTAACCAATCCTTATTGAATTCTTCAAGATTGGTATATAAACCATAATAAGCCTGGTTAATGTACATACGCACAAAACTTGTGCGGCGCTCAACCAGGCCCGCATTCTTCCATGAATCATAAAAAAGCTTCTCCCGTATCATGGTCGGGTCGTTGTGTTCCCCGTTAAGGTTTATTTTTTTTACCTCCTGATATCTGCGACCCGGAACGTATTCATTAAAACTAATCTTGAAAGATTTCTTTTTCGAAAGTCTTGATGTATTACCACGCAACCTGAAACCGACATCCTGTAGTGTATCGCGGCCAGTTCCATAATCATAAATGAACATAGCTTTGAAATAGTGATCCGATAGCACATCCGTCATAATAACGGAAAGTGAATCAACAGGAATTTCAATATAAACCGATGATACACGAGATTCGTCGAAAAGTGTTGATTGTGAAAATAACGCTGTGAAAGGGAAAACGACAAGAAAGATAAGCAGGAAACGGTTTTTCATTGAAAAGAATTATTGATTGCGTTTGTCCAATTGCTTGAAAATATTTTTCATATACAATTGTAATTACCCCGCAATTCATTTATATCACAGGTTTTTCTACTTTCAAATAAAAGTAAAAAGTAGTGATTTTCGGCAAATATACAAAATCAAAACCAGTTTCACCCGGGTAAGATGATCTGTGTAGATTCAATTAGAAAAGGATAATATTGTTCAAGCTATGCGTAGAGTTCCATTTTTTTCTCCCTGACTTTCTTATACTTATCCCAGTCGAATGTATTTAGAAATCCAGCTGCCGATTGGGCACCCCTTATAAACAAATCGATCTTAGCTTCATCGGTAAGCGCAAAATTAAGCCAGTTGTGATTACCTGAATCAATGTACCCTATCAGGTGCCGGAAATCAGGATTTGTGCGTAAAAAGTTATCATCGGAAGAAAACCTGGCCGTATTAAATACCGATCCAATGAGGCTGAAAAATTTCTTATTCTGATTAATTTCAGCCTTATCGAGACCAATTTTAACTCCAAAAGTAGGTGCTTCAGGTATTTTGGTGTTGTTATGAAAAATATCGATCGGAAAATTCGATATAATACCTCCATCCATAAAGAGTACCTCAGACGGGACGGAGGCATTCAACCCGGTCATTATGTTCCATTTTCTCCACGCATCAACTCCTGTTGGAATATTGCTTATCCTGAAAGGCTGGAAAAAGAATGGAATTGACATGGAAGCACGTGCAAAGTCGGCAGGATTCGCTTTTTCAGGATTAACATACAATAATTCCGACATTTGAGGAAACACGATTTTACTCTGAGTAGTAATATCAGCTGCAATTATAGCCAGATCCAAAAAATCTTTCTGTGAATTGTAAATTGCATTGGTAAGCCTGTTCCTCAGGTTATTTCCTTCACTAACACCTGCATCCCGCAACTGCTGTAAGTCAGCCATATTCTTGATTTTCTTCTGGTTGAGCAGGTTTTTCATCCAATCGTGGAAGTTTGTACCAGGATTTAATCCAAATTCGTCGCGGAAGTTATCAATAACCTGCGCTCCTTTTAAGGCAAGTTTTACATTGCTTACATCACAAAGAAGCGCATCCACAAATTCACGGGCATCTTTATCCCCATCCACAAAATCATATAATTTTTTATTGCACAGACATTCCAGAATCCAGCTGCTTTTAGCTTCGTCTATCCTTCCGGCAGCAGCCATAAGAAGTGTATTGATTGAACCAGCCGATGTACCTGCCAGGCTCAAAAACCGAATGTTCATTTGTTCGAGTACATACACGTAGCCTACCAGCGCCACTCCCAACACGCCTCCGCCCTCCTGCACCAGGTCAACGTACTGGTTACCTTTATCATCAATAATGTCCGAAAAGTTTTTATCCGGACCAACGGATTCCTTAAGTTCCTCAAGGATGCTAAGCACCAATCCGTTTTCAGTAAAATCTGTTATTTTCATTGTTTAGATTTTTAGGTGAATGAATATAGGTTGATTAATTCAGGAGAAGTATTTTTCATTCAGCTCATGTACTTATTCATTCCAATACCAAAACGCTGAATCTATTAAAAGTAACTAAATCAAAAATAACTCTGGTTGCTGAATGTTGAAAAAGTACAGTACAGGAGAAAAGTCTAAAAAGTTAAGATGATCGAAAAACGAGCCAACTGAAATTAATTATTGGAGTATTAAAAAAAACCGAAATTAAAGTAACATCCAAACTATTGTAACTCAGCCTATTTTGTAAAATGTGTGTTGAGAGCCGCAATTTATGGCATTGATTTATAAAAACCATGGCGTTAACATATTTTTCAATCAGTTAACTTTTCCAGCAACTTTAACACATTAGACTGCTTTTTGTGCGAAACAGTTGCATTTTTTTATAAAAATTAATGGTAAATAATTTCACGACATTGTGTGTAATGTATTCTTAAAACTGCGCTATGTAGCCATCATATTTAAACTACTGAATATAAATTAATTATATAATTTGTAATCAGAGCAACAACGAAAAACGCTCCATTTGCCAGCCACATCCTATATATCTGTATATTAATTGTACCTTTGTTGAGGTAAAATGCACTGATGTTTGAAAATCTGAACCAACCCTATCCCTTCAATAATAACTTTAAACATAACCTGCGCACAATTATGATTGTATGCGGGGGATTTATGTTAATTATGCTGTATTTTCAACCCTTTGGCATTAATTTCCTGGCTTCGCCAAAAAACGGATATTTTGTGCTTTTGATTGGGTTATTAAGTGCGGCAACTTTCTTTTTCTACACGCTGGTCCTACCCGGATTATTCCCTAAACTTTTCGAATCAGATCGCTGGACTGTACGTAAGGAATTGATCTGGAATGCAGGTATGTTTGCAGTTTTAGTCGTAAGTTTTACATTAACGGCAATTGCTTTCGATATTTCAGGCATGCAAACACTCACTCTTTTCAGGTCTGGCGCTATAGCATTATTACCTCTGGTGCTTTTTAACTTGTCAAATTATAACAATTCATTGAAATCGAAAGTTTCCCAGGTTATCGATAGCGGCCGCCATTGGCTTGCCGAGGAGAGAAAAACCACCCAAAGTACTGGCGATGTGATAGTTCATATTGAATCAGAAAACGGGAAAGAAGTTTTCGAGGAAGAGTTGAAAAATATAGTTCTAATTCAGTCAGCCAGCAATTATATTGAAATATTTTACCGGGAAGGAACAGTGATCCGTAAAAAGATGGTCAGGCAAACCTTAAGTAATGTTGAATCAGTTTTATCAGGATTTCAGAATATCAAAAAGTGTCACCGGTGCTGTCTTGTTAATATTGATCAAATTTCGAGGCTGACCGGCATTTCACCAAATTATACACTCGAAGCCAGTGGGCTCGATTTTCGTATTCCAATAGCACGTCAAAATATCGCTAAATTCCGGAAACTTTTCTCATCCCGATCCCGATAGTACTTTATGGGCGATTGATACGTAGTCATTTCATCCTTCCGGAAGCGTTTTTTTAACACAAAACCTGATTAATGAGAAAAGAATAGCGCATTTCATCCCTTAATATCCGACATTTCATCCCCAAAGCAATCATTTCCGCCCATTTCAGGCATCGCAGCCCATTTTTCAATCTCCCTTACTTTTCAGGAGTACTTTTGTATTTCCAAAAGCCCGGGTATAATTGTATTTAAAGCCGTTTCAAAGCATCTATTCTCTTCGGGCATCATAAAATTTCAAAAATATTTCTGCAAATGATGAAAATGAAAGAATTAAATATTGGAGGATTATTAATTCCTTTACCAATCGTACAAGGTGGTATGGGAGTTGGAATCTCACTTTCGGGTTTGGCATCTGCCGTTGCCAACGAAGGCGGTGTTGGAGTAATTTCAGCTGCAGGACTGGGAATGCTTTACAAAGACAATTCGAGAAACTACCTTGAAAGCAACATCTTTGGTTTACAGCAGGAGATCAGAAAATCAAGACAAAAATCGTCCGGAATATTGGGAGTAAATATTATGGTTGCATTGACAAATTATGATGATTTAGTTCGTACTTCCATCGAAGAAGGGATTGACATCATTATATCCGGAGCAGGACTTCCGCTGGACTTGCCTAAATATCTTACACCCGGATGCAAAACACGCCTGGTACCCATAGTTTCATCAGCAAGAGCTGCAGCTCTGATTTGCAACAAATGGCTAGCCAATTACAATTATCTTCCTGATGCAGTGATTGTTGAAGGGCCAAAAGCTGGTGGCCACCTGGGTTTTAAGATTGATCAGATTTTTGATGAAAATTATGCTCTCGAAAAATTAATTCCCGAAGTTGCTAAAGTGGTAAATGAAATTGCCCTGCTCAACGGAAAGAATATACCAGTGATAGCTGCAGGCGGAATATATTCCGGCTCTGATATCGTTAAAATACTTCGATTAGGTGCATCAGGTGTTCAGATGGGTACACGGTTTGTAACTACGGACGAATGTGATGCTTCCATTGAGTTTAAACAGGCATACCTGGTTGCAAAGAAAGAAGATGTTAAAATCATAAAAAGTCCGGTCGGCATGCCGGGAAGAGCAATTAAATCGCCATTCCTTGATGAAGTGGAGGCAGGGAAACGCCAACCTAAAAACTGCCCTGTTAACTGTATCCGAACCTGCGATATCAGTACAGCACCCTATTGTATAATTGCTTCTCTGACTTCGGCGCTACGTGGAAATTTCAGAAGAGGTTATGCTTTTGCCGGTAGCAACGTATGGAAGACTAATAAGATTATTCCAGTAAAAGAATTGATGGATACCCTTCAACAGGAATATTACTCCTATGTGACTAAAACTGAATTGGTGAGCTGCTAATTAGTTAATAGTGAATAGACTTACTCGGTCAAAAAATCGTGCTAATTGGAACTAACCGGAGTAAAAATTACTATTAGAAAGGTTGAAAAATGGTCTTTGTAATAGCTTCATATACAGTTGTTTATTTTTAGTTAGATGAAAGTGGAAATCCCTTCAACTTCTCAGTGAAGGGATTTTTGATTTATCAAAATACCTTGTTCCTCATTTCAATAATTTGCTTGAACACAGCCATCAATCGAAATTGACACTAATCATTGAACCGCCGGCTTCGATGACAAAACCCTATCACGCAAGGCCTTCATTACTTTCAATGGTGTTTCAGTAATAACTGTATTATAAAGCCATGAAGGAATATTCCCACCAGGATCTACGAAACCTTCGAGGATGACATGAACATACCCATTCTCCATAGTTTGAATAGTCCATTTTTGCCAGTATTTTTTAATCCTGACCAGCCCTGGTTTCTCAGGGATTACATTAAACAGAGGTTTTGAAAAAACAGTTCTATCTCCGGTTACCGGATCAGTCGAAATTTGTGCTTCGAGTACCAGGTCGCGTCTGGAAAGCGGCCAGGGCACATCATAAACGAGGTAATACCGTGCAGACTTATTCTGTACGAAATCAAGTACTTTTATTTCAATAATGCTCTTATCCCACCAATCCAAATTTTTTGCATTTCCAACAATCAAATACACTTTGTCGGTATTGGCCTTGAACATGATTTCCCCTTTGAATGATTTCAGTGAACTATTCACTTCCTTGCGGGTATATATCTTTATCCCCTCAACTTCTTTAATGAAGTCCCACGATTGTCCATATAGATCATTTGCAGCAATAAAAAGGGAGAAGGTTACTATTATGATTAACCGGTGATAGTGCTTCATCAGTGTTCTACTTATTGTGTAAAGAGAAGGGATTCTTTTATAATTCTACTGAAAAATAATTAAGGTTAAATTTTAGTGTGGCATTAATGTTCCTGACACTTATCGTATTACCACAATCATGAAGTGCGTTGAAAATGGACAGAGAGCTATATTTATTTCTAAAAATAAATTTTCAAATAAGGATTTGTACCGTTGTTTGATAACTAATTGGTTTTTATGTGATTGTAATCATAAGTTTACCAAAATGAATAACATCACCTTTACGTAATTTCTTCCTTTTCTGGTATTCAATAACATTATTCACTTTTACTTCGCCATCTACAATCCTTTGATTGGCTTCTCCGCCAGAATCCACCAGTCCGAGTATTTTCAGGAGCTGGTTTAGCTGGATGTATTCATGATCTATTAGTTCGAATTCCATAGTTTTTAAGGGCTTGAAGGGTTTCAGGGTTACAGAGTTACAGAGTTACAGAGTTACAGAGTTACAAAGTTACAGATTCATTCAATGGTTGTGTGCGATTTGGAAATTGGGATTGGAGAATTAAAGCAAAGCTTTTGAACACCGAAGGTTTTTCCCGCCTGACTGTGTCAGCAGGCAGGGAACTTTTGAACTTCTAAGCCTTTTCCCTTGGCAAAATAAATCGGTTATACAACAACAACCCAATGATCGTAGCAACCCCGATAAGGCTGAAAATAAACCACAAAACTCCCGGTTGATGTAATTTATCCACAAAATGTACATAAAGCGTAGCGCCAAGTATCCCCCCTATTCCGCTGCCGATTACTCCGTACAGAAATGCGTATCCCTGGTACAAGGCTTTTTTATCGGCAGGAGCTATCAATCCTACGTATGAGATAAATTTGGGATGTGCGGTCATTTCACCGATGGAGAAAATTACAATTCCCCCAATAAAAACCCAGGCATATGTAGAAATCGAAAGTATTGCCATACCTATTGTTCCCATCGCTATTCCCGCTATCATCGTAGGTAAAGCAGGCTTTGTACGCACAATTTTGGATACTGCCAGTTGCAGCAGAATAATTATTCCTGCATTGATAACTGTAACATGTTCAGCATCAAATTCCCAGGAAGGATTTTGCATAAAAATACCAAGAAAGGCATTCACCACCTTATTCACCGGTGTCATATCAATATAATCCTTCAGATACCAAAGAACCGTATCGAACATCTGGAAATACAATATCCAAAAACCGGAATAAATGAAAATCATAAGCAGGAAACGATAATCTTTCAGAACAAGGAATATTCCTTTGAAAACGTCGATTAAAGGTTTTGTGCTTTTGGGTTTTGGCGGTTCGCGGTACACAAAAATATTAAGCAGCAACATGGATCCTGTTCCAACAGCTGCCATTACAAAAATATAGCTCCAGCCAATACTTTTAAGATAGGGAACGAAGATTAATGGAAAAATAAATGCACCCAGGTTAATACTCCAGTAATAAATTCCAAATCCTAACGAAGAGTTGCTTTCGTCAGTTACCCTGGAAATAGTCCCGGCTATAACGGGCTTGAAGAAACCAGCCCCAACAGCCATGAGGACGAGGCTCAGGAAAACCATTCCGTATGATGTAGAAAGGCTGGTAAAGAAATACCCGGTGCTCATTACGGTAAACGCCATCATCAGGGTTCGACGGTAGCCAAACCTGTCGGCCAACGCTCCGGCGAGAATAGGAAGAAAATACAGCAAAGGAGTGATTGTACTTTTTATAACACCAACACTTTCTTTCGAAAATCCCAGGCCTCCTTCGGGAATACTCATTACCAGATAGACCGAAAGCACCGACATTACACCGTAGTATGACCCACGTTCGAAAAACTCCATGGTAATTACAGTCCAGAAACTACGGGGAAACGACTTTTTGCCTGATTTTTCGAGTATGATTTTGGAATTCTTCATAAGCAGATTTGAAAGTATAAATTATAAATGCAAAAGAAAGAAAAATAATGATGCTTTAAACAGGGATTAAGTACAACAATGAATTTGAATTAAAATACCAGATCCTAAAATGGAGACCCCGGTTGGAGTTGTTAAATGAACATAAATAACATTGCAGCTTCGCACTCCTTTGAATCAAATGAATTTTATTTTGGTATGGTTTATTTAGGTAAACTTGCATGTCGATAAGATGGAACTATAAATTAATTTCCGAATCTATGAATATACATAAGCTATTAATTCTCATATTCTTATGCCTTTCGGCTTCAGGGATATCAGCCCAGGTAACATTTGTTGTACAAGCGTTGCCCGCTAACACGCCTCCACAGGACAACCTTTTTATTGCAGGCGACTTTACAGGTTGGCAGCCCGGTTTATCTCAATATATGTTACATAAAAACAGTGAAGGGAAATGGAGCATTACAATAGCAGCACAGGCAACCGGAACGGTAATCCAATTTAAATTTACACGGGGATCGTGGGCCACTGTCGAAAAAGGTACAGGTGGGGAAGAAATTGCAAACCGGAATTATACATTTGGCAGCAGCGATACCGTTAGTATTACAATTTCGAACTGGGCTGATGCCGGTGGAGCCAGCAATTCAACCGCTGCTGCCAATGTTAAAATAATGAGTACCAATTTCTACATGCCTCAGTTGAACCGTACGCGCAGAATATGGATATATTTCCCACCCGATTATGAAACATCGGGAATCAGTTATCCTGTACTTTATATGCACGACGGGCAAAACTTATTCGATGCTACAACCGCATTTTCAGGCGAATGGGAAGTGGACGAAACACTGAACAACCTGGCGGGGCAAGGAAAACGAGTGCCAATTGTAGTAGGAATTGATAACGGTGGCACTGATCGCATCGGCGAATATACACCGTGGTCAAATCCGCAATATGGAGGAGGAGACGGGGAAAAATATATACAGTTTATTGTCGAAACGCTCAAACCCTATATCGATCAACATTATCGGACTTTACCCGACAGGGAAAATACAGGCATTATGGGCAGTTCCCTTGGAGGACTGATTTCGCATTATGGTGCACTCAAATACCAGTCAACGTTCAGCAAGGCAGGATTGTTCTCTCCTTCTTATTGGTTCTCAGATAGCGTCTGGACTTTCACACATGATATGGGAAAAATCCATGATATGCGAATCTTTCAACTTTGTGGTACAAATGAAGGCAGCAATGTGGCTGAAAGCGAGAAAATGGTAAGCGAAATGCAGCGAATGAATGATTCGCTTGTTAGCATTGGGTTCGGACAAGAGAATATCTTTAATAAAGTTGTAACCGGCGGCCAACATAATGAAAAACTTTGGCGTGAGGCTTTTGGAGAAGCTTACCTGTGGCTGTTTAATTCTTACATAACTTCTCTCAGTGAACAACTAGTTATTAATCAGATCACAATCATGCCTAACCCGGTTGATGATATCCTAACTTTTCGCACTGACAGAAAAATTATGTTTGATACCATACAAATCCTTGATATGAATGGCCGTAAGGTAAAAACAATCCTGCACCCAATCGGAAATACTATTAAAGTACATGATTTACTTCCCGGTACGTATGTATTAAAATGCATTTCCGGTAAAAATATCAGCGAAGGAAGGTTTATCAGAAAGTGATAAATGGATACAATAAAAAAAGTCCCGGTAAGCTGACCGGGACTTTTTTTATGAAAGCAAATTAATCTTTATTTGCCAATTTTAACATCAAACCCGATTGATACAAGCCAGTTAGCTTTGGCATAATCTTCGGTAACCGGCATTGCCAATGTACCTAGCATATGGTCATAATGCTTCTGCCCGTCCTTGTAAAAAGTATTTAAAGCACCCAGGTTGACGGCAAATCCATCCGTGATCTTATATTGACCACCAAAACCAACAGTGCTTGAAGTAAGGCTGTAGCTTAAATCAGACTGGTAAGCTTCCGAAACACCTGATTTTGATAAAAGGTATCCTGCGCTTACAAGGAATTTGTCAGTTATATTGTACTCAAGACCACCAGCGAGTTCAAAATAGTTCTTATCTATTACGCTTTTATTAGTTACGAATTCACCATCTATCTTTTTTCCATAATCTGCTGTTTTGTCGAAATAATAATTGTAGCTGAGCGATGCCATTAATTTATCTGTTAATGGATAGGATGCTCCTATTGCAAGCATAGCGGGCATATCGCTGCGGGTTTTGGCACCATCGGGAAATAATCCTGATCCGTCAACTTTTGTCGAATTGGTTAACTCGATCTTAGTCAGGAACTCGTATTTAATTGCAATATTTAATTTCTCGGCCAGTGTAAGGTTCACTCCAACAATAGGAGTATATCCGGTACCTTTTTGAGTAGCATCTACTTCTACATCTTGTGTAGCGGTAGCATTAGCGGTCATTGAATTTGCATTAGCGGTAAACCCGGGTGCAGCTGCGGTAAGCACTCCCTGGGCTGAAGCAATTGTCTGTGCTCCTATCTGGGCAGGTGTTAGACCTGCAGCTCCCAGGATCTGTTGTATCTGTGCAACCTGGGCTGCAGTTAACCCTGCTGATGTTCCATTTGCTAACAAGACAGTTCCACCGCCACCATCGACAATTGGCTGCAAACCGGCAACATATTGTGTAGCACCTGCGGCTAGTGTATTAAGGGTAACTGCACCTGCCGAAAAGAAAGTGGATGCAAGAACCATTCCTCCGGTAAATGTTGAACCAAAAGCCGGGTAATTGGGATTGATCATAATGTTTTTAATGCCTCCCTTATAGGTGTTTTTAGCTGTTACATACCTTAAACCACCAAATATGGAAATCATATCATTAATTTTATAGGAAATTCCTGCCTGGTAACCAAAGAAAACGGAAGTACCTTCGAAGTTGATATCTGCTGAATAATCTGTTGTTGGAATTCCCTTACTCACTAAAGAAGGGACAATATCCGAAATTCCCATTTCGAACGAAGGCAGTCCCTTGTCGTAAGTAGCTCCGCCTCCACCGCCGACCGGATTAAACCCGAACGAAAAAGCCAGTTTGTCCATTTTATAAACTGCATACACGCCAGGGAACAGAGGAGCTTTTACATCGCCCGTATATTTAGCATTGGGCGCCCCATGTAAATAAGGGTAATTGGTAGTTACATCCTTAGTTTGAAAAATTGATTGATTGTTCAGGGAGAAGTGGAAACCATTATCTAGTTTCATTAATCCAGCTGGATTGAAGTAAACTGCATCAATTCCAAAAGAAGCATTCCGGGCAAGCAAACGCACATAGGCAGCACTTTGGTTGGTATTGGTCATAATTCCACCAGCCATGAGGCCTGTACTTAATAATACTGCAGAAAGTGCAAGGAGCAAAGACTTTTTCATTTTTCTAAATTTTGGTTAGTTTTTAAATTCGGACTTCATTAGAAGGAGCCAAAATATATACATTTTTCAATATTTCCAAATAAATTTAAATACCAGTATCCTAGGCATTTATTGATCTGCTACGTATTCAAGTGATTGCATGTATTATTGCCAACAAATATTTATTAACATTTTATTAAATAATTTATAAAAATGATATGCCAGGCATAAAAATGATAACTTTTACAAGTTTTATTTTTTAGTAACTATTCACCCTCTCTGTTGTAAGATTAATACTTTGATGTGTACTTTAAAGAGTCTAAACTGTATTATTCGTGCAGAAGATAAAAGATAAAAGTAAAAAGATAAAAGTCAGGCAGTTGCAAACCATTTTCATAATTTATTTTGTAAAGATGATTTTTATGATTGCCTTCATAATGTTTTGATACTTTTGTCTTTATCCTTTTATCTTTTGTCTTTTTTGAAGTTTATGAATTATTCAAGCTAAAAAGCCTAAAGTGATTTTCAAACATATTTTTAATTTAATTAGCTAAACATCAATCGATTGTTCATTGACTAGTAAATTTCTTAACCTTTTTTATCCTAAAGCAACTCTTGGATCGTGATTATGTGATATCAAGGTTGAAAAACTAAGGCCTACCTTCAGGCATTTTAGGCACTCAAAACTTTAGGCACTGATCGGATAACAAATGAATTACAATAATTACTAAGGAAAACCGAAACTTAGTTCTTGCTGTTGCATGAGAAAAAAGAGCTATTTGCATCTATAAACCAGCACATTACAAATAGCAAATATTGATTTCAGAAAATTTTCTGGTTTTTTTTATGCCCCTATTGCCCGAATAAAAAAAAGTATTACCTTTGCAGCCTTAAAAAAAGATATGGTCCGTTCGTCTAGGGGTTAGGACGTCAGGTTTTCATCCTGGTAACAGGGGTTCGATTCCCCTACGGACTACAAACAACACTTTAAAGTTCAACAATGGCAAATCACAAGTCATCCTTAAAAAGGATCAGGGCAAACGACAAGAAAAGGCTTCGCAACCGCTATTATGCAAAAACAATGCGTAATTCAATTAAGACCTTTCGTGAATTAGAGGACAAAACTGTAGCTACAGAAAAACTTCCTTCACTTGTTTCTCTAATTGACAAACTTGCTAAGAAAAGCATCATTCACAAGAACAAAGCTGCGAACCTGAAATCGAAGCTTGCTAAAAAAGTGAATGCGCTTTAAGTAACAATCTTTTCCAGGATAACGCCTCTGTATTCAGGGGCTTTTTTGTTTTATTTACTTTTGTATTTTAGCATTTTCTATTTATTCTGCTTTTAATGCCATTTCCTCATGGATAAAATTCTAAAAACATCAATTAAAGACTGGGCTGAGGATGATCAACCACGAGAGAAACTCCTTTATAAAGGTCCATCAGCACTCAGCAATGCAGAACTGATTGCCATACTTATCGGATCGGGAAACAATGAGGAATCGGCGGTTGCTTTATCGAAAAGAATAATGAACGAAGTGAGCGACAATTTCGCCGAATTAGCGCGGTTAACGATTTCGGATTTACAGAAATATAAAGGCATAGGCGAGGCAAAAGCAATTACTATTGCCGCCGCGCTCGAGCTTGGCCGCAGAAGGGGCGCTTCCGTTCTGAACGAAAAACCCCAGGTAAAAGACAGCAAAACAGCCTTTATACTGCTCCAGAAAGAGCTTGGCGACCTGAATTATGAGAACTTCTGCATATTGTTGCTCAACAGGGCAAATAAAGTTCTGAAAACAGTCAGGATCAGCGATGGTGGTATAACTGGTACCGTGGTGGATCAGCGCAAAGTATTTAAAATCGCATTGGACAACAATGCAACCTCCATTATTTTAGGACACAATCATCCTTCAGGCCAACTTATACCAAGTGATGCCGATATCCAATTAACCAAAAAGATGAAAGAAGCCGGCGTAGTGCTCGATCTGCCCGTTCTCGATCATATTATTGTCGGCGACGGGAATTATTATAGTTTTGCAGATGAAGGAATCATGTAGAGACGCGATGCTCGCGTCTCTACATCCCGGAAATTAGAGACGCGAGCATCGCGTCTCTACAATCCGGATTTAATTTTCATTAAAAGAATAAAATTGCCTTTTAAAAAAAAATAATATAATAAGAAGAATTAAATGCTAAAAATAGTTACCGTAGTTGGCGCAAGACCCCAGATTATTAAAGCTGCTGCGCTCAGCCGTGCCATCCGTAATTCCTTTGCCGATAAGATTACTGAAATAATAATTCATACGGGGCAACATTATGATGCCAATATGTCGCAGGTCTTCTTTGAAGAATTAGGAATACCCAACCCGCACATTAACCTCAATATTGGCTCAGCTTCACATGGCAGGCAAACGGCTGAAATGCTACAAGGAATCGAAAATATATTGCTCGATGAAAATCCCGATTACCTGGTCCTTTATGGTGACACTAATTCAACTTTAGCCGGAACCATAGCTGCAAGCAAAATTCATATACCGGTCGTGCATATCGAAGCTGGATTGCGATCGTTCAATAAAAGCATGCCGGAGGAAATTAACCGCATCATGTGCGACCACGCTTCTACCCTATTGTTTGTTCCAACTAAAACCGGTATCAAAAACCTGGAGCGGGAAGGCTTTTCCACCAGAACTTCTGCTCCTTTCAGCGCTGATCACCCGGGAGTTTTTCATTGTGGCGATATTATGTTTGACAACCTGGTTCATTTTGCCGGAATGGCTGAACAGAAAACGGACATCATGCAGAAACTCGATCTGAAAAAAAACGAGTTTGTACTTTGCACCATTCACCGCGACAACAACACCGACTCGCCAGAGCGATTATATGAAATTATCAGCGCCATGTGTTATATAGCCGAAAATATGCACCTGAAAATTGTTATTCCTCTGCACCCGCGTACTTCAAAAATTATTGAAAGTAAACTTTCCAAAGATTTATTTAAAAGATTAACCGGCAATAAAAATATCCACCTAATCCCACCGGTTTCGTATCTCGAAATGATTATGCTGGAAAAAAATTCAAACCTTATCCTTACCGATTCGGGCGGCGTGCAGAAAGAAGCTTATTTCTTTAAAAAGCCTTTGGTAGTGGCACGCCCCGAAACCGAATGGACCGAAATTATTGAAAACGGTGCCGGAATTATAGCTGATGCTAATGAAATAAAGATCATTGAAGCAGTGAAGCATTTTCATAAGAATTCCTCACTGAATTTCCCGAATGTATTCGGTGACGGGCATGCTGCTGAATTTATTTGCAGAACAATGCTGGAGCAGATGACTTGTTCGGCCTAAATTTATTTTCCACGGAAATGAATTATTCGAATGGTTCTAAACTCAATTTTATTGAAGATAGCCTGAATGATCGTATGGCGTTTACGAAATAAATCCCTTTCAGTGACATCAGCTTCTACAAATTGATTTGCAGACATCTTTCTCTAGTTTGAATCAGGTTCATTTTCTTAAAAAGCTGAGAAAATCAATAATAAACTACCTCAAAACATAGTACATTTGCAGACTTTTTTAGTCAGTTAAGGCGTTCAGAAAACAAGAATTACTTTTTATTAATAATCGGTAATTATCTTACTGTATATCTGATCCTTATCCATTATTTTTCAACAGTAAATCCAAAAATAAGATGCCATCAGTAACTGATAGTCATCTGAAAACTTTTGTTGAAGCAGCCCACCGTATAGGTACGCATCAATTGCTGCTTTGCAGTAGCGGTAACCTTTCGTGGCGACAGAATGATGAAATAGTGCTTATTTCACAAACAGGTTCATGGCTTCCATACTTAAGCAAGGACCAGGTTAGTATCAGCCGTCATTCGGACGGAGTGATCCTAAACAATGTTAACCCCTCCATGGACAGCGGATTTCATTTTAGCATCATGCGCCAACGTAAAGATGTAAATGTAATACTTCATTTCCAGTCGTTGTACAGCACCACCCTTGCTTGTTTACCCGATCCGCCCAAAGATTTTAATGTTATTAACGAAATCCCCCTATACGTAGGGAAAATTGATATGCTCCCGTATATCTGTCCCGGTTCACCTGAGTTAGGAATAAAAGTTACCGAATCAATGAAAACGCACAATCTGGTTGTGCTACAAAATCATGGGCAGGTGGTAGTCGGTAGTAGTTTTAACGATGTGATACAGAAAGCACTTTTCTTTGAGCTCGCATGCGGGATTATAATACGAAGCAACAACCAGGCTTTACGCCTTACAGAAGATCAGATGACTGAAATGGGGAAATACTTGAACAGGTAACCTGGGATGTCGAACTTTTTGAAAAAACATATTGAATTGGAAGAAGATCAAATCCCTTTCGGGAATAAATCTTGTTTCTATAAAAAAATCCCGGAACTGTTCGCTAACAACCCCGGGATTTATATTTTTCCATCTTAGAAATTACCTAAGGCGAAGAGTTTATTTATTTTCTTTCTTTTCGAATTTCAGTAATTCTACATCAAATATCAGGGTGGAACCTTCAGGAATTGGACCTGTTTTTTTATCGCCGTAGGCAAGTTTTGCAGGAATATACAGCATATACTGTGCACCTGGTTTCATCAGTTTGAGGGCTTCGGTCCATCCGGCAATAACTCCGTTAACGGGAAACTCAATAGGTTCGCCTCTTTCGCGTGACGAATCGAATACAGTGCCATCAAGTAGTGTGCCTGTATAATGAACCGTGACCATATCATTATCCTCAGGTGAATCGCCTTCACCTGCTTTCAGAATTTTGTACTGCAAGCCGCTTGGCAGTTCAACGACGCCTTCTTTGAGTTTGTTTGCAGCTAGAAAAGCCTCACCCAATTTTTCATTTTTAGCCATTTCCTGTTCGGCCAAAGCTGTCTTTTTTGCGTTCATATCCTGTTGCCATGCCATCATGATTGCTTCGATTTGTTCCTGAGAAAAAATAGTATCAGCTTTATCCTGGGCATCAGAAAATCCTTTAAAAACGAAATCTTTGTTCAGGTCAAGGGCGTTTTTAGCAAAACTGCGGGCTATATCAGCTCCGATAATGTAACTTATTGTATCGTTATTATTTGCAAATAACGGCTTAGCTGCTACCGGCGCAGTTACAACCTCTTCTTTTGCACCCTTTTTCTTTTTTTCCTTCTTCTGAGCATAAGCTTGTGAGGAAACTGCTGTTATCAGCATTACTATAACAGTAAGTAAAATGTATTTTTTCATATAGATTTTAATTGTTTTCGCAAAAGTATGGAAATAATGCAATTGTAAACATTAAAAGATGTTAAATAGGAATTGGGGGTTAAAGGGTTTCGGGTTTCGGGTTTCGGGTTTCGGGTTTCGGGGTTACAGAGTTACAGAGTTACAGGGTTTCAGAGTTTCAGGGTTTCAGGGTTTCAGAGTTTCAGAGTTTCAGAGTTTCAGAGTTTCAGAGTTTCAGAGTTTCAGAGTTACCGGGTTACAGAGTTACAGAGTTACAGAGTTACAGAGTTACAGAGTTACAGAGTTACAGAGTTACAGAGTTACAGAGTTTCAGAGTTTCAGAGTTTCAGAGTTTCAGAGTTACCGGGTTACAGAGTTACAGAGTTACAGAGTTACAGGGTTTCAGAGTTACAGAGTTTCAGGGTTTCAGAGTTTCAGAGTTTCAGAGTTTCAGAGTTTCTGGTTTTGATATCCAACATCCGACATCCAACATCCGACATTCAACATCCGACATTCAACATTACCATTCCATTGTCACCCTTCGCCTTTCTACACTATAACAACCGAACTTTCTTCGATCAACGCTTCTCCCCGATAACGGCGAAAAATCTGGGCTACCGTCAGCACATCTTTTGTACAATAATGAACAATACGCTGTAAATTGTTCTCTTTATAATATACTTCGGCAACCTGGCTACCATCAATATCATCTTTAGGTGTGGGAATGTCCAAAATGGCAGCAAGCAGATCCAGCGATGTGAAATTTTTATAGTCTCCAAATTTCCATAGTTCCATGGTATCCAGATGATTTACTTCCCAGGGTTTCTTGCCCGATAAATCCAGGATTTGAGGAATGGCAATACCAAGTACAATCATCCGGCGGGCCATATAAGGAAAATCGAACTCTTTGCCATTATGGGCACAAAGCAAATGTTCAGGCCGGTTGTAACGTTTGTTCAGAAGGTCAGCAAATTCGGTGAGCAGCAACTTTTCATCATGTCCCGAAAATGATTTTATCCTTAATTCGCCCTTTAAAAATGCTCCCACCGAGATACATATGATCTTTCCAAATTCCGCATAAATCCCTGCCCTGCCATACAAATGTTCAGGCGAAATAGCTTCATCAGGGGTATTGCTGTAGGATGAAAGACGCTCGGCTTTTTTATTCCATAGCTTCTGCAAGCGCTCGCTCATCTGATTATACTCAGGAAAAGCCGGAACCGTTTCAATATCAAGAAATAACACATTTTCAATATCAATTTTCTCTAGCATAGATTTCAGTTTTAAATTTGATTAAATATACACTGCTACAATAGTTGGTGCTGATTGAAAAACTGCCTGATCAGGGAAATAAAAGCTTAGCAGAAATCATATTTTCTTTCTTTTCATTCTTGTTGTTACTTGTTGATATAAAATTACAAAGATTTTAATTCCCTTTCACAGCAATTCATGTAATTTTAAGGCCTGAAATATAATTCTCGCTAACCCTTTTTCAAAATACCGAATAAATTGCAAAAAATAATTCTTCAAACCACAACCGACGGGTCTCATACCTTGTTTGTCCCCGAATTGAATGAGCATTATCATTCAACAAACGGGGCATTGCAGGAATCAGAACTGGTGTTTATTCAAAACGGATTGCATCATATACCCTTATGCATCAAAGAAATTAACATTCTGGAAGTAGGTCTTGGGACAGGTCTCAATGCTTTGCTTACAGTTCTCGAAGCTAAAAAACAACGCCGGAAGATTAATTATGTTGCCATTGAACCTGAACCTCTTGCCAAAGATTTACTCGAACAATTAAATTATGCATCTCTAATTGGCGGCACTGAAGCAACAGGTTATTTTAAAAAACTACATGAATCGAGCTGGACATACCCTGCATTCCTGAGCGACTATTTCATTATCAGCAAGATGCAAGCCAGATTAGAGGATGTTACGCTTCGTGATGAACAATTCCACCTGGTATATTTCGATGCTTTCGGCCCGGATGTACAACCCGAATTATGGACCGAACAAGTATTTGCGCAGTTATTCAAATGCCTGAAACCGGATGGAATTCTTGTAACATACAGTTGTAAAGGCACCGTGAAGCGAGCATTGAAAGCTGCAGGATTTACTATCGAGAAACTAGCGGGACCGGCAGGAAAGCGGGAAGTACTCAGGGCAATGAAAAGAAGGGTTTAAGGATTTGGAGTTAGGTTGTAGGGTTTCATGTTTCAGGGTTTCAGGGTTTCAGAGATTCAGAGATTCAGAGTTTCAGGGTTTCAGGGTTTCAGAGTTTCAAGGTTTCAGAGTTTCAGGATTTCAGAGTTTAAGAGTTTCAGAGTTTCATGTTTCAGAGTTTCGTGTTTCCTAATTGCCGATCCAGTCATTTTTAATTTTCAATTCTATTTACTCAAACTGCAAAACAGTAATAATCAACATAAATCAGTAATAAATACAAGAACTATATGATAAAACACATCAAAACTCCGGCTCTGATAATGGGTGCAGGAAATAAGGAGAAAAAAATTGAAGAATTTTTCGGACGTGTAAACTCCGACACTTCAGAAGTAAGCATTGCCCGGATGACAAGTCCTGAGGGTTGGGTTGAACCCGGTCAGTGCCCTGAATTTAATGAATACACATTGGTTCTGAAAGGAACGCTGAAAGTAGCCAGCAGTGATGGAGAAATACTTGTATCCGAAGGGCAGGCAATCCTTACAGGAAAGGGCGAATGGGTACAGTACAGCAGTCCCTTTGCAGGTGGTGCCGAATATGTTGCCGTATGTTTGCCTGCTTTTGCAATGGACCTGGTGAAAAGGGACGAGTAATCGCTGATTTAAATAATGTTCTTTCCGGAATTCAAACTACAGAAATGAAGAGTGAACATGGATTACTCACTCTTTGCTTATATTTATAGGTGTTTCCCGCTGAGCGGGACAGGCTGTGAGGTCGCTTCGCCAGGTTAACAATTCCGGGATTTAGAAGTAATCAGTAATTCAGTTTACTATTTTTGCTTCATAAATAGCTAATCGTTAATCCTTGTTTTTGAAATTGAAGAATTTCAGCTTTAATGGCAGGTTCTGATTAGCGAAACGGATATTACATTTCAACAAACGAATTGGAAGCGCTGTCGTATTTCTTGTTAAAGATTCCAGCTTTAAGCAAACTATTAATTGTATTGCGTACAGTAGTTATACGCTGGTTGTAATTTGCAGACCCGATTGAACATAGATTTGTAAATGCGATGTCATAATTTCCGTTGGTATTCAGTGCATTAGCAATCCTGTCGTTCATGCCACGCCCCTGGTGGCGGATATCACAGATCATCTGGCATACTTTTGCCGGAACCCCGTTCAAATTAAAGCGTTTGTCGTATTCAACCATATTGTTTTTAAAATGTTGAATAGCGGTTTCGACCTGGATTTTACGATGGGCCGTATCGTTGCTTGCCCAATGCACCATACGGGCCGAACATATCAGTTCCTGGTTTTCGACTTCCAGCAAGGAAGGGTTCAGGTAGTCCATCAATGCCTGTGTTGTTATATCGTTTTCCAACTGTGAAAGAGTACCGGTTCCGTTTCTATAAAAAATACGGGAATCTTTCAACACCAGCTTTGGAAAATAATCAGTGGCATTTGGCAAAGCGAGCAACTTGCGGAAAAACTTTACAAAATCGCCATTCGGCACATGGGCAGCATATTGCATAAAACTGAAAGTGAATTTTGCCCTATCGTAGGTATTCAGGCACAAGTAGGATCCCCTGCTTTCGGCCTGGGCTGTAGGATTAATATAATATGCCCAAAAACCGAAATCGGAACCATAATCAGCCGGATTGTAAACCAGTCCTGGCGTAACAGTTGTATTGAACAATCCAAAATTTCCGGCATATACTGTTCGGCTACCAATTACAAATTTTGGTTCCGAACTACCGTTTAACTTTGCATAATGAACTGTACGGCCGGTAGCCGTAACTCCGCTCGAAAGTGAAAAATCATGTGGCATAGCTTGAATATTAAGAGTTTATGGAACTAAAGATACTCATTAATTCCTATTAATGCTATTTTTAAAAATAGATTAATGAATGGAATCAACAAAATAACAAACGAAAATCTGTTTTGCTTTTACCCTTTTCAATTAATTACCAATCAAGCCATTAACTCTGTTTGTATTCTAAAAATCAGTAGCCGTTTATTTCCTGACAAATCCATGAAAATCCTGCACCGGGCAATGTTGAATATCAACTTTTTCGACCCATGCATGTGAAGGCCCCTGCTGACATGCGTGTATAAACAGTTCTAATTTTTCCGGCTCGCCTTCGGCTTCAATATAAACATTCCCATTCGACAGGTTTTTAACAAAGCCGCTTATCTCCAGATATTCAGCCTTTTGTATCACAAAATACCTGAACCCGACACCTTGCACATGACCGTATATGGTTAGAATTACGGCTTGTTTCATAATTTAAATATTTCGGATGTTGGATGTTAGATGTCGGAAATCAAAATCATTGATTTATCCTAGTTTATTCACTAATCACTATTTGTTATTCACTATTCGTTATTCACTATTCGTCTCTTGCCTTTTCACCTTTAATCATATTACATATTCAATCTACGTGTAATCAATTGTTCGACGATAAAAAACAGTTTCTGGGGTGATGCAGTACGCCAGGGCAGGTTATCAAAGTTGCCGCCCATTGCCAAATAATAATCAAGGTGGCCGGCTTCGAATTCTTGTTTTACGTGGCCACGGAAATTGAGGCATACTATCCAGCCATCTTCCAGTTCATCGAACCATTCCTGGTAATAATCGTCATCGGAGTAATGAAAATTGAGTACATTTTCGCCAATCAGTATATATTTGGTTATTCTGTTTTCGAGCAGCGTCTCAATTACATTACGGTAAAGGAACATAATATCGTTATACAGGCAATCGTTCCATTCGCCAATTAGTTCAATGATACAAAATCCCTGTTCATAATCTGCATAAAGCAACTTCACATAAAGTGTTTCGGAACCAATATAATCCCACTGCGGGTGAAGCAAATAATTATAGACTTTTCCGGTGCATTCAAATTCGCTGTATTCGCGCCCATAAAAAGGTGAGCGTTCATCTTCAGAAGCCTGGTAAAGGTCAAGCCAGCTATAATATGGTTCAATATCGTGCATATATTATTAACAACTATGTTTTGTAAAAGACAGGGAACTAGTGGTTTTTTTCTTTGATACCAGGTTTCAAATGTCAGATGTCGGCAGTGTATGGAAAGCAGTCTATTATGTGGCACTTCACTATTCAGTTACAAAAAACATAAAACGTATTACAAACCCATAAATTACTTCAAGCCCGCCATTTTTTTATGTTTTTTTGTTAACGACTTTGCCGGGCTTATCACGAAAGCTTGCCGGTTAAAATTAGTTACCAGGTTTGCCAGAACAGGGGTCATTTTCGCAGTAGTGCTTTATGAACTTTTCGCCCTTCCCGTACTATGATTTCAACAACCTCTTGAATGTCTTTTCTTGAAGTCCTGAAATTTACAATACAAGCTCTTAAACAATATTTGTCCGAAATTACAGCATTCGATAAAAACACTTCACCTCCTTTTTGTAATTCATTCAATAAACTTTCATTTAACGTGTTCAAATAAGTTTCGCCGTCTTTTCCGTCATGCATATAATCGGAAGGAACATATCTCAAAGTTGTAATGCTCAGATTTTGTGTTACTGCTTCAAGCTCAGAATGTTTTTTGGCTTCTTCGAATAACATTTGTGAGAGCGCTATGTTTTCGCCAATCATTTCTATGTATCCATTCTTTCCTACCTGCTGCAAAGCCATCCAAACCTTTAATGCCCTGAATCCTCTTGAATTCTGAAGGCCGTATTCGTAATAATTGAGAGTGGGTTCTTCGTCGTTACTACTGAAATTATAATAAACGGGATGCGCACTGTATGTGTCAATCAGATGTTGTGGATTTTTCACTAAGGTGCAACCTGCTTCAAGCGGTGCATAAAGCCATTTATGAGGATCGAGTGCAATGGAATCAGCTTCCTCAATTCCATTAAACAATTCTTTGTATTGCGGAATTACTGCGGCAGGAATTCCATAAGCACCGTCAACATGAAACCATAAATCATTCGCCTTACATATTGTCGCTATTGCAGAAAGATTATCTACCACGCCAGTGCTCACATCTCCGGCATTTCCAATTACAAGAAATGGTTTTTTGCCATTCTTTAAATCATCATAAATTGTTTGCGACAAAATTTCTGTGTTCATTTTATTGTCAGCATTGGTTGGTATCCATCGGATTGCTTTTAAGCCATGTCCGAATAAAACAGCCGCCTTTTCAATCCAGGTGTGAGTTGCTTTTGAGCAATAAAAAACCATTTCACTTTCAATGTTTCCTAAGCCGTCTTCCTTCAAACTCTTTGGTGCTTTGGCTGTTCTCGCTGCTAAAAAAGCTGTAAGGTTTGCCATGTTTCCGCCGCTCACTAATATTCCCCCAGATGAAGGCGCTATGCCAATAAATTCTGCCAGCCATTTCACTGTCTGCTTTTCAATAGCGGTTGCCATTGGGCTCAAGATATTGGCGCCCACATTGGGGTTAACAACAGAAGCTAATAAATCTGCCAATGCGCCAATTGGAGTTGGAGATGAAGTAATATATCCAAAAAATTTCGGATGCCCGTTTAACAATGAATGATTGAGTAACAAATCCGAAGTCTTGGAGAATAATTCCGAAACCGAGGTGCCTTGTTCGGGCAATGAATCATTTCCCAATATCTTTTGTATTTGCCTGGGAGTTTCACCTGTAGTAACAGGTTTTTCATCAATTGTATCCATGAAATTGGAGATAGTATCTACTAATTGATAACCAATTTTCCTGAATTCATCTTTATTGATTTTTAGTGGTGATTCCCGATTGTCTGCCATAATAATTCTTATTGGTTTTATTTAGACAAAGTTAATTCCTTATTACAGAGTTTCAAGATTGAACCTCACCGATTCATGATCGCAAACGGGCAGATTTGCTAATTTTTATTTCCTATTTCCCAAATTCACTGAATTCAGGCACAATGGCAGAGGAGCGTGTTGCTGAATAAGCTGCAAAAAAACCTATAGCTCCGTTATTGATGTTTCCGGTAACATTGGACGGAGGCCCGCTGAACAGTGGATTTGAACCACGCAGTTCTGCCTGGGCTTCCATTATGAAAGTATAATATTCCTTGCTAATACTGTTTACTTCAACTGTTACAGTGTCACCCTGAATCAATCCTTCATCCGGTTTACCCTGTTGAAGATAAGCAACCGTTGCCCCATTTGTATAATTCCCATTAAAAAATTTATCATCGGTTGCAAACCATTCGTTCAGGCTATCGGTTAGCAATTGACGATTTCGAAAAATTAAAAACCTGTAAAAATCAACACTGGGTGGTTCCTGTACATAACATTTCACTTCCCAGATTCCATTTTTAGACCATTCGGGATGGAGGAGTAATCCAACCGAATCAAGCGGATTAATCGGATTTAGGATTGAAACAGCGGAATAATCAGCGTGCCCGCCAATTGCATTGGCAAGCTTAATATTTAATGTATAAGTCCGGCCACTGATACCAAATACAGAAGGATCCGTGCGATATACTCCGGCTGTATCTTCATTCAGAATGAATGTTTGTGTTCCATCGGTAATACTCACATTTGCTCCGGTTACCCTTGGCGCAGGCTGATCATAGAAATAACTGGATGTTGTTCGGAGTATAACTGTTTGAGCCGTTGTATCTGTAGTAATGGCACCGTCAACTACCAGACGGACATAACTGTCATCAAGCTGAATATCTATTTTTTCGGTACAGGAAACAGCCAGGATCGAAAACAGGGAAATAATAAATAGTGCTTTGATGTATTTCATTTTATTCAAATTATTCAAAAGTATAAAGGCTTCGCGTGCTATGTTTACACTTCAAAGTTCAAAGATCACTGCTTGCTCCAGGCAAAAAATGCTTCGCATTCAAAGTTCTCAATACGGAACCTGGCACCTTAATCCTATTGATTTGAAAACACGTTAATGTTTTATCTGCCATCTCGATTAAAACTTAAAGTTATACGTCAACGCCGGAATGATGGCAAAAAGGTACGTCTTTTCGGCATAAGTTACATTTGGATTATTTGAATCCTCCGTAAAGTTAATCGACCATGCATTGTGCCTGTTGTATGCATTATAAACAGATAAGTTCCATTCGCCGTGCCATTTTTTCCCTGGTTTTTCTTTACCCTTGAGTGAAACCGATACATCAAGGCGGTGATAATCAGGCATACGATATGCATTACGGTTCGAATATATCGGAATAATTGCATTGCCAACAACCGCGCGTCCGGTCGGGAAAGTTACCGGGAGACCGGTTGCATAAACCCAGGTTGCTGACGCCGAAACCCGCTTTGAGAAATCATAATTGGCTACCGCATTCACTGAATGCGGTTTATCATAAGGCGCATTATAAAGATTGCCTCCGTTAATTTCCGGGATTATCCGGAAAGATCTTGAGTACGTGTAACTTATCCACCCTGTTAGATGCCCTTCGTTTTTGCGAATCATGGTTTCAACTCCATACGAATATCCTTTCCCAATGCGTAACTCACCTTCGATATAAGGATTAAGCAGGAGCTGGGCATGATCGCGGAAATCAATGACATTCCTGAATTTTTTATAATACGTCTCAAACGAGACCTCGTACATATTCTGTTTTAAATTCCTGAAATACCCTATTGCAAACTGGTCGCATAATTGTGGTTTTACGTTTGGTGTAGCCGGGAACCAGATATCAAGAGGGGTTCCGGCAGTTGAGTTTTGCGCAAGGGTCAGAAACTGTGCGGCATGCGAATAGCTCCCTTTTATGGATGATACATCATTTACCAGGTAGGTAAATGCCAGGCGGGGTTCCAGACTTGAATAGGAATTAAATAAATCGCTTTTCCCATATACTGTGCTGTCAACAGGGTTATAATTTGCATCAAAATGGTAATACGTTCCCGGGCCGATATTTTGAAACAGGGCGTACCTTAAACCATATTTAAGGGTCAATTTTTGCGAAATTTTATATTCATCAGAGGCATACAGGCTATGTTCCAACGCGTACTCAGCTGGAAGTATAAATTCAGTTACGGCGCTTTCGTTCCCTAGCCCGCTGGCTGTTCCGGGGAAAAATATATGATACATCGTAGTAGCTCCGAACCTGAGCGTATGTTTATTGGATACGTAATGTGTAAAATCGAAGCGGGCTGAATAATCGCGCATTTTTGAAGTCCATCTAAACGAATTCGCATCACCTTCGGGGGTTCCGAGTTCATAATTGTAGTTCGAATAAATCAGGCTGAGGTTGAAGAAGAGTTTTTTTGAAAAAAGATGGTTCCAGCGCAGCGAACCAGTCTGGTTGCCAAATCCCATGGAGGCAAACTGATTTTTAAATGTATCGCGACCGGCGTAACCCGAAAAATAGACACGGTTATTTTCGTCGATCACGTGGGTTACTTTCAGGTTTAAGTCATAAAAGTAGAGTTTATTGTCGCGAACCTCTTTATCCTTTGCAAAAGGCAGGAACAAATCGGCATACGTCCTGCGTGCGGAAACCAGGAAAGTTGTACGATCCTTAATAATCGGGCCTTCCAATGTAAGCTTGCTCGACACGGTGCCAACACTTCCTGTTACAACGAACTTTTTAGCATTTCCATCCCTCATATGAACTTCAAGCAACGAGGAAAGTCTTCCTCCGTATGCAGCCGGGATATCACCCTTGTAAAGAATGACATCTTTTACAGCATCATTGTTAAATACTGAAAAGAATCCTAACAGATGCGAGGCATTATGAATGGTGGCTTCATCGAGGATAATAAGATTCTGATCGGAGTTGCCGCCACGCACACTAAACCCGGTTGATCCTTCGCTGGTTGACTGCACACCAGGAAGAAGCTGCAATACTTTCACCACATCAATTTCACCAAGCAGAGCAGGCACTTTTTGTATGGTTTTAATATCCATTTTCACCAGGCTCATTTCGGGGGCACGTATATTTTCATCAGTTCGCTTGCCGGTAATCACTACTTCACCTAAAACAGCCTGAAAAAGTTGCAAACTGATGTCAATAGTCAGATTTCTATCCAGCTGTATTTGTTTCTCCTGAGTATCATAGCCAACGTAGGAATACTTGATTTTGTATTTTCCGGGTGCAAGACTCAGCGAATAAAACCCATACACATTTGTTACTGTTCCAACTTTCAGGTCAGCACAATACACGCTAACACCAATCAGCATCTCTCCGTTTGACTGATCACGCACATATCCGCTCAGGGTCACTTTACCCTGATCGTTTTCGTAAAAACCCGCTCTGCTGATAAAGGGACGAAGAAGAAATGGAATGAAAACAAAAAAAAGGAGAAGTTTTCGCATGAATAAAATCAAATTCCGGTAAAAGATCGGTAAAACAAAATAAGATTTAATTATGTTCACAAATGAAATTACCTGAAAGCAGCCATCAGGAGATTTATATCCTGGAAAGGAAGGCGAAACGAATCGCTGAGAAATTTATTGGTCGATATCCCATTGTATAAGTACACACCCTGGCGGACCCCGTAATCGGAATGCAATACCTTTTCGACTCCGCCTTCTTCACCAATTCGCAACAAAATTGGCGACAGGAAATTGCTTAAAGCATAGGAAGCTGTATGAGGCACTTTTGAGGCTATATTAGGCACACAATAATGAGTTACTCCGTATTGTTTAAAAACAGGGTTGCGGTGGTCGGTTAACCTGGATGTTTCGAAACAGCCGCCCTGATCGATGCTTACATCAATAATTACAGCTCCCGTTTTCATTTGTTGCACCATTTCCTCGGTTACAACAATAGGAGTACGTCCATAAGCAGTGTGAATTGCACCGATAACAACATCAGCTGAGCGCAGTGCATTCATAAGCACCCTGGGCTGTATCATGGAAGTATAAACCCTTGTGTTCAGGTTATTTTGCAGCCGGCGTAATTTATATACCGAATTATCGAATATCTTTACGAAAGCTCCCATGCCTAACGCAGCTCTTGTAGCATATTCGCCAACTGTCCCTGCACCGAGAATAACGACTTCGGTGGGCGAAATTCCCGAAAAACCGCCAAGCATCTTTCCCCGTCCATAATCAGGGTTACTCATGTATTCAGCAGCTACCAGCATCGAAGTATTGCCGGCGATTTCGCTCATTGCCCGAATTACGGGAAATGTTCCTGCTTTATCCTGAACGTACTCGAAAGCCAATGCTGTAATGCGTTTCAGCAGCAAGCGTCTGAAATATTCCTCGTTTATGGCTGAAGTATGAATGGAAGAAATAATGGTTTGTTTATTCCCCATCATTTCAATTTCCTCCAGGGTAGGAGGAGCAATTTTAAGCAAGATGTCAGCTCCAAATATTTTTTTAGTATCGTGAATGATCTCACCACCCATCTCGGCATATTCGGCATCGGGGAAGTGGGCTGCCTTACCGGCATCAGCTTCTATCAGTACCTGGTGACCGTGATGAACGAGTAAACCCACAGCATCAGGATCCAGTGGTATCCGATTCTCCGAAAATGCACATTCCTTCGGAACGCCAATAACTAGATTTTTCTGACTACTCTTTACTTCCAGCCGCTCTTCCTGGGGCATCAATTGTTCCGAATGAAGTATTCCGGAGTAGTTATTTTGTGCCATAACTCTATTATTTCAAAAATCAGAATGTAATGGTACGCATGGTGCCATCCGGCGAAACCAGGATATGTACATGTACCGTTTCTTCGGGTAACAAATTTACGATTTTTTCGGGCCATTCCAGCAAACAGTAATTCCCGCTGTAAAAGTAATCTTCATAACCGATTTCCAGCATTTCGGTCCAGGATTTAATCCTGTAAAGATCAAAATGATAAATACTTGTTAAATTTTCTGTAAAATATTCATTCACAATAGCGAATGTAGGACTGCTTACCGTGTCAGTAACTTTTAAATGTTCACAGATTGTCTTGATAAAGGTTGTTTTACCGGCTCCCATTTCGCCATGAAAAGCAAAGATTCTTTTATCTTTATGAAATTCAATCAATCTGGCGGCTATTGGTTGAAGTTCATCAGGAGACTGACATGTATAAATTTGAGCCATGCGTGAAGGTTAGTATTTCAATGAATGGTTCATGTTATTGCAGGTAGAGAATTTCTGTTTTTTGTTGTGCCGAAGTGCAGGGTGCCGAAGTACCGGGTACCGATGTACAGGGTTTCGTTTGTCGGAGTGTTGGGATTGGTAGATTGTAACCAGAAACTTGATATCTGAAACCATTTCCCTATTTCCCTTTTTTCTATTTTCTATTTTTCCCACCCCTACTTTGCTTTCATATAAATGAACGGGATCATGATTTCCTCCATCGAAATGCCTCCGTGCTGGATGGTATCGCGGTAATACTGAACATAGTGATTGTAGTTGTTGGGATAAGCAAAGAAATCGACGCCCCGACAAAACAGATAGGTTGAACTCACATTGGTACGCGGAAGAAAAGCTTCAGCCGGATTTTTAACCTCAAATACTTCATTTTTATTATAATTAAGGCTTTTCCCGTTTTTATAACGGAGATTGGTATTGGTAGCACGGTCGCCAATCACTTTAACCGGGTTGCTAACTCTTACCGAGCCGTGATCGGTAGTTATAATGAGAGGTATCTTTTTTGCAGCCAGGAATTTAATAATATCGAGCAGCGGTGAATGTTCGAACCAACTTACCGTTAACGAACGGTACGCCGCTTCGTCGTCGGCCAGTTCGCGTATCACTTCCATTTCGGTTCGGGCGTGTGAGAGCATATCCACGAAATTGTAAACAATGACATTAAAACGGTTGTCCATCAGGTTGGGAAGCGTATCAACCAGTTTACGGCCTGCAGTAAGATTCAGGATTTTCGTATAGGAATATTTCACATCGTGCCCGAACCGTTTCATATTTTCACGAAGCAATTCTCCTTCATACATGTTCTTACTGCCGTCTTCATCTTCTTCGACCCAGTATTTTGGATATTTTTTAATTATTTCGGTTGGCATAAGACCTGAGAACAAAGCATTGCGGGCATACTGCGTTGTTGAAGGCAATATGCTGTAATACAATTCATCGCTCTCAACGCGGTAATATTCCTCAAAAATAGGCTGAAGCATTTTCCACTGGTCGTACCGCAGGTTATCGATTAAGATCAGGAACATCGAGCTGTTCTCTTTTATCAAAGGGAAAACTTTCTCACGCAAAAGTGTATGAGATTGGATAGGCTTATCGTCACTTCGGCCATTCAGCCAATCGAGGTAATTCCGTTCGACGTATTTACAAAAAACCTGGTTGGCTTCATCTTTCTGCGAACGCATTATATCAATAATTCCCTGGTCCTGGGCTTTTTCGAGTTCGAGTTCCCAGTAAACCAATTTTTTATAAACTTCGACCCATTCATTAAAATCAAGCCTGTTGCTGATTTCCATTCCTATGTTACGAAATTGCTGTTGATAGGCATGAGTCGTTTTTTCACTGACCAGCCGCTTGTTTTCCAGGTTTTTCTTTACACTCAGCAATATCTGTTTCGGGTTAACAGGCTTAATCAGGTAATCCGATATGCTTGCCCCGATTGCATCTTCCATGATATGTTCTTCTTCACTTTTGGTGATCATCACAACGGGTAAGTTTGGGTAACTCGCTTTAATGATTGAAAGGGTTTCGATGCCCGACAATCCAGGCATGTTTTCGTCAAGAAAAACGATATCCACTGTTTTGGACTTCAGCAAATCAATAGCTTCGTCACCATTATTCGTTGTAAATACTTCATACCCCTTGTCCTTAAGAAACATGATATGCGGTTTCAAAAGATCAATTTCATCGTCGGCCCACAATATTACTCCGTTTTCCATTTTTTTGAATTAGCTTTACTATATAACAATCAATAAGCGCATTTGTTATCTTTGCATACCTGGACTAAAAGAGTGAGGTCGAAGATTTTTTAATACCATCTGATACTAACATACTAAGTCATCCTTTAATGGTTTATTGTGTTTGTAAACGAATTAACGTTACTTTTATACAAATTTAACAAAATAGAGTGTCAACTGAACCTGCCTTTAAACGAAAAATAATAAACGACCCGCTTTATGGTTTTATTACCATTGCCGATAAATTGGTTTTTGATGTAATTGAGCACCCGTTTTTCCAACGCCTCCGGAGGATAGAACAGTTAGGATACGCATCAATGGTGTATCCGGGTGCGTTACATACTCGGTTTCAACATGCTATTGGCGCCATGCACCTTATGGGCCTGGCCATTGAAACACTACGATCGAAGGGATTTGAAATTTCGCAGCAGGAATCACAGGGAGCAACACTGGCTATTCTGCTGCACGATATCGGGCACGGACCTTTTTCGCATGCACTTGAACATCATATTGTTCACAATATTTCGCATGAGGAAATTACCCTCATGTTTTTGAAACAATTGAATACCGAATTCGAAAACAAATTGGAAACCGCCATTGCCATTTTCGAAAACACTTATCCCCGTAAGTTTTTACACCAATTAGTATCAGGGCAACTTGATGTTGACAGGCTCGATTACCTGATGCGTGATAGTTTCTACACCGGTGTCAACGAAGGCGTGATTAGTACCGACCGGATACTGAAAATGCTGACTGTTGTGGATGATGATCTGGCTGTTGAACTGAAAGGCATTTATTCAATTGAAAAGTTTATTGTTGCCCGCCGGTTGATGTACTGGCAGGTATATTATCATAAAACTGTGCTGGCCGTAGAATATATGCAGATCAGCATACTGAACAGGGCCAGGGTACTTGCAAGTGAGGGAAAAGATTTGCCTGCTTCATCAGCCTTACAGTTTTTCCTGAGTCATCAGATCGGGAAGGAACAATTTGAAACATCACCTGCCATACTTTCAACCTTTGCTGCGCTTGACGATTACGACATTCATTCTGCAATAAAGCAATGGTCGTCACATACTGATCCGATTCTGAGTTCCTTATGCACATCACTTCTTAACAGGAATCTCTTCAGGGTTATAATCACCCCAACTCCTTTCGCAGAAGAAAAAATTACCGAAATACGGAACAGGATAACAGAAAAACTAAAACTGAAAGGAGAAGAGTACCATTATTTTACCGGCCAGGGAGAAATCTCAAACAGTGCCTACGATCCCAACAACGATCGAATAACTATTGTAGATAAAGACGGTGAACGATGGGATATTTCCGGTCTGTCCGAACAGCTGAATATTGCAATTTACAATAAAACTGTTTCAAAGTACTTCACCTGGTTTCCTAAATGGGCCGACAAATGACAACACTTATTAAATAGATGTTATAAACATGTGATGCCCATGTGAATAATAATAGCTATATTTGCAAACTTTTAAACCAACTGGAATTTAACTTATTTGATCCTGATGGAATTTACTGCAAAAGACATCGCCGACCTTGTAGGTGGCACTATTGACGGAAACCCTGACGTAAAAGTGAACCGATTAGCAAGGATTGAAGATGGTGAACCTGAGGCGCTCAGTTTCCTGGCCAATCCAAAATACTATTCATATATCTATACCACCCGATCGTCTATCGTATTAGTTCAGAGTGATTTCGAGGCTGAACAGGCACTTTTCTGCACTTTAATCCGTGTTGACGATCCTTATACTGCTTTTGCAAACCTGCTTGAGATTTATGATAAAATGCGAAAAGGCAAAACTGGAACCTCGTCATTATCTTCGATTGCTTCATCGGCTAAAATTGGGAGCAATGCCTATATTGGTGATTTTGTTGTTATCAGTGATAATGTAGTTATTGGTGATGATGTTAAAATTTTCCCGCACAGTTATATTGGTGAAAATGTTAAAATAGGCTCGGGAACAACTATCAATCCCGGGGTAATCATATATTACGACTGCACTGTTGGAGCCAAATGCACCATACACGGAGGTTCCGTTATTGGCGCCGATGGATTTGGCTTTGCCCCGCAGAGTGACAATAATTATAAAAAAGTAGCTCAGATCGGGAATGTTATTATTGAAGACAACGTTGAAATAGGAGCAAATACAACGATTGACCGCGCTACCCTTGGTTCTACTATTATCCGTCGTGGTGTTAAACTCGATAACCTGATACAGGTCGGCCACAACGTTGAAATCGGAGAAAATACAGTTATAGCCGCCCAATCAGGAATTGCAGGATCGACCAAAGTAGGGAAAAACTGTATGTTAGGTGGCCAGGTAGGACTTGCAGGCCACATTGTTATTGCCGACGATGTTAAAATCGGGGCACAGGCAGGTTTAGCCAGTAGTGTAAATAAACCTGGTAGTGTGCTTCTTGGTGCACCCGCCATTGATATCAGCAGATTCCGAAGGATTATAGCCATTTTTAATAACCTTGATAAATTATATTACCGGATAGGGGATCTGGAAAAAACAATAAAACAATTACAAGCCGAAAGAATCGTCGACGAAAAAAACAGCTAAATACTACAGTTTAGTTTACTTATATTTTAATATGTTTGATAAACAACGTACCATAAAAGAGCCAGTTACCATTAAAGGCTCCGGATTACATACAGGCAAACAGGTTACCCTAACTTTCAAACCGGCCCCTGCCGACCACGGAATCAAATTTTGCCGTGTTGACCTGGAGGAAAAACCGGTGATTGATGCCATTGCAGATTACGTGGTAGATACATCGCGCGGAACAACAATCGAATTTCAAGGTGTAAGGCTTGTAACTATCGAACACGTTTTGGCTTCGGTCGCAGGATTAGGCATCGATAATATACTGGTGGAAGTTGACAGCGAAGAAATGCCGATTATGGACGGCAGCGCCCGTTTTTTTGTTGCAGCCCTTGATACCGCAGGAATAATTGAACTGGATGCTATACGCGAATATTTCGAGTTCCGGAGTACTCTTACTCTTACAGACGCAAAACGGAAAAGTGAAATGGTACTTGTTCCTGACGACAACTTCCGGCTTTCGGTAATGATTGATTTTGAAACACGGATACTGGGTACTCAATATGCCTCAATCGCCGATATCGAAGACTTCAGGAAAGAAATTGCCGATTGCCGCACCTTTGTATTTCTGCATGACCTGGAATTCCTTATCAATAACAACCTGATTAAAGGTGGCGATGTGAGCAATGCAATCGTTTTTGTTGAACGCCTGCTCAGTGAAGCCGAACTTGATAGCCTGGCCAAGCATTTCAACAAGCCCAAAATTACCGTTCTGAAAGAAGGTATCTTAAATAACCTTGAACTTCGATTCCATAATGAACCTGCCAGGCATAAACTCCTGGATGTGATTGGCGACCTTGCTCTCGTCGGGATGCCATTGAAAGGACATATTATTGCTACACGTCCCGGACACCTGGTGAATACCAATTTTGCAAAACTCATACGTGAGCATATTAAAAATGCACCAAAAGGGCCTAAAATTGACCTCAACAAGAAACCAGTTTACGATATTAACGATATTAAAAAAATATTACCTCACCGTCCGCCATTTCTCTTAATTGATAAAATAATGGAAATTAGCGACAAGCAGGTTATTGGCGTAAAGAATGTCACTATGAATGAGGCTTTTTTTGTCGGCCACTTTCCCGAAGAACCGGTCATGCCCGGAGTACTCCAGGTTGAGGCTATGGCGCAGACCGGCGGGGTATTTGTGCTGCATTCAGTGCCTGATCCTGAAAATTACATCACCTATTTCCTTAAAATGGAATCCGTTAAATTCAGGCAAAAGGTTGTTCCCGGCGACACTCTGGTATTTGTGCTCGAAATGATATCGCCTGTCCGCAGAGGTATATGCCATATGCGCGGAATAGCCTGGGTAGGCGATAAAATTGTTACCGAAGCCGAACTGATGGCACAAATTGTGAGAAAGAAAGATACTTCAGAATAAAAATGCAAGGTGCCGTTTGCCAGGTACAGGGTTCCATTTTTAAGAACTTTGAACCCAAAGCCCTTGAACTCCTGAATCCCAAAACCAACAACTTCAATTAAGTTACTGCAATGAACCAGCCCTTAGCATACGTACACCCACAGGCAAATATTGCCAAAAATGTAGTAATTGAGCCTTTTGTAAACATCGAAAAAAATGTTGAAATCGGCGAAGGCACCTGGATCGGGTCAAGCGTTACTATTATGGAAGGAGCCCGTATCGGCAAAAACTGCCGGATTTTTCCCGGAGCAGTTATTGCTGCCGTTCCTCAGGATTTAAAATATGCCGGCGAAGACTCAATAGTACGAATTGGCGATAATACCACCATCAGGGAGTTTGTCACAGTTAACAGGGGAACAAAAGCAATGATGGAAACTGTTATTGGCAACAACTGCCTTATAATGGCTTACGCTCATATAGCTCACGATTGTATCGTCGGAAACAATTGCATCCTGGCTAATGCCGCCACACTTGCCGGCCATATTACGGTTGACGATTATGCCATTATTGGCGGGTTGACTGCTGTACACCAGTTTGTTACCATTGGCCAGCACACCATGATCTCAGGAGGTTCGCTGGTTCGTAAAGATGTGCCACCTTTTACCAAGGCTGCGCGTGAACCGGTTTCATATGTTGGGATTAACTCAGTAGGCTTACGCCGAAGAGGATTTTCGAACGAAAAAATCAACGAGATACAGGATATTTACCGCATCATTTTCCTTAGCGGTTACAATGTAAGCCGTGCCGTCGAAATCGTGGAAACAACCATGCATCCTACGGTTGAACGTGATGAAATTCTTTCGTTTATCAGCCGCTCCACACGAGGGATAATGAAAGGCTACTCGAAGTCGAGGGAGTAATATTTAAACTAAATATCGGCCACAGAGAGTGATAATACGGGTTAATCAAACAATTCATTCCTTCACGATAGTATTAAAAATCATTGATTGATCATTTGATCATAAAATAAATACAACTTTTTCCTAAAGTTCAGCGAAAAATCTTCCACTCCAAAAAATCTTACATCCAGAACTGAAAAATCAATGCAGATTATCCTGAGCAAAATAAGCAGAAAGTTTAATTACGAATGGATTTTCCGGGATGTGGATTTTGAATTTGAACAAGGAAATGCGTATGCAATCCTGGGCTCGAACGGTTCGGGGAAATCAACACTGCTTCAGATTATTTCGGGCCACTTGCATCCCTCCGGCGGAACAGTAACTTACTTTCATAATAACCAGGAAATCCCGGTTGATGACTTTTTCAGGCATGTAACTTTCAGCGGCCCGTATCTCGAACTCATAGAAGAATTCACCCTGGAGGAAATGATCACGTTCCACAGCCGGTTCCGTAAATTCCGCCACAACATGGATGTAAATGCGGTAATGGAAGCCACCGGCCTGATGCGCAACCGCAATAAGCCGATAAAATATTTCTCTTCCGGCATGAAACAAAGGGTGCGGCTGGCAATTGCCCTGCTTACCGAATCGGAGGTAGTGCTTCTCGACGAACCTGCTGCCAACCTCGACCGCAAAGCCATCGAATGGTACCGTAGCCTGGTTGCCGAAAATCATAAAGACAGGATTATTATTGTCTGTTCCAATTCGCAAAGCGAAGAACATGATTTTTGTACGCAATCCATTGTGATTGATGACTATAAGAAGATTGGGAAATAGGTAATCGAAAATCATTATTGGTTTAAGTTTATTAGGGCATATTTGTTTAAAATTTTTTATATACTAACCGGCACCAAACCATTTAAATATACTTATCTTTGTTTAAAGTAATATTTGAATTAAGTATTCCAAGGTAAATTCAAATCAATTCATGTTGAAAAAGATTCACATTTGATGTATTTAACTATGTATATTCATTTAAATCCGCTTGATTATGATTTTAAAGAATGGAGAATAAAGAAAATTACAAATACAAAACAAGCCTTTGATTATCTGAGTAATTATAGGTGGAGTAGCCTGTTGGATTATATTGGTAAGAAAAATTTTCCATCAATTATACAAAAAGATTTTTTATTAAGTAGATTAGGGAATGAAGAAAAACAAAAGAAGGAAATAACCGGTTGGATAGAATCATTTGATCAAATTAATAAAGAAAATTTAAACAGAAATGTTACTTTTGAATAAAATACTTTATTTTAGATTGTTGGAAGTCGGACTTCCAACAATCTATTTTGGGAATAAAAAGGTGGATAAGTAATTTGACAAAAGCCTAAATTACTTAGATAATAAAAATAAATAACATTGTTTGGATTTGTTTAAATTTATCTTGATAAATTAAGTCATTTTGTAGAAAAACGTAAGAAGTGTTGGAAGTCGGACTTCCAACAATTTTCAACAAGAAGATTTGTCGGGATAAATTTAAACAAATCCTATCATAAAAAAATAATCCAAATAAATATAAACCCTCTAAAGCCGAGAAACGATGAAAAATTTTCTGAGAATGCTTGCTGTACTTTTGTTACTGGCTTTAGTTTTTGCTATGGCCGGTTGCGGAGAAGACCCCATAATTCCAAAAAAGTTATGGTACACAATCACACCCATGTCTGACACTGTGGTGTTGGGCACTAGTTTACAATTTAAAATTGTATCTAACGCTGATTCAATGACTTCGGATATTCCTGAAGCTAAAATGCTTCAGGCGCCAATCAGCAAAATAGTTGAAACTGGCCTTATTACCGAAACAACCATTTACCATGTAGTTTTTTACTTAAATGGTAAGGGGGTTGATATTGCCAACCCAACTTTTTTTGTTCGTGACCCGACCATGGAAGAACTCCTCTGCCTGTACGGCCCATGGAGTATGGTGAAACTTGAATTCCAGGATGCTCCCGGTTTACCCTGGTATGAGGCTGATATATGGGATTGTAACAAAGATAATTTATTATACTTCTATCTGACTCCGACAAAAAAAGAGGTTAGTGATAGAGGAGAAATTCTCTGTAGCAATGAACCTAAAACCTCAGAAGGACCATGGACTTTGTCTGGGAATATCCTTAATACGGGTGGGGAAGAAGAAATTATTACTCTTAATCAAGATACCTTGATTTGGGTGTATCGCCCAGGTACCCTAGATTCAACAAGGGAAACCTTCATTCACCCCTAAAACCATTTATTTGGATTAATATAAAATCGACTGCTTCTTATGGATGCAGTCTTTTTTTGTTTTTGAGGATAAGTTCTCACGCTTATATTTTCGTATAAAATGGGTATGGGGATAAATGATTCTTTACATTTTTAATATATGGTAGAATATATGTAATTAAGAATTAAGAATTAGGTTAATAATTCTTAAAAAAATTCACAAATATTATTATTAACTTTTTATTACTATGAATCTATTTAAAAAATCGTTTGTTGGAGGTTTGTTTTTATTTATTTTATTAGGAGTATATAGTCAAACAAATATTGTTAATGCAGATTATTGTACATATGACCATTTTATTCCAGGAACAACTACATTACAAAATTCGACATGTACCTCACGAACATTCGCGACTTGTACTGCTGACCCTTATTACCATTTAAATAGGATAATGATATGTAAATGGGTTACATCTGCTTCTACTCCTCCTCCCCCTGTTGTTATTCTTGAAAAAGACCCAAATAGAGTTAAAAATAAAGTTATGAAAAGTGTGGGGACAGGGGCAGGTTCGGTATATTTAAATATATTTGTAGATAAACTTACTTCGGGAGGTTGTACTTTACAAAACAATGGAGTGAATGTTGATAATTATGTATATAAGAGTGATTTTAATATAAAAAGTAAAACAGTCTCAAGTCTAACAGCCGATGAGAATAATTTTCAGCTTAATTGTGCGGGCTCTTCTTCTCCTTCATTAACAAGTGTAATTCAAAATGTGAAAGCACAAACGGGAGTACTGACAATACCGGCTACTTGTACGATTCCACTTGGAGGAAGTAGTTGTCCGAGTAATACCACCCTCTTTTCTTGGTCAACCACAAATCCATATTCAACTTCGAATATGTCGTATTATACTCAAGTTAAGAATGAAGCAACTGGGTCAGCTGTCTCATCGCCAACGAATACTATGAGTTCAGTGGGAGTGGCTGTTCCTTATACATCAGGGGGAGCAAAATATAAAATGTGGAACTATGTAGATGGAGAAAATAATACGGTCAGTATTCCAACGAATCAGCCAAGTGATTATAGTCTTAAAACAATCATCACTAATTGTGCTTCAGGTAGTTGGAATGGAAGTATTTGTGCAGCGGCTCCTACCGTCACTTCTCCAACTTGTACAAATATTACAGCAACTAGTATGACAGCCGGAGCAACTGTTACGTCATTAGGATATCCGACATCAATAACCCGTGGAACTTGTGTGGGAGGATATTCCCCAACAAACTGTGCAGCAGAAGGTGGAACAACGACGGGAGTATTATTGTTTGTTCCAATTCGCAAAGCGAGGAACATGATTTTTGTACGCAATCCATTGTGATTGATGACTATAAGAAGAGTGGGAAAAAGTAAAAATAGTTCCCTTCGGCTGGCTTCGGCTGGCTTCGGCTTCCACCGCCGCTGGCGGGGCAGGCTGCTCTGCCACCGTCGCTCAGCCACCGTCGCTAAGGGTGAAAATGGTTAATAGTTATTAGGGCTTCCCGCGTTTTGTACAGATTGTTTGAATAACTAATTATTTGAATCAATTTAAATAGTAACTTTTTGTTTCGTATTTTTGTTCTGATATTGATTCACTTTTCAAAAACACCCGGATGAACATACAAACGCAAAAAGCAATTATAATTGAGCAGTTTAAGCAGGTGAATGACGTTAACCTGATTAATGCGATTAAGAGTATGCTCGATTACGCAATAAAGAAGGAAAAGGAAGTTTATGATGTACCTGAAGCCCATCAGCAAATGGTAATGGAGCGTTTCGAAAAAGTACGTAAAAAACCAGAAAGGCTTTTAGATTGGGATGAAGCCCAAAATACACTTAAAGCCTGATGAAGAAGTATAAAATAAAAATTGAGCCGGAAGCGCTTGGCGATATTCAGGACATTACCAATTGGTATAATGAAGCGCAGGCAAAGCTCGGCAAAAAGTTTCAGGATACCACTATCGCAAAAATTAACCGGCTTAGTAAAGACCCCCAAATTTTCGCTATTAGATATCAGGAAATCAGGTGCATGCAGGTACCGAAATACCCATACATGGTTCATTTCTATATTAACGAAGAGACCAATATAGTTGAAGTATTGGCAGTGATCAGCACCAATCGGAACCCGAAGATTTGGGAAGAAAAAACGGATAAACATACATGACCATTTAAAGCTGCTGATCTTATTTCGGACAATTACAAGCAATAAAACATACTGATTGATGCCTGCAATGGCATATATAAACAGAATGCAATTTAAAGCAGCAAAGACAGGAGAATGAAGCGCTTTGCAGACTAATTATTTTCTGTTATTTTCATCCGGCACGGATTATTCGTCCCGCTTCCCACAAAAATGCGGAACAAGCTATGATATCTCTGCGATAAGTAATCAGCCTTTGGCTGATGAGATCACTTCGTTATGTTACAAATCCACGCCAGCGGGAACAGAGAACACGATTTTTGCACGCAATCCATTGTGATTGATGACTATAAGAAGAGTGGGAAATAGTTAATGGAAAATAGTCAATAGAAAATAGTTTGGGTTTCTGATATTAACTCTCTTATAACTGATTTGTATATCCTGAAGATATTTTGAGTACTCCTTATGTGTTTTTCAAATTACCAGAATTCAAATTCATCGAATTCTCGGGAAAAAGTGTACTTTTGCACCCATTTTAAAAAAGTGTAAACATCATTCTAATACCAATTTATGGCAACAACTTCTGAATTCCGCAATGGACTTTGCATAGAATTCAACAACGATCTCTATAAAATTGTAGAGTTTCAGCATGTTAAACCAGGTAAAGGCCCAGCTTTTGTCCGTACAAAACTCAAAAACCTAAAAACCGGAAAGGTTATCCCAAATACATTTACAGCAGGCGCGCCTATTGATATAGCCCGTGTTGAGCGCCGTCCATACCAGTTTTTATACAAAGACGAGAATGGATACAATTTCATGAACACCGAGACATTTGACCAGATTTCAATCGAGGAAGAAATGGTTGATAATTATCAGTTTATGAAAGAAGGCCAGGGAGTTGAAATAATGGTGCATGCTGATACCGAAACACCTTTAACCTGCGAGCTTCCAGCTTTTGTTGAGTTGGAAATCACTTACACCGAGCCTGGTTTCCGCGGTGATACAGCTTCAAACACATTGAAGAAAGCTACTCTCGAAACCGGAGCAATTGTTCAGGTTCCATTGTTTATTGATGAAGGCACAAAAATACGCATCGACACACGTACCGGCACTTATTTCGAAAGGGTAAAATAAGGCTGTAAAGCAAATCGTTGGGTTTGCATTAAAATAAACATACAGCTATTATTATGAAATTCCTTTCACCAATAGCACTCAGTGAAATTGCAGGCTTTATAGGCGCAACCTATTGTGGTGATGCCATGTTCCCGGTTTCGGGAATCAATGAAATACATATGGTTTCACCAGGTGATTTGACTTTTGTCGATCACCCGAAATACTATAGCAAAGCACTATCATCCAAAGCCAGCATTATTATAATCAAACAGGAGGTGGATTGTCCCGAAGGCAAAGCACTCCTTATCCACAACGACCCTTTTGCCGCATACACTTCGCTGGTGCAAAGGTTCAGACCTTTCATCGCATCAACATCTGCAATAAGCCTAACTGCCATTATCGGAGAAGGCACGGTTATTCAACCAGGTGTTTTTGTTGGCAACCATGTTGAAATCGGTAAAAACTGCCTCATTCATTCTAATGTAAGCATCAACGATTACACCGTTATCGGCAACAATGTTGTTATTCATGCCAACAGCGTTTTAGGGGCCGATGCATATTACTTTCAGCGCAATCCCGAAGGTTACCGTAAACTTGAATCATGTGGAAGAGTCGTTATTCAGGATAATGTTGAAATTGGCGCTCTCTGTTCGATCGACAGGGGCGTATCGGGTGATACCGTTGTCGGTAAAGGGACAAAATTCGATAACCACGTTCAGGTAGGCCACGACACACAAATCGGCAAAAACTGTCTTATTGGAGCTCATACGGCCATTGCCGGTGTAACACGTATTGAGGATGATGTTATAATTTGGGCAAAAGTTGCTATAAACAAAGATCTCGTAATTGGCAAAGGTGCCGTTATTCTTGCCACATCCGCTGTAGATAAATCACTGGCACCCGGAGGTACTTATTTTGGAATACCGGCCATCGAAGCCCGAAAAAAATGGAAAGAACTGGTAATGCTTCGCAAATTACCTGGGCTTTATTCAAAGCTGAAATAGCCATTGCATGCTTAAAATCAACCCAATCAACTCAACCAACTCATTTACTTCCTGTTACCAAGGGGATTTTTTATGTTTAAAGTTGGGACGTGGTTTTAAGTTGCACTCCGAATAAAGCGTACAATAAGCACAAGGATTATAATCCGGATTTAGTCACTTCCTCTGATGAACTGTAATATAAATCCAACGCTACAACAATAGAAACCAACCCCCAGAATGGAACACTCGCCTTATCTGTATTGAGGAAGTTGTTCATAAGACCATGCACGAAATAAGTTATTAAACCCAATGTTGCCGACAAAGCAATCAATTTTGTCTGTTTATCAGTAGCTCTTTTGTAAACATTGAGACCAGTATAAATTACCGTTATCAAAATAAGCAGCACGGTAATCAAACCTGGAATTCCTGATTCGGCAAGCGGGCCAATATATTCACTATGTGCATTGCCCCTATCCCCCAGATCGGTGCTGATAATGGTTTTTTCACTGGCGCGCTGAAAAGGTGCATATTCGAACTGGTAGGTACCCGGCCCCCACCCTACTAATGGTCTTTCGGAAAACATGCGCAATGCGGCCTGCCACCGGTTAATTCGCTCAAGGTTGGAAGCATCGGAAGAAATATTTGAGATAGATTCGATATGCTTCATAACATCGCCAGATGTGTCCTGCTTGTTTTTTTCAAGTTTATCAAGAATCTCAAATTTAAAGGCAAAGAAAACCACAAATAAGGCAACAGATGAAATTGCTATCCATTTAAACCTGATGTGTAACTTAACCAAAACAAGAACGCCAATGGCAAATCCAACACCAACCCAGGCAGCACGACTGTACGAAAGGAAAAGAGCAACCAGCAAAATAAGTTCAGCTACTGCTGCCAGGATACGCAGTTTCCCCGAACTTGATTTATCGAATGAAAGGCCTAACATAACCGGAACAAACAAGGCTAAAATAGCGCCATAGGCAGTATGATCGTTATAAAAAGGAGCCATAACCCAGTGCCCGGCTTTCTCACTGAAACCATAGCCCATGTGTACCCAGGTTGTATAAAATACCACGATGATCAGTGACGAAACATAGGCCCAGACAAAGAGCCTGATATTGGTTTTGGTACGAAAAAGCATTAACCCGCCAAAATACACCGGAATAATAAACCACAACCTTGATATAAGATATTTGAATGAAACAACCGGCATATCGGAAGTAATTGAGGTTATCAGCATCCACGAAAGGTTGAAAAGTATGGCTATAGTGACCGGGTGCCTCACAATTCTGCGTTCCATACCCCCTTCGAGAAGGATTTTCAGAATAAAGAAAAACATTATCCCGATCAGGAGTGGCTCGCTAGGGACTGAGATATTTATACCCAGGTCGTAATCGCCAAGATCAATCGCTAATGGGGTAACAAATACAGCAAGCAATAATATTTTTTCTAAACTAAAAATATACATGATCAATAAGATGCATGCAATGGGAATAAGTATTCCCACGTATAGTTCCTTGTAAACCAAATACGTATTTACCAATACGAAAATTGCTGTAACAAGATAGACTATTGCTATTTTAAGTTTTTCAGACAAAATACGTTACCTTTTTCAATTGTTTAAACCGGATGAATGGATTTTGCGCTGTTCCAAAAAAGCAATAGCCAACAGGCTGAACATCAGTGTTCCGGCAACAAAATAAAACATCACGAAGAGCCTTTTCGGATAGGATTTTTTATCGGCTACCTGCGGAGGCGTTACAATATTTATAAAGGTGAATTTCTTACCAACATCAAACCTGGCTACATCATATCGAAGCATAATCTCGCTGTATTCATCAGCTAAGGCCTGGATGCGGCTACCCAGGTATAAAAGGTCACCGCTTTTTTCCATCATACCTTGTTTAAGTTTCTGTACGTCTTTTGAATTGATGTTGCCACCGCCTCCGGCAACAGTCCGCAATTCGCCGCGGGTTATTTCCTGGCTTTGACCAGGCACGTCATAAATACCGTATGTTGTTGCAATTTCACGATAAAGATTTTTCACCGAGTCAATTTCAGCATTTTTTATTTTTAATAGTTTTTCCGTTCCAACAACAACTTCCTCGTATTTCACTCTGTTCTCAGCCCTGATTTTCTCATTTGTATAAAAAAGTATCGCGTTTGCAATATCTTTTGCCATGAAAGGATCAATATCGGTTACACTTACTTCAATGCTTTCGTATTGGGTTTTGGAAATTTTTACATTTTTATTATACATATACCCGAGGGTAGATTCATAGTATTTCTCGGTGGGTAAAATACCGTAATGCTTTGGCAAATCGAACTTCTTCATAACACTGTCGCGGACTTCGGTTGAACTGATCCATTGCAGCATTTGCTCGGTCTGGCTTTCGTCAGAATAAGGTAAAATATTCGATGGATAAATGCAGGCAACCGATTTAAACAGAGGTTTCATAAATAAGGAACTGGAAACAACCATTGATACAAGAGCTGCAATAATGGCAAGAATAACCAGGTGCCATTTCCACTTTAAAATAATTTGCAGTAAGTTGGTGTTATTAAAGAAGTTTTCCATCAGCTTAAATTGATTAGTATTAGTATTTATCTTGATGTTACGATTTTAAGTCAGTCTGTAATTAATGCGTACTGAATGATTTAACTCTCTGTTTGCCTGATTTTCAATAAAAACGCGGGGCTTCTTTCAACTATATAAATAACAAGCATCCCGGCAAGTAAAGTGCCCAATGAAGAAAGCACCACGATAATCCATATAATAGGGTATGCTTTCCGCTCGGCTTTGTACGCATTTTCAACAATAAACTTTTGAGGAATCTCCTCGTATGCGTCCATTTTTGCTTCCTCGTACCTGGCTTTGATGTAGCTCAATTGTTTCTTCTCATTTACAAGTGCATCGCGGATTGAAACATAAGGTCCTCCATATATTGCCAATACTTTTAACTTCTCTTCCAGCGCATGAATTCCCCGCGTATTCCCTTTGGCAATCTCCATGGCAAGCTGTCGGTTCATCATTTCGGCCTGCGACTCATAATCCTGAACTCCCAGTTTCCTGAGCCGGGTTAATGAATCTTCCATTACCGCTATCTGCTGCTGTTGCGAAAGATACTCAGCCTCTACAATTTTAAACCCTTTCATGGCACGCTCTTTTTGCATGTCGTTTTTTACCGAATCGAGCAAAACAGCAATTTCATCGGCCATATCTGCAGCCATTTGAGGGTCTTTATCTAGTACCGATATTTCTACGGCCATAAATTCAGTCCGTTTAAAAGTAATATTCGAATTGAATTGAGTGTAAAGACGAGTTTGATAATAGCGTTCTCCAGGGCGAATCCCATAATGGTCGGCTAATTTAAACTTACTTATAACCTTGTCCCTGATCCTGTTCGAGTTTAATATCTGCAACATCTGCTCAGTTTGTTCATCTACGCCATATTCGAGAATATCCTGTTTTGCACTTGTATTTTCATTGAGCAGCGACTTTGAAACGGAGTTACTCGAAGCCGGATACAGTATTACTGTTGACCTGTACAAGGGAGCAATAAAAATTGGCGATGAAAATAAAGCTGAAAGTATAGCAGCCGATAAGCCTAAAACAAGCAAGGTTTTACGCCACTTATAAAGAAATATAGCAACTTTAAATGAATCAGTATAGCTGTTCGTGGAGTTATTCAACATGGGATCAACCTCGGTATTATAGCTGGCAAAGGTAGGAAAATCTGTATAAAAAGCAATTGGTGAAAGAAACCGTAGCTCAATAATATCGTATGCGTATGCAGATTCATTTTCTTTTCTGATCGTTTCTCTGTTCGCGGAACTTTGTAACGCGTGCGGGTACATTTGTTACTACCGAAGGAACATTGACTGAAGCAGGATTTACAGGATTTAAGGATTTACAAAATTAGGATTTGGGTGGTATTTGGGATTAAAGAGCAACTTGTATTGGAGACTTTGACTTCCAAAATTGATTAATAAACCCAAAGGGAAATCATAAGCCACAGTATAATTTTTTGCCTGGGCAATATTCACATCTTCAAGATTAACAAGGGCTTTCAATTCAACTACTACTTTTTCTTCAACCACAAAATCTGCCCTGCGAGAACCAACTTCTATATCCTCGTAATAAACGGTTTGTTCCTTCTCCCTTTGAAAAGCCAGGCCAGCTCTCGCAAATTCGATAGCCAGGCACCTCTGATAAATCACTTCCTGAAAACCCGGACCCATCGTGTTGTGAACCTTTATTGCGCAACCAATTATTTTATATGTCAGATCATCCTTCTCCATACCGCTAATTTACAGTTTCCCTTTAACTCTTCTTAATTCTTCTACACTTTTTTAAAAAATCCTGTAAATCTATAAATCCTGTAAATCCTGATTCTGACAATTTAGTAATTGTTTTTCAAAGAACGTGAAGCAAAACTATTTTTTTTATTTGTACCGGTGCTGATTGCAAATTAGCGCCAGCGGGGTAAAACCCTTTTTGTGGAGCATTACCAAAAGACAAATATAACACCACCTTAACTTGAAAAGAAAATTTCAGGAAAAAATAAAATGATTAGAGACCATGATATAAATGATAAATAGAATATAAGGATAAAGATAAAGGACCAAATTATAAGATTTTTCTCCACCGTATCAAGTGAATTGTATAATTTGAACATTCCTACTACTCTTCTAAGGGGTATGTTCGATTTTTTTTTGTTTACATATTTTGCATCATATTTCGTGAAGATTATATCTAATTTATTTTTATTTATATTTAAGAATGTAACAGAAATGACTGGTGGTAAAATTGCTATAAAAAATTGCAGAACAATGTTCATGATTTTAATTATTTAATTGTTAACGTCTACCTGGTCTTATCCAGAAATCTGGTGAAGGGCTTTCAAAGAGTAAAGTATAAGAGTAATAATAACCATAAATAGCAGTACCTGGAATTCCAATATTTGCACCAACACCAGAATATTTATCTCCTATACCACCCATACCACCAGTTTCAGAAGAATTTCCAAAAACTTCCCAACCAAGTCCTAATTGCCACATTAAGCCTTGAGAAGCCCCGCCAAAGTCTGCAAGATGAAAATTATTAGATAAACGAGACACACCCATTCCTGCTGTTGCACCACCTCCAACAACTCCTCCAAAAGTTAAATATAAGCTTGTATTACCATAACTATCAGAGACAGCACCAATATCTATCATGATTCCTAAGAGCCCAAATGCAGCTGCAGCATTGAAAGCAGAAACAGCAAGCCCATACTTGCCAGGTGGGTCGCCGTCTCCTAAATCACCTCCCAAATCGCCTTCAAACATTAAACCATACCCTATATTACTGGCTGCGGCTAAAGCTTTATTATCTTCATAAGCTTTTTGCTGATTATAATTAACTCTCCATTGGTCAAGAAGAGCTTGTGCATTATAGGAATTAGGCAAGATATAATTGTTATATACAGTCGCATAAGGTACAACATCCCCTGTAGCGATATCAATGTAAGTTCCATTATTACTTACACAGGTATATCCCTGAGAGCCCGGTGTTGGGTCATAATGTAATGGTGTTGCTCCAGCGGACCAACCACCATTACCACCCGAAAAGCTTGGTGAATAAGATACCCAACTACTTCCGGTATTTTTCATATAACTTCCACGATACCAAAAACCTCCACCATCATAGTCATATATGCCTTCCATTTTTGCAAGAAATGTATTCCCACTCGGATCCGTGTACTTCAGCGGGTTATTCATACAATAGCTATATCTGTTGTAGCTTTGAGTATAACCGGGTGCTTGTACAAAAGCATCCGGGCTTAGTACACGGCCAATTACCGGGTCGTACATACGGCCATTCATTGTCTGAAGCAGGATTTACAGGATTTTAGGATTTACAGAATTAGGATTGGGGTGGTATTTGGGATTAAAGAGCAACTTGTATTGGAGACTTTGACTTCCAAAATTGATTAATAAACCCAAAGGGAAATCATAAGCCACAGTATAATTTTTTGCCTGGGCAATATTCACATCTTCAAGATTAACAAGGGCTTTCAATTCAACTACTACTTTTTCTTCAACCACAAAATCTGCCCTGCGAGAACCAACTTCTATATCCTCGTAATAAACGGTTTGTTCCTTCTCCCTTTGAAAAGCCAGGCCAGCTCTCGCAAATTCGATAGCCAGGCACCTCTGATAAATCACTTCCTGAAAACCCGGACCCATCGTGTTGTGAACCTTTATTGCGCAACCAATTATTTTATATGTCAGATCATCCTTTTCCATTATGCTAATATATAGTTTCCCTTTAATTCTTCTTAATTCTTCTACACTTTTTAAAAAAATCCTGTAAATCCATAAATCCTGTAAATCCTGATTCTGACAATTAAGCAATTGTTTTTTCAAAGAACGTGAAGCAAAGCTAAACATTTTTTATTTGTATATGCAGGGATTGCAAATCAGCGCCTGCGATGGGACTTCTTTCAAAAAAAATGTAGTTGCTTTGTAAGCAAAAAGCCCGGTCTTGCCGGGCTTTTTGATTATGCTATACTCTGTGATTCATAAATACAAAGCTACCAATTACAAAAAAGAAAAAGAACAAAATCACCCCTAAGCTTATCCAAGCCCATAGTTTCTTATCTGCTTTCTCCATCTTTTCAAAGTCCCTGAAATAACTAAGATATTTATTATGCCTAAATAATAGAAAGTAGTTAAATAACAAAGTTATAGGCAATACAAGAATAAATATATTAGCGTTAAAATAACTAATCCTTAACAAACCGATGTAAATAAAGCCTATTCCAAAACAAAATAGAACTATCAGTAAAATCATCAATCCCCCAGCCCTAAAGCTACTAATTCCAGTATCAGACTTTTCAAATGATTTATTTAGTTCTTCGACAGGATTATCAACACCTATTTTTGCAAACCTTCTTTTAGAAAGATTGAGCTTATATAATAGTAATGCCGGATTGATTTTATTAAATAATAAGTGAAGTTTATAATCACCTTTGTACGCGAAATAATAAATTAAATTCCAAAATCTTTCCATAAAATTCTAATATGAAGAAAAATTATTTACAACTGTTTCACCAAGTTTTGAGCCTCCCCAGCCTCCAACTACTCCACCAATCACACCTCCAATTACTGCCCCTGGTATAGCTCCAACGCCTCCAAACCATACACCAATAGCAGCTCCAATTTCTGCTCCTGTCCATGCTCCGGTAATTCCAAGAGATGATTGGGCTAAAGCCATTTGAGTATTAGCTCCATAAGTATGTCCATCTTGCTGCCATCCATTAGTCACATTAATTCCGCCAATCACAAAGCTTACTCCAAGAGACCCATATCCTATTCCTTTTCCCCAATTTGTGGTATTGTATGTTTTAATTCCAAAACCACCATTAAATATTTTTCCTGCGGCATTGGGTTTTGTATAAAACTTAGGACTAAATCCATTGGAATTATTCATTCTAAAATTACCTCCAAGATTACTCATTCCTGCCCCAAAACCTCCTATTCCATTGTTTGTATGGTCAGTTGCTGTTAACCAACCCCCTCCACCTTGGGCTCCACTCACAGCAACCCATTGCATTATTGTAGATGGGCCACCTAGCAGTATTGCTTTACCCTCGGGAGTATCAATCCAGGTTTTAGCAGAGTTATTATATTGGGTCGCAACTGGAACATAATAGCCCCCATTCTCCCTTATTTTTTCAATACTAATCAACCCCTGCCGCCACTGACTTATAAAATCTGAATTACTGGCTAAACTTTGGGCAATACTATATGCCCCGGGCCCATACATATTGTTAAAAGAACTCGCACTCCCAATCATAAAGTTACCATATTCGTCCCGTAGAGCATCACTCCAGTGGTTTCCTGAGCCAGGTCCAATTGATCCGCCATACCCTGGTCCAAAGCTACCCTGATAATATGTGTGAGTCATCCCCCAGGAAGGACGCTCGTAATAGCCACTCGGATCCGTATATCTAAGTGGATTATTAAGGCAATAACTATACCGGTTGTAGCCCTGTGTAAAGTTGGGTGATGATACAAATGGATCAGGGCTTAGTACACGGCCAATTACCGGGTCGTACATCCTTCCGTTCATATTTATTAAGCCAAAGCCATCCAAATGCTCATGGCCGGTATAGCCACGGGCTATTAGGCGCGGGGCTTTTACATTATAATCAGTCCAATCGGTGGGGTTTCTTCTTCTTCCCCAGGCATCGTAGCTGTAACGCTCGGCTAATTTGCGGTCCTGTTTAAATAAAGCGGTAATTGAGCCCTGGCGGTCGGTACATACATAATACAGGGTGTCTTTGGTAACAGTACCTGTTTTCCATATAATATAAACAGCAACCAGGCCTGTGCCACCCATTATATAATGTATTTTCTTGGTGGTTGCCGAAGTTGAGTCTTTTTCGTAGCTACCCGCATAAAAATTTGTGGTAGTATTATTCAGCGTATCCGTACAAACGGTTTTTACACGTTGTTCGTCGGGGCCGTAAGTAATGGAATAAAGTACAGGTTTCTTGTACTGTTGTATTGTATTAACCTTGTTAAACTTGGTGTAGGTTATATTCTGCAAGGGCGGGGTTACGCTGCCAGTGATTTTAGTAACTGTTGTAAAAGCGTGCACTTTGGCGGGGTCGTATGAATATGTACCACCATCGTATTTAGAAGTAATGTTTCCATTGCCTGAATAGGCAATATTTTGTGCTGTCAATGTTTTATATTTAGTACTGGTAATCCTGTCGAGGTTATCGTAGGTAAAGTTTTCGTACTGGTGGGTAATGCTGTCCTTGCGGAACATTACATTGCCGACATTAGGATGGTTAACGGTATAGGTTTCGAATTGCATGCCTCCGTCAGTTATTACCTGCGACAGCTGATCCATATCATAAGTGTAATTTGTGAAAAGCCCGTTGCCAAATACAGTTCGTAACGGCATACCATGCGAGGATATATCATAGAGTTGCCATAATGTATAATTATCGCTAGTACGGTTTACTTTAACTAACGTACCCTTGTCGAATACGTTGGTAACGGCAAACCCGGTTTCAGGATAAGTAATTTTGGTATTATTACCAAATATATCGTAGGTGTAGGAGGTAGTAAATTTAGACGCCTGGCCGGGAATTGTTTGCACTACGGTTGCAGGCCATCCATAAGCCGCATCGTAGGTAAACTCCTGCTTTGCGCCATTGGCACCCGTAATTGAAGCTAGTTGCCCTATTGCCCTGCCGGAAGTATTATATACATAGGTGGTTAAATCGCCGCCTAGTGTTTTCTGCGTTACCCTGCCAATGGCATCATAAAGCAAAGTATCTTTATTGCCGTTGGCATCGGTTTGCGAGGCAAGTTCGCCAAAAGCATTGTACGTATAGCGGGTGGTGCCTGCATCGGGGTCGGCAAGGGTTAGCTGGCGGCCATAGGCATCGTAGGTTATGGTGGTTACCGCGCCTGCAGCGGTAATCTGCCAGGGTTGGCCGCTGCTGTGGTACAGGTAGGCAATGCTGCCCCCATTATCGATAGCCGCTGTAACGTTGCCAAGGGCATTCACGGTTTTGGTTGATGTACGGTTGGCCACATCGGTGTTGGTAACTGTTTTACCGCTATAGCTTGATTTGTTGGTCATAGCGCGGTCGTCTATTTCGGTGTTACGGCCATAAGCGTCGTACTTATACTTTACCGGTTGAGGCGTTTCACCTGTATAGTAAGGCAAGGATTGTGAGGTTAACATGCCTGCTTTTCCATAGGGAGTAGCCGGTACATAGTTAACATCGGTATATATCGTTTTGTTGGCAAAACCGGTGGATTCGGAACGGATGGCGCGCCCGAGTATATCGTAATAAGCTTTGGTTGTTGGCTTGCCTGGCACAAAAATAGTACTGCTATAAAAGGTTCCTGTTGGATCGCCGGTTTTGGACCAGGCCAGGCGTTGGGTAATGGCGTATCCCTCGGGCATCAGGGTTGTATCCATACGACCGAATTCATCATAACGGTAAGTAGTAATCAACCCGTTTGCCGCGCTGTCGCTAAGTACTACTCCATATTTATAATCATATGTCCGTGATGACTTATAGCCCACCGGGTTAATGGTACGGACAGGCATACGGTATTTGGGGTCGTAATCCGTCCTGCTGATACGAGAGGTGATACCGATAGCTGAAATGGTAATACTAACCGGCAAACCATAACTATTAAAAGCATAAGTACTGGTTATTGGTTTAGCCTGGTCAGCAAAATCAATAGTAGAGGTGCAATTACCCTTTGTGTCGTAGGTAAATGATTTTTTTGTTGCAAAAGCCGGCTGCCCGGTATAAACCGAGGATACGATGCTGCTGTTTAGCCTATTCTTATAAATATATCCTCCCTTGAATATATAATCATTGGTAGTAGTTACCACGGCATCGGACCCAAATGTAGCTTTGTCGGTTAACATATTGCCCGCATTATCAAACGTATAATCGTGTGTAACAGTGGTATTGGTTACCAGGTCGTTGCTGATATCCTGAAGCGGATAACTGTAATACCTTTTCGTACCTGTTGACAGCGTTGTAAAAGTAAATGTTTTTTTATTAGCTGCTACATTTGCCACATATGAATTTACGGCAAGAGGATACCTGAAAAAATAGGTGCTGTTGATGCCGTAGCATGATTCGGTTTTTATATTCGAAAGGTTATTTACGCTTACCAAGGTGTCGAAACCCAGGTATCCTTTGCCCTGCAAATGGCTGCGAGCGCCTTTGTAACTGAAATCGGTAACGGAATATACATAATTACCGCCGTTCATGTAACCCGCGTGGGTAGTTAAGGTGGAAACTACAAATTGGGCTGGTTGAATGTTGATTACAGGAAAGATAGCTATTTTCCCTTTGGTGTATTTGCCGGTACCTGCCGCTGCCAGCGAAATATAGGAGAATCCTGCCGCCTGGTTTAGCCCGTTGCTGATGGTTTGGACCCGGTATTTCTGCAATCGGGCATAATTTTTATAAAGTATTCCGTTAAAATTAGCAGTAACCGGCCAAGAGTTGGGGTACAACATTAGCGCGGCATCTTTAATGCCATCTCCGTCAATATCCGCAACATCAATTGATACCGGCTTATTGGTAAGTCCATCATCAATTTTTTGAAATCCATATAAACTTAATTCGCCATCAAACTTTGAATAATATTTTACAAAACCAGGACTTTCGTTCAATACGCCATTTCCATCGTTAACAATACCAGGAGGACATGTAGCTAGTTGAGAGTAATAGTCAAGAATATCATCCCTGCCATCACCATTGAGGTCCGAAATATAAAAATCGCTTTCTATATTAGCCACAGTGCCGTCCAGTTCTACATCAGTTCGTGTGTTTTTGGGGCCAACCAGCCCAATTCCGGTACTTAAATAGACCGAAAATTTAAAATCATTTGCATTACGTATAATTATATCAGTTTTACCATCCCCGTTAAAATCACCGGTTTTGAGGTTCGCTGAATTGGCCCCTGATAAAGTCCCATTCACAAGGATGGTAAATGACAAATTGGATTCGTTTAATTTGAATACTGTATAGGTACTGTCCTTCAATACAAAAATTTCATCAAGGCCATCCCCGTCGAAATCAATTATTTCAACTCTCTGAGGGGTATCAAAATTGGGGTTCGCGCTTAACGAAAAACCTGTTACTATACTGAAGTTATTATCCGGATTAATAATCAGCAAATCGGTTTTGCCATCGCTATTGAATTGACCTGGTATGATTTTAACGCTGGTGGTGGGTAAATAAATATCATCGGTAACATTTCCCCTTACCAGGGTATTATTGATAATTGAAAAATTGAAAGCCCAATAATAGGTATAATAATAGGTGTTACAACATTGGCCAGGATTGACAGATTGTATCACATTAAGCACAGTGCTATCAGCTGTTTTCAAATTCATACTGTTTAATTCCAAAGCCGCATTAACAACATTTCCGATAGCAGTAGTGTCTGTTTGCTGTATTGCACCCACAGGTGTTTCGCATGGATAGCATTCAGTTACAGTAGTGGTTTCTGTTGTTTTAAGTAGAATTTCGTTTTTACCATCATTGTTTATATCGGCGATATACGCCCCATCGCAATTTTTAACACCAATATTTCCTGATGAAGTGTTTGTTATGGTTGTTCCGTTTGATTGATAATAGTACCACTGCGTATAATACGTAGCTGAGGATAACTTACGTAAAACAAACTGATCCGTAAGCCCGTCGCCATTAAGATCACTAAAATAGGATTTTGTAACATAACCCGGATAACTACCGGTGATAGAAATTTCAGAAACCGTATTATTATCCGGACCCCAATTTATCACAGTAGGATTTATCGCTTTGCTAACACCATTTAAAGTTCCGGTTTCCTGTATTTGCGCAAGCCTGCTTTTTTCAAAATCCAAATTAGGAGTTGCAACAGGCAGATAGGTGAAGGAATAGTGCCTTACAGGTACCGTCTCGCTGATCATATCGATACCTGTCAACCGTTTGGTTTGACTGATGCTTATGCCACCCACGTAATACATGATCTTATCGGGCCTGTCCTCGTAAGTAAACTTCAGCACATTGTAAGGCGCCAGGGCAGGATTTGTTGTGTTATTCCCGGTATATTCAATCCTGTCGATATAAGAGTCGCCATTAATTTCGGTATAGTAATATTTGATATAGTTGCCATTAATATCTGTCATTTGGTTAAGCCTCCAAATTAACGCTTTTGAAGAGCCTGGAGCTTCGATTCTTGAATCAGCAGTTTCACCATAGGCAAGCTTCATTCCATCTTTTGTAGTAATATTAAAAGAGTTTGGCCCAATGCTTGAATTAGGGTTAAGCGAAACAATATAAGCAAATCTTGCTGATTCGGTAGCATATTCGGCTCCATTACTGCCACCGGTATAAGCCGTTATACGGTTTCCATCCCATTCTAACTGGTCATCGTTTTGCAGGTCAACTCCTTTGATTATACCATCGTGATAATAATCCTTTGGCGCGCGCGTAATAGCAGATAAGCCGGCTATATTCCACCCAACACCCAGAACGCCATTTGATACCTGACTATTGTACTCGATTGAAATATTGGGTTGCAACCCCGCCGTACCGGGCGAAACAAATATGGGTATGGAGTAGGTTGCCGCCCCGTTTCCGTTAACACTGGCACCGCCGGGAGTTGCGCCTACCATAAGGGTAGTATCGAGTTGACGAATCGGCAATGTAACCTGGGCTGATAAAGAGATAAAGGAAGAAACTGCGATGATAAATAAAAGGTTATAACGGGCTCTCATAAAGTAAATATTTATTGTTTATAATAGGGATTACAATAAGGTTTAGGTTTAGGTTTAGGTTGAGGTTGAGGTTGAGGTTGAGGTTGAGGTTGAGGTTGAGGTTGAGGTTAAGCGCATATATACTCAACCTATACCTTAATCTTAACCTCAATAAAATAGTAGAATTACTCCTTTAATACTTTTAACACATGTTGCGTGTCCGGTAATTTGATTTGCAGTATATATAATCCATTAGGCACATTGCTCAGGTCGCATTTAATAGTTTGCTGGCCGGTATAAACGGCATTGGAAATAAACCTGCCGCTGGCATCGTGAATAGTACATGTAACTTTTGAATCCTCTGTTAAGCCGGGGCATTCGATGGTTACCAGCCCTTTGGTAGGATTTGGATAGAGTTTAAACTCGCGGCCTTCGTCGGTAACAACCACAGCTTCTTTTGATTCAATGTTTGCCGGATCAACCTGGCTGCTTTTTAGCAGGGTTACCTTTGTACGATTACCGGCAGCGTCATATACATAGGTATATTGCTGGGCCAAAAGTTGGGATAATGAAATCAGAAGAAGGCATGCACTGAGAAGTAAATGTTTTATCATAGCAATATTTTTTAAGGTTAAAATGCAGGACCCAGGTTAAAATAGTTTTATTATAGGCCTTAATCCAGATAAATAGAAAAGGTAATACGGTTTTTAGCCTGAGTTATTAATAAATTATTAAAAATTATGACTTATTCAAACCCAGCCCTATTGTCCCCATTGATTTTTAAGCATAAAACATTTTCAACAAATAAAAAATTAACCCTTTTAAATAATCAATTAATAACTTTTGCTATATTTGTAAAACTTATTCATGCACCTTTACTCTATTGTAGAATTTTCATTGTTAAAATTGAATTGTAAAAACATCTAACCTATTTTTATCACTTAAAAAATCTTATAACTATGACTGACAATCGCATTAATTTTTCGATTCCCGATGCCGATCAGACTAGAATTGATGAGGCATTTACAACAATTAACGATATCCTGAAACCTTTCATGGTAGTACTTTCGGATACAGATCGCAAAACGCTCCCCAAAATGGCTGATGCCACCCTTCCTTTTGTTGAAAAAGTTGCATCTTATGCTGTTACACATCCCCAGTTTAAACCCGACTATGTAAATGCTGAAGAACTGGCTACAGATGTGAACGGATTTAAAACAAGCAACCGTATTCTTGCATCTGCATCCCAACTTGTCCGCTTGCTCGAAGATATTTCGATTTTGTCCGGCTCCGAGGCATATTCGTCGGCTTTAAGTTATTACCGTAACGTTAAGGTTCAGTCGCGTGATGGCCGCCCCGGCGCTAAAACTGTTTGCGATGATTTACAACAACGCTTTGAGGGGCAGGGAAAACGAGCACCTGCCAAATAATCAATCGCTTACAACATGTATTAAGGTGCATTTATTAGCGGAGGGGGGCTTGATTAGAGCCCCTCCTGCTTTTTATATAAACTTACTGCGTAAAAAAATAAACTGGTACAGCTATAAGATGAATTAGTTTGAGTAAAAAATGAACTAATTCGAGTTAAAATTGAATTAGTTCAGGTAAAAGATAAATTAGTACTGATAAAAGACGAATTAGTGCTGATAAAAGACGAATTAGTTCTGATAAAAAATGAACCTCCTATCGCACGTTTGTAGCATTTGCGGCACTGGAACAGAGGTTCCATTTAAAAGCAAAATCTCGTTTCCATTTCCCTGAATAAAATTTAATATAGCATTATTCACTCTTCATCAACCTGATAAACCCTCCAATGCTTATTAATCTCAATATAAAAGCCCAGATTACTGAAGCGAAACCTGCCGCCAATAAAGCAATGCGCCAATCCCACGCCAAATTCCTTGCAAAAAGATTTATTAAGACTACTCCTGCCGCAAAAAACACCAATGTAAAAATATACCTCCAGTTGATGGTAAATTTAAATATTCGCTGGGCAATGGCTACCTGTATAATGGCTGTAGCAAATTGAGTGACCAGGCTTGCATACGCTGAACCGACAGCCATCAAACGAGGAATGAGGATAAAATTAAGGCTGATATTTATAATCATGCCGGTAAGAGCCATAATATTAAGTGCTTTTAAACTTCCGTTGGCTGTGAGCAATGTGCCAAAAATATACGTTGCCGAAATCGGGATAAACCCGATGATCAGGAACACGAATACCTTTTGCGCTTCATGAACCTGCCCAACATACAGCAATTCCATGATCTGGTTGCTAAAGAAGGAGGAAGTGGTGGCAATGATCATCGAGATCGTAAAAATAATTGTAAACGACAATTTAACCATCCCTTCCACAGGGGATTTATCTTTAATAAGCCTGGCAAAAATCGGGATAAGAATAACTGAAAAGAGATACGCAATCATATTAACTGCATCCAGCAACCTGAATGCCTTTGCATAAATATCAACTTGCCCGGTACCAATACCTTTGGGCAGCAAACGTTCGAGCATAACCGAATCGATACGGTTGTAAAACGACATGAGCAGCACCAGCAAAGCAAAAGGGAAACTCTGCTTTATAATATGAATAAAAAATTTCGGATCCCATTGCAGGCGTTTAAAAGCTGCTTTTTTCATCACGATTAACATGGCGACTAAAGCCGTGAGCAGGTATGCAAGCGTTTGTGCATACACAAACCAAATAATCTGGAAATGCTCGCTGGTTATATGTCCCCATAGCAACACACTGCATATCAGTATCATTAAAACCCTGTCGAGCACCGAAATAGTGCTGTCGATGGCAAATAATAACAAGCCCGAAATATTGGAGCGCAGGTAGAGTATAAACGATATAAGAAACTGATTAATTCCAAGGAAAACAAGAAAATAGAAATGCCGTGAATCATAACCGATGATAGCAGCGACACTAAAAATGACTACAAAATAAATAACTGCCAAAACCAGGCGAAGTACGGCAATACCCGAGAAATGTTTGTTTAACAGGTGATTGTTTTGGGCTATGTTCCTGTTATTGTAGTTGGTAATCCCAAAATCGAGAAGAATATTAAAAAGAAATGTGAAATTTAAAATCGTAAAATAGAAACCATATTCACCCGGAGCTGTTATATTCTGTACTGTCCGGTCGATGCCAAAAATCCAGAAGGGCTTAACCAGGAGATTAAGAAAAAGCAGGAAACCAAGGTTAGTTATAAATTTACGCTTCATGTTTTAGGCCTGTAATGCTGGCAATATTTGAAAAATAAATTTCGTTTGTTCGATTTCCTGATTTATTGTTCACTAAAACTCCATTTCCGTATCCGAATATAGTCTTTGTATTAAGGGCTGCTGCTATTCCAACTGTACTTCACTGTACTTCATTTTTCTATGACTTTAAACAATTGAATTAAACTTAACCTATAAATCTTCATCTGGTTCTAAAACATTCAATCGGTAATTATTCGATATAATTTCACTGCATAAAACAGATTTTATTGGAGAATAAAATTCGGAACTTAAAACAGCCAGATCACTTTAGCATCTTATAAAGTCGTAGTCTTTATAACTTTCAAAACCCGTATTTGTTGTCCTGAGACTGATTTTTTTATGAATATACTTAGCACATATTATTGTTTGTTTTTAAAAGATATTCTCCAGAAGGAACTTTAAGTAATGGGAATTAAATAATGTCGTATAATCAGAACATTGCACCCAACCAGTCCCTCTCCGCAGAGAGGGATATAGGGCAATGTCATTTAGTTAAGCATTAACTGATTTAAGAACAAGGATTAACGATTTAAGATTTTAGATGTACATCATTGATTTAGCGAAACTTCGAAAATCAAAAATCGATGTTCCTTGTTCGATATTCAAAAGAAATATCCTTAACTAAATGACATTGGGATATAGGGAGCGGTCTTAGATCGAAAATAGTACATTTAATTGTTCTTTTAACTTAAGGTACAAAGTGAAATTGTAAGTATCGGATCCAGTAGATTTTCTGGTTCAATTTCTCCTCCTGATTGCGACACGGAGGTAGGATTATTTTTGAGTCACACATTAAAATACGTATAAATTTAGGTTGATTTCACAATTATTTCATTAGGTTTGCGTAACTATATTTACACTCACTGAATTCTGCTAAGTTGAAAATTGCTGTAAATACTCGACTTCTATTGACCAGGCGAATGGATGGCATTGGCAGGTTTGCCGATGAAACGTTGCGTATTCTCACGACTCAACATCCTGAACATCAGTTTTATTTTTACTTCGACAGAAAATACGACCAGCAGTTTATTTATAATTCGAATGTAAACCCGGTTATAATTTACCCGCAGGCACGACATCCTTTTTTGTTCCTTGCCTGGTTCGAAGCATCACTTCCCCTGCATTTTACTCTGACAAAACCCGATATTTTCCTTTCACCCGATGGTTTTCTTTCGCTGGCATCTGGTGTTAAATCAGTAAATGTTATCCATGACCTAAATTTCGAGCATTACCCGGAAGATATTCCGTTCCTGATGCGCAAATACTATTCTGTCATGATGCCGAAATTTGCTCAAAAAGCTTCGCGGATAGCTACTGTTTCCGAATATTCAAAATCCGATATTAGTAGCATGTACCATGTTGATACATCCAAAATTGACGTGGTGTACAATGGGGCAGGTAGTATCTTCAAACCATTACCCGAAGCAGACCAACAAAAAACCAGGGAAACCTTTTCGCAGGGACATGCATATTTTTTCTTTATCGGAACGCTGCATCCACGCAAAAACCTGGTGAATCTTTTCAACGCATTCGATCTGTTTAAAAAAGGCGATTCCAAAGGGATAAAACTCGTGCTTGCCGGTGCACGGATGTGGTGGACCGATGAAATAAGGTTAGCGTATGAAGGAATGGAATACCGTGAAGACGTGATATTTACAGGCCGGATTACCGATCCGGAACTGGCTTCTTTGATGGCTTCCGCCCTGGCGCTCACCTATGTTTCGTATTTCGAAGGCTTTGGAATTCCAATTCTTGAGGCATTTCATTGCGACACACCGGTGATTACTTCAAACATAACTTCCATGCCCGAAATTGCAGGCAATGCTGCCATTTTAACAGACCCGTTTTCCATAAATTCCATTGCTGATGCCATGCAAAAAATAGCATCGGATACCGGTTTAAGGAAGAAACTGATCGTTGCAGGCCGTGAACAGAGAAAGATGTTTTCGTGGGAACAAACAGCACAGAAATTGTGGGGATGTATTGAAAAAGCGATGGAATAGTTGATTTTACAACCAGTTACAAGTTACCAGTGACCAGGAACTTTGAGAATCAATTAATTAATAACGGTAATTCAAAGATCACAAATCTCAGATCACATTCACTTCCATCTCCAATTTTACCCCGAATCGCTCATATACTGAATTCTGAACTCTATGGGCCAGGGTAAGAATATTGCTCCCGGTCGCATTTCCATAATTTACAAGAACCAACGCCTGGCTTTGATGTACACCTGCATCGCCTTCGCGGAAACCTTTCCATCCGCATTGCTCTATTAACCAGCCGGCTGCAAGTTTAACATTCCCGTCAGCCAGTGGATACGAAACCATTTTGGGAAATGCATCAGCCAGTTTAGAAGCAAATTCCATTTCAACAGCAGGGTTTTTAAAGAAACTTCCTGCATTCCCGAGCATCTTAGGATCTGGTAATTTACTTTGCCTTATATTACAAACAGCTTTGCTGACATCGGCTATACCCGGATTTTCGACTCCCATGGCTGCCAACTCCTGCATAATGGCACCATATTCAATGTGTACAACAGGGTTGAGTTTCAGTGTAAATGTTACCGACCAGATCGCCACTTTACCTTTCAGATCATTTTTAAAAATGCTGTCCCTATAACCGAAACGGCAATCTTCCCTTGTAAAAACTTTCAGTTCACCCGTTTGCAAATCAATTGCCTCCAGTGAATGAAAACTATCTTTCACTTCAACTCCGTAAGCGCCAATATTCTGAATAGGACAACTCCCGACATTACCGGGAATAAGTGACAGGTTTTCGAGCCCTCCATAACCCTGGTTCACGCAATGCATGACAAATTCATGCCAGTTTTCACCAGATGAAGCTTTTACCATTAAGGAATCTTCCGTACGGTTTACTATTTCAATGCCCTTGTTATTTATATGAACAACAATTCCTTTAAAGTTACCCGTGAAAAGCAGGTTACTTCCGCCGCCAAGCAATAACGAAAGATTTTCGTTTAACTTACCAGAAGCTATCAGATCTCTTAAACTCCCAATACTGCTGACTTCGGTGAAATAGCGGGCTATCGATTCTATATGAAAAGTGTTGAATGAGTGAAGAGAAACATTTTCTCGTATATCCGGGTATTGTGACATAATAAGTTCAGGTAGAATTACTTAATAAAATTATATGAGTTATTGTTCCTATAATTTCTGTTTTCTCAGAGTACTACAGTTCTCCAATTTTTTGGTAAAAATAATTTATCCATTTCAATATCGGGTATGTTTATTAAAAATTCGTTCGAAAACTTTACTTTCGCACTTCAATAGCAGCCATGAAAAAGAAAAGGGCTATCATTTCGGTGATTAACGACCTGGTAACAGACCAGCGTGTGGGCAGAACCGCAAGCGTGCTGGCTGACCTGGGATTTGAAGTGTTGATGGTCGGACGACGCAAATTCGATAGTCCGCACATGCCTGATAGGGCATACGAAACTTTACGGATGCGGTTGTTGTGGGAAAAAGGGCCGTTATTTTATGCTGAATTCAACATCAGGCTGTTCTTCCTGCTTCTTTCACGACCTGCTGAGTTGCTGGTGAGTAATGACCTGGATACGCTTTTACCTAATTACCTTGTTCATAAATTGAAACGCATTCCTGTTGTGTACGACAGCCACGAGTATTTTACAGCCACACCCGAACTGGTCAACAGGCCAAAAGTGCAGCGGATATGGAAGTGGATAGAAAAAACAATTGTTCCGAAACTTACCAGTTGTATCACAATAAATGCCAGTATAGCAAATCTTTTTGAACAGGAATACCATGTAAAATTCAGGATTGTCAGAAATATTCCACTCAAACGTGACCTTCGGGAAATCCCTTCGCGTAAAGCACTCGGATTGCCTGAAGATAAAAAAATCATTTTGATGCAAGGCTCAGGAATCAACATTCAACGCGGTGCCGAGGAAGCTGTTGAGGCGATGCAATATATTGATAATGCATTACTTCTGATTGTTGGCGGAGGCGATGTGCTTCCTTTACTGCAAAACATGGTGAATGAGTTGTCGTTATTCCAAAAGGTAAAGTTCGTTTCCCGGCAATCGCCCGAAAACCTGGCCGGCTACACTGCCAATGCTGATATCGGGCTTGCCATTGATAAAGACACCAACATAAATTACAGGTATAGCCTTCCTAACAAGCTGTTCGATTATATTTATGCCGGGGTGCCGGTGCTTGCAACACCTTTGGTCGAATTGAAAAATATTATTCAGCAATACCATATCGGAGAATTTATTGATAATCATGACCCAAAACATATTGCAGCAAAATTAGAAAATATGTTGCAGGATGAATCCCGGTTAGCGTTCTATAAAAGCAACACCCAACTAGCAGCCACTGAATTGAATTGGGAGAACGAAAAAAACACCCTTATCGAAATATTCGCTCCTTATGCCTGAATATCATTTACATATCGTTTCGTTCAGCATTCCGTTTCCTGCAAACTATGGAGGTGCGATTGATGTCTTTTACCAATTGAAAGCGTTGCACAAAGCAGGAATAAAAATACACCTGCATTGCTTTCAATACGACAGGCGGGAAGCCCCGGAACTCAATTTGTATTGCTCCTCCGTGAATTATTATCCGCGAAAAACCGGATTTATTTCCCATCTTTCGCTTAAACCGTATATTGTTCAAAGCCGGCAGTCGGATATGCTTTTAAAGAACCTGCTTGCCGATAATTACCCTATACTCTTCGAGGGACTTCACAGCTGTTATTATCTCAATCATAAATCCATACAAGGTCGGACGCTTATTTATCGCGAAAGCAACATTGAACATGATTATTATTTCAATTTATATAAATCAGAGAAAAACCTGGGACGAAAAGGCTTTTTCCTGGTTGAAAGTTTAAAACTACGTCTTTATCAGAAACAATTAAAACATGCAACTATGATGTTGGTTGTTTCCCAAACTGACCGCGATTACCTTTCAAAGCAATTTCCTGGAAAAGACGTTGTGTATTTGCCCTGTTTTCACGGAAACAGCCAGGTGAGATGCAAACCTGGGAAAGGCGAATATGTGCTGTATCACGGTAATTTATCGGTAAGTGAAAATCTTCAGGCAGCGGAATACCTGGTTAAAGATATCTTTAATGATTTGAGCGTTCCGCTGAAGATTGCTGGAATGAACCCTCCGGAAACGCTTAAAAAGCTGATTGCCCGGAATAAGAACATCGAACTTGTCCCGAACCCACCCCAGGCTGAAATGGAAGCATTAATCGCGAATGCCCAGGTTAATATTCTGGTAACCTTCCAGGAAACCGGGTTAAAGCTTAAGCTACTCAATACGCTTTACAATGGCCGATGGATGCTGGTAAACAGCAAAATGCTGGCTGGCACAGGTCTCGAAAGCCTTTGTGAAATTACAGATAATGCGGTTGAAATGAAGAAAAAAATAATTTCCCTCTTTAAAACCGGATTTGATCAAAACCAACTAGCTGGAAGAGCCGAATTACTTATGCAGCAGTTTTCGGATGATGTGAATGCAAAGAAGGTTATTGGGAAGGTTTTTGGGAGGTAGGTGTGGTTACTGGATACTGGTTACTGGCTGCTGGTTGCTGGTTGCTGGTTACTGGTTATTGGTTATTGGTTATTGGTCACTGGTTACTGGTTACTGGTTACTGGTTTCAACATTAGTTATTATACATTGAACATCCGAAATCCAACATCCGAAATCCGAAATCCGACATCCAACATCCGACATCATAAAACCCTACTCCTCTCCTATTCCGATTAATCCTTCACCAACTTCGATCAGTTTTCCTTTTTCACATTTTATGATACGCGAAGGATATTTGCGCAGTAATGCATAATTATGGGTTGCCATAAATACTGCTCTGCCCGATTTTTGGATATCAAAAAGCAATTGCATAATGCCATCCGATGTTTCGGGATCAAGATTGCCTGTAGGCTCATCGGCAAGTAATAATGCCGGGTCATTTATTAATGCGCGTGCAATGGAAACGCGTTGTTGCTCACCACCCGAAAGCTGATGAGGCATTTTAAATCCTTTAGTGATCAGGCCAACCTTGTCGAGGACTTCGTTCATACGGTGGCGCATGGCATCCGGATCCTTCCATCCGGTAGCTTTCATTACAAATATCAGGTTGTCGTTTATACTTCTGTCGTTCAAAAGCTGGAAATCCTGGAAAACAATCCCAATTTTGCGACGAAGGAACGGAATCTCTTTGTGTTTTAAATCAGGGATACTAAAACCGGCAACTTCAGCTTTTCCTTCGCGCAAAGGTAAATCGGCGTATAATGTTTTCAACAGGCTGCTTTTACCGGTACCGGTTTTACCTACCAGGTAAACAAACTCACTTTTATGAATACTAAGTGAAACATCCACTAAAATGAGGTTATCACGCTGGAAAATAGAAACGCCTTCGAGTGAAATGATGGAATCAATAGCCATATTTAATTTTTAAGTAACTAACTTCATGCAAAATTAACTTTTTTAGCGACTTAAAGGGAAGTTCAGGCTCTGAAATATCAGAAATGAACTCATCAGTTCAGAAAAAAAAGAATAATCTGAATATAGACTCACTTTGCAAAAAGTAAATTCAAAAGTGCCATTCTGCAGCAAGCCTCTCTTATTCACTATTCAGTGAAAATCCTGGATTAAAATGATTTCGACACTTTAAGAAAAAATCCTGCAGAATTATAATATAGATCACCGACATCAAATGCACTCACAAGACCAATATTCAGGTTTTAAAAGTTCCTTATTAGCTTTAACAGGCTAAGTTCTAAATAAAACTATTTTGCTGATATATTTAAAATACAGCCTTTTCTTCATAGTTCAAAGCTAAAATTTTACTTTTATCGGTTTCGCTCGTGCGCCTTACTAGTCCTTCAAAGGATATTTCTTTGTATTTCCTATATCATTAATGGCAAATTCAATTCCTCCCTACAAATAATCAGCCTTCTCACCACCACTGTTTAAAAATGGTTTTATCGCCCGGTTGTAAATTCCATGTACATAGGCAATTGCCATTCCATAATTAGTAACGGGAATACCCGCATCAATCGCGGGTTTCAGGCGGTTCACCAGTTGGCGGCGTGTAATCATACATCCTCCGCATTGAACCACTAAGGCATAATCATGAATATCGCGGGGAATCTGGTTCAGGCCTGCAACTACTTCATATTCCAGTTTTTTACCGGTAAAATTGCTTAGCCAGCGAGGGATTTTCACCCTTCCGATATCGTCGCACGAAACATGATGACTGCACGATTCAAGGATCAGGATACGGTCGTCGTCTTTCAATTCGCCAATTTTGGGAGTTCCTTTTAAATAATGCTGAAAATCGCCTTTCTGCCGGGCAAGTATAATACTGAAACTTGTTAAAGGAATTTCGGGAGGAATGGATGCATCCGCTTTCAGAAAAACCTGGCTATCCGTAATTACCAGTTTGGGTTTAGGTTCCATCCGCTTAAAATAGGCATCTACTTCGCGCTCTTTGCAGATAACAACAACTCCATCATGATCCAGCACATCACGTATAACCTGTACCTGTGGGAGTATCAGCCGACCTTCGGGTGCTTCAATATCGATGGGTGTGATAAGCAGAACTGTATCACCATAGGAAATCAGGTCACCAACCAAAGTGCCGGGTTTCCAGGCCGTTTCGGGCAGGAAAATACGCATTTGATCCACCAGAGGCTCAATGCTTGACTTATTTAAAACACTGAATTCCAAAACTATAGTATGAAATTCATTTTCAACTTGAAATACCGTCTCAGTTGAAAGTTGGTTAAGGTCCGATTTGTTGTGGACAACAAAATAAGGAACATCAAATTTGTTGAATTCGCCAATAAGTCCGTTTTCAAATTCTCCTATGGTATTTTCAGTAATGAGCAGGATCGCCAAATCGATGTTTTTTATCATTTCGCGGCTTCGTGCAATGCGCTTTTCGCCTAACAAGCCTTCATCGTCGATACCAGCTGTATCAATAAGCACAACAGCGCCGAGGCCACCAATTTCCATATTTTTTGAAACCGGGTCAGTTGTGGTTCCAGGCACATCCGAAACAATGGCTACTTCTTGTCCTGCCAATACATTGATAAGTGAACTTTTACCAATGTTTCGTTTACCAAAAATCCCGATATGCGGACGGATTTCTTTACCTTTTTTCACTTTTAGAATTGTTAAATTGAGCATTAAGACTGTATAACAATCTCAAACATAAATGACCTATTCAAAAACCACAGTCTTATTATCTGATTTATTCTATTTATCTAAATAATGACTATAAAACCCTCATCCTTCCGGAAAATCAATTATCAAATCAGATCATTAAGTGTAAACCCGGTTTTTAACAGATTCTCAGGTTTGAGAACATTTCGAAGCTTATCTTCATCAATCAGGTTTAGTTTTTTATTTGCATCAAACACATCACACCCCGAGGCCTTCATCTCCTTCGACAACAATACTGCCTTTTGATATCCTATCAAAGGACTCAAAGCAGTAGTGATTGCCGGACTTTTGAACAGCCGGGCAGCACTAGTACCTGAATCGATAGTAAGGCCTGTTATCAGGTTATCAGCAATTGTTTTATCGGCTGCAATTAACAGCTTTAAACTTTCGAGTAATGCATGTCCGATTGCTGGAAGATAAGCGTTCAGATCAAGGCAACCCTGTGCGCTTAACGAACTGATAAGCATATCATTGCTATATATTTTATGCGCCGCGCTGATCACAAATTCAGGGATCACCGGATTTACCTTACCCGGCATTATGGAACTTCCGACCTGCCGCTGAGGTATTTTTACATCATGCATTCCGGCAACATCCGAAGCCAGCAAGCGAATATCCGAAACCATTTTTTCGAGGTTTACAGCATGTGCTTTAAGTATGGCATGCACTTCAACAAACGAATCCAGGTTATTGGTTGCATCCGAAAGATTTTCGCTCCGGGTAACCGGAAGCCCGGTAAGTTTCTGTAAAACAGGCACAACTTCCATTATAAAAAACTTAGGAACAGCCAAACCCGTTCCGACGGCACTGCCACCAAGATTTACAATTTTAATCCTTTCAAAGCATTTTGAAACCCGCCACCAGTCGCGCGATAATGCTTCGCTGTATGTACTCAATAACATGCCATACGACGAAGGCACGGCTTCCTGCATCTGTGTGTAAGCAATACGAAGATCATTGCGGTATTTACCTTCGGTTATTTCAATCTGCTGACGTACTATATTTATTGAGGATTCAAGATCGCCAAGCAATAGCATGATGGCTATTTTGAGTGAAGTTGGAACAACATCATTGGTGGACTGATAAATATTTGCAGCTTCTATAGGATCAATCTGATCATAGGTTCCCGGCACAAGTCCCATTTTTTGGAGCGCAACATTAGCAATGATCTCATTTACATTCATATTGATACTGGTGCCAGCTCCCCCGCTGATGGCAGGAACAATAAACGAATTAAAATGCAGCCCTTGTGAAACATCTGTAGCTGCGCTTTCGAGTGCTTCCAGGACATGTTTGTCTAATAATTTAAAAGGGAGATCTGTTTCAGGTTTTCTATCAGCAACAGCCTTCCCAAAGCTCTGATATGCCTGGTAACAAGCCAGTTTTACCAATCCCATGGATTTATACCATTCCAGGTGAAAGGGTGTATGATCAGGAAAGTTTTCCTGAGCACGCAAGGAATGAATACCATATAAATCATTCGCCGGAACCTGCATAGATCCCAGCGAATCATTCTCCGTCCGGTAAGTATTTGATGACATTTGCCTGGTTTTTTTCAAAACCCAAACTTACTGCTTTTTCCGTTTTAAAGCACTATTTTGTCGATTATTCAACGGTTCATACGCCAGCAGGCGCTCATTCAACTGCTTGTTATTAGTTACCATTATCGTTAACCTCCCCGAAGGTGCTACTTGAACCGAGATCAGGAAATCCTGGTCAGCGTTTTCAAGGTTATAATTTAAATAACTCACACCTGGATTATCGGATAAATTATGGTTAACAGGGCTGCCTTTTGCTTTGAAATTTCCGCCTGCAAAAAGCTTTGCATTCGATGCAATTTTAGCAGCCTCCTCCATAGCTTTAGTATATTCACCGGCATAAACTAACGTTACTGAATTGAATCCTTCGGACGGATCATCCTCAAAGGTATAGCTTGAAAACACAGGGTCAAGTTTCATCCCAATGGGCTCATTGATTCCAAGCCGGGTAACCCACCCGGGCATTTTAACTGTGTGTGGAGAATCATATTGAAGCACTGCCTGGCGTTGTATCTGAATGTGCAGTATCTCTGTCAGGCTATCATAATCGTATTTGGTAATTTTACCTGAAGCCATGTCGTCTTCCAGTTGTTGAAGACGTTTTTCGAAATTAATTTCAGTTTTCGAAACTGAAGCAGGCGATCCTGCTTTTATTACAATATTTCCGCCTAATCCGACGAAAAAAGCAACAATTAATCCAATAAAAGAAATTATTATAGTTTTTTCAATTTTTACCTTCGTCATGCATTGATTTTTAGTTAATACTGAAGACAACAAAATATGTGTCTAAAAAGTTCATTTTATGCGGATGCAAAAGTAAACAATTATTGTATAACAGCAACATAACGTTTATAGTTGTGATTAAACAATAAGTCAAACTACTATTAATAAATGTGTGATTTCATATATTTTTGAACATAATTGTATGTTTTTCAGTTATTACAGACGTTATTGCGAATTTGATTTTCTCTAATTTAGTGCCAATAAATTCCCTGTTAAAGTTCGTTAAATTTAAAAAGGAGCACTTATGAAATACAGATATTTAGGCAATTCAGGACTTAAAGTTTCAGAAATATGCCTGGGAGTGATGACCTTTGGTGGTGATTCGGCTCAAAACGAACTGGCAACTGTAGCTCAGAAAGAGGCAGATCTTATAACCTCCACTGCCATTGATCTGGGGGTAAATTTCTTTGATACTGCCGATGTGTATTCAGGGGGTGTTTCCGAGTCTGTCCTGGGCAAAGCTCTTGGCAATACCAGGAAAGATGTTGTGGTTTCAACAAAAGTTCGCTTTGCCATGAGCAATAAACCTAATGACACTGGTCTCTCCCGGTCGCATATTATTAAAAGTTGTGAAAACAGCCTGCGCCGCCTGGGCACTGATTATATCGACTTGTACCAGATTCACAGCTATGACCCGGGAACACCCATGGAAGAAACATTGCGCGCACTTGACCATCTGGTAAAAAGCGGTAAAGTACGCTATATTGGATGTTCCAACCTTACAGCCTGGCAAACTATGAAAGCACTTGCCATTTCAGAAAAGCTGAACCTGGAAAAATTCATTACAACTCAACTCTATTATTCGATAGGATCCCGGGATATAGAACAGGAACTGGTTCCGCTTTGTATAGATCAGCAATTGGGAATTCTTTGCTGGAGCCCACTTTCAGGAGGATTTTTCACAGGTAAATTCAGGATAAATTCAACACTTCCTGCTGATTCCCGTCGCAGCAACCGACAATCCTCAAGCCTTAAATATTGGCCAGTTGACGAAGAAAAGGGATTTGAAATCGTTGAACAACTCGAACGAATCGGTAATAATTACGATAAAACTATTGCTCAAACTGCGCTAAACTGGTTATTACGCCGTTCAAATGTTGCAAGCGTCATTATTGGCGCCCGAAACATTCAGCAACTTACTGAAAATATTGGAGCCACTGATTGGCAGCTTGTTTCTGATGATGTTGAATTTCTGGATACTATAAGCAAGCCGGCAATTCTTTATCCCAAATGGCATCAAATGTATTCAGATGAAAGGTAAATTAACTTATTTATTTTAAACATCAGAACTTTTCTCGCTGGAAATCACAATCATTCATCTGCGAAATTTCAACATTTCAACTTCTCTTCACATAGAGTCATAAGCATATTGATTTTTTTTTTTAATATAAGGATTTGCAATCCCCATTTTTATATAAATATAAGGAATATAAACTACTATATTTATTTAAATATAAATACTATAATTCCCTATAATGTTATAGCTTTGTGCTATAAAAAAAAGACACGATGTATTTACCGAGAGCATATGACAATCTGGATAGTCTCTGGAAACAAGGGAAAGCACTGATTGTGTCGGGTCCCCGACGTATAGGCAAAACAACCCTGGTAAAACAATACCTTAGTCAATCAAAGCTACGGTGTCGTTTCGATACAGGTGATGACTTCCGTACACGGCAGGTTTTCGAATCGCAGGATTTGCAACTTATACGCGATTATGTTAGCGGAATAGATATCCTAGTTGTTGACGAAGCGCAACGGATTAAAGATGTTGGCTATGGAATTAAACTAATAACAGATCATATTCCTGATCTGAAAGTGCTTTTAACAGGTTCAGCTTCCTTTGCACTTGCCGGTCAGGTAGGCGAACCACTTACCGGACGCAAGACCACGCTAAACATGTTTCCTGTTTCGATACTTGAACTTTCGGACGTTTATTCACAACACGATCTGCAGCTAAGGCTACATGAATTCCTAATCTATGGCATGTATCCTGAAATTCTTATAACAGATAACAAAGCCGAAAAAATAGCGATACTGAAAGAAATAACCGGTTCCTATCTACTCAAAGACATCCTTGAAATGGATAAGATAAAGAGCCATAAAACAGTTGTTAACCTTCTGAAAATGCTTGCCTTACAGGTTGGAAACGAAGTATCTTTCTCTGAAATAGGCCGGCAATTGCAGATTGATAATAAAACAGTTGCCCGCTACATCGATCTTTTCGAAAAATCCTTCATTATTTATTCCTTGTCAGCTTTCAACCGTAACTTACGGAATGAATTATCAGGGAAAAACAAGTATTATTTTTATGATAATGGTATCCGGAATGCATTGATTTCCAATTTCAATTCATCTGATATGCGAAACGACACCGGAGGATTATGGGAAAACTTTATGGTGCTTGAACGCATAAAAAGGAATGCTTACAAAGGATACAGCCCAAATTTGTATTTCTGGAGAACCTATGACCAAAAAGAGATTGATATGATCGAAGAACGGGATGGAGGACTTTTCGGATATGAATTTAAATGGGGTAAAAAAATGCCCAAACCTCCGAAACTTTGGACTGAAACTTATAACGAAGCATCTTACACGATTTATAATCCGGATAACTACCTGAATTTCGTTGTGGAAGAATCAAATCCTCCATATTGCCCGCCTCCGGTCAAAGAATAATCCGAAGATATGGAAGGCTGTCCCAAATTCACAAAAACGGTTATAAATTTACTTCAGGTATATTTTATACCCCGATTCAACTTTTCGGACAGCCTTTTATATTTTGTTTGAAAATTATGAAATCTTCGAATTTACAATTACAAGGATTTCCGACTCCAGTGCCATTGTTCTTTCCTGTATCACGTTTCCCTCAGTGAGTACTTTTTCAACGAAAGTTTTGTCGTGCAAGCCCGAAGCATTTATTTTCACATTCAGAAAAGCTCCCATTACAGCAGAACGGGCAGCCAATGCACCGACGCCTGCATCGGTTACGGAATTGGGATTCCCTGTTTCAACCATTGCTCTTATTATTTCCATGGAGTCGAATGAGCGTTGCATCACCCTGAAAGGCACTTCAATAGCAAAACGCGTCGCGTCCTGAATGGCAGCGGTTCGGGTAGCTTTTTCAACATCATTGCCTTTGGGCAAACCAAATGCATCCATAATAAGATTGAAGGCACGCGTATCTTCATCAACAAGCATTAGTAATTCATCTTTCAACGCCTGGCCTTTTTCGGCCCAAAGACTAAATTCCTCCCAGCGGTCATCCCAGCCCGGTTTGTGCGACGAAAGATTGGCAACCATTGTCGCCAGTGAAATGCCCAGCGCCCCCATTGCCGCTGAAATGGAACCTCCGCCCGGAGCCGGCGATTCCGAAGCAGTTTCATTTGCAAAATCTTCAACGGTCATACGTACCAGCCTTTTATCATCATCGCTTGCCAACAGGTATTCAATAATCTTTTCTTTTGGATTGAAGGGTTTCAAATCATCAAGACCAAGAGATTTTACTGCTATCTTTATCAGTTCTGCTTCCGAAACTCCAATTGATCGCTGTTGCCTGCGTAAAAAATATTTTCCTGCATCTGTCATTGCTTTTAGCGGTATCAATCCAACCAGTTCCGAACCGGTTACACGCATTCCACGCTCCTGGGCTTTCAGGCAGGCTTCTTCAAAAGCAATATGAACAGGAGTAATACTTATATTAGTCAAGTTTATAGAGACCTGAGCAATACCGTACTCTTCAATAAACCACCCAATGGCTTTGCAAGCTTTAAGTGTTCCTGGTGTCCATATTTCTTTTCCGTTTCCGTCCTTTTTGATTTTTCCGGTAACCAGATTGCCTTCACGGACAGGACGACCTTTTTCACGTATATCAAAAGCAATCGCATTTGCCCTGCGAACTGAAGTGGTATTAAGATTTACATTATATGCGACCAGGAAATCGCGGGCACCAACAGCTATTGCACCAGAAAGAGCAATTTTCTCGTTAAATTCTGCCGGCCCGAAATCGGGTTTCCAATGTGGATCAACAAGTTTTTTAGGCAAACCTTCATATTCCCCCGACCTGTTGTTAGCCAGGTTGCGGCGTTCGTCAGTAAAAGCAGCATTTTCGTAACAATAAACCGGAATTCCCAACTCTCTACCGATCCGATCAGCCAATGTGCGGGCATATACGACAACTTCCTCCATAGTTATTCCGGCAATTGGAATTAGTGGACAAACATCTGTAGCTCCAAAACGGGGATGTTCGCCTTTGTGTGTGCGCATATCAATAATTTCGGAAGCTTTTTTGACTGCCTGAAAAGCAGCTTCTATCACTTCGTCTGGTGCTCCAACAAAAGTTACTACAGTGCGGTTAGTGGCCTTACCCGGATCTACATCAAGCAGGCGGACACCTTCCACTGCTTCGATACAATCGGTGATCTGTTTGATAATAGCCATGTTGCCACCTTCACTGAAATTTGGAACACACTCAATTAATTGCTTCATATATTTTTGTTTTTCAATGTTTTAGCAGAATATTACACATGTAAAGTTGCGCAAAATTAATAAATTACTGATGAAGGGACTCATTTGAAGAATATTAAATCTCCATTTGCAAATGAATGATAGATCCTGCCAAATTGGAACACGATAGTGAAATTTCTAAAAGCTTTCTCAGATGATGAAATATGTTAATTTTGATGTTCAAAATCGTTCGGTATGATCATTGAAATTGCAGCATTTAACCTTGAATCAGCTATAATGGCTTATAATGCAGGCGCTCATCGCATTGAACTTTGCTCAGCGCCTGCCGAAGGCGGTATTACACCTTCGGCTGCCACTATGCGATTAGCAAGGAAGTACGTTAAAATACCGATATACGTTATGATCCGCCCGCGCGAAGGGGATTTTTGTTACTCTGAAAGAGAATTTGAGACTATGTTGCTGGATATAGCTGCGGCTAAAATTGTCGGGATGGAAGGTGTTGTTGCTGGTATTCTTAATCCTGACGGTTCGGTGGACGAAAAACGAACATCCATCCTGGTTGATACCGCGGCTCCTATGAATGTTACTTTTCACCGGGCTTTTGATATGACTAAAGATCAGGATGAAGCAATGGAAACTATTATTTATACAGGATGTGCAAGAATACTGACTTCAGGCGGACAACCAACGGCTTACCAGGGAATTGAGAAACTGGCTCATTTGGTTAAAAAAGCTGGAGACCGGATTTCAATTATGCCAGGAAGCGGCGTAAACATTAACAATGTAAAACAAATTGCTGAATTGACTGGTGCCAAGGAATTACATCTATCTGCACGTTCCACTATCCCCGGCAAAATGCACTTTAAACATCCTTTAGTAACAATGAGCAGTTCTATTGCTGTTGCCGATTATGAGTTGCAAGTTCCTGATGAAAAAAGAATACGGGCAATACTGGAAATGTTTGTTTGATGTCACTTTGCAAAACTTCCCACTACTTTTCCTGATCTTGAAACGTAATTCACCTTGAGAATGAAACAATTCCTAAAGATTCTTTGATTCAAAAATCAAAGGTTTGCACCTTACCACTGAACTTTAAACCTTCGATACAGTTTATCTTTTCTATAAATCCATATGAATATGCTCCTTTCCGTTTTTTTTATTCTGTTATCTGTCGTTTTATTTTATTCAGGTACTTCCTTGCTTGTTAAAGGCAGTTCGTCGCTGGCTCTAAAAACCGGGATTTCAGCACGGGTTTCCGGATTAACCGTAGTAGCTCTGGGAACTGCCTCCCCGGTATTATTTGTGAGTATGAATGCAGCCTTATTTGGTCATGGAAATATTGCCATAGCAAATGTTATCGGAAGCAACATTTTCAATATCTGTATTATACTTGGCATTTCAGCTATAATTGCTCCATTAAGGCCTAAAATGAATTTGCTGAAAATCGGCATTCCTGTCCTCGCACTTGTTACTTTAGGGTTTATGCTTTTATTTGCCGACAGGCAAATCAGCCGTTTCGAAGGTGGTATTTTACTCGCAGGAACGGCACTCTATACTTCTCTAAATATCATACTTTCACATCGCGAAAAAAGCAATGAGGGAATAGACAAGTATAACCAGTCCTTAACGATCAGTAAAATGAAATGGTATTGGCAGGTGGGAATGATTGTGCTTGGAATAGGTTTCCTGGTGGCAGGATCGGAAATACTACTAAGAGGAACTGTAACTATTGCCCGCTTGTCAGGAGCTGGTGAAACAATTATTGGTTTAACAATTGTTGCCGCCGCCACCAGTTTTCCATTATTGGTGTCAACCATTGTTACTGCCCGAAAAAAAGAATACAATATAGCCATTGGAAATGTGATCGGATCCAATATTATCAATATTCTGGGAATTATTGGAATTTCAAGTGCACTGAATCCACTTTCGGCGATAGCTATAAGCAATATTGATCTTTATGTAATGTTGGGAGTAACATTTCTGCTTCTGCCATTCTTCAGGACGAAATATACAATGAAACGCGACGATGGAATTTTTATGATCGGGTTATACCTTATATTCATCTATTACCTGTGGCCGAAATGAAAAAGTGAACTGCTAATAGTTATTGGTCCAATGGCTGTAGGTTTAACCTGCCTAGGTTAGAAAGTGTTGAACTCTTCCGGCCAGCTATAGTACCTTTCCATTCAAAATCACAGTATCTACCTTATTACTACCAAAGGAATACGGCATAAACTCAAAGCCTGAAATAGGTTTTGTGATGTAAACATTCGCCTTTTTCCCGATAGCAATACTTCCCAGTTCATCGCTGATACCCATTGCGTATGCAGAATTCAATGTGGTTGCATTGATAGCTTCTTCGGGTGTCATGCCATACATAATGCAACCCATTGACAATATCAGCTGCATATTACCCGAAGGTGATGAACCAGGATTAAAATCACTTGCCAATGCCAGTGGCAAGCCTGCGTCAATCATTTTTCGGGCCGGTGCATGAACCATATTCAGGAAAAATGCAGCTCCGGGTAAAATGGTTGGCATGGTTTCAGAATTTTTAAGCGCTCGTATTTCGGCATCGCCGGTAAATTCGAGGTGATCAACTGACAAAGCGCCATACTTAACACCCACCTGGATTCCACCGGAATAGTCCAGTTCGTTGGCATGAATTTTTGGTTTAAGTCCATATTTCATACCTGCCATTAATATACGCTCGGTATCTTCAACCGTAAAAAATTCTTTATCGCAGAAAACGTCAATATAATCAGCCAGTTCTTCGGCAGCAACCTGTGGAATCATTTCGTTGATAACCATATCGACATATTCGTGCTGTTTCCCTCTATATTCAAGAGGAATTGCATGTGCACCAAGGAAAGTGGCCTTGATGGTAAGCGGAGATAAACTTTTTAAATCCCTGATAACCCGAAGCATCTTCAATTCATCTTCTGTATTAAGGCCATAACCGCTTTTTATTTCAACAGCTCCGGTTCCCAGCCAGGTGATTTCTTCCAGCCGTGCGAGAGCATCACCAATCAATTCTGTTTCGGAAGCATCATGCAATCGCTTTGCTGAATTTAAAATTCCCCCACCACGCTTTGCAATTTCCTCATAGGATAATCCTTTGATTTTATCCACATATTCTATTTCGCGGCTACCGGAATACACCATGTGCGTGTGTGAATCGCAAAAAGATGGCAAAACCAATTTTCCTGTAGCATCAATCACTTTAATTCCCTTTTTCTTCCAGTCATCAGGAATGAAGAGATGCTCCATGCTTCCAAATTCCAGTATCAGGCCTTTCTCAATAAACAGGAAAGCATTTTTTATGGTCTTTAACTTTCCCATTGCGGCACCGCTCAGGAAAGGATTGAATGCATCATCAACTCCAACTAATTCTTTTATATTGATTATCAGTATTTTCATTGCTAAAAATTTTATGCCAAACCTATATGAATTGTTTGAAAAATACAACAAACAAGTAAATTTTAATTTTATCTGCCAAATTACAAAATCTTATTCTTATAAAAATACGAATGATTCTAATTCACTGGAATTCATCAATTTTGATAATTTATCAGATTACCATGCCTGTAACCTTTTCAAGCAAACAGCGTCAATATATTATCTGAAACAATCAATTAATGAGAAAAGATTTTCACCTGGTTAAATTTCTGGTTCACAACCTTGAGGCTTTTATATGGATAGTGGCAATACTGTATTTTGCTGTTTCACCACTGCCTTCGAGCGAACATTTTACTATCTGCCCAGTGAGCCTTGCCGGATTTGAACATTGTCCTGGTTGCGGATTAGGTCGATCTCTGATATTACTGCTGCACGGACATTTAACCGAATCATTTAATATGCACCCAATGGCTGTATTTGCTCTTATTGTTTTAGTAGTACGAATTATATTCGTTTTCAGAAATTATTTCAAGTTCCGGAAACAACTAAGTGTAACTATTTAAAACACCTTAAGCATTGTACCCGAAAACATTACATTAATTAAAAGCTTCAATTAAAGAACTGAAATTTAACATACCCAATAAAACAAACAATCAAATTTAACCTAAAACCATAGCAAAATGAGCGCAAGACTTTATCAAATGATGCCGGAACTTGACATGCAGGAAATGACGTATGTTGATTCGATGACAAAAAACTATACCGATCAGCAATTGCTGAATTTCGCTAACTTTTACCGTAGCCGTCGCCGTGACCCACAATTGATTTTACTTGTCACACTTGCAGGTTTTTTAGGTTTTGCAGGTATTCAGAGATTTCTGACTGACCAGATCGGAATGGGTATTCTTTATTTTTTCACAGTCGGTCTCTGCTTTATCGGAACTATTGTGGACCTTATAAACTACAAACAAATTTCGCTGGAATACAATATCAAAGTTGCAAACGAAGTCTCAGGCTGGGTTTCACGGATGCCTGCATAATATTTTTAATTGTTATTGCATACTTGGACTGATACCTAAACCTTATTGGTATTTTTAAGGAATACACTATTTATGTAAAAGAATCACAATAACTTAGAGTTGATAGTCAGTTTATTATGCTGAAAGATAATTCTTTAACCCATCTTGCAGCTAATCCGAAAAAAACAATTGCTGTTCAATGAATTGGCAATCGTCGAGTTCAGATTTGTGTACTACAGATTTTCGTTTTACGAAGGGTGCGTATTTGTATTTTAAGGCAT